>NZ_FNUX01000001.1 GCF_900108305.1 Nitrosomonas ureae
ATTTTTTAAATTCACACTTTGAGTGTGTCTTGATTATGTATAGGCCCTATCAAACTTATATTGACATCCATCAAATAAAAACCATTTGATGGATGTCATTTCCTTCCCTGATGCTTACAACACCCACATATGTCATTTTTGTAAAATGATCATGCGTACATAACAAAGATTAAGGATTTGTTTGATGAATAAATAGCTACAAGATGTTAATTCGCGCTGTTAACAATTGTTAACATGACCGATTACAATAGGCACAACTTGGAATATTCTCCAACTCCCTGTTGGAAAAAAACAATATGCAGGATTTACTTATGCCAGAAACGTTTGTTCAGAATGACAACCGTCATTTGCTAAATTTTCGATATATCAGCGCGCCTTCTCAAGTCGCTTGAATATCGTTTACTTGGGCGCTAAACGTAATAATTGAAGCTATGTCCCTGTGCTTCAACTTTATATTCGCTGGCAAAACCTCTGAAATCAGATCAGAAAAACCAACTTTGCCCGAGTAACTGATCTTATGTATTGCGTTGATCGCTGGGAGCCAGTTCTTGCAAATCATTCAACTGATAAATAAGAAGATCCCATTATTTCCAGCTGAAATGGTTATTGAGAATTCAGGAGACGCTTTACAATTAATTGCAAAACGCATGATACGGGTGGGCAACTAATCCAATCCTTTTTCCTTGAATAGAAGTGCCAACTGCAAACGACTGGAAATATGTAACTTGGAATAAATACGATTGAGATAAACCCGCACCGAACCTTCGGTAATCTGTAATTCCCGCGCAGCCAATTTACTGCTATAACCTTTTGCAATTAAAGCAGCCAAAGACATTTCACGGCTGGATAAATGTGCAGAAACCTTCTGATGCGCCGATTCGCGTTGTAAGATTTGTTCAAACGCCATTCTCACGGAACGGCGATCCAGCCATTCGCCGCCTGCATGCACTTTTTTTAAACATTGCGGAATCAGTGAAACAGACATTTCTTTGAGTAAAATACCTTTGACTCCCATTCTGATCAGATCACAGGTTTCAGACTGATCGACCGCGGTAGTATAAACCACTATTTTGGTCTCGCTTCCAAGCGCTGCCTGGACTTGCTTGACTTGATTAAGTCCATCAACGCTAGGACTATGGGGGTCAATCAGCACGATGTCGGGGTTGTTCAGCTTCGATACATCCTGAATACAAGCTACTGAATGCAGCATATCCACAATTTCCAAGGTATCCTCCTCTTCGAGGATAACACTTAATCCAAACAGAACAATCGGATGTGGATCAATCAGAAGTACTTTAATACGATTGTTAGGCAATAAATTTTGTATCGCTTCAGTAAACATTTATGCCTACAAATTAAGAGAAAAATCAGATAGCCTATTCTTACTGATTTATTGTGAAAATTTCATAAATTCGTAGCCGAAATTCTGTTAATTTCTTGTGAAGCTTCCGTGAGCATTACAAAAAGCTAGAAAGCACCTTATTTATCAGTTAATATCACATACGCTGGAAATGCTGACAATTTAGGTTTTATCGCAACAAAACGCTGTGATAAATCACATATCTTGGTGCTCCTCATAAAGCAATGCATCAGAAATACAAAACCAAGCATACTCTAAAAATAAGCCCATCATCCCGGTCACATAAAATAACAAAACCAGAAACTGAATTGAGCAAACAACGCTATCAAGCAGTAACCCGTCTTAAAGTACATTTCCTATACAACACCTTAATATGATCCAAGAAAATACACCGGTCATCCCCGATGAAAATCAAATTATCGCTGAACGCCGCGCCAAACTAACTGAAATACGTCAGATCAACAATGCTTTTCCCAATACATTCAGACGCGATCATTTAGCTTCAGAGTTATATAAACAGTTTAGTGAATTTTCCAAAGAAAGACTGGAAGAACAATCAACTGTGGTAAAAATAGCAGGACGCATGGTGCTAAAGCGCATAATGGGTAAAGCCAGCTTTGCAACCATACAGGATATGAGTGGGCGCATTCAGTTGTATATCTCGAATGATCATACCGGAGAAACTGCGCATGCAGCATTCAAGCATTACGACTTGGGTGATATTCTGGGCGCACAAGGTACTTTATTCAAAACCAAAACAGGCGAACTCTCAATTCGCGTCACTGATTTACAATTGCTAACAAAATCCTTACGCCCCTTGCCGGAGAAATTTCATGGCTTGGCCGACCAGGAACAAAAATATCGTCAACGTTACCTTGATTTGATTACTAACGAAGAAACGCGCAGGGTATTCACTATCCGCTCCGGAGTCATCCAGGCAATTCGTGAGTTCTTTGTCGAACGCAATTATCTGGAAGTTGAAACGCCAATGATGCACCCGATTCCCGGGGGCGCATCGGCCAAGCCCTTTTCCACGCATCATAATGCACTGGACATGGCGTTATTCTTGCGCATCGCTCCCGAACTGTACCTGAAACGACTGGTTGTCGGCGGCATGGAAAAAGTTTTTGAAATCAATCGCAATTTTCGCAATGAAGGGATCTCCACGCGACATAATCCCGAGTTTACCATGCTGGAATTCTATGAAGCTTATCAGGATCATACCTACCTGATGGACTTTACCGAGCAAATGCTCGCGCATACGGCGCAAAAAGTACTGGGCACCACGCACATTACCTATCAAGGCAGGGCAATCGATTTATCCAGACCATTCATGCGCTTAACCATTACTCAGGCGATCCAGAAATTCCATTCGCACTATACTGCCGCGCAATTGAATGATCGTAATTATCTGATCGAAACATTGCAAGCGTTGAAAATTCACTACAATCCCAGCGATGGTCTTGGTGGCCTGCAACTATCGCTGTTCGATGAAACCACCGAGCACCTGTTGTTTGAACCAACGTTCATCGTTGATTATCCGGCGGAAGTATCTCCTTTAGCGCGGCGTAACGACAGCAACTCCAATATCACTGACCGTTTTGAGCTGTATATTGCCGGACGTGAAATCGCCAATGGGTTTTCTGAATTGAACGATCCGGAAGATCAAGCGGCACGTTTCCTGGAGCAGGCCAAAGCCAAGGATGCTGGCGATAGTGAGGCCATGCATTATGACGCAGACTACATCCGTGCACTGGAATATGGCTTACCACCTACAGCCGGCGAAGGTATCGGCATCGATCGCCTGGTCATGCTGTTGACTGACAGTCCGAGTATCCGCGATGTCATTTTGTTTCCGCAGTTAAGACGGGAAGATTAGCGCAAACTGATTATCGGCCAGCCATTGCTTTCTGCGTGGCTCTTCAGTGTAGGGTCCGGATCGACGGCAACCGGGTGCGTTACTTTACAGAGCAAGGGCAAATCATTGAGTGAATCGCTATAAAACCAGCTACGGAGAAACGATAACCAGGTCAGATTGTGCGCATCCAGCCATTTCTCCAATCGCTCAACTTTTCCTTCCCTGAATGAAGGTGTTCCAGACACCCGGCCTGTAAATTCTCCATCTTTCTCTTCCGGTTCAGTCGCGATCAAATGACTGATACCAAGCGCTTGGGCAATCGGGGTCGTGACAAAACTATTAGTGGCGGTAATAATGATACACAAATCATTGTCCAGCATATGCCGTTCGATTAGTTGCCGCGTCCCCGGCGCAATCAGCGGTATAATTTTCTTACACATGAATTCACTGCGCCAAACTTCCAATTGGGCACGTGAATGGCGTGCCAGAGGTTTTAACTGAAAATCCAGAAATTCGTGTATATCCAGCGTTCCCGCTTTATATTGCTCATAAAACTCAATGTTCTTGGCCTCGTGCAACTCACGATCCAACGCTTTTTTTTCTATCAAAAATTGTGCCCACTGAAAATCACTATCGCCTGCGATTAATGTGTTATCCAGATCAAATAATGCTAAATTCATGAATCCACCTGTAATAATTCTCGTAACAAAGGTATGGTTATGGGACGCTGATGAACCAGAGAATAACGATTCAGCGCATCCAGTGTCATCATCAACGACGGTAAATCGCGCCGGCCATGGTGTAATAAATACACGCAAATCTCCTGCGACAAAGTAAAACCGCAATCAGCAGCATGTGTCTGCATCGCCTGTATTCTTTCTTCTTCCGTTAACTCGTGCACCTGATACACTAACCCCCAGCCCAAGCGGGTGACCAGATCCTGCCGCATGTCCAGATACACCGGCGCAGTGGATCCGCTTACCAGCAATAATGCATGACCATCTTCGCGCAACCGATTATACAGACTAAATAGTTCCGCTTGCCCTGAAGCATCCAGACGATCAATGTCGTCGATTGCGAAACAATCTGCCGCACTGTCGCCACGAAAGGGGTAATGATTCTCGGCGCAGCTATACACCGCATTTGCGTTTCTTCGTGCATAGGCTGCGGCAATCGCTCGCAACAAATGACTCTTACCGCAGCCAGGATTACCCCATAAATAAACAAAACATTCTTTTTCTTTCCCAGACAAAATACTTCTCAACATGTGCATCAGTTCCGTATTGCGTCCTGGCAGAAAATTCTCCAGCGTGGATAACGGCAGGGGATTGATGTCTAGCAGCATCTGTTGCATGGTCATTACCTAAGGAAGCACTGATTAATTGGCTGCACGAGCGAATCACTTCGTTGCACGGCACTCTCGCCTTCGCCTATCTCGTTGATATGTCTCAGTTGCTGCGTTCCGGGCGCCTCGTGCTTCATCTCGTTCGCCGAATTAATCAGCGCTTCCCTAATCGTCATAATCCAGTCTGGAAAATTGCTACGAATTATAGAGATCACTTCCCAAATAACGCTGCAAATGCCGCAGCCAAACCAGCATTACCGCGCTAGCCGGTAACGCCAGCAGGATTCCAAAAAAACCAAACAATTGACCGAATGCCATTAAAGCAAAAATAACGACAACCGGATGCAGTCCAATCCGGTCACCCACCAACCAAGGCGTGATCAGCATGCCTTCAAGCATTTGGCCGACACCAAAAACAACCCACACCGTAATCACGCCATTCCAATCCTGGAATTGCATCATAGCGGCAAAAGTCGCCAGCATTAAACCAACAATCATCCCCAGATAAGGCACAAACACGAGAATACCCGCCACCAAGCCAATGGGTAACGCAAATTCCAACCCTGCCAGCCAAAGTCCGGTGATATAACAAATACTCATTAATAAGATCACCGCTAATTGACCGCGCAAAAATTCCGCCAAAACCCGGTCAGTCTCTCGCGCTAACTGAGAAATCTGATCATGCCAATAACGCGGGATCATTTGATCGATAAGTTTGATCAGCGTATCCCAATCACGTAACAGATAAAACAACACGACCGGCACCAATAGCAGATTGACCAGAAACTCAACAACCGCCATTCCTCCGCTGGTTAAGGAAGGCAGCATCTTTGCGGCCACGCCTCCAGCACTTTTCCAGTGCTCGGAAAGCGCTTCCCTTAACAGGTTCATATCCGGTTGCAGATTGATATCCAGTCTTGATTCCAGCCAGGGAATCACATGATTCTTCAGCATATCCCAATATGCCGGCATTTTATCCATAAACCGGTTTGCTTCTTTCTCAAATAAAGGCACCATAATCAAAATCAGAGCGGCAAACACTCCGAGCAACAACAGCATAACCAATACCGCGCCCACCGTCCGCGGTATTTTCCTATCAGCCATGTAGCTCACCATCGGATTACAGATATACGCAATCACTGCGGCTAATAAAAAAGGAGTCAGGATCGGACTGAGCAGATAAATCAGCCCACCTGCTACGCAAGCTAATAACAACCACCAGAGATAATGTAAGTTTCCGGAATATTCAGGGTTCATACGAAATGAATCAGCCAGCTTTCGCTTTTAGCGCATGGCTGGCCAGATTTTTGCCAAGTTCCCAAATAGAACCCGGCACTTGATGCGTATCCGCGATGGTCTTGGTCAATGCATGCATGATGTGGTCGCAATCTTTCTGGGCCAAAGTAAGGGGAGGCAAAAGTTTGATCACATTCATGCCGTGCCCCGCCACTTGTGTCAGAATTCTGTGCTCCTTAAACAAGGGAATCGTGATCATCTGGCAAAACAATCCTTTATTAGCAGCCTCCAGCATCATCCACGCAGCTTTCAACGAAAAACTATTGGGTGACTTGAATTCAACTGCAATCATCGAACCTTTGCCGCGGGCTCCTTTCAAAAATTCATACTGACTTGTCAAGGCATTGAGCCTGCCGATCAGATCATCACCAATTTTCGCGCTGTTTTCCACCAGCCTCTCCGTTCTGATTACTTCCAGACTCGCCAAACCAGCCGCCATCGCCATGTTATTCTTGGAAAAAGTAGAACCATGCACGACTGCCCGATCCATGCGATTAAACACGCTATCCATAACCTGCTGCGTCATGGCCACCGCACCGACCGGCACGAAACCACCGGATAACGCCTTGGCCATGCATATCATATCGGGCTTCACGCCCCAATGTTCAATGGCCCAGAATTTGCCGGTACGCCCAAGCCCGGTCTGAATTTCGTCTGCGACAAACAATGTACCGTATTTCTTACATAAGCGCTCAACCTCGGGCAGATAGTCATCATCCGGGATGTTTACTCCCTTGCCCTGAATCGGCTCGACAATAAAAGCGGCCACTTCACGATTGCTTAAGGCCTTCTCCAACGCCGCGAGATCATTAAATGGAACCGAGCCGCAATCCTGCAACAATGGGCCGAAACCATCCTTGAAAATCTGCTCGCCGTTCAACGACAAGGCCCCCATCGTCAACCCATGATAGGCATGATCACAACAAATAATCCGATTGCGCTTGGTGACGTAACGCGCAAACTTTATCGCCCCTTCAACCGCTTCCGTACCCGAATTACAGAAAAACACCCGTTCCAGATTATCCGGTGTTGTGGCCAAAATCTCCTTGGCCAATAAACCACTCAAAATCGACACATCCATTTGCACCAAATCAGGCATATTCAGTGACAATACCTCTCTTAACGCATTGACGATGGTTGGATGATTGCGCCCAAACGCATATACGCCAAACCCGCTCAACAAATCAAGATATTCATTACCTTTTTCGTCATACAGATACTGTCCCACCGCACGCTCATAATTCCGGTCATAACCGATCGTTTTCAAGACCTTGACCAACTGAGCATTCAAATACCGATCGTGCAAATCGAATTTATCGGTACGATGTTGTGATAACAGATTGGCGATACTGAAAGACATGAATGACCTCTGCATTAAAAAGCTGCCAAAAAACTGGAAGCTAGCGTCTACGGGTTCCCGGAAAGAAAAAAACGAATACCGCTCAAGGCGGTATCACTGCAACAAGTTCAACGTTGATCATACCATTTCCCACTCTTTGCTGCTAAAAACACACAAACGACTTATTAACTTCTACGTTTACGTCGATGTAGTTAATCAACATGCAATTATAAGCGCTTCTAACAGCAATGCATGAAATTTATAGTCCATGCAAATTTGCGAGATTTTAAAGAATCTTGATTTACATTTGATATCGTTGCGCACAGCCATGGAACAATCGCAAAAACTTTGCTTAATTGTTCTACCGGTGTAGCTGGAAAAGCCGCATGATCATAATTAAAGAAAAAGAATCAACTGCGATCCCGAATCATTCAGATTCCGGCGCTACCGATATATGCTGAACAATGACTTTCCGATCCTTATTATGATTGAGCCTGGCGGATCTTTCTTCGGATTCCTGAATACCGATATGAAAACCTGCAAAACCTGGCATAACCACTTGATCAATCGCCATACCAATAATCCGGCCGTTATGTGGTGAAATTATTTCGCTGCGTATATTGGTAATGGGATCGGTGACAATACCAAGGATATCGTTTTTGCTAATTTTATCTCCCAATCTGACATTGCCCAGAAGAATACCGCCATGATTTACGCGCACCCACGCTGAATGATAGTAAATTGAATCCGGAGCTTCTAATGGTTGAACTGCTTCCAGCATATTCATCCTACCCAACAGAGTTTGAATGCTTTTAACGCCATATTGAACAGCTGGTTCTTGCAGTGTCATGGATTTTCCCGCTTCTAAAGTTACCGCGGGAATTCCGATTTCAACGGCAGCATGACGCAACATCCCCGCAGAACCTTCGCTATGAAGAATCACGGATATTCCAAAAGCCTGAGCAAATTCAGCTACGCCCGGTTGCAGAAGATTAGCCCTGATCTGCGGCAGATTGGCACGATGCGCTGAACCTGTATGCAAATCAACAAGAAAGTTGCAATGACTGATGATCTCTTTAAAAAATGAATAAGCAATCCGTGATGCGGAACTGCCTTGAGGATTTCCCGGAAAAAAACGATTAAGGTCACGCCGATCCGTCAGATAGCGGGAAGAGCGCTGAAAACCTTGCAGATTTACAATAGGTACGCCAATAATAGTTCCGGATAATTTCTCAGGATCAGTGCCATGAAGCACACGTCTTACAATCTCGATACCATTTAATTCGTCGCCATGAATTGCAGCTGTCAGACAGAGCACAGGCCCTGGTTGAGCACCATTAACGACCAAAATGGGAGTTGGCATGGAAAGGCCATCCGAAGATTGATTGGGCTGCCAGGATAATCGCATCGCGGTTGCGGGTGGTACCACAGCACCCAATACCGCAAATGATGGCTTTGGCTGCTCGAGAGGCCCGGATTCGGGAGCGCTGGATAATTCTCTCGTTTTTAGCGCAGAAGAGTATATCATCGAGTCAGAGTGTACAATTAACTCATCATTGACACTATCAAACTTCAGTATTTGCTGCGAATACCCATTGATTGCAATCAATAGAAGAGTTAGGCCGACAATACTTTTTAACATTGCGCGATCACCTTATTAAACAAATTACTCGTTCCAGGTATTAAGGCCTATTTTTATAGCAATCAAATATTCAATTTAATTACAATATACTGTAATTAAATTGTATTGAAAAATTAAAATAGCGGTTAATTTACATCACAATTCGTTGTGTAATATATATACAACATGACTATCGAATTGGAGCAGTCAATATTCGCCGATTCAAATAAATAAGCACTCAAAAAATCAAAAACGCAATGTTCGAGGCCCGCTCCCAATGCTCTTCTTAATCAGTTCGTGGCATATCCGTAAGAAACTTCTGAACAACCCCGCTTGTCATTCACAAACAGGGCAGGAAATCTTTTGAGGCTAAAAATATAGATTCCTCACTACGCTCGAAATAACAATTATTCGGAAGCCTCAGAAAAAATAAACAATAATCAACCCATCACCCCGGTTTGATTTTCTTTTTAACAAGTGATATCAAAATGAACCGCCGGATGAACTTTTGCATCCATCTCATGCACATGTTTCATTTGCGTTAAAATTACAACTTTAAGCAACCTTTATTCAGCAACTACGCGAGAACTTAATTTGATTCCTTCTAACTCTGATCATTCTGATGCAAAACAACTATCTTATCGTGACGCCGGCGTAGATATCGAGGCAGGCGATCGCCTGGTTGAAAATATCAAACCGCTTGCCAAGCGTACATTGCGCCCTGAGGTAATCACCGGAATCGGTGGCTTTGGGGCTTTGTTTGAAATTTCCAAGAAATATCGGAACCCTGTTTTGGTATCCGGTACGGACGGAGTAGGCACAAAACTTAAACTGGCTTTTGAGCTGGAGCGGCATGATACGATAGGTATCGATCTGGTCGCAATGAGCGTGAATGATATTCTGGTGCAAGGTGCCGAACCGTTATTTTTCCTCGATTATTTTGCTTGCGGGAAATTGAACGTAGAAACGGCTACAGCAGTCGTCAGCGGCATTGCCAAAGGCTGTGAATTGGCAAGCTGTTCACTGATCGGCGGTGAAACGGCAGAAATGCCCGGGATGTACCCTCGTGACGAGTACGATCTGGCTGGATTTTCCGTTGGAATTGTCGAAAAAGATCAGGTAATTAACGGCAGCACAATCCAGGACGGCGATATTGTACTGGGCTTGGCTTCCAGTGGCGCGCATTCCAATGGATATTCACTAATTCGCAAGATTATTGAACAGAATTGCATTGATCTATCAAGTAATCTTGCTGGAAAAACCATCGCCGATATTATCATGGCGCCAACGCATATTTATGTAAAACCAATATTGAAGCTGATCCAACAATTACCTGTCAAAGGACTAGCGCACATTACCGGTGGGGGATTGATTGAAAACATACCACGTATTCTGCCACGCGGAGTTATCGCCGTATTGCACAAAAATTCATGGGAAATGCCGCCGCTATTTCACTGGCTGCAACAGCAAGGTAATATTGCAGAATACGAAATGGCGCGGGTGTTTAATTGCGGAATCGGCATGGTGATCGTGATCGCGCCGGAAAATGCTGACAGCGCAATCCAAAGTCTCAGTGCCGAAGGTGAAACAGTGTGGCGAATCGGTGAAATCAAGCCACGCGCATCTAATCAAGCATCCACTGTTATAGTTTAAAGTATTGTCATTACAAGACATGGAATCACTGGTTATTCTGATCTCCGGACGTGGCAGTAATATGCAGTCGCTACTGGAAGCCAGAGCGCAAATCGATCGCGTTACTGTTATCAGTAGCAATCCCAATGCAATGGGTTTAGAGACCGCCAGAAATTATGGTGTTGAAACGATCGTTATTGATCACCGCTCTTATTCCGACCGGCAAGCTTTTGATGCCGCATTGGCAGAGTGCATCGATGCGCATCAACCGAAGCTGGTTGCACTGGCCGGCTTCATGCGCATACTGAGCGATCGCTTTGTGCAACGTTATCAAGGCCGGTTAATGAACATCCATCCTTCATTGTTACCCGCCTTACCGGGTTTGGGAACACACGCACGCGCACTGCAAGAAGGTATTAAAATTCATGGTTGCACGGTACATTTTGTCACCCCGCGGCTGGATCATGGTCCCATTGTGATTCAAGCGGCCATTCCTGTATTACCCGGGGATACCGAAAAAACATTGGCCACCCGGGTTCTGCAGCAGGAACACCTTATCTACCCTCAGGCCGTACGCTGGTTTATGGAAGATCGGATCACAATGAATGAAAATCACGTTGAAGTGCTGGATTCCAGCATTTGTGAAATTACACTTTATTCGCCGGGGTTACCCAAATGAAACTTTCATCCGCGGCACTTCTAGTATGGATGTTAAGCCTCTCGGTCCCGGTTTATGCAACGGATATACCTTCCCGCATTGAAATTAACTATGCCGTGACAACAGATATCGGCGAAGGAGAAATCAATGAGGTGATGGAAATCAAGCACATGGATGACGGCCGCCATAGTTATAGCATTAATAGCGAAGCGCAAGCCACTGGAATTTTCAAGCTTTTAGAGCCCAACAGTATCACGCGGCATAGCGAAGGAATGATTACTGAAAATGGATTGCGGCCTTCTCGCGCTTATGAAAAACGTGGAAAAAAAGAACCCAGTGTGGCCCTATTTGATTGGGCAAATCACACCGTCACTGTAAATCATCAGAAACACAAAGCGCAAGAAAAATTACCCGAGGGCACTCTGGATCGCTTAAGCTTATCTTATAATTTTATGTTTACCCCCTTACCTGAGCACCATGTAGAACGTCACGTTACCAATGGGCATGGTTTGATGTTATCACGTTATACCATCACCAAAGAAACGCTCAATACTCCGCTCGGGAAGATGAAAACTATTGTATTGACCCGGCAAGAGAATAAAAACTCAAAACTTAAAAGAATTGTCTGGCTTGCGCAAAACAATCATATGTTACCCGTTCGCATTGTTTCGATAGAAGACAATGGCCGTGAAATCGAAAAAATAGTAACCGGAATTAATATCAGTTACAAAGCTGATTACTAATCCGATCTTTCAGCTACAACTACATATCAGGAAATCAATGCATTTTACTTCTTCTCAACTGGACGCGGCGATTGTTGCCATGCGTACCCTACTTCCTCTGGAATATCCAGCCGATGCAATCATGCGGCGTTTCTTCCAGGATAATCCAATATTAGGAGTCCAGGATCGCGCATTCATCGCAGAAACGGTTTTTGGTATTTTACGGCACCGCTTTTTTCTTGAAAGTTTAGTAAAAATTGTGACGCCACGCGCATTAATATTAGCGTATCTGGTTAAGCTTCAAGGAATGAATTTACGCGAACTGGAATCGATGATCAGTGAAACGGAGACTAAATGGCTGTCAGAAATTAAAGCTATCAAACCGGATATATTTCCACTGGCGACTCAGGCCGAATTCCCCGCATGGTTGGTAGAGAAACTACAACTTTTCATGCCCGATACAGATATTCTTGATTTGGGGCTCTCGCTACAAAAATCCGCGCCACTTGATCTCCGGGTCAATACCATCCTAGCCAAGCGCGGTGAGATTCTGGAAATCCTCAAGCAGGAAGGCATTGATGCCGAGGCGACACCTTATTCCCCTTGTGGCATCAGACTTGCCGGAAAACCTGCGATTAATCGCCATGCCCTTTTTTTATCGGGAAAAATAGAAGTACAAGACGAAGGAAGCCAATTACTTGGCTATTTGCTGGCACCCAAACGCGGTGAAATGGTTGTCGATTTTTGCGCCGGCGCGGGCGGCAAATCACTGCTACTGGGTGCTTTAATGAACTCAAAAGGGCGCATTTATGCTTTCGATGTTTCCGAAAAAAGATTGAACAACCTGAAACCGCGCTTCAAACGCTCGGGCTTATCCAATCTACATATACAGCGAATCACAAATGAAAATGATATCAAGGTCAAACGATTGACTGGAAAAATCGATCGTGTATTGGTAGACGCTCCTTGCAGCGGACTCGGAACACTGCGCCGCAACCCTGATTTAAAATGGCGCCAATCGCCACACAGTATTGATGAACTCAAAACCAAGCAGGCCGCTATTCTTGCTGCAGCCGCCAGTTTGCTGAAACCGGGCGGGCGATTGGTGTATGCAACATGCAGCTTCTTACCGGAAGAAAACCAAACTGTCATTAACGAATTTCTGCTCGCGCATCCCCAGTTTAGTTTGTTGAATTGCGCTGAATTACTATCTCAACAAAAAATACCGTTGGATACCGGTAAATTTTTGCAATTATTTCCTAAGCTACATCAAACGGATGGTTTCTTCGCCGCAGCTTTAACAAGAAATGATTCCGCGCAATCAGAATAAAGAATATTTAAGCATTGATCTCTTTTTTGCCGCTTGCTGATTGCAGCAATACCGGCAAAATAATCAGAACACAAACCAAAGTCAACAGCAATCCTATTGTTAGCAGTTGCCCCATGCTGGATGTGCCCTGGTGAATGGAGAATGCAAGACTGCCAAATCCTACCAGCGTTGTCAGCGCGCTGTAGAAAACGGCGCGCGCCGTGCTGGTATGTAGTAGATTTTCATAGTCCGCACCAGCACTCCGACTTCTGTATACCATGTGCAAGCTACTGTCGATACCAATTCCCAACAATAACGGCAACGCGATAATATTGGCAAAATTAAACGATAGATCCATCCATACAGTACTGGCTCCAGTTAACAATATTGCGATTAATAGCGGAATTAGCACCATCAAAGTCGCAGTAGCGCTTCGAAGCATAATCCAGATCGTCAATATGACACCAATTAGGGCGAGCGAGAACGCATGGAAAAATGCATCGACTACAGCCTCTCCTGCTTCCAAGCTAATAACAGGAACACCCGTCGCATTGGGGGTAATTTTTTGTACAGCGCGAACAAATCTGCGCAGAGCATCATTGTCATTAATATTTTCTGATGGATAAACTGCAATACGATACATATTATCCTTACCATACCAAAGTTCAGTCACCGATATTGGCAATGCCTCTCGCGAAAATGGTTGCGCCTCCAGCGCCAACTGCAGGCGCTTGATAGCGCCCGGCAATAAACTAAGCAAATCATTATTAACTGCAAGTAATAATTGTTGTTTCTCCTCTCCATCTTCCAATGCAAGTCTATCCAACTGCACAAGCAGATTAGTAAGGGATCCCTGTAATGCGCGAGCAGAAACTACAGCCGCATGTTCCGGTTGCTCAACAACGAGCTGACTTAGTGCGATTCTTAGCTGATCCAGTGCCATTCTCTGCTCCGCAACAGTATGCGGACTCGGAATCAGAAATGCCGTGGAAGAATAGGAAATGGGCCCGAGGATCATTGCCATCTCTTCAATCAAAAGACTCTTCTCTTCCTGTTCCTCAGGTACCAGATCCAATATACTGATAACTCTTTTAACTTCAGGCAAGGTACTCAACTGCTGTGCTATTTGCCCTATTTCCTGAGAATCATCGACCAATATATTGATATGCCAAGGTGAATCTTCCGTGCTTTTCAACAACTCCTGAAAAGTTTTCACTGATTCTGCACTTGGATTATTCAAATTCAATAAATTGTAATCGAACTTGATATGCGGCAATGCAAAAACAGACACCAGTATAGCGATGATGGTCACGCTGTACACGAGCTTGCGCGAACGCCCAGGCAAGTCCAGCATTTTATTAACTAATCGAATCGGAGAAGATGATTTCCTGATTTGGATCGGAAAAAATTTTTGCAAGGCAGGGATCATCGTGATCGTAATCAGAAAACTTATGAGCATCCCCGTCCCCGAGATTAAGCCCAGCTCCGCAACGCCCCGATAAGTCGTTGGCATAAAGGCATAGAAGCCGATCGCAGTAGTCAACGCACAGATGAGCAGCGATTGTCCCATATTACCACCTGTGTTATATACCGCTTCTGGAACAGCGGCTTGATCAATCCTTCTAATTTCTTCAAGCCGAAGCAGAAAATGAACCGCAAAATCAACACCCAATCCTATATATAATACCGCGAATGCGATAGAGATCAGGTTTAAATAGCCGACGGCAACGGTTGCAAAAGCGGCTGTCATCAACAAACCAAGCAATAAGCTCACTATGATTGTAAAGATTGCGCCTACAGAACGAAATGCAATCAGTAGTACCGCAGCAACCATGATGAGCGCCAATAACCCGGTGTCTTGAGTTCCGTGCATTGCGCTATTAAGTTCATCATGAGCCAGTGCCACCTCTCCTGTAATACGCAATTTCTCAGTCGCATCTGGAGCAAACCCCATCTTCTGCGCTGTAGTACGAATTGCGTCAATCGGCCCTTCAGCAGCAAATATTTGGGAATAATCAAGCTTAGGCTTTACGATAATCAATTCCTGATAGGTATCTTTTTGTACTTCGCCACCTAATAACGCCTGCCATGATAGTGCGCGGGATTTCTCAGCTAGTCGCGCGTCCAGCGTTGCGCTGATGCCACTGAACACTGACTCCAGTTCCAATTCTCGCCCCTTGCGCAATTCCTCAACTGCATCCGTCAAAACCGAAGAAAATGTGGATAAGGTGGGGCTATCAGCCAGACGTGCAATCAGTGGCTGCGCCGCGGCCAAATAATCAGTAATTCGGCTTAACTCGGGCAAGTCCTTGTAGAACAAGCCGTTCTGCTCAAAAAAAGGCTCTCCGGTTAAATAGTAAGTAGCAGGAAATTGTGTAACATCATCCTGTAAATAACGAGTAAAACGTTTTGCTGCTATATGTGCCTGTTCGGGTGTAGGGGCATCCAATACCAGCAATAACGTATCCTCATATTGAGGAAACGATTGTCGATAACGGATATCATTTGCGCGAAAGGGAACATCTTCGGATAGCATGTCGGTCGTATCCGTATGAACACCAAGATTATTGACTACATAAAATGCACTCAGCGTAACCGCTGCTAGAATAAGCAGAATAATCCAGATAGCGTAGCGATAGGATATATCTGCCCAACGCGCAAAAAAACGATACCCAAAATCCAGAGAATTACTCATACTTTATCAATCTGTTGAAAAAATAGATAAAAATCATTACGGATTCTGCCGCGTCAGCACAATTTTTTCTTTGAGCATTTCAATCAGCGCTTGGAAACCATCCCGCTGCAGAATGGCACGATATTCGCCCCGCTTTATTGCCAGATCACTCACACCGTCAAACAGGATGTTAACGATACGCCAATCCCCTGCAGCTTGATGTAACACATAATCAAAATTTACCGTACCGCCATCCGACTTGGTCAATTGGCTGCGTACCAGCACTTGATCTCGCGGCAGGACACGTTGCTCAATGATCTGAAACTGCTCACCCTCATACTGAACAAAACGACCCGCATACGTTGCTATACTCAACTGACGGAAGGTTTCAACTATTAAATCTTGCTGAGCATTATCCAGCTGCGACCAATACGATGTACCCAATATTGTTTTTATAATTAGGTCGATATCATGAGTTTGATCAATTACGGGTTGTAAATACTTGAAGCGCCCATTGTAATCCAACTTCTCGCCTTCACGCATAACCTCGAGTAAAGACGATTGTAGATACGCTACAGTCTGTTCCGGACTGCTTGTCTCTGAATCGGATGACATTGCAGGAATTGGTAACAGCATTACTAAAATCAGACACCATCCTATCAATTTAAGCGTTTGTTTTACTTTCATAGCGACGACCTTTCCACAAAGCACGCTCCCCCTGCCAATACCGCAATGCGGAAGTCCAAGTCATGGCAAGATACAAAATACCGATGATCGGCAAGGCACCCGCCCAAAGCGGAGAACGCTGATAATAAATTAAAGTTGGTAAATAAGTAAAAAACATGACAATCCATGCCAGAATACTTGCTAGATGTACTTCCAAAACGGATGAGAACATAAAAGCAAACGGCGCCATCCAAAACATGGAAATCATGATCAAGGTACAGATCACAAGTAAAATTAGTGAATATCTTAACTGCGTAAATGCAGTACGCGCGACCATTTCCCAGATTGACTTTAACTCATGATAGCCGCGTTGACTACTGGCTGCATGACTAAGTCCAATAAACGTTCGTGCCCCGGTACATTTAATATGTGCAGCCAAAGTACAATCATCGATCAATGCATCATGTAAATTGGCAAAAGCGCCTGTGGAACGCAATACTTGCGTTTTTACCAAAATACATCCACCAGCGGCGGCGGCAACGCCAGACCCCGGTTTATTTGCCAGCCCAAATGGATATAACAATTTGAAGAAAAAAATAAATGCTGGCATCAGCAAGCGCTCTATAAAATTGTTCATAGGCGGCTTAGCCATAAGTGATACCAGAGCCAAGTTATCATTACTCGCTTTTTGCCGCAACTCGGAAACAATTCCAGGAGCCAGTTCAATATCAGCATCCAGCAGTAATGTATAGTGCGTTTTAATCTCCCGTAACCCTTGTTCTAGCGCCCATAGTTTACCGCTCCAGCCTGCTGGCGGCGTAGTACCCGATAACACCTGCGCTCCACACTGCCTGGCCTGTTCCGCCGTGTCATCCACGGATTGATCATCGATCACGATGATACGTACATTCTCACCTTGCGCTCTGACTCCACACAGTGTACGCTGGATGTAAGGGTCTTCATTACGCGCTGGAATTAAGACGGTGATATTACTCAGGTCCTCATTGAAAATAGCTTTGTCATGCGCTGGAATTTCAATCTTCTCGCGCGTACTCCAAGGACGCCATGGAAATAATACCAGCAGCCACCAACATAGGGTGCCGAAGATCGACAGATACAGTACTAACTCCATCAACATTCTTACTCACACTGAATTTTAAAATACAGAATTAGTACAATCTCTGTCTATTTATTAACCAGTGTTACTGATATATCGGAAAGCTTTTTAGGTGTTTTGTTTTCTCCTGCCGCCCATTTGGGTACTGGTTCGGCAACCATAGGTCCCGTTGTTCTAGGTCCTTTTAGTGATGCAGCCAGCGCCTTCCAGGGATGGCGCAAAGTATCTTCTACAGCTGTCGCTTCATACCCACAGTGTGCCATGCATTGAGCACACTTCGGATTATTAGCCGTGCCATATTTCTCCCAAGGCGTATCATCAAGAAGCTCCTTAAAGGATTTTGCATAACCTTCATCTGACAACAGGTAGCAAGGCTTCTGCCATCCAAATACATTACGTGTCGGATTACCCCAAGGGGTGCATTCATAGTCCTGATTCCCGGCAAGGTAATCCAAATACAATGCCGAGTGATTTAAACGCCATTTACGTTTTAGTTTCTTACCTAACTCAAAAATACCGCGAAATAATATCTTGGTATCCTGACTTTTAATAAAAACATCCTGTTGTGGTGCCTTTTCGTAACTAAATCCGGGAGCAATCGTTGCAGCCTCGACGCCCAACTCCATGGCATAATCCAAAAATTCCGCCACATCTTCCGGTGTTTCGCCTTGAAACAACGTACAGTTTACCGTGACTCTGAAACCCTTACTTAATGCCAACTTAATCGCCTCAACCGCACGATCAAAAACTCCTTCCTGACAAACAGAGGCATCATGTCGTTCTTGCATACCATCCAGATGAATTGAAAAAGTCAAATAAGGTGATGGCGTATAATCGTCGATACGTTTCTTTAACAACAACGCATTAGTGCACAAATAAACATATTTCTTACGCCGAATAATACCTGCCACAATCTGCGGCATCTCTTTATGAAGCAATGGTTCACCGCCTGGGATCGATACCATTGGAGCGCCACATTCATCTACAGCTTGCATGCATTCTTCATAGGAAAGACGTTGATCAAGCACATCTTCGGGATGTGCAATTTTTCCACAGCCAGCGCAAGCCAGATTACATCGAAATAAAGGTTCCAGCATCAATACCAAAGGGTATTTTTTCACTCCTTTTAATTTCTGCTTGATCAAATACGTACCTACTGCAATCTGTTGACGTAAGGGAACACCCATGAATAACCTCCAAAAGTACTTCAAAAACAAATTATTAATAATCTGACTTACAATTAAATATGGAACAAGACTGACAATCAGTATGCTTCCCGTACTCATACGCAAACCATTGAGAACTATCTGTATTGCATTATGGTTTAAGACAAGCGCATGGCGCTAAAACTGACATAAACTGTGCTTTTCGCTCCTTCTTCCATGCATCAGTTACCTAAAAACATTTTTCAGCGATTCATTAAACGCACTAATACATGTTGAAAAAAACTTGAAATATATCTAATAAAAATCCTCAAACATAAATTTTCTCAACTTTAATCACTATACATTTATATTTTAATCTTAAAGCACCCTGAGAATTAGTTCCCTACGGAGTATTTCAATAACTCTCATTTTGAACACGGTGAGAAACCTACATTGCTGACTCAAAAATATTCTTAACTACACCTACAATGACGAACAAAGCTGTTCAGAAACTCCTTAACTATAGACCATGATCGCTTACTATAGCAAATATTTTTCAACTCATTGATTAATTATCAATATACATCAATAAAAAATACCAGAAACTTATAGTTCCTGGTACTTATAAGATGCCATCTTTTAAAACTCGACACCTAATGCACGTAATGTCCGTTTGTCAATCTTTCCAGATGCAATACCATTTTCTTTTTGAAATGCTTCAATCGCTGCTGTAGTTTTACCACCACTCTTTCCATCAACCGGACCAGGATTAAATCCAGCATTCACGAGCGCTTGCTGAATATCGCGTATCATTGCCGTATCAGGCTTCACAAGATCATCGCCATCATCAACCACAGGTTCTGGCGCTTCACTCGCCTCAGTGTCAGCACTTATAACATCAATATCACTTATAACATCAATATCACTTTCTGTTGAGTCCAAGCTTTGCAGGCTTTGCAGGCTTTGTATATCTTCAATTTCGACTGGCTCAGTAGTCGCGGGCGCTGCAGGTTCGGATTCCGGTGCTGATGCAGGCGCTGTCGCAGCTGCCTGCTCATCTTTGGATGGTATCGGCTTTTTTTCGAATATTGGTTTGCAACCAATCAACAGCGCTACGGATAAAAAAAGAACAAGACATAATGTTAATGTACTCGTTTTAATAAAATTCATAACTAATCTCCCAAAATATTAAATAAATTATCCAGCCGCTTCCAGGCATTGAAGCAGAATCAAATACTGTTTCAATTTCAATGCAATACCATATTCACCTTTGAAGCCAAGCAACATATTCGTAATTTC
This sequence comes from Nitrosomonas ureae, assembly GCF_900108305.1. GTDB lineage: Bacteria > Pseudomonadota > Gammaproteobacteria > Burkholderiales > Nitrosomonadaceae > Nitrosomonas > Nitrosomonas ureae_B. The sequence goes on from NZ_FNUX01000001.1 coordinate 20,042, forward strand.
CTTGCCGTATTTTTTATTAACTTATAATGTTGCGGTGAGAACTATCACATTTTTCTAATAAGAACGCAACATAAAAAAGTTAATAATGATAGGCTTAACACAGAAAAATAAAGATTTACTCCTGATCGGCGGTGGCCACAGCCATCTCGTTGCAATCAAACAGCTGACTATGAAACTACCTGCCGATGTTCGCATAACGCTTATCAGTAGCGATACGATGACACCCTACTCTGGCATGTTACCCGGACTCATTGCCGGGCATTACACATATGAGGATTGTCATGTCGATTTGCGAATACTCTGCCAACGGGCTGGTATAAAATTTATCCATTGCAAAGTTACGCAGATGGATCCGTCAAGAAAACAAATCGATTGCCAAAACAATCTCTTGTTACGTTATGATGTTTTGTCAATCAATGCGGGGTCACAACCTGCGCTGCGTAGTGTCCCGGGGGCAACCATTTACGGTTATCCGTTAAAACCCATCAAGCAATTTCTGCGACAATGGCAACATTGGCTCACAACGCAACAAAGATCGAATCGACTGCAGCGCATTGTCATTGTTGGTGGAGGTGCTGCTGGAATAGAAATATTACTCGCTTTGCGCTATAGAATAATAAATACAACTTCTATTCGTGCAGAATTCACCTTGATTTGCGCTGATTCACATATCCTTAAATCATATAACAAGAAAGTACAGGATTTTTTCTATCGGCATTTACAAACGCTCGGAATCCGACTCATCTTGGGGAAATATGTGATTTCTGCACTCGAACATCAACTAATACTCAATGATCACACGCGTTATGATTATGATTTTCTCGCTTGGGCCATTCATGCAGGTGCGCAATCTTGGTTGGAAAAAAGCGGGCTGGCATGCGATAACAATGGCTTTATTCAAGTTGATGAATACCTTCGCAGCATTTCACATCCAGATGTTTTTGCAGCGGGCGATTGTGCAGCATTTACACCAATGCCCTTACCTAAAACTGGCGTCTACGCAGTTCGTCAGGGACCACTTCTGGCCAAAAATATTTCGGCGCAATTAGTAGGACATGGTCCTCTTCAGTCTTATAAACCGCAACGACACTTCTTAAGCTTACTAACTACAGGAGGATGTCATGCGGTTGCTTCCCGCGGCGCTTTTTTTGCCCATGGGAGGTGGGTTTGGCTTTGGAAAAACTATATCGATCGCAGCTTCATGACAAGCTTCAATCTAAAATAATGACATCCTGGGACAGTCTCGATACGAATTCATATCAATTGGCGTTTCATATTTATGGACATAAAAGAATCATAACTCTAGGCTAAAGTTTATTTTTTTTAAGTCGTTGAAGCAGCATCATTGCTGTTAATTCACATACTAACTCATTAATAAATAAAACTTACCTGGAAAAACCATGAAAATTCTTGTTCATTTTGAATCTGGATTTAAGCAGACATTTATTGTTCCAAAATATATGTTAGCACTGGAATTTAGAAATATGGCTAGGGAGATTGGCGGTAATATTGCAAGTATCGAGTTCTCATTGCCTTCTCGTCGTCATGCCAGCATGGCTCCCGTCGAACTTCGGAATGAAGTATTCCGTTTACCTGATGAACGTTAATATGCTCAAACAAAGCATCTCGTCGCAAACAACAAGGTATTAAATATACGTATTAAATTACCAACTTTTAATCGATTCATTTCCTTTGAGGTGAAGAATAAAACTTGAAATAACCAAGCATATTCAACCATATGATTAGAATGGAATATCGTCATCCATATCATCAAAACCACTTGCATTTTTAGCTGAAGAAGGTCTGGCAGGAACCGAATGATCTTCTTCTTGATCAGGAGTTGATTCAAAACTACCGCTTCCCGATCGATTACCTAACATCTTCATATCGCTGGCGATAATATCAGTCGTATAACGTTCCACACCACTTTTATCAGTCCATTTTCTGGTTTCCAACCTGCCTTCAATATAAACAGAGCGACCTTTTTTTAAATATTCTCCAGCAATTTCGGCAAGCTTCCGATAAAAAGTTACACGATGCCACTCAGTTCTCTCTTGTTTCTCGCCATTCTTGTCTTTCCAAGTGTCTGTAGTCGCCAAAGTAATATTGGTCACCGCATCTCCACTTGACATATAACGAGTTTCCGGGTCTTTTCCCAAATTACCAATAAGTATAACTTTATTGACTGAAGCCATTTATGTTTTCTCCCCAAGCAATTGAATCACTTTCTTTTCATCGAAGCCTTTCATATCTACTTTCAAGTAGGCCACTCTTTCATTAACCAATACTAACGCTTCATTGACACCCGATATTGCTGCGAGTTGACGCGATAGTTCTCGAGATTGATCGATGTCCATTTCACCCACAGGATACATTCTGGAGCGCACAGCAGCAGGCGATTTCATCGTTGCAGCCAATACCAGCCACACCATCAGCAACGATCCGCAGAACAAATATAATGCGTAGCTTCCATGCGTACCGAATAAATAACCCCCTGCCGCAGCACCGACAAAAGCACCCAGAAATTGGGTGCTACTATATACCCCGATCGCCGTCCCCTTTGCACCCACGGGTGCAATCTTAGAGATTAAGGAAGGCAGACTGGCCTCCAACAAGTTAAATGCCGTAAAAAAAACCAATAATGCAATGGCCGTACCCCATATCGAATCAAACATCATGGCCAGCAATATCTGCCCTATCAGTAAAATAGCGATTGCTGCAACAAACACATGCTTTAACTTGGCTTTCTTCTCAGAATAAATAATTGCTGGGATAATAAAGACAATCGACAGCAATAACACAGGCAAATAAATTTGCCAATGATCACTCGCCGCCATTCCTGCTTGCCGTAAAGTCAGAGGCACAACAAGCCAAAGCGCCATCAATGTGGCATGTAAAGCAAAAATACCGTAATTTAAGCGCAACAACTGCCTGTTCTGCAATACGCTTACAAAGCTTGCAGACGACACTTCGGTATCGGAATGAAAACGACTGATATGCGGATCAGGAATGATCTTCTTTACCACAAGCATTGCAAGTAGCGCCAGCACGCCGGTCATAGCAAAAATCCCCGGCACGCCTATCCATTGATTTAAAACCGGAGCAGCAATCAGGGAAATGGCAAAAACTGTACCAATAGTCATACCGATCGTCGCCATCGCTTTAGTACGATGCTCTTCTCGCGTAAGATCTGCTGCAAGAGCCATTACAGCAGCCGATATCGCCCCAGCGCCCTGGATGACGCGCCCCACTATTACCCAATATATATCAACCGCCATGGCTGCGATCAAGCTACCAATAGCAAATAAAATTAACCCCAGATATATGACAGGCTTACGCCCAATACGATCGGATAACCAGCCAAAAGGAATTTGCAATATAGCTTGTGTTAAACCGTATGCCCCTAATGCAATACCAACTAACGTATAATTGTCCCCGCCAGGCAGGTCCTCAGCATAAAAAGCAAACACCGGTAAAATAATAAATAATCCAAACATACGCAAGCCATACACACCGGCCAAACCAATGGTTGCTCGCAATTCCGCCGGAGACATTTTTTCAGATGATAAAGCGGACATGAATCAAGTTGTTATATTTCTAAAAAGTTGGGTATATTAGCAGGTTGACTCATACATAGATAGTTCATGGAATCCATAAAAATACGCGGCGCACGCACGCATAATCTGAAAAACATCCATCTTGATCTACCCCGTAACAAGCTTGTTGTCATTACCGGACTCTCAGGATCAGGAAAATCATCGCTTGCATTTGATACGCTTTATGCGGAAGGTCAGCGCCGATATGTGGAATCCCTTTCGGCCTATGCAAGACAATTCCTTCAATTGATGGAGAAACCGGATGTTGATTTGATCGAAGGGCTTTCTCCCGCTATCGCCATCGAACAAAAAGCAACTTCGCACAACCCGCGTTCGACGGTAGGAACAGTGACAGAAATTCATGACTATTTGCGTTTGCTATTCGCTCGCGTGGGCGATCCTTTTTGCCCTGAACACAATATTGTTCTGGCCGCGCAAAGCGTATCGCAAATGGTAGATCATGTATTACAACTACCACCTGACACACGTTTGATGATTCTTTCTCCGTTAATCGTTGAACGTAAAGGTGAACAAGCAGAATTATTTGACGAACTGCGCGCACAAGGCTTCGTTCGCTTACGGATTGACGGCGAAGTTTATGAAATCGATGCATTACCAAAGTTGCAGAAAACCAGAAAACATACCATTGAAGTGGTAGTTGACCGCTTGAAGGTTTCCCCGGATGCCAAACAGCGGCTTGCCGAATCATTCGAAGTTGCGTTACGCCATTCGGATGGGCGTGCTTTGGCAGTTGAGATAGACAGCTGTCACGAGCATCTGTTTTCAGCCAAATTCAGTTGTCCGGTGTGCAGTTATTCGCTGTCCGAACTGGAACCGAGATTATTCTCTTTCAACAATCCATTAGGAGCCTGCAACAAATGCGATGGCCTGGGGCAGATCACTTTCTTTGATCCAGTACGTGTCGTAGCTTTCCCGCACTTATCACTAGCCGCCGGTGCGGTAAAAAATTGGGATCGGCGCAATCAATTTTATTTTCAGTTATTAACAAACCTCGCAACACATTATCGTTTTGATCTGGAAACACCCTTTGAGAAACTGGATGAAGCTATTCGCGACATTATTCTGTATGGTTCCGGTAAAGAGAAAATACATTTCTCTTATTTGACAGAAAACGGCCGCAAGCAACGGGAAACCCATTCTTTTGAAGGAATCATTCCCAATCTGACACGGCGCTACAAAGAAACCGAATCCCAAACCGTGCGGGAAGAACTGGCTAAATATCTCAATGCACAAACCTGCCCGGATTGCCAGGGTACGCGCTTATGTCAGGCTGCACGTCATGTGCATGTTGCTGGACAAGCAATTTACCAGATTAGCGCTTTTCCACTCAAGAAAGCCAAGCAATTTTTTGATCATCTTGAGTTATCGGGTCACAAGCAATCGATTGCTGAACGCATCATCAAGGAAATCTCCAACCGTTTACAATTTCTCAATAATGTCGGTCTGGATTACTTATCTTTGGACCGTTCCGCGGATACATTGTCCGGCGGTGAATCTCAACGCATCCGTTTAGCCAGTCAAATCGGCTCCGGTTTAACGGGCGTCATGTACGTTTTAGATGAGCCCTCCATCGGTTTGCATCAACGCGATAATGACCGCCTGCTCAATACACTCAAGAAACTGCGTGATCTGGGCAATAGTGTCATTGTGGTTGAGCATGATCAGGACGCCATACAGATTGCAGATTATGTTGTAGATATGGGACCGGGTGCCGGTGAGCACGGGGGATTCGTTGTTGCTCAAGGCACACCGCAATCAATCCGGGAAGATAATGATTCTCTGACGGGAAAATTTTTATCCGGAAAATTATCAATCAAGATCCCGGAAAATCGTCATTCACCCAACGATGATCGGATACTTCGAATCAAAGGCGCCACTGGAAATAATCTCAAGAACGTTACGCTGACTCTACCGATAGGTCTCTTTATTTGCGTAACCGGTGTTTCAGGATCCGGCAAATCCACTCTCATTAATGAAACGCTACATCGCACAGTCGCTCGCCATCTTTACGGCAGCAATACTGAACCCGCACCCTATCAGCACATCGAGGGATTGGCTTTTCTCGATAAGGTTATCAATATGGATCAAAGCCCGATTGGACGTACACCGCGTTCCAATCCTGCAACTTATACCGGATTATTCACTCCGATCCGGGAATTATTTGCCGGGGTACCTCAAGCACGCGAGCGTGGCTATGCACCCGGTCGGTTCTCGTTCAATGTCAAAGGTGGCCGGTGCGAAGCCTGTCAAGGTGACGGGATGATAAAAGTGGAAATGCATTTCCTTCCAGATATCTATGTTACTTGCGATGTATGCCACGGTCATCGGTATAACCGGGAAACTCTGGAAATTCAGTATAAAGGCAAAAACATCAACGAAATCCTGCAAATGACAGTGGAAAATGCATTTGAATTTTTCAGCGCAGTGCCGGTAGTTGCCCGCAAACTAAATACATTACTGGATGTTGGTCTGGGCTATATCACCTTAGGGCAATCCGCTACAACACTCTCCGGCGGTGAAGCGCAGCGGGTAAAATTATCTTTGGAGCTTTCCAAACGCGACACCGGCCGGACTCTGTATATCCTGGATGAACCCACAACCGGCCTACATTTCCAGGATATCGACCTGTTGTTGAAAGTATTACACAGACTACGTGATCATGGTAATACTGTGGTGGTCATAGAACATAACCTGGATGTCATCAAAACGGCCGACTGGATTATTGATTTAGGTCCGGAAGGTGGCGATGGTGGCGGATGTATCATTGCAGAAGGCGCACCGGAAGCAATTGCGACCAATAAAAACAGTTTTACTGGTCATTATCTGCAATCCATGCTGGCAAAATGAATCCATGCAGTCATTTGCTGGAAAGCTTTGCAGTAGCTGTTAAAGCTGCCGACCCTGCTCATATCATTCCGTTACATCTCCCTCACCCCCCTCCAGGCCGCACACTCGTTGTTGGTGCCGGCAAAGCATCTGCCGCGATGGCGATGGCGGTCGAAAACGCATGGCCCGCTAACGCTAGAATCGATGGATTGGTCGTCACTCGCTATGGACACACATTACCTACGCATAAAATTAAAGTAGTTGAAGCTGGTCACCCAATACCGGATGAAAATGGTGAGCGCGCGGCACAAGAAATTCTTGCAGCAGCTCAAGCATTAGAAGCTGATGATCTATTACTTTGTTTGTTCAGTGGTGGCGGATCCAGTTTGTTATCTTTGCCAGCTGAAGGTATTCTGCTGCAAGATCTTCAAGCAGTCACCCATCAGCTATTACGATGCGGAGCAACCATTCAGGAAATTAACATTGTTCGCAAACACTTATCAGCAGTTCAGGGAGGCAAGCTTGCTGCCGCGTGTAGGGCTCCCATACTCGCTTTAATTATTTCCGATGTTACCGGAGATGAAGCAACCCATATCGCCTCCGGACCTTGTTCCCCTGATCCATCCACATTTTCTGATGCACTGGCTGTACTTGATCGCTATCATTTGAATGCACCAAAATCGGTACAACAATTACTATTGACAGGCGAAGAGCGTGCTATCGCTGAAACACCCAAGCCCGGCTCTCCCATTTTCAATCGGGTTGAAAACCGAATTATTGCAAACGCTCATCAATCCCTGGCCGCAGCTGCGGATTATTTCCAAAAACATGGCATAAGTACTTTAATACTTGGTGATACAGTAACTGGAGAATCTCGCGAGATTGCCAAATGCTATGCCGCACTGACGAAAGAAATAAGGTTGCATCCGCAAACGCTGAAACCGCCCTTGGCTCTGTTATCGGGCGGCGAGACTACCGTCACATTGAAAGGTAACGGTCGAGGGGGCCGTAATTCCGAGTTCTTATTGTCATTATTAATCGAACTCTCTACTGTTGATAACGTTTATGCACTGGCATGCGATACGGATGGGTTGGATGGCAGCGAAAATAATGCTGGAGCACTCATCACTCCAGATTCTCTGATTCGTGCAAATAAACTTCGCTTGGATCCTGTATCGTTTCTATCTAATAATGATGCTTATACATTTTTTCAGCGATTAAATGATTTAGTCATTACCGGCCCCACGCATACCAATGTCAATGATTATCGCGCTATCCTGGTGCCCTAATTGCACACGCGCGGCCAGCGATATTGGGTCTCCGGTCGCGGTCAATCTGTATAGAGGACAAAACCAATCCTTGCTCAAACCATCTGCGAATAACATATTCATAAAACTGCTGATTCCTGATCACCGGAATAGTTAAAGCTAATTCTTTACCGCGCGCTGTCAATAGCACATGCCCCAGATCCAAGGAATTATTCTCATTATCCTGAAAACCCATTTTCGTCGGCCTATCGCAATAAAAAAGTCGCGTATGTTTTCCAAACCCTTTTTTTACGAAACCTTTATTCTCAAATGCAATTAAACCGGCATCCTCTAGATGCTTTAATACTGATAAAGTGATTCCTTGCTTTGAATAAACCTCATTCTCCACATCAAAAATAAGCAACAACGGCTCACCTTGCACCCACAAAAATTGACATAGCGTCGCAAAAATGTATTTATCTTTCTGAGTTAAATCAGATAGCACATTTAAATCATCCATCGGCAATGCTCTTTTGTTCGCATGATCTATTCCATAAATAATGAATCGACTCGAGTTCATCAATGGCTGAATCATTCTCATACACAAGCTATTTTTCTGATTTTTCTTCTGTTTTCTCTAGATGCTTTGTTCCAGCTACTGTCTCTGTACCATCTACATTTGTTGATTCTGCAAGCTCAACTTCATTTACCTGCACATTTGATTTATTTTTGGATATTGGCGCCTCTTTTATCTTGCGAGCTTTAATTTCTCTATTAATCTCATCCAGGAATGCAGCATTATCTTTACGTTGCTTTTCACTTTTATACCATGATGCGCACGTAATAGTACCCATAATTATTAATAAAATGCTCAATACGTCGATGCCATCAAAAAAGATAAATACAATACCTGTTGAAACTGCAAATGCACCTAATATAGCTGTAAACAACCACATTTTTGAACCAGAACCTGCGCCATTGCTTCGTTTACTCCATGATTCAAGATTATCACGTGTTGAAATAAGCTCTTCATCAGTCCATTTTTTCATACTCATATTTGAAGCCTCTCTATAAACATCAATCAATAGTATAGTAGTAATAATTAGAGATTCATTATATTTCTTTCTGGCAATAAAAAAGGCACCAAATGGTGCCTTTTTTACGAGATTAACTTGATTTAGAAGTTGTGTCGCATACCTACAGAATAAGTATTATGATCTCTGAGTGGATTAGCCGCTTTATCATCCACCATACCCCGTTGATAACCACCAAAGAGACTTGAGCGTTTGCTGAGGTTATGTATCAGACCAACGGTAAATGTACTGACTTCATGCTTAAGCGCAGTTGCAGTTGCGTTAGCATCTGACATACCACCTTGAGCAATGATGCTGGTATTACCCCAATCATATTGACCACTGGCGAACCAGAGATGACCATCACCACCTAGATTCATCGCCGAATTACAGTGTGAACGTGAATCGCCAAGACCAGTACCTGGGTTACCTAACGCAGCAGCATTGGAACAGGTTGCTGCTCCTATTGCGTTGCTGATTCTTTCATATTGACCACTAAGTTTAAAGTTTTGAAAACCCCACATTAAACCACCGCGCCATATATGCTCATTATTATGCAACACAGCAGGGTTTAGTGTTTTTTGTCGAGTGCTTAAGTTATCACGGGAATATCCACCGAATGCGCCTAGATTATGACCTGCAACTTGCGCCTCATATTTACCCGCAACTTGGAAGTCCCATTCACCATCTTCACCGCCTGAATTGGATTGGCTTCCTTGGAAAGTATCGGTCGGAGAGATGAAATTTGCCGCATCCAATCGATTAGAATCGCCAGGCATTAATATACCTGCAAAACTGAACCCTTCGACCCGTGGCGAATCGTAACGCACAGCACTGTTCACAAAACTTTGAGCACCAGAACCTAAGCCATTAGCAGAAGCAGTCATGGTACCGCCACTGCCTGCAGCTTGCAGGGTGGTATATGCAAACGGATCAATCGTCATACCACCCGCAAAATCTTTAAATGGAGATTGAACACGGCCAAATTTTACTTCACCCCAGCTATCGTTTGCCAGCGCTACCCAACGTTCCCGTGCGACACCTGTTGCGCCACTGCCGGTATTAAAACCATACTCAACATGCGCCTTTGCTTTCAAACCGCCGCCTAAATTCTCAGTTACATGCATTCCCATTCTTGAACGACCTGCATCATCACCGATAAGAGCCTGACTACTTTGACCGTCTTTATTAACTGTAGCATACTCGGCCTGCACGCTACCGAAAAGTGTTACATTCGTTCCTTGTGCTGACACAACCATCGGGGCTGCAAGTACGCCAGCTACCGCCAGCGATATAAGTTTCTTCTTCATACGGAAGTTCTCCTTTAATGTTAAAACGATTGGGGCCGTCCTTTTTGCCCTACTACACTCCAGTGGAATGCACCCCGCTTGTCCGGACCCCCCGACTCGGAGGGTTTGATTTGATTGTGCCGAACACATAAGCATTCTGCAAGAAAAACGAGCATATTTTATAAATTTAACCCCGTGATGTTGCATTCAAACAACACTCCTGTTGTTTTTCTGACTATAATTCTATTTTTTATATCTTCCACGCTAGCTTACTTCAGGATTAGCTATGCCGTATATGCTTAAAATAATCACTATTCTAAGCATATGCCTGAAAAATACATACTTGATCATTCATTTCCCAAGCCTAAAACGCAACTCGGATTACAAAAACATTTTAAATCAATGCTAACTGCAAAGCTCGGAACTTGTGGATTAGGCCTAAAACTCTATACGTTTATGCGAAATTCCGAGATTGCTTACATGACAAACATTATCAAGTCGAGAAAATCTTATTCTATTATCTATAGAGTCATATAGATAATACATAAAACACTTTGAACGCTTCCATTGTCTGTCAAATTTTGTAAATGCCTTATAGTTACGCTCGTTTTTTTACATTACTGATAAGAAAGTTTCAGTTATCATTTCACTTCTCCCACTAACTTCAATGATGCTGTTATGACACGATCATGAACAAAATTCATCTATTCTTTTTCCCTGCTATAGCCTTTCTTTTTACGATTACGATTGTTCGAGCTGAAACATGGACTCTTCCTCCGCCCGGCATTGATATTTTCGGCCAAATAAAAACTATGCGCGCCAGCAGCTCAGAGACATTACTCGATATCGCCAGACAATACGATATTGGCCAAATAGAAATCTTATTGGCCAATCCCAACGTTGACCGCTGGCTACCTGAAGATGGCGCCGCAGTTATCCTGCCAAGCCGCTATATTATTCCCCAAGCCGAGCGAAAAGGCTTAGTATTAAATTTACCCGAAATGAGAATTTACTATTTCCCTGAGCCTAAAAAAGGGGAAAAACCTACTGTCATTACCCACCCGGTTGGAATCGGCAGGATGGATTGGGTAACACCTTTGGGTATCTCTAGAATAATTGAAAAAAAGAAAGATCCAACTTGGATACCCCCAAAATCGCTTCAAATGGATAGAATTGCAAATGGTGAACCACCCTATCCCAGCATAGTGCCGCCAGGTCCGACTAATCCACTGGGGCGTCATGCAATGAGATTAAGCATTGGTAGCGGTAGTTACCTAATACATGGCACTATCAAACCATTTGGTGTCGGAATGCGTGTTTCGGCTGGGTGTGTTCGCATGTATCCAGAAGATATTGAAGCGCTGTTTGATAAAGTTCCAGTCGGCACGCAAGTGCAAGTGGTCAATCAACCCATTAAACTCGGCTGGTTATTAGATTCACTTTTCATTGAACTTCACCCCCCACTGGAAGAAGACGAATCAAAATATACCAACTACCAGCAAATAGCAATCAATGCAATTAATGATTTTCTCTTGTTAAAGAATAACAAAAGAAATATTCCAGTAGATTTTGAAATCGATCAGGAAACCCTAAAACAAGCCATACTTGAAAAAAGCGGAATTCCTATTTTAATCTCACGCACTCAAGTTCAAATGCATTCACAAAACTTCAACAATTGATTTTACGCCAGCCTAACTAAACACGATTCAACAATTACAAATATACACATAAAAAAACCCCTCTTGAGAGGGGTTTCTGAACACAGGAGCTATTAATCGCTTATTTATGCATCGCTTTCTTAAACATACGATCTATTTTCGATTCCGTATCCATTGAACGTCTGTTTGCTTCGTCTGCAACGCGTAATGCATCATTTGCTTTTGCATTGGCAGCATCCGCAGCCTGCTTGGCTGCAGCTGCGTCAGCTTTTGCTGAAGCAACATCAGCATTATGTTTATTTTGCAACTCTTCTAATTGACCAGTCGTTGCACAACCCGTCAATCCAATAAAAGCACCTACCACCACTGCCAGCGTTAACATACGTACTGGATGCTGAATTTTTTCTTTCATTCCGATCTCCTCAGTTGTTTATTCTATTCAATACGCACAAACATTCACAACTTTACTAGCCGCTGATACCACATAACCAGCAACGCATTGGAATCTTATCCGATTTCTTTCGCAAAATAAATGGATTTTTATGACAAATTTACCAACAGCTTAGCTATAAGCACAACAAGCAACACACTAAGCACATAATATAATTATATATTCCGCACAGACACAAGCTTAAGAAATTAACAACAAAGTCATACAAATCATATGGATGATGGAATTACTGCTAGCGAATGTTCACCCATATACCCGGTTTAATCCACTTACCCAGCTGATCTATTTGCTCATTTGTCAGCGCAACACAACCATTCGTCCAGTTGTATTTATGATGAATTTCTTGATCGCCTCTTCCAATACCATGTATTCCGATATGTCCCCCAAGTAACGTATCCTGCGGAGGTGTTCGTCCTCCATTTTTTGCTTGCTTGATTGACAACCAGGTTTCTTCATCAATCCTGTTTTCTTCCAATGCACGTTTCGCCGTGTCAAGATTGGGATAATCAAGACCAAAGAAACGATAATAACGGCTTTTTTCATTAACCCAGCCAACTTTAAATCTACCCAGAGGCGTCTTGTCATCTTTTGTCACTTTAGACCAAGTCGTGCCATAACGGCCAATGGCGACATTCTCAAAAACCGCTTGAACGGTATCACCCTGCATCACTGACAATGTCTGCTCAACCGTATCTACATCTATCCATATTCCATTATCAGCTCGAGCAACATTTTGCATAATTGAAAAGCCAAACAATCCAATTAGCAAAATTTTCAAATAATCTTTAAAAAAAATTAACCAAATCACTTTTCAAGCCCATTAGTCAGTTGAAATGATTAATTATGTCATAATTCCATTTTCTGGAAACTCACATTATAAGTGCGTATGTGTTCGCTATTCTTGCTCACGCTGAATAATTGATACTGACCAATCATGCATTCGTAAATAATGAATTCTGCGGCGCCCCATATGCGCACACCATTCCGCGTTTCGATCCGCTTGGCTTAGTAGGAAACACATCACTAGCAATGATCGACAGCTCACACTGGAACACTGCAAGGCAATGCTTATCACCACAGCATAAGGATTGATAATTCCTCACTTTAAATCTAAAAAATTCCAGAAAAAACTGATAAATATTGCGAAAATACTTGAACTGGCCCGGACTTTATCTAAGGCTCTAAGGCGTGTGGTCAATTAAGCCAAATGATAGCTACAGCGAGATGGATGCCGCCGAGGAAAGTTGAAGCACGTTTATCGTACCGAGTTGCAATGGCACGGTATTGCTTGAGTTTTGCAAAGAAATTTTCGATCAAATGCCGTGCTTTATACATTTCCTCATCGTATTCGCGTGGTTCCTTACGGTTTGACTTTGGTGGTATGACGGCCCGAACCCCGGCGTTCTTTAACAGATCAAGAACCCGTTCCGCCGCATCATACGCTTTATCGGCCAGAAAAGATTCTATACACGTCAGAATGTCCGGCAATAAAACATCCGTACCTTGAAGATCATGGGCTTGCCCCGGTGTAAGATGAAAACCGGTCGGGTTGCCAAGAGCATCACAGGTTACGTGTATTTTTGTGCTCAGTCCGCCTTTGCTGCGCCCAATGCACTCCGTTTCCCTGTTCCCCCTTTTGCCCCGGCAGCATGCTGATGTGCGCGGATGATTGTACTATCGATCATCGCATACTCATTATCAGCATCTTTGGCCAAATACGTGAAAACCCTTTCCCATACGCCGCTTTCCGACCAGCGGCGATGACGGCGGGCTATGTTGTTCCAATCTCCAAAACGCTCCGGCAGATCACGCCATGGTATCCCAGCACGGTAGCGGTACAAAACAGCTTCAACAAATAGCCTGTTATCCTTGGCTGTTACACCAACTGTTTGCTTGCGGCCCGGTAACAAGTGCTCGATCCGTTGCCATTGATCGTCCCGTAATCCATAGCGCTTCACCATTTATAGCCTCCTCTTACTGTTTATAAACAGTAAATCACAATCTGATTCTCAGGGAAACTATATACAATTTAATTGTCCACACGCCCTAGCTCCTGCAAAAAATACATCGATGTCAATCTCAAGCTATTATTTTATATACAAACTCTTCACTTTCTGATGCCGCGTTGACAGCAACCGGATTGGATATAAATGTTTCTACCAGATCTGGATCAAACTCTGGAGGTTTCTCAGCAGGAGGGATTACACCCGAACACTGCTTGATAACCGCCCATTGTTGTATTGCATCATACTCACTTTTAAGTTGCGCATATTCAGCTTCTTGCTCTTTGGTTTCCGCTAGCGCAAATAACGCTGTCCATGAAAGCGATAAATCCGCATCCAGGGCCAACTTATCATCGGTCGGCGCATTGCCACTTGACTTATCTGTTAAATGACTGACTCTAGATTGAATTCGCTCAATCTCAGCCAACAGCTCAGCACAGCTATAAGTTTGAAATTGTGCGGGCGATATATAAGGCGCATTATATTTTTCTGATGAAGATGCACAACCAGACAACATAATAGCTACGGCAAAAAGAACAGCAGCAATAAGTTTCTTCATGATAATTACTTTTCCCTCGAATATATTTATGCTTGCAAATAACTATCACGCAACCATCTATTTTTATGAATTGTACACCGATACTATAACTCTTTACATCTGCCAGTGTGCTTATGCTCAATCGTTCATTCTTACCTCAATGTTAATTCATTCTAGCTATCATCGCGATAACTACTGTACCGTTATGCAATACTGGTATCATCCGCCATTCCTTTATGATTTATTTTACCCAATAACCCATGATCAATATCGAAGAACAAACCGCTGAAACATCCGGCATATCCAGCACTCACGCCGAGCCGATCAGAACTGTTAAAGTAAATAACTGCTGCATCACATTATTGGGAACTGCGCATGTCTCAAAAGCGAGCGCAGACAAAGTACAAGAGTTAATAGCCACGGGAAATTATGATGCAGTAGCGGTTGAATTGTGTCCGAGTCGACACAAAGTTATCGTCAATCCTGACGCTATGGCTAAAATGGATCTTTTCCAAGTAATCAAAAAAGGTCAAGCCAGCATGGTTGCTGCAAGTCTAGCATTAGGTGCCTTCCAGCAACGCATGGCAGAGCAGTTCGGTATTGAACCGGGAGCCGAAATGCGTGTGGCCATCAGAGATGCGCAAGCTGTTAAGTTACCGGTTTTGCTGATAGATCGAGAGATTGGCACAACGATGAAACGGATTTATCATAGTGTTCCTTGGTGGAAACGCATGAATCTGTTCGCCGGTTTAATTGCAAGTGTAATCAGCAAAGAAAAATTCAGCGCCGAGGAAATTGAGAAGCTTAAGGAAGGGGATGTTCTGGAAAGCTCTTTCTCGCAGTTTGCCGAAAATGAAAAAGATTTATTCCACCCCCTCATCAGTGAACGGGATGAATACATGTCCGCCCGTCTTCTCAGAGAAAGCAAAGAAAACAACTATCAGCATATCCTGGCGGTGATTGGCGCCGGTCATTTGAATGGCATGGCGCAACAACTTGAGGCACAAAGCATCACAAATCCGAATGAACGAATTGTGCAATTGGATACTATTCCTCCTACCTCTCAATGGCTCAAATTTATTCCATGGCTGGTTGTTGCACTTATTCTCACAGGGTTTGTTATTGGCTTTATGCGCAGTCCAGAACTGGGAACAGCCATGGTCATTGATTGGATACTGATCAATGGCGGGCTTTCGGCATTGGGTGCAGCGATAGCTTTCGCGCATCCACTCTCAATTCTGGCCGCTTTTCTGGCGGCCCCGTTAACATCACTCAATCCAACCATTGGTGCGGGCATGGTAGTAGCCGCCGTAGAAACTTATTTGCGCAAGCCGGAAGTAGGCGATTTTAACCGGCTCAGAACTGACACAACCACTCTAAAAGGATGGTGGAACAATCAGGTTACACGCATCTTATTGATTTTTATTTTTTCTACACTTGGTTCCGCGATTGGCACGTATGTCGCTGGATTCAGAATTTTCGAGCAACTTAGCTCAAGTTAGACAGTTATGTTCGGCTTCTTCGAGCGCCTGATCAATCCTTACCCTCCGGAACACCCTATTGAACCACCGCAGGGGTTGTACCAGTTTTGCCGCCATTACACTCAGGGTATCGAGCCTTATCTTATATTGCTAGCAATTCTGACTACCTGCCTTGCGATCAGCGAAGCCATGCTCTACAGCGTTCTAGGGCAAATGGTCGATTGGCTGGCGGAAAAGAGAACGGGAAGCTTTCTGGAAGAAGAATGGCCAACCTTGCTCGGCATGTCGGTTTTCATACTGATAGTAATACCGTTATTGGTATTGTTACATTCATTGGTCATCCACCAAACATTGATGGGCAATTTTCCCATGCGTGTGCGCTGGATGTCGCACCGTTATCTGCTGAATCAAAGCTATGCATTTTTTCAGCACGAATTCAGCGGCCGCATCGCTACCAAAGTCATGCAAACCGCATTATCCGTCCGTGAAACAGTACTCAAGCTGATTGATGTCATGCTGTTTGTCTCGGTTTACTTGACCACCACCTTATTCCTGGTTATCAATGCAGATCCGGTTTTATGTTTACCATTGCTGGTGTGGCTTGTTTTATATATTGTTATTCTGTCCTATTTTGTTCCTCGATTGAAACGTATATCCACCTTGCAAGCCGACGCGCGCGCGCTCATGACCGGACGTATTGTTGACAGCTACACCAACATACTGACATTGAAGCTGTTTTCACGGAGCCAACGGGAATCGGCATACGCTCAGGCAGGCATGGAAGAATTCATGGCAACCGTACACCCCCAAATGCGCTTATCGACAGGTCTAAATTTCTGTGTTTGGGTTATCAATATGATGATGGTATTCACAACCGGTGCATTAGGTTTAACAATCTGGTTACAGGGTGATATCGGGCCAGGCGCCATAGCCATCGTCATGAGTCTCGCTATTCGACTAACCGGCATGTCACATTGGATTATGTGGGAAGTCAACACGCTATTCGAGAACATGGGTGCCGTCCAAGATGGTATCAACACGATTTCCAGACCACAACTTGTCACTGATATACCCAATGCCATGGAATTACAGGTGCATCAAGGCACCATTCATTTCAGTCATGTTTCCTTTTCCTATCACTCTGAACATCAAGAATCCATGAACATTTTCGATGATCTCAGCTTGCACATTGCAGCCGGTGAGAAAGTAGGCATTGTGGGTCGATCAGGTTCTGGTAAATCGACCTTCGTTAATTTGCTATTGCGATTCTACGATGTTCAACGTGGCAACGTCACCATCGACAAACAGGATATCCGCACAGTAACACAGGATAGCCTGCGAGCTAATATTGCCATGGTGACTCAGGATACTTCCCTACTGCATCGATCGGTACGTGACAATATTTTGTTTGGCAGGCCGGATGCTACCGAAGAACAAATGATTACAGCCGCTAAACAAGCTCAGGCGCACGAATTTATTCAATCACTGAGAGATATCAGAAACCGGACGGGTTATGACGCCCATGTCGGTGAACGTGGCATCACGCTATCTGGCGGTCAGCGACAACGCATCGCCATCGCTCGCGTACTGTTAAAAAATGCACCTATTTTGGTACTCGACGAAGCTACTTCCGCACTGGATTCCGAAGTCGAGGCCAGCATTCAGCAAAGCCTCTATCAACTGATGGAAGGAAAAACGGTGATCGCGATCGCGCACCGGCTCTCAACGATTGCTGCAATGGATCGACTCATTGTCTTTGATAAAGGCCGCATCGTTGAACAAGGCAGTCACGCCAGACTCATTGCCAACAATCAACTTTATGCGCAATTATGGAATCATCAGTCAGGTGGATTCCTCGGATTACTGGAAGATGATCTACCTTAGCTCAATCGATATCAAATACAATCCGCATAACTGTATTAAATTGTACTCTTGATGCTACGATTTGCTTATGTATATGCCTGCAAACGTCGAGTGTAGAATAATTCGCTTGAGTGTATCAGGAACCTAGAATCACCTGACGCTTCCGTAGATCATCCAACACTTCCATTCCGCCGCGGATAACGATATCGGGTTGCACATGATTCAGCTCAATGGCTATTTGTTGCAGCAATATCCGTACAGATTTATGCTCATTGCTGCTGATCAACTGCAACAAACGTGCTGTCACTAAGTTAATTTCCATGAAATGTACCTCAAAACCGGCATCTCGATAAACAATCAAATGTGTTTGCATTGCTCCGGGTACATGGGGTTGAAAATCCGGATTGATTTTGTGCACCGGAAAGTGATAATTCAATGGCCAGGCTAACGGAGAAATCGCCGGAATGGCATCAAGAAATTCGCTTTCTGGAATTGTTTTTTCTTCTCCTGCCTGTTCATCCAATATTGAAAGCGCTAATTCAACCCACTCATAATGAGCCAATTCCAGAATGAAGGGTGGGTCGTCTGGCTGCGCCATGCGTTCCTGTTCCAGGTATTTAAGAAATTCTCGCGGCATCTCCGGAAACAATGGCGTATGCGACAAGTGATTGGCGAAATAATCCCGGATCATTGCATGCCATTGTTTATCCGGAATGATTTGACGTAATACCGGGAAGCTGTTGGCGATAAAACTCTCTACGTTGTTATAGAACAGTTCACAGTATATTTTCATGCGCCGTTCTTCGACTGCTTCAGGGCACGGATTGCTTTCCGGATTGCGGATATGCGCCGCAAAAACGTATTGCTGCCGCATAAACTCAGGATAATCAACCGTGTTGTAGATAGTCACTGGATCGCGCCGACCATTTTGACTGTAATGAGTGGATAATATCCACTTCTTGCAACAATTCTGCCAGCGGTGGCAGATTAAAATCCCGCTCCAGCAAAGTAGGAATGACGCCAAAATGCTGATAGGCTTTCTCGAGTAACCGCCAGACCGGATCGATCACATCCGCGCCATGCGTATCGACAATCAGGTCTTCCGCCTCCTGATAATGCCCGGCAACATGAATATAACGGATGCGCTCAGTTGGTAATGCCCGCAAAAACGCTTCGGCATCGTAACGATGATTGATGCTATTGACATAAATATTATTCACATCAAGCAATAGATCGCAATCGGCCTCCTGCAGCACGGCATTCAAGAAATCAATCTCTTCCATCCGTTTACCGGGCGCCGCGTAGTAGGAAACATTTTCCACTGCAATGCGCTGCTCAAGAATGTTTTGTACATAACGGATACGGCCCGCTACATAATGCACCGCTTCCTCGGTAAAAGGTATCGGCATCAAATCATACAGATGCCCGTCGTCACTACAATAACTAAGATGTTCGCTGTAATAACGGATACGGTGCTCTTTAAAGAATCTTTTCAAACGCTGCAGAAAAGCTTCATCCAATGGTAACGGCCCACCGATTGAAAGTGATAATCCATGGCAGATAAAAGGAAATTTCTCAGTCAGTTCGTGCAGCTTCTTCCCGTAGCGTCCGCCGACACTTATCCAATTTTCTGGCGCAACCTCCCAGAAATCCACCTGATGTGGAGTTTGATCTGCCAGCGAATCTGTCATCGATCGCCGCAGACCAAGACCTACGCCATGAACAGGATAAAGATTTCCGCTCATGGATTCAACTTCACTTACCTTCTTGCTCAGCTTTCTTATCGCCGTCTTTACCTTCCGTATCTTGCTTCATTTCTTTCTTGCTGCCACATTTACCTTCGCCACACTTTCCCTCCATATCCTTTTTCATTTCACCCTTGCTGTCAGCCTTTCCTTCTTGCCCAGCTTTCTTTGCACTGTCTCCATATGCCAGCATATAACCACTGGAAAGCTCACTTATTGCGAACGGATTAGCATGCGTCTCAGCAGTCAGGTTGGTTGTTGCCAAACTGGTGACTAATGCTGCACCTAAAGCAATTGAAACAGGTTTAATGATTTTTTTAGACATTGTTTTCTCCTCATAAAAAGACAAATAAGATTGGATCATAATAATAACCGCAAATTGTTAAACAATTGCTGATTTCTTTGTTGCTTTTTTTGCTTGCGGCTCTCTGTTAAACTCAGCGCTTCAATAAATACTATAAGAATATGCTTGACAATCTAAGGAGATTTGAATGTTTAACAAACCCAACCAGATGATTTTTTACATCAATGTATTGATCATTGTTTTTGGTGCGTTGGTTGCACTGTTTACCCCATTTTTCGTTGTTGGATTAATTTTTGCGCTTTGTGCAGCGCTGCTAATTTTTGATCAATTCAGACAAAACAAATCTGCTTTTACCATTTCAGATTTAAAAAAAATATTAACTGTTCATGATGATGGCGGCAATAAAGCAACATTGACACAAACCCAAAAGACAACCGCATGTCATGTCGACAATTCAGAATACTGGTTTAAAAATATCCGCGCCATTGGGAGTATCAGTCATTTCAGAATCAACGATGAACAACCGGATAACCAACAAAAAGAAAACGGGAACTATCATGTATGCATGAGAATTCCACCCGAATTGAAATTAATCAATGGCTCCGATCTGACACTAATCTGCGAATATCAAGATGCTTTTACACAAAGCGAGGGTACGCTTTCGCATGTGATTGATGATGACACACAACATCTGCACATGACAGTACAACTGCCTGAAGGTCGCGCAGTTTCTACTGCCCGTTTTTTCTGTAAGCATGATGGCAAAGAGGAAGCTTTATTGCCTCCGGTTATAACGGGGCAAACAAAAATTGCAGCTGACGTTAAGAACCCTAAATTGGGCACGGAATACTGCTTACAATGGAATTGGGCCGAACCCGGTTTGTTAAAGAAATTAGGCGGTTTTTTTAAATAGTTGCTCTCGTTAATAAACTTAACAATTAATAGAATTTAGATAATACAAATTTAATGATACTGTGCGCCTTCTTTCCCGCTGTCGAAACAAGAACCAAATACCCCATTGAATTTACTTAAAGCTCTCGCTGCGGTCAGTAGCATGACCTTCGTATCGCGCATTCTCGGTTTTGTGCGCGACATCATGATTGCTCGGATTTTTGGAGCTGGAATGGCAACAGATGCTTTCTTTGTCGCCTTCCGGATTCCTAACCTGTTAAGGCGATTATTTGCCGAAGGCGCATTTTCCCAAGCGTTCGTTCCAATCCTTGCGGAATACAAGAACACCCGAACACCCGAAGAAACTCGCGAGTTGATTGATCATATCACCATGCTTTTGGGCATCACGCTGTTTGTTGTCACGCTGATAGGGATCGCGGCAGCGCCATTCATCATCTATGTCAGCGCACCAGGGTTTTCTACTGACCCGGAGAAATTCAATCTAACCGTTGAATTACTGCAAATCACATTTCCTTACATTTTATTTATTTCCCTGGTCGCGTTAGCAGGTGGCATACTCAATACTTATGGCAGGTTTAATGTACCTGCGATCACACCCGCATTATTAAATTTGTCATTTATCGGATGCGCATTGTGGCTCGCGCCGCTTATCGATCCACCGGTTCTTGCACTAGCCTGGGCGGTTTTTATTGGTGGCGCCCTACAACTCATATTCCAGATACCATTCCTGTTGCGCCTCAAATTACTACCACGCATCCGTTTCCAGAGCCGGGATACGGGTGCCTGGCGTGTAATAAAGCTCATGGGGCCCGCAGTTTTCGGTGTATCGGTCAGCCAAATCAGTCTTCTGATCAATACTATATTTGCTTCTTTACTGATTACAGGCAGCGTATCCTGGCTTTATTATGCCGATCGCTTAATGGAATTCCCCGCTGGCCTGTTAGGCGTCGCTTTAGGTACCATTCTGCTGCCATCCTTGGCGCGGCATTACAATAACAATAGCACAGAAGAATATTCCCGTTTGCTTGATTGGGGCTTAAGGATGACGATGCTCCTGACCTTGCCTGCGGCACTGGCACTGGCATTACTGGCAACACCTTTAATTACAACACTTTTTTATCATGGCGCCTTTACTGAACACGATGTATGGATGACACGTGAAGCATTAATTGCCTACAGCATTGGATTACTCGGATTAATTCTGGTCAAGGTCCTCGCACCAGGATTTTATGCGCGCCAGAACATCAAAACACCTGTAAAAATCGCCGTTATCACGCTGATTGCCACACAACTGATGAATCTTGCCTTTATCATCCCATTCAAACATGCCGGGCTTGCATTAGCCATTGGGCTGGGCGCTTGCATTAATGCGGGCCTTCTGTACTATAAATTATGCAGCCACAAAATCTATCAGCCGCAACCCGGATGGCGTAATTTCTTTCTAAAAATATTGATTGCCCTGGCAAGTATGGGAGTTATTTTATGGTTTATGGCGGGCACCGACGCTTCCTGGTTTACAGATTCTACAACGGTCCGCATCGCCCGGTTAAGCGGGGTAATAATTATGGGTGCTTCAAGCTACTTTGCCGTTTTGTGGTTGTTGGGGTTCCGCATAAAAGATTTTACAAAACAACAAGCTATATAATACTCCACATCCTTGCTCATATAAACATCACATCACTGACGCGAAAACAAATTTCTTGTTATTTTTCGCCATATTGATATAACTCTTGAAATTAAAACCTTATTCGTTTAACGTCTAAGCTAATCATGATCAATGGCATGATTGGATGTTTATTAGCCAACAAGGACCCAGCGATATGTTTAATTTAGGTTCCATGCTCAATTTGGGCTCCACCGACCCCGTCGTGGGCAGAGCCCATATCATAGTAGAGTATCCAGCCATCGCACTTTTCCAGTATGTCGCGGATGGTCTGTTTGAGAATTATCCGCTATGGTCTCCCGAAGTTAAAGAGCTTGAAAAAATTACCCCTGGTCCGGTACAACTGGGAACTGAGGGACGACAAGTGCGTGTTGATCAGGGACGTCGCTCAGAATCCAGATTCAAGGTTTCCACTTATGAGCCAGGTACACGTCTAACACTTCTCGGGATATCCGATCCATTCCGCTGCACGTATGAATTACAAGCCATCCATCCTGAGCGCTCTACTAAACTGACATTTTCTTTTGAACTGCTTGAAATTTTACCGATTATGCGCCCCGTTGAAGGACTCGTCCGTGCTGCCATCAGGGATGGCGCCGAACGTACGGTACGAAACATCAAGCGTTTGACCGAGACGGAGAAATCCAAGCACACTTCTTGACTTGAATCGCCTCAAATCATGCGGCATGACAGCCGGAGCATCTAATAAACAAAAAAGGAGGATTTTGATGGTACAAGACGCTTTTTCCAACAACCCGATACCGCGAGTTGATGATCGTCCGTTATGGGACGTGGTCTTTGCAATTTATGGTTATCCTGCATTATTACTGGCACATCGGCTAAAAATATTTCCTCTGCTGGCGGATGGTCCGCTCGCATTAGCAGATATTTGCAATGCACTAGACATCAAGCAACGGCCAGCAGAAGCAATTCTGACTGTAGCCACCTCATTGGGTTTCTTGTCGTTACAGGAAGGGCGTTATTCTCTGACTGCGGTAACCGAAGAATATTTGCTGGAAACAAGCCCGAATTACTTCGGCTTTTTTTGGGATATGATGATCGATAACTATCAAGTATCTTCTTTTCCTACACTGGAAAAAGCAATTCTTACGGATTCCCCTCAGGTATATGGCGGCGGTGATATTTTTAAATCTCATGAAGAACAGATCGAATTACTACACCGCTTCACACGTGGGATGCACAGCATCAGCATAACGTCAGCATTCGTTTGGCCTGAGGTCATGGATTTTTCCCAGCATCGTGTGATGCTCGATGTGGCAGGAGGCTCAGCCGCTCACTCGATTGGCGCGGCATCAAAGTTGCCGAATCTGAAAGTTATATTTCTGGATTTTCCTCAGGTATGCGAGATAGCTCAGGAATATATTAATCAGTATGGCCTGCAGGAGCGAATTAAAACACAAGCAATCAATATTTGGAGTGACCATTGGCCGACGGCTGATCTGCATTTCTTCTCAGATGTCTATCACCACTGGATGCCGGAAAAGTCTCATTTTCTAACAGCAAAAAGCTTCAACAGCCTTGAATCCGGAGGACACATCGTGATCCATGAAATGCTCTATAACGATCAGAAAACTGGTCCTTTTGCATCCGCGGCTTTCAGTATGATAATGATGGGCTGGACTGAAGGCAAGCAGTACTCCGGCCTGGAGTTATCAACGATGCTGAAGGAGATTGGTTTCGAGGACATTCAAATCCACAAAGCCTTTGGTTACTATAGTATCGTAGTCGGCCGCAAGCCTTAAACTTAAATTGCGCCTATTTCACGCTTGATCTCTAATGCCATTAGGTAGCTTATTGAGATTTCCGGTCGAAAAGAAGATTATAAAGTGAGCTATTAGCATACATTACAGTCTCTTGCGTGTATTCAAGACTCACTAATTAATTCCTTTAAACCCTTGGGAGATGCGGTAATATACCCGACGCACAGGAACGCCATGGCGTTCGATTACGCGATACTCAATCGCACCGGGTTGATCAAGCATTTCTTTGACATCATTGTCCGTCCATATTCTTTCTAAATGACGGCGTTTCATACCCACTTGGATGATCGGTCTATCGGTAGGATCCTGAGAAGGAAACCAGAACTCATACATGGCGCCGCTACCGCCAAACATATTACGCGAACGAATATCCAGTTTTGTATCGCCATGCGTATAAAAATATAGCGCACTGGCGACAGACCATTTGCTCATACCCACAATGATCGGCTCTTTGTCTGTTTGCTTTCTGACTGCGGCTGCAATTTGTTCTATCTCGGCAGCAGTTTCACGCCAGAAATAATGTTCCGTAAATAAATGATAGGGTACGCCCGGTATTCCGAGAACCACATAATGCAGCACAAAAGCATAGCCAAAGATACAGGCAATAATGGTTAAGCGCCAGGCTGCCTGAATTCGTTTGAACAGAGGGCCCAAATAATTCGTATGAACGATCATCCAGGCGATGGTTGGCAATAGTGCAAGCCAGATTGGCGCGGTCCAGTGAAATCGGGGCGCATCAAAAGTACTGAGTATGAAACAAACGAATGCCGGAGCACCCGTAAAAACTTGTACAAATAAATGGCGTCTGCGCTCGGAGTACTGGGACTCAGGTGGTTTAATGAAAAACAAGGCGCCTATTGCCGCAAGAAAACCAACGGGGGTTAGTAAAATGATAATGTGGGCAATGAATAAATGAACTGCAAATTTATAGTCATCTGCTAATACCCTGCCCGATTGGAATGCAAAAGATACCCAGTCATTCTGATAGTTCCAGATAATCGTTGGAGAGAAGAGAAGCAATGCCAGTAGTGCCGCCAGATAAGGGTGAGGACGTTTCATCCAGCGGCGTGCTGCCGGATCTACGATAACAAATACCAAGGCCGCGACACCCAACAATCCCAATGAATATTTCGACAAAAGTCCGAGACCGAACGCAACTCCCATGCCCAGCCAAGCCGTATTCTGGTGCGCAACGAGTGCACGTTCCATGTAATACAGCGTGGCTGCCCAAGCTGCGAAGAGCGGCGCATCGGGAGTCATCAGCAGGCCGGTAGCAAATCCGACCGGCAGGATAACCAATAACAACAGCGTGCGCATTGCAGTGGATTTATCGTATAAGTTCTGGGCCAATGCGTACAAATAACCCATGGTTATCAATCCACAAAGAAGAGCGCCAATGCGAACACCGAATTCATTGTGTCCTAGAACTGATGTCCCGAGCCAGATTAACCAGGCCACTGCGGGTGGATGATCATAAAAACTAAGATCCATGTGCTGCGCATATTGCCAATAATAAGCCTCATCTGGAATGAGTTGCGCCAAGCCGAAATAAACCAGCCGCAACAATATGGCGAACAACACAATACCAATTGCCGCTGTGCGCCAACGTATTTCCAGCGATGGAGGAGCTTTCTTATTGGGAAACACATAAAAAGCCGAGCCCAAGTAATTTACGGCTGCCGTGGTAACAATAGCGGGAAAAATGGCCAACAGAGGCGGTACATGCCAAACATAAACCAGAAAAGCCAGCACCCCTCCGCGCAGTAATAACGCAAGTGCACCAACAGTTAAGAACCGGCCAAATTGATGCCAACGTAAATAGCCTTCATGATGTTCGCGAAATGACCATTTCGAGTTAAAGGTATAATTGACAGTTGCTGCGATAAAAAAACTGACGAAGTGAGATAAAGCAAGCCCAGCCTCACGACTGATCATCCAGTGAAAAACAAAAGCATCTATTAAGACGCCTAACAATCCAACAACTGCAAAACGGCCTGCCGTATTGAGCGTGGCCGTTCCTCCGGCTAACGTGATCAAACGCTGTATATAAGCTTGCTGGTGAAATAATGATAATTTCGAAGTACCGTGTGCGCGATCGCGGAAGCAAATCGGTATCTCTGTTACACGAATTTTTCCCTGATTAGCCATCAGCAGTTCAAGCAAAATCTTGTAACCATGAGCATGACTTGAAATATTTTTGGCTAGATTCCGGCGGAATGCAAAAAACCCGGATGTAGCATCATTCACATCACAAATAGGACGCGCTATCCAGCCACCTACACGGGATAAGAGCTGTCGATACAATGGCCAATTTTCGGTGCTACCCCCCGCAATGTAACGACTACCGACAACTACATCATGGGAATTTTCTAATATTGGCGCAACCATAGCCGGCAATTGTTCAGGCGGGTGACTAAGATCAGCATCCATAACGACAATAACGTCATTCTTGGCCGCAGCAACACCAGTGAGTATCGATACGGTCAGATCCGGTGCCTCTCGGCGTTCGATCAAACGAACACTTGATCGATTTGCCCAGTTACGTACTTTATCCGGGGTACCATCCGTCGAACCATCGTCAACAACAATTACTTCAAAAGAATCCGGAGCAAGATCCAATGCAAAGATTCGGGTTAGAAGTAAATCAATATTCTCGGATTCGTTTAGTGTAGGCACTACGATGGAAAATTGTGTCATGTAGCTTACGGGCAAGAGTGATACTGGATTGATGGCGGCATGCTGTTATTTTTGTTGTTTCTGGTATTGAGTTACCGCTTTATTATGATCTGTCAAATTGGTTGAGAACTGAGATTCTCCATTACCTTTTGCAACAAAATAAAGCGCATCCGTTTCACTTGGATTAAGAGCGGCGCGGATCGAAGCAAGGCCTGGCATAGCGATGGGAGTGGGCGGCAAACCGGGGCGCGTATAAGTATTATATGCTTGATCGGTTATCAAGTCTTTCTTGCGCAAATTACCATCAAATTGTTCACCCAAACCATAAATGATGGTTGGATCAGTTTGTAAACGCATACCTTTGCGTAACCGGTTAATAAATACACCTGCTATTTCAGCACGATCACTTTCCAGGCCGGTTTCTTTCTCTATAATGGAAGCAAGTATAAGCGCCTCATAAGGCGTGGTTAGCGGCAATGATTCCGTACGATCCGACCAACTGTTTTGCAAGTGATTTTTCATGTTTTGATAGGCACGCTGCAAAATTTCCATATCACTACTATTTCTAACAAAATAATAGGTATCCGGAAAAAACAATCCTTCTGCAGCGGTCTCAGATGCACCGATTAAACGTAGAATCTCTTGTTCACTTAGTCCAGCCGTAAGATTCTTAATTGCTGGATGCTCACTCAATACCTGTCTGATTTGAGCGAATGTCCACCCTTCAATGAATCTTATTTCATTCTGTATGACATCGCCTTTGGTTAGAGTTCTTAATAATGCAGTCTGAGTAATATCTTCCGTGAATCGATAATCGCCTGCTTTGATTGCAGATTCCTGATTGTGATAGCGCGCTAATAGTATAAATGTCCATTTGTTAAGAATAACGCCGGCATCTTCCAGTTGCTGAGAGACTTGCTTCAGATTGGCGCCAGACGGAATGGCTATTTCATAAGGAATTGCAGGAAACCTGACACTTGAATGAACGTGAAGATAGAACCATGAAACAAGCAAAATGGCTATCAATGTACTAAAAAAAAGTAGGCGCTTCAGCTTTTGCATCGCCAATGGATAAACCTATATACGGCGGAAGACGAGCGTTCCGTTGGTTCCTCCAAATCCAAAGGAATTTGACAATGCAACTTTAATATTCATATTTCTAGCTGTGTTGGGAATATAGTCAAGATCACATTGCGGATCTTGATTGACAAGATTAATCGTCGGCGGCGCAATTTGATGATACGTCGCCAGTACCGAAAAAATAGCCTCCACGCCACCGGCGGCCCCCAGCAAATGTCCTGTCATTGATTTTGTTGAATTAACGGCAAGCTTGCTGGCATGACTCCCAAAACAACGCTTAACCGCAATGGTCTCAGCAATATCCCCTAATGGCGTAGATGTGCCATGTGCGTTAACATAATCCACTTCCGCAATATCGATTCCGGCATTTTTAAGTGCATTGGACATGCAGCGCGCTGCGCCTTCGCCATCGTCGCAAGGTGCTGTCATATGGAATGCATCCGCGCTCATGCCAAAACCGGCTAATTCAGCATAAATTCTGGCACCACGGCGTTTAGCGTGCTCCATTTCTTCCAATACCAGAACTCCGGCACCTTCACCCAGGACAAAACCATCCCGATCGATATCCCAAGGACGGCTTGCAATTTCCGGTTCATCATTGTGAACTGACAAAGCTTTTGCGGCGGCAAATCCACCGATGGCAAGCGGTGTTACACAGGATTCAGCTCCACCGCACACCATGACATCGGCATCACCATACTCAATCATGCGCGCCGAGTGGCCAATACTATGTGTAGCTGTAGTACATGCGGTTACGATAGCTAGATTGGGCCCCTTATAGCCATACATGATGGATAAATTACCCGCAATCATATTGATGATAGTGCTCGGTATGAAAAAAGGAGATATTTTACGTGGCCCACCCGCATGATATGCTATATCGGTGCTCTCAATCATCGACAATCCGCCAATGCCCGAACCGATATTTACACCGATTCTCTCTGCCTCTAACTGAGAAATTTCATCGATGCCCGCATCTCTAACCGCTTGTATAGCTGCGGCCATGCCGTAGTGAATAAAAATATCCATACGACGCGCATCTTTTGCTGAAAGATATTGATGGATATCAAAATCTTTTACTTCACCAGCAATCTGCGAACCAAAATTAGATGCATCAAAACGGGAAATTCTTGTAATGCCAGATTTTCCTGCAATAATGTTCTCCCATGCGCTTGAAATTGTGTTTCCAACAGGCGACACAATACCCAACCCCGTCACTACTACCTTACGCTTAGACAAAATCACTCCACTTGCATTTACATAAAAAACCAGAACTAGCCAGCACTCGTGTTAGCGGTGACGTAATCAATCGCTTCTTGGACAGTATTTATTTTTTCAGCTTGCTCGTCCGGGATCTCGCATTCGAATTCTTCCTCCAACGCCATGACCAACTCCACCGTGTCGAGCGAATCTGCACCTAGATCATTAACAAAAGATGATTCGTTCTTGACTTCTGCCTCATTAACACCAAGTTGTTCAGCTACAATCTTTTTAATACGCTGCTCAATATTTTCCATCTAGATATTTCCTTTTCAAGTAAGAAACATGTTTATTCTAACAAATTTTACATGCCGGCAGAACCGAAACATGGTTACAGATATACAACACGGCTTAGTTTCTATTCAGTGATGTATTATAAAAATGTTGCATGATTGTTACTCAACTATAAACTAGTCCATATACATCCCGCCGTTAACGTGGAGTATTGTACCCGTGACATAGCCGGCTGCAGACGAAGCAAGAAACGCAACCGCTGAAGCGACTTCTTCGGGACGACCCAACCGCCCTAAGGGAACATGCTGAATCAAATTTTGTTGAAACTCATCCGCCAGGGAGCGAGTCATGTCAGTGTCAATGAAACCGGGAGCAACGCAATTTACAGTAATATTGCGACTGCCAACTTCTCGTGCCAATGATTTACTAAAACCAAAGATACCTGCTTTAGCTGCAGCATAGTTTGCTTGCCCTGTATTCCCCATTGCACCGACAACAGAAGAAATGTTAATGATGCGGCCATATCGTGCTTTCATCATTGCTCGGAGAACCGCACGGCTTAACCGGAATACTGATTTTAAGTCGGTTTCTATGATTTCATCCCATTCTTCATCTTTCATGCGAACCAAAAGATTATCACGCGTAATACCGGCGTTATTTACCAATATTTCCACTTCACCAAATTTTTCACGAATGATCTGAATAGTATGGTTGATTTGCTCAGCATCATTTACGTTTAAAATAACACCGATACCTTGAATACCAGCCTTCTCCAAATATTGATTAATCACAGCGACACCACTTCCGGTGGTTGCCGTACCGACGACTCGCGCACCAAGCTGCCCTAGTTTTAATGCAATAGCCTGTCCGATTCCCCGGCTAGCGCCAGTTACTAGAGCAATTTTATTTTCCAAGATCAGATCTCCTTGTATAGAGTCATGACAATTGACTGCAAATAAACATTATTCATATAGCCCTGACATCGTTGATAGCTCGCTTGATTGCTTCGCTATCAGTCAATGATAACTGTTGCAAATGTTGATCAATGCGTTTATTTAATCCGGTCAATACCTTGCCTGGTCCACACTCAATGACATGCGTAATTTCAACAGCTACAAAAGCCCGGATAGTGTCCACCCAATGTATCGGATTTATGAGCTGCTGAATCAGAATTTCTTTAATTACCGATGGATCTGAATGCGGTTTTACATCAGTATTATGCAAAATTGGGATTTCAGGCGATTGCAATGTGACATGTTGCAATTGCAATCGCATACTTTCAGCTGCCGGTTTCATTAGAGAACAGTGTGAAGGGATGCTCATAGGCAGCATGATCGCGCGCTTTGCTCCCTTCGATTTCGCCAATTCAATTCCTTGCAGAATTGCATTTCTGTGTCCCGCGATAACGATCTGACCCGGTGAATTAAAATTGGCAGGTTCGAGAGATTCCCCATTACCCTGATTTGTAATATCGCGACAAATTGTTTTGATGGTTTCATCATCCAATCCGAGAATCGCGGCCATTCCACCAACACCTTCCGGCACGGCTTTCTGCATAACTCGTGCGCGGAAGCGCACCAATGACAGCGCATCGGAAAAACTCAGCGCTTCCGATGCGACCAGCGCAGTGTATTCCCCCAGACTATGTCCAGCCAGCAGCGCTGGTTTATTTCCACCCAGGCTAATCCAGGCACGATACACAGCCACTCCTGCAATCAGCATGAGTGGCTGTGTATTCAATGTAAGATTAAGTTCTTCTTCAGACCCGGAATTTGCCATCGCCCAGAAATCCTGTTTAAGGATATCGGAAGCCTCTTGAAAGGTTTCTTGAATAATGGGTAAATCCGCATACCCATTCATCATTCCTACCGATTGCGATCCCTGACCTGGAAATACAAATGCAAATTTCATGATTACCACCGCAGCAAAACTGCCCCCCATGTAAAACCACCACCAACACCTTCCATCAATATCAATTGATCAGGCTGAATGCGTCCGTCTCTTACCGCGATATCAAGTGCAAGTGGAATGGAAGCTGCTGAGGTATTGCCATGCTTATCCACTGCCACTACCACTTTTTCCATGGGCAATCCCAATTTCTTTGCAGTCGATTGAATAATCCGGATATTGGCCTGATGAGGAATTAACCAGTCAATATCGGTGGATTGCAAATTATTTTCTGCAACTGCCTCATGCACGACTTCTTCCAGGACTTTAACTGCGAATTTAAAAACGGCATTGCCTTCCATGTTGATGTAGGGCGTGCCATGCACTTTACCGCCACTGATGCATCCCGGCGCGGACAGAATATTACTATGGCTGCCACTGGCATGCAGATGTGTTGACAAAATCCCGGGTTGATCACTGCGTGACAGTACGACGGCTCCCGCGCCGTCACCAAATAAAACGCAGGTGTTACGATCGTTCCAGTCGATTATTTTTGAGTAGATTTCACTCCCAACTACTAAGGCATTGCGGCATTTTCCTGTGCTGACAAACATGTCGGCTGTCGCCAATGCATAAACAAAACCGCTGCAAACAGCTTGCACATCAAATGCCGGACAGTTTTCGATACCCAATTTATTTTGCAGAATACAAGCCGTACTTGGAAAAATCATGTCAGGCGTGGTAGTGGCAACGATGATAAGATCAATGTCTTCTCCGGTTACGCCCGCAGCCTGCATGGCATTCTGGCATGCATACAATGCGAGATCGCTGGCAACCTGATCTTCTGCGGCAATATGCCGTTGTGTAATGCCCGTCCGTGTTCGTATCCATTCATCACTGGTATCAACCATACGTTCCAGATCGAGATTGGTAAGTACTTTTTCCGGTAAATAACTACCTGTTCCAGTGATTCTTGAATACATTATCTTGTAACTTCTTTAGAAGGAATCTGTGGGTGTCGAGAGAATTCAGCGACCCGTTCACTAATCCGTCGCAACATTCCACCACGAACTTCATCCGCAGCCCGTTTTATGGCAAAACCAAAAGCATACTTATCCGCGGAACCATGACTCTTAATGACTATACCGCGCAAACCCAGAAAACTTGCGCCATTATAGCGTCGGTGATCAACACGGCGCTTGAACGAATTAATGACAGGCATTGCAATTACACCTGCTATTTTTGTCAGCAAATTACGCTTGAATTCTTCGCGTAAATAAGTTGCCAGCATTTGTGCCAAGCCCTCCGATGTTTTTAAGGTAATATTACCAACGAATCCATCACAAACCACAACATCAGTTGTCCCTTTATAGATATCGGTACCTTCGACATTACCATAAAAATTAAGCCCGCTATCCCGCAATAATTCAGCTGCCTGCTTGACTATCTCGTTTCCTTTGATTTCTTCTTCACCAATATTGAGTAACCCAACGCTTGGATACGCCTTGCTTTCTATTGAAGATACCAGGGATGCGCCCATGATCCCAAATTGAAACAAGTGTTCCGCTGTACAGTCGACATTTGCGCCCAGATCCAAAACGTAAGTATGACCAGTACTGGTGGGCAAGATTACAGCAAGTGCCGGACGATCAACGCCGGGAATCGTTTTCAATACAAACCGGGAAGTTGCCAATAACGCACCTGTGTTTCCGGCACTGATACAGGCCTGCGCTTCGCCTGTTTTAACCAGATTGATAGAAACACGCATGGAGGAATCTTTTTTACCACGCAAAGCTACTGCCGGCGATTCATCCATACCAACCACTTCGCTTGCTGGATGCAGGCGTATTCTCGGCCCAAGCTCCGAATGTGCGGCACGAAGCTCAGCTTCGATAGCATCAGGAATGCCGACAAGAATAATATTAGCTTCAGGATCGCTGTGTAGATAATCAAGCGCTGATGGAACTGTGACATGCGGACCATGATCGCCGCCCATACAATCTATTGCTACAGTAATATCCAATTTTAGTGTTCTTTGACTTAGAGAAGCTTATACCCAGGATGCTGTAGCAATAGGAAATCTTCAATCGTTTTTGGTTTTAACAACTTTCTTACCGCGATAATATCCATTTGGACTGATATGGTGACGCAAGTGAATTTCTCCAGTACTGGGTTCCACGGCTAAAGGCGGATTAGTCAGAAAATCATGCGAGCGATGCATACCGCGTTTTGAGGGTGATTTTTTATTTTGTTGAACTGCCATTGCGATAACTCCTTAAGCTTAATGTGTCTTTTTTAATGTTGCCAATACTGCAAAGGGATTTGCTGATTGATTTTTGCTAGCCAGATTATCTGTAGCTGATTTTAGCTTTAGCGGGTTACACTCACCATCTGCATGATGTGATGAAATCGACAAACCGAGAATTACCTCATCTTCAATTAAATTGATCACATCTAAATCAGGTGTTGCTAAAATGGCATCAATAGTATCGTCTTCATCAACCTGTTGCAGCTCTATCTCATTTTTTGCCAGCAACAAAAATGTCTTCAGGTCAATCTTGTAAGCCAGTTTTTCAAGACAACGCTGACAACTAAGATGAATCTCGCCTTTCACTTCCAACTGCAAGCCAGGTTTTGTATTCTTGTCGAATCGGCCACTAATTTGGTAGATTAGCTCCCCTTCTTTGTCAAACAATAAGTCATGCAAACGTACAAGATCAATTACCGGGATTTTACCATGACGTATACCCGCATTTTGAACAAAATCTATAGGATCTATTATTAACCTAACAGACATAAGGCGCGCATGTTATATTTTTTACTCGTAAGTGTCAAAAAATACAGAAGAAAACTTTGAAAACAAAAAACGACTCTACACCGCGGATTATACTGGGATCCGGCTCTATTTATCGCAAAGAATTACTTCAACGATTACAAATTTGCTTTGAAACCAGCAATCCACAAATTGACGAAACACCGCTAATCAATGAATCTCCTGACCAAACAGCCGCACGTTTAGCTGAGGCAAAAGCCCGCGCGGTAGCCAGAATTTATCCACAAGCACTTATTATCGGCTCAGATCAAGTGGCAGCATTAGGAGACATTCGCCTTGGCAAACCATTGAATCACGCTAATGCCGTGGAGCAATTGCGACAAACCCAAGGAAAGGAAGTTGTTTTTTATACCGCTGTATGTGTTCTGAATAGTTTTACAAATAAGCTGCAAATACGTGTTATTCCCTACCATGTGAAATTCCGGCGATTGAGTGATCAGCAAATCGAGAATTACTTGCTAAAAGAACAACCTTATCAATGTGCCGGTAGCGCAAAATCTGAAGGACTCGGTATTGCACTTATCGAACGAATGACAGGGGATGATCCCAGCGGATTGATCGGATTACCTCTCATCACTTTAATCGATATGCTAACTCTTGAAGGGGTCAAGATAATTTAAAAAACTCAAAATCTGAATTTTTTAATAAAATTTCCTAATTGCAAATGGCATGATAATGTGAAATGATTGCGGCTATTCAAAATTTACATTATTTGTAGATTGGCATGCCCATGCGGAAATATCCTGTTTATCCACTCATTCTTATGCTGATTATCAGTATATTGACGAATGGATTAAGCTTATCTTTTAGAGGGGAAGTTTTCACCCACGAACTGGATCATATCCGTCAGTCATTATCCGCGGATCCTGCGACACATCTGGAGTTGCATCAGAGCAATGTAGCTTGGGATGGCGTTGATCTTGATGCAGCCACTCATCTATGCCTGCACTCTGGAGGGCAATACCAGCCGTTTTTCTTTAATTCTTTTCCGCATATTCCCGGTCTGATCGTTACGGAAGCCGTAACCGTATTCATTTCTTCATTTATTCCGGAAACAATTCCGGATTTGCCCCTGCGTCCTCCTCGAAGCATTTCTCTCTGTTAAATTAAAAGAACTTTGATCGTTGTGGATTAAATTTATTGATTCACAACCGTGTAGGTACAGATCAATTTAAATTTGATGATCTGCTCTACAGATCTGCAGATGCATAAACAGACGACGGAGGAATTCCATGAAACCAATCAGTCTGTCCAGGATGTCATACAGTTGTGCGGCAACAGAATTACGGATCATGATATTGAGTTGTATTCTATTGCTGGGTTTTTCATCTCAAATAGAAGCCGGCGCTGATACCTTCAGTAACGCATCAAATCGGATGAATGATCATTCCGCCACGCCATCGATCAATGAGATGAGTGATCTTACGTTGCATGATGCGGTCAATCTTGCATTGCTCCGTAATCCGGAGCTGGCAGCTTTCTCCAAAGAAATACGTGCGTTGGAAGGAGTAACTCTACAAGCCGGGTTACTGAGAAATCCGGAACTGTCGGTGAATGTTGAAAATGCTGGAAATATCCAGAAGATACGTGGTGACCTTAATGCACCCGATTCGATAGTGCAAGAAGTTGTACAGCAGGTTACGACAATACGCATTGGTCAATTAATCGAGTTAGGTGGCAAGCGTGCCGCCAGAGTGAATGCCGCCATGCTTGGAGAAGAGCTGGCAACCAGGGATTATGAGGCCAAGCGCATCGAAATTATCGCCCGGGTCGCCAGCGTGTTCACAGAAGTACTGGCTGCACAGGAGCGGCTTAAGCTTGCCACAGAAACCAATCAAGTGGCGCAAAACGTGGTCAGTACCGTCACTGGGCGGGTGCAAGCGGGAAAAGTGCCGCCTATAGAAGAAACCCGGGTGAAAATAGGTCTGTCGACAACGCGCATTGAGCAGGAGCAGGCACAACGAGATCTGATATCCGCACGCAGGCGATTAGCGCTGTTATGGAACAGTTCCTCGCCACAATTCAATATCGCCATTGGAGATCTGAAAATGACAATTGCGCCGCCGGACCTTCACGTACTTGAAAAAAAGGTACTAGATAATCCACTGGCGCTTCGCGCCATAAAAAATATTGAGCATCGTAAAGCCTTACTGGAAGTTGAACAAACCCGCCGCATTCCCAACTTGACTCTAACGGCGGGAATTGTGAACTATGCTGTCGTGGGAGGTAACACAGCCATAGCGAGCGTAATGATGCCATTACCGCTATTCGATCGCAATCAAGGTAACCTCAAAGAAGCTTATCAACGTGTGGACAAAGCCGAAGATGAACAGACGATGACGGAACTCAGGTTGAAAACTGAACTGGCACAGACTTATGAAGCCATGCTAGCAGCCTGGAATGAGATTAACCTATTACGCGACGAAATTTTGCCTGGCGCCAAGAATGCTTTTCATGTGATGCGCAGAGGTTATGAATTGGGCAAATTTGGCTTGCTGGAGTTGCTGGATGCGCAACGTGTGTTATTTCAGAATCAATTGCTCTACGTCCGCGCACTGGCAAACTATCAACGCTTGATGAATGACATTGAACGCCTGATTGCAGCGCCTATCGACAGCATTCTAAATCATCGTGGTGTAGAGAAAAAGGCTAAGGAATAAATTATGGATAAAACGCGATTGATAGCAATTTTGAGTGTGATCACCGTTGGAATTGTATTGGGTGGGCTGATTTTAACCGTGGATAAGCCATCCGGGGTTTCAGTGAAGATGGGAGACACTCATGCCAGTGAAGAATCAACCGAAGATCAGATTGTTACTGGACCAAGAGGAGGAAAACTGTTTACCGATCATGATTTCAGCGTGGAACTGACGATTTTTGAGAAAGGCGTGCCGCCCCAATTCCGGGTTTACTTGTATGAAAAGGATAAATTGTTACCGCCCACCTCCGCTGTCGTCGCCATCACATTAACCCGTTTGGGCGCACCGGCGCAATTGTTCCGATTTACTCCGGAAGCGGATTATTTGCTAGGGGATCAAATCGTCGAGGAACCACATTCTTTTGATCTCGCCATTGCCGCGGAACATGGCGGTAAGTTGATGCG
This sequence comes from Nitrosomonas ureae, assembly GCF_900108305.1. GTDB lineage: Bacteria > Pseudomonadota > Gammaproteobacteria > Burkholderiales > Nitrosomonadaceae > Nitrosomonas > Nitrosomonas ureae_B. Next base: position 57,566 of record NZ_FNUX01000001.1, read on the forward strand.
TTGGAGCCATAGCCAAACTGAAGGACGAGTAGAAATACCGGATGAAATGCTAAAAAGCATGGGTATCGAGCTGCTCACTGCAGGACCGGCGATTATCAAACCCAAACTCAGACTTCCGGGAGAGGTAATCTTCAATGAACACAACATCGTGCGCGTAGTGCCACGGGTCCCCGGCATGGTGAGTACGGTGCATGGTCATCATGGTCAGCATGTAAAAAAAAATGATGTGCTGGCTGTTATCGAAAGCCCGATGCTGGCAGACTTGCGCAGTCAATATTCTGTAGCCATAAAACGGCTGGCATTGGCAAAAGCGACTTACGAGCGAGAAAAACAATTGTGGGAAGAAAAAATCAGCGCCAAGCAGGAATTTCTTTTGGCGGAAGAGTTATGGAATGAAGCCCAAATTGCCTTGGAATTGGCCGCAACCAAATTACGTGCTTTAGGCGTGCAACCCGAGTCTGGATTCTTGAGAACAGATATTACTCAGTATGAAATACGTGCACCAATTTCCGGAATCATCATTGCCAAGGCTGTTGCTCTTGGTGAAGTGCTCAAGGAAGACAGGGAAATTTATACTGTCGCAGATGTATCGACAGTATGGACGGCTGTTACGGTTTATCCTAAAGATCTTAACGTAATTCGGGTGGATCAGAAAGTTTCCATAAAAGCAACGGCTTATGATGTAGAAAGCGAAGGAACCGTAACTTATATCTCCACTCTGATCGGCGGGCAAACACGCACGGCAACAGCCCGGGTTGAGTTGGACAACAGTGACGGCAAGTGGCGTCCCGGCATGTTTGTAAACGCTGAGCTGGTGGCGGAAGAAATTGCAGTGCCTGTCGCCGTTTCTGCCGATGCCATCCAAACATTCCACGACTGGTCGGTAGTATTCGGCCGCTATGATCCTTATTTCGAGATTCGTCCTTTGAAGCTGGGACGCAGTGATGGTGAAATGGTTGAAGTCCTCGAAGGACTTGTTCACGGTGAGCAATACGCCGGGGGAAACAGCTTTGCCCTTAAAGCAGAATTGGGTAAAGCAGGCGCCACTCACGACCATTAAAGCATAATCTGATCAAAGCGGGAACCACCATCATGTTTGAACGCATTTTACATATATCCATCTATCAACGCGGTATCGTGCTGATGGCGGTGCTGGCAATGGCTGCATTTGGCATCTACAACTACCTGAAACTACCCATTGACGCTGTGCCGGATATCACCAATGTGCAGGTACAAATCAATACTACAGCACCCGGTTATTCACCTCTGGAAGCTGAGCAACGTATCACTTTTCCGATTGAGATGGCGATGGCCGGTTTGCCCAATCTTGAATACACACGATCTCTCTCGCGTTACGGGTTATCGCAAGTTACGGTAATTTTTAAGGACGGCACTGACATTTATCTGGTACGGCAATTGGTCAGTCAACGGATTCAGGAAACCAGAAGCCGGTTACCGACCGGAATCGTACCTACGATGGGACCTATTTCCACAGGTCTGGGTGAAATCTTCATGTGGACTGTCGATGCGGAAAAAAATGCGCGCAAGCCGGATGGCACTCCGTATACAGCGACTGATTTGCGCGAGATTGAAGACTGGATTATCAAGCCGCGAATGCGTATGGTGGAAGGAATCACTGAAGTCAACTCCGTCGGTGGTTATGTCAAGCAATTTCATGTGACACCTTATCCTGAGAAATTGATTTCATTCGGGCTCACATTGCAAGACTTGGTACTTGCGCTGGAACGTAATAATCTCAATGTAGGTGCCGGCTATATCGAGAAAAGCGGCGAACAGTATCTGGTCAGAGTGCCCGGGCAGGTGGTGAATCTGGCCGAAATCGGCGAGATCATTCTGAGCAGTAATCAAGGCGTGCCGATACGAATCAAAAACGTAGCTGATGTACTGATCGGCAAGGAGTTACGCACTGGCGCCGCAACCCAGAACGGCACGGAAGTAGTGCTGGGCACGGCACATATGCTGATCGGGGAAAATAGCCGCATCGTTTCACAGGCAGCAGCGGAAAAACTGGCCGAAATCAACCGTAGCCTGCCTGCCGGTGTGGTTGCGACACCTGTTTATAACCGCACCACATTGGTCGACAAAACCATCAGCACAGTTTCAAATAATCTGCTGGAAGGTGCCGCATTGGTCATTGTCGTATTGTTCATAGCACTTGGTAACTTGCGTGCCGCCCTGATTACCGCCCTGATTATTCCTCTGTCAATGCTGTTCACTATCAGCGGCATGGTGGCCAACAATGTCAGCGCCAATCTGCTGAGCTTAGGCGCGCTTGATTTTGGCATTATCGTCGATGGTGCTGTCATTATTGTCGAGAACTGTATTCGCCGCCTTTCCCTTGAACAAGGGCGGCTGGGGCGAGAATTGACACCTGCTGAGCGCTTCGAAATTGTTTTTGATGCTTCCAAGGAAGTAAGGCGGGCGCTGCTGTTCGGACAAATTATTATCATGGTGGTTTATTTACCGGTATTCGCACTGTCCGGAGTGGAAGGAAAAATGTTCCATCCCATGGCCTTCACGGTTCTACTGGCATTGTTAGGAGCGGTATTTCTATCGGTGACATTTGTACCGGCGGCAGTGGCTATGTTCCTCTCTGGAAAAATGATGGAAAAAGAAGGATCCGCCGTGCTATGGGCTAAGAAAATCTATGCCCCTACACTGGATGCCGCCATGGATAACAAGGGATTGACGGTTACCATCGCCGCCGTCATTGTGGTGTTGTCGCTGTTGCTGACTACACGCATGGGCAGCGAATTCATTCCCAGTCTCGATGAAGAGGATATCGCACTGCATGCAATCCGGATACCCGGCACAAGTCTGAGTACAGCCATTGAAATGCAGAATGAGTTGGAAGAAACGATCAAAAAATTCTCCGAAGTCAGTCGGGTATTTTCTAAAATCGGTACTGCAGAGATTGCCACCGACCCGATGCCACCCAGCGTCGCGGATATTTTTATCATTCTAAAACCGCAATCCGAATGGTCCGGGAAGTATCGCAACAAAGAAGAATTAATCACTGCGATGGAACAAGCGGTACTGAAAGTGCCAGGCAATAACTATGAATTCACGCAACCGATACAGATGCGATTTAACGAACTATTATCCGGGGTGCGTGCGGATGTCGCGGTAAAAGTATTTGGCGATGATCTCGACGTCATGCTCAATGTCGCCGAACAGATTGAGAAAATCGTCAAAGCCGTTCCCGGCGCGGCAGATGTACGGATCGAACAAATCACGGGGCTGCCGGTATTGTCAATTCAGATGGACCGGACAAAAATGGCGCGTTATGGTCTCAATGGCAGCGATGTACAGGATGCCATCAATATTGCGATTGGTGGCAGAACTACCGGTTTGATTTTCGAGGGCGATCGCCGTTTCGAGCTGCAGGTGCGTTTACCGGAACAGATTCGCGGTGATATCGAAACACTTAAGCGCTTGCCAATCAAACTTCCGGTACTGAATATGTCCGGAGGCCAGAATGCGCCAGCTGCCGCTTTGCCCATCTACGTCGCGTTAGGCGAAGTAGCCGATCTGCAAATTGTCACAGGCCCCAATCAAATCAGCCGCGAGAACGGCAAGCGCCGGGTGGTAATCACTACGAATGTACGTGGACGCGACATCGGTTCTTTCGTCAATGAAGCAGAAAAACTCATCGAGAAGCAAATCAAAATTCCATCGGGCTACTGGCTTGCCTGGGGCGGGCAATTCGAGCAGCTGATCCAGGCGGCGGAACGCTTGCAGATTGTCATTCCATTGGCGCTTTGCCTAGTATTTTTTCTGCTTTACACCATGCTTGGCAGCTTTCGCGATAGCTTACTGGTCTTTAGTGCAGTTCCGCTGGCAATCACCGGTGGAATCGCGGCTTTATGGCTACGCGATATTCCCTTGTCGATTTCCGCCGGTGTAGGGTTCATCGCCATGTCCGGCGTAGCGGTATTGGATGGCTTGGTGTTGTTGTCGTTTATCCGCGATCTGCGACAGCAGGGGCTCACACTCGACGACGCCATTCGAACGGGTTCTCTCATGCGATTACGTCCGGTTCTGATCACGACTTGGGTGGAATCATTGGGGTTTCTGCCCATGGCGCTCAGCACCAGTACCGGCGCCGAAGTACAACGTACACTCGCAACGGTGATGATTGGCAGTACATTATCTCAATCCCTGTTATCTTTGCTGGTATTGCCGGTGTTGTATCGAATCGTGCATGGGAGGAATATAAGTAAGGAATAATCCAGACAAGCCTTGGACAAATCGCTTGATATGTGTTCCAAGGAAAACAATGAGCTTAAAAAGAGCAGGCTTTTCCGCAGAAGATCACTCTAAAAGATTATTGAACCGCATCACCATTCCAGCAAAGTATCCTGCACAGATTAAGTATGTTTGTAATTCTGATCAAACTTGCTAAAACAGCTTCTGTGCAATCAAGGAAGAAATTTTTAAAACTCGGCTTAATGTTCCATCGTTCTCAAGAAAATATACTTAAAATATTTTTTGCGTGAAATCGAATTCAGTCTATCGATCAAATAACTACAGTTTCTTCTTCAAATAGCAGTATTGCTTTGCCATCACTATCCATATCAATCGTCACTTTACCACCATTGACCAAGCGCCCGAACAATAATTCATCGGCAAGCACACTACGAATTGTATCTTGGATTAAGCGTTCCATAGGTCGCGCACCCATTAACGGATCAAACCCATGTTTCGCAAGATATTTACGCAAATTCTCCGTGAACGTTGCCTCGACCTTCTTCTCTTGCAACTGACTTTCAAGCTGAATCAGAAATTTATCAGAGACTCGCAAAATAATTTCTTGATCTAAGGGAGCAAAAGAAACAATCGCATCAAGCCTATTACGAAATTCGGGAGTAAATAATTTTTTAATATCAATTAATTCATCGCCAGCAGAATTTGATTTTGTGAATCCCATTGAAGATTTTGTAAGCGCTTCAGCCCCTGCATTTGTAGTCATGATAATGATGACATTACGCAAATCCGCTTTACGTCCATTATTATCAGTCAATGTTCCATAATCCATAACTTGCAGAAGGATATTAAAAATATCTGTATGCGCTTTCTCGATCTCATCCAATAATAAAACCGAATAGGGATGTTTAATCACCGCCTCAGTTAACAATCCACCCTGGTCATACCCTACATAACCAGGTGGCGCACCTATCAATCTTGATACTGCGTGACGTTCCATGTACTCGGACATATCGAAACGATGCAAATGAATACCCAAAGCATAAGCTAACTGCCTCGCCACTTCAGTTTTCCCAACACCTGTTGGACCTGTAAAAAGAAAAGAGCCAACTGGCTTTCTTGAATTACCCAGTCCGCTTCTTGCCATCTTAATAGCCGCTGTCAATGTATTAATTGCATTATCTTGACCAAAAACAACCGCTTTCATATCGCGCCCCAACGTTTTCAACTTACTACGATCATTTGTAGAGATATTCTGCGACGGGATTCTTGCGATCTTAGCGACCACACTTTCAATTTCTTCTTTACCAATAACCTTGCGTTTCTTCGATTTCGGCAATAGTCGCTGCGCAGCACCAGCTTCATCAAGCACATCTATGGCTTTGTCTGGCAAATGTCTATCATTAATGTATCGTTCTGATAATTCTGCAGCAGAAACCAATGCACTGCTGGTATATTTAACCTTATGGTGCTGCTCATAGCGTGACTTCAGACCTCGCAAAATGGCAACTGTCTCATCCACGCTCGGCTCGTTGACTTCTATCTGCTGAAAACGCCTTGATAGTGCGTGGTCTTTCTCAAAAATTCCACGATACTCACTAAAAGTTGTCGCACCGATACAACGCAATTGCCCAGTATTTAGAATCGGTTTCAATAAATTTGAAGCATCCATAACTCCACCAGAGGCAGCACCAGCACCAATAAGCGTATGAATTTCATCAATAAATAGAATGGCAGCGGGATTATCAGTTAATTGCTTCAGTAAAGTTTTTAAACGTTGCTCAAAATCTCCCCGGTATTTCGTACCCGCTAATAAAGCCCCCATATCGAGCGAGTAAATTTGATGCTTTAAAAGTAATTCAGGTACATTTTCCTCGACAATTCGTTTTGCCAAGCCTTCCGCAATAGCGGTTTTCCCAACACCAGCCTCTCCAACCAGCAATGGGTTATTTTTACGGCGCCTACATAGGATTTGTATCACGCGTTCGATTTCTCTTTCACGTCCCACCAAAGGATCAATTTTATTTATTAACGCCAAGTGATTTAGATTTACCGTATAATTCTCAAGCAGTCCGGCAGAATTTGACTCATGTTCGGTATCGCTCTCATTCGCAGTTTTAGTATCATTTTCATGCGATATTTTCTTAATACTGTGTGAAATGTAATTCACCACGTCCAAACGTGTCACGCCTCTTTGATGCAAGAAATAAACTGCATGCGAATCTTTTTCTCCAAATATCGATACCAATACGTTAGCACCAGTTACCTCCTTTTTCCCAGATGACTGAACATGCAATATGGCCCGTTGAATAACCCGCTGAAAACCCAGTGTAGGCTGCGTATCAACCTCTTCATTCCCTTTAATTACCGGGGTATGATGTGTTATGTGATCTAATAATGCTGCTCGCAAATCTTCTATATCTACCAAACAGGCATTTAATACTTCAGCAGCACTTGCATTGTCTATCATCGCCAACAACAAGTGTTCTACCGTAATGAATTCATAGCGCTTCTGCCTCGACTCTACGAATGCCATATGCAAGCTAACTTCTAAATCTGGTGCAATCATTTTAGTTTTCCTCCATTACACACCTAAGTGGATGCTGATTTCTTCTACTAAATTCAATAACCTGTTTGACTTTAGTACTTGCAATATCACCAGGGTATATACCACACACACCCACTCCTTCTGTATGTACCTTTAACATTATCAATGTCGCCTGTTCTTGATTCATGGAGAAAAACGACTTTAGTACCTCAACCACAAATTCCATTGGAGTGAAGTCATCATTTAATAGTAAAATTTTATAAAGAGGGGGGGGCTTATGCTTAACCTTCTCTTGTGAAAGCTTAACGGTTTCAGACTTACTCTCCGTCATGAATGTTTCCTATTCAAACTAATAAATTTCCAATCATAAAATATAGTACAAAAGACGTTACTACACTAAAGACATAACATATTTAACGATTACGACAAAATTTTCAAGTATCTTGAGACAATTACTTTTCCCTTAACCACAAAAACGGCATCACTGCGATATTTTCCAATACAGAGCAATACAAGAAATGAATTTCAGAGAAGATTAAAAAATTGGATATCAAACTTAATTCTATTTTGGCCCAGATTAAAGAATGTTCCGCTTGTATTTTACCATTGCATTATCAAACAATCTGCTTGGGTGCAGCAACAATGGATTAGAATAATTCCCATCATACTGACGATTGCATCATTATCTCTGATTTTTTAGGATGTTTGCATTCAGCTGTTCAAACGTTATTCCCGGCCTGAAATGCAAAGCTATATACGGTAATGATTTCAACTTTTCTAAGGTGTCATCGTGTGCTATAATAATATTTCTCGTACTTCATCTTATTGCCAATAATAACTCCTGAAAAAAGCAGGAACGATAGAAGTTGAGCGTGCAGGCAAAGAAAACCAGTACAGAATACAGTAATCTTCTTTTCAATAAACCGTTAAATGGACACAGTTGGGATATTTTTTATAGACAACAGAACCATTTTTCAATCTCATCAAGGCATTATCATTGGAATGCTTTGATCGTGAATTGGTAAACTCGGTGATACATAGCTTTTCCGCAAGCACATCAGCGGGGCTGAGTGTTCGGTGGTTTATACTGTCTTTATCTTGATATACCTGTCAACCCATAAAAAATTGCATACCTTAAGCATAAATATCATGCATCCTCTTGCAGAAATGCCTCGACCTGCACCAGGTCTATTGTTTGTAGCTTATATACCTTATTCAGATCGATTGTCATGTCTCGCATAGTGGACAACGCAGAATCTAATCGCTCAAACTCATTTGTTGGAAATGCGACAACCTCCTCAGATTCATTTCTACTGGAGGAGACTACCGCTTGACTTTAATCCAGGATTTGCGTAAAACAGCAAATGGCGTTTGGCTTCAAGTTCTTTATGGATCGATTTTGCTCATAAATAGTTTTGAATTTCAAATAGTATTAGGGTTTCCGGCCCAGTTTTTATATAGGAAGTAGAAATGGCAACAGGTACAGTAAAATGGTTCAATGATTCTAAAGGTTTTGGTTTTATTACTCCTGATGACGGTAGCGAGGATTTGTTTGCACACTTCTCGGCAATCAATATGTCTGGTTTTAAAACCCTTAAAGAAGGTCAGAAAGTGAGTTTTGATGTCACTCAGGGACCAAAGGGGAAACAAGCCTCAAATATCCAGGCCACCTAACTTTCATAACTACTGGCCTAGAAACTTAGTCTTATTAACTGGCCAAAGCAATAAAAAATTTTCTCTATATAAGAGCACCCCTTTGCTTTGTTGTATTACACGTAGCAAGGGGTATTACTCCACCTCGATAGTCAACTGAAATATTCCATGAGTATTTAGTTCATGGAATTGATCATTGCATTACCAAAATCCGAACAGGAAACTTTCTTAGCATTAGTCATCTGCCGGGCGAAATCATAAGTAACAATTCCGTTCTGAATAGTCTTTTCCATAGATTTAATAATCTTGTCAGCTGCTTCAATCCATCCAATATGTCGCAGCATCATTTCCGCTGACAGTATTATTGAACCAGGGTTTACTTGATTCTTTCCAGCATATTTAGGTGCTGTGCCATGTGTTGCTTCGAAAACTGCCACTACATCGCCGAGATTAGCACCAGGCGCTATCCCAATCCCACCCACCTGTGCAGCCAAAGCATCAGATATATAATCCCCATTCAAATTCAGTGTTGCAACAACATCATACTCTTCTGGGCGAAGCAAGATTTGTTGAAGAAAAGCATCGGCAATTACATCTTTGATAATAATTCCACCCATTGCCGAGGGTAATTTCATCCACGGTCCGCCATCCAGCAACTCCGCTCCGAATTCACTGGCAGCCAATGCATACCCCCACTTTTTGAATGCACCTTCAGTAAACTTCATAATATTACCTTTATGCACTAATGTAACCGACTCGCGCTTGTTGTCAATGGCGTACTGAATCGCTCTCCGAACAAAACGCTCTGTTCCCTCTTTTGAGACTGGCTTAATGCCGATACTAGAAGATCGAGGAAAACGTATACTGGTCACCCCCATATCTTTAATCAAAAAATCAATAACCTTTATTACAGACTCTGACCCCGCCTCCCACTCTATGCCCGCATAGATATCTTCAGAATTTTCACGAAAAATAACCATATCCGTTTTTTCTGGATTTTTTAATGGACTCGGAACACCATAAAAATAGCGCACAGGTCTCAAACAAATATATAAATCCAGTTTTTGTCGTAAAGCTACATTAATTGAACGAATTCCACCACCAACCGGTGTTGTTAACGGACCTTTGATTGAGACCACAAATTCTTTAGCAGCTTGCAATGTCTCTTCCGGCAACCATACATCTGGTCCATAAACATGAGTCGATTTCTCACCCGCATAAATTTCCATCCATGATATCTTTCGTTGCCCACCGTAAGCTTTCTCAATGGCTGAATCAACAACGCTACGCATCACTGGGGTAATATCAACACCAATTCCATCGCCTTCAATAAAAGGAATTATTGGATTGTCAGGCACTTCTAATGAATAATCATCATTAACTTTAATCCGCTCTCCCTTACTAGGCACCTTTATATGCTGATACATAACCTCTCCAAGTATTCAAAAATGCAATTTGCAAGAAAAATTTTACCAATTTACAATAAGCTTAATTCTCTATGCATTATACGTGTAAACACAATGCCTTTCCATGCTGACACGGCCTCATTCATGCATATAGCATTACCTCGAATTTGTATCAGCAGCAACCCGGTCACTGGCTCTACAAAACATTTCTGGAGTGTCTCGTTTCTTCATAATGAATATTAACCTTTTAATTCCAAATCTATTTTGGTCCGATACTTCACAGCCAGAAATCTATGATGGCTTATTAATTGATTCTTTAGAAACACTGCTATCCAAAGGCATTTCCAAGACAAATTCATCTCTCGAAATGGAAACCTGGTTGTGTAAACAATTTAACTTGGAACAACAACATGGAAACTGGCCTATTGCACCATTGATGTTACACATTGATGCTCCCGCGCTGGCAAAAACAAGTAAAGATTTCTGGATGTGTGCCGATCCTGTTCATCTCCGAATTGAACAAAACCATATCATGCTAGCAGATAGCCAATCTTTCAAAATTTCCCCAGAAGAAGCAGAGCAGTTCATGCAGGACTTGAATCGTTATCTCGGTAACTCGAATTTTATTTTTTCAGCCTTCCATCCGCATCGCTGGTACATTCGAATACCCAACGCGCCTGAAATGCAGACGCATACACTCAGTCAGGTCACGTGCAAGAACATTAATAATTTCTTGCCAACAGGCAAAGACAGCATCATCTGGCATAAAATCTTTAACGAAGTACAAATGCTGCTGCATGAGCACCCCATTAACCAATCTCGAGAATCTCGCGGCGAATTGGTCATTAATAGTATTTGGTTTGGAGGGGGGGGAAACATACTTCGGTCAATACACTCTCCTTACACACACATATGGAGCAATGATGACTTTTCTCGGTCACTAGCACTAGCTAGCAGTATTAATCACTTAAATCTACCTACTGATGTTAACAATTGGCTCCAAACTAAGACATCAGGGAATCATCTCGTAGTACTGGATTCGCTACGTAGTCCAGCAAAATACAGGAATGCATATGAATGGCGTGAAACCCTCAAAAATATGGAACATAATTGGTTTCTACCCTTATATAGAGCAATTAAGAATGGAAAAGTCAGCCGATTGACCATAACAACATCGAACGAGATTGCTTCAAATGACTTCGCCATAACACGCTCTGATCTATGGAAATTCTGGTTATTTAGTAAACCACTTTCCACTCACGGTTGAAAAACCAAATAAATAATACTTCATTTGTTATACATAGTAGCAACGCATCTTAACCTATGCCACCAGGAATAAGGAATTACCGTGCAAAAGAACTCATTATTAAATAACGTCAAGCCCTACTTGCCTATTTGCATTTCCCTGATTATATTGCTTATTATTACAGGCACATATATTACCAATGAACTCCCTTCCCATTGGTTACCTGCATTATGGTTTTCCTTACTCTTCGCAATATTAATAGTAGTCATTCAGTTAGCGCACGCTGAGAAAAATACCAGGAGCCTTGATAATCAGCTCAATATCGCTAAGGAAAGACTCGGAAATGAGATTAAGCATCGACTTTGGGCCGAAAAAACAGCCTCAGAAAACAAGATAAAATCACAATTTATTGATGAGAATTTTCCTGTTATGTTAGCCTATTTTAATACCGAACTCCGCTGTCGGTATCATAATCGAATTTTCCGCCGATGGTTTGGATTAAATTCTGATCAGATTGATGGCCGCTGTTTAAAAGAATTTTCAAATGAAGAATTCTTCTCTGACATTCAGAATAATATTGAAAAAATCTTAACTGGAAAAACAATACACAACGAACGAGTTCTTAAGTCTACCAAAGGCTTTCCCTATATTTTCACAGAACAATATCTTCCTCACATTGACAATAAAGGAAGAACTATTGGCTTCTATACGTTGCACACCCCGCGCGCGCAAGAAAAAAGCCGCGTCCTCTCAAAAAATAATAAAGATGAGGATAAAATAAAACTCGAGTTAAAAAAATCTATTGAGGCAACAGCTAACAATGATATAAAGCTTCAACAAAACAATCAACCACTCTCATCAAAATCAGGCATTACTGCGGCACGTATTGCTCAAGCAATTGATGGGGAAGAGTTTAATCTTTATTGCCAAAAAATAATTCCCATCAAACCTCCTAATTCATCTTCCTTACATTATGAGATTCTGATTCGGATGCATGAGGAAGAAAATAACCTGATGCCTCCAGGTTCATTCTTACCTCTCGTCGATCAATTCCAAATGATGCCTAAGCTGGATCGGTGGATCATTAATCATATCGTTCAATGGCTGTCGATTCACCCCGAAGCCAATTCGGTATTTCACCTGAATTTGGCCAGAGATACTTTAAAAGATTTAGCCTTTCCCAATTTTATTCAAGATCAATTACGAAAAACCAAAGTCGCTGGCTCCAGTCTTTGCTTCGAAATCGAAGTCTCAGATGCAAAAGATAATATGACAGATACACATATCTTCACACAAAAAATTCATGAATTAGGTTGCTTGGTTTCACTTTGTAGCTTTAGCGATAACCCTGATTCATTAAATATACAGAGCAAAATTAAAGTGGATTACTTGAAAATTGATGGTAGCATTGTTTGCAATATACTTCGTGACGAAGAAGATTTAGCCAAGATAAAAACCATTCATCAACTTGCTCAAGAAGCCAATATCAAAACGATTGCCGAATTAGTTGAAACTGACGATATCATTGCAAAATTACAAGAGATTGGCATTAATTATGCTCAAGGGTTCGGTATTGCAAAACCCCATCCTTTTAATGATCTTGAAACTTAAGCTCAAATCATAAGCCGCTATTCAATATATTAGAAAAAGAAGAACAACTCTTCATGTGGTTGTTCTCCTGATTCCAGGTCTCTACCATTAGTCAATACTTCTCATCATTCATCACAAAGCCTTGACCATATGCTCAACGACTTTTTTAGCATCCCCGAATATCATCATGGTTTTATCCATATAGAATAGGTCATTATCAAGACCAGCATAACCTACAGCCATGCTGCGTTTGACCACCATAACGGTACGCGCTTTATGCGCATCCAGTATCGGCATACCATAAATCGGGCTACCGGGAACGTTCGCTGCCGGATTCACCACATCATTCGCACCCAATACCAGCACAACATCTGTGTTTGAAAAATCGCTATTGATTTCATCCATTTCCAGAACTTGTTCATAAGGGATCTCGGCCTCTGCCAACAATACATTCATGTGCCCCGGCATACGCCCCGCTACCGGATGAATCGCAAAGCGTACGTTAACGCCTTTTTCGTGCAATATTTCAGCCAATTCCTTCACAGCATGTTGCGCTCTCGCAACGGCCAAGCCATATCCAGGAACAATAATGATGCTGTCGGCATTACCCATTAAGAAAGCGGCATCTTCCGCACTGCCACTGCGGTATGTCTTCTGTACACCATCATCCGCCGCCGCTACGCTTCCGCCATCACTGCCAAAACCACCCAATATAACTGATAGAAATGGCCGATTCATGGCTTTACACATGATATACGAGAGAATCGCACCCGAACTGCCTACCAGCGATCCTGCAATGATCAACATTGGATTGCCCAAAGAAAAACCAATACCTGCAGCAGCCCAACCCGAATAGGAGTTAAGCATGGATATCACTACCGGCATATCAGCACCGCCAATAGGAATAATAATCAGGAATCCCAAGATGAAAGCAATTGCGGTCATTGCAATAAATGCGGTCCAGTTGGTCGTTTCGCTAAAGAAAAACCACAGACCAAATCCGATCATGATGATTGCCAGCAACAAATTAAGCATATGCTGACCGCTGAAAACAATCGGAGTACCACTCATGCGTCCTGACAGCTTCAGGAACGCGATGACTGAACCGGACCATGTCATGGCGCCAATAAAGGTACCCAAAAACAATTCCAGCTTACTGCCCCCGGGAAGAATCTCTGGCAAACCGAATGAAACCGGATTATTGACCGCCGCAACCGCAATAAATACTGCTGCCAGACCAACCAGTGAATGCATAAAAGCAACCAATTCAGGCATTGCTGTCATCTGTACGCGTTGCGCCACAACCGCGCCAATGATGCCACCCACCGCAATACATCCCAGAATCAAAAGCCAGTTCTGCGTAAGCGTCAAAGTTGTGGCAACAGCAATCGCCATACCCACCATGCCGAACAAATTTCCACGACGCGCAGATTCCGGCGAGCTTAGGCCTTTTAGTGCAAGTATAAAAAATACTGAAGCAACTAAATATGCAAGTGCTACCATATTTGCTGACATTTACACGTTTCCTTTTTTATCTTTTTTCTTGAACATTTCCAGCATCCGTTGACTCACCAGAAACCCACCAAAAACATTGATTGCTGCCAGTGTAACTGCAGCAGCACCTAGCCAAACACCCCAGTCAGTCTCCGTCGGCCCTGCAGCCAACATTGCACCGACAAGAATAATACCGGAAATAGCGTTAGTCACTGACATCAGAGGGGTATGCAGAGCCGGTGTAACGTTCCACACAACATGATAGCCAACAAAAACTGCCAGTACAAAAACCGTTAGATTGATAATAACCGGATCAATTTCACCAATCATATTTACTCCTTTAAAATTCGTTAACTGTACTTTCTTGATGCAACAACTAAAAAGCGTTTTTAGTTTATCGCGGGTGATTATGACTTTCCGGCGACCTCTCCGCCTGCACATAGCAATGTTCCCGCGATAATTTCATCTGAGCGGTCTATTTTCAGCGCATCATTTTCTTGATCAAGCATCAAGTTAAGGAAATTCATCAGATTTCGTGCATATAAAGTACTAGCGTCGGCTGCCACCAAACCGGGAAGATTCGCAATACCAATCAGATGTACGCCATGTTTAATCACATTCTTATTTAGCTCGGATAATGGGCAGTTACCGCCTGCTTCAACCGCCATATCAACAATAACCGAACCTTGCTTCATCGCCTGAACGGTTTCCTCTTTGATCAAAACAGGTGCTGGACGTCCAGGAATTAATGCGGTGGTAATAATGATATCTGCCAAAATCGCACGCTCATGGACTAATTCTCCTTGCCGCCGCTTGTAATCATCCGACATTTCTGCCGCATATCCACCTGCTGTCTCAGCCTGAGCTTTTTCTTCCTCACTGAGCGGAACCTCTACAAACTTCGCCCCCAAACTCTCTACCTGCTCCTTAACCGCTGGTCGCACATCGAACGCTTCAACCACGGCACCCAATCTTTTTGCGGTTGCAATAGCCTGCAATCCAGCGACACCCGCACCCAAAATCAAAACTCGCGCTGCCTTCACAGTACCCGCTGCCGTCATCAGCATTGGAAAGAATCTTTGATAGACATTTGCCGCCACAATCACCGCCTTATAGCCCGCAATGTTTGCTTGTGATGACAAAACATCCATGTTTTGCGCACGCGAAATACGCGGTAATTTCTCCATTGCAAATGCGGTCAATCCATGCTGTGCAAGTGCATCCACGCCATCTTTCTGGTGCGGCGACAACAATCCCAACAATACCGCATCCTTACGCATCATCGCTAATTCACCGGATTCCGGACCACGCACTTTGAGCACAATTTGTGATTGCGCATACAATTCAGCCACATCAGTGACTATCATTGCGCCCGCCTCTTGATAGGCTGAATCCGGAATACTGGCACCCGCACCGGCACCTAGCTGGACTAAAACCTTATGAACACCCTTGGCAGTATATTTTTTCACGGTCTCCGGTGTAGCGGCTACACGCGTTTCTCCGCTGCGAATCTCTGCCGGTATGCCTATATGCATTGATAATCTCCCTTTTCTTACCTATCTGCTTGCAAATAAGAACTAATATTGAGTTTAAATCTTTTAACGAACTGCGAATTATAAATCAATTTGAGCGTAGTGCATTAAATGGATCAGAAAAACTTGATATCGCATGATATTCCGATAATTCACACAACTTTTCGCAGTAATTAACGCTGGATTAAATAATCCAGTCTGGATGGATAAATATCCAATTATTACGCTTCCATCAAATCTTCAATTAAGAATTCTTTTGGAATCGTCGAAATTAAATGATCAGCAAGATTATCTGTTAAGAATTTTATTCACTTAACTGATTCATCTCATTTCCTGGTTGCTCTAATCTACTTCAACAAGGATCAAATTTTTGTCAGCAATGATTTTTCATCTAACAATTTGTTATTTAATACAAAATCTTCGAACTAGCACAGAATTGTCATGAAACATCTGCCGCATTTTTGCTCTATCAACCGGTAATGACGTATCCGACAATGATTCTTTCTGCTTCAGAAATCATTGAAGTTCATACTCCATTCTTTAAACAACGATCGACCCATCGGTTCGTTAACTTTTCTTGGACAGTATTTTGGCGCAGGCGCGTATTTAATCCCGAAAAATCCACTTGATCCAAAGGTTGATCTTGATTGAAGCAAGAAAACACATATGTAATTTTTCCTGTTTCCGGATCTTGATGCGGCTGCAGGCATTGCGCACAAATCTCCTTCATCATGCACTGCATGGGCGAGTTAATCGAACCAATAGCAAAATGATCTGCTTTCAAGTAAGGTTTCAACTGGTTATGACGAGCTACACCAACGGCAGCCATCATTCTATCTGAACCAATTGCAATAATGTGATCAGCTTCAGCCAGCGCTACCGGTTGCGCACCTAATTCGCCGCTAGCATAAGCCACCATCGCTTGTACGATATTCCCCACATAACTTTTATCCTGAGAACGCGTAGCTGTAAAACCAGGCGACTCATCGCAACACCATACGACGATATCCGCCGCAGCCTCGATTTCAGCCATTTTATATCGATCAACCAATTTCTTGTAGCCAGCAAAATATAGCACTTTCGATCCGGCTGCGCGCGCAGCTGCACCAATAGAAAATAACACGGCATTGCCTAAACCGCCGCCCACCAACACCACAGTCTGATTCTCGGGGATTTCTGTCGGCGTTCCGGTAGGCCCCATCAGCACAACCGGCTCACCCGGTTTCAACATCGCACACAAATTAGAAGATCCGCCCATCTCCAAAACAATGAGCGAAACCAGCCCGAGTTCGATATCCACAGATGCACCCGTCAACGCCAAACCTTCCATTGCAAGCCGGGTATCTCCGGCAATTGTTGCCAGTGTTGCATAATTCTGGAAACGATAAAATTGGCCTGGCTGGAAATGCTCTGCTGCCATTGGCGCATGCACAACGATTTCGATGATATTGGGAGCAAGCCTTTCTACTTTATAAACCGTTGGGCGAAGCTGATTGTTAAGATCCGCAAAAAATTCCCGGGTCGACAGGCTCGACTTTGGTTTAACACGCTCCAGCACCCGGTGTACCGCCGGATAGCCCTGCTTGGCACTCGACATCGCTTTCACCACATTACCGGAATAGGATGGATGCAAATCACCAAAGAAACTTATAAAGCGGCCATCCTGATCATCCCGATAACGGCTGAGCAATACCATCGGTGTCTCGGGTTTGGGATTCGCATACTCCGGCTGCACTGGATTCCCTTCCTCATCGCAAGCAGCAAAATATCGGCCATTGAGTTTGAATAGTTTCTCATCTTCCCGTGCCAGCACTGTATTAGGTTGAGTGCCGGCAGCGACCAGCAATGCACGGGCTGGTAACTCGACGTTGCCTGCATCTTGCCATTGTCCGGTTTCATCCCGTTTTTGCACGCCAAATTGCACCGATTGCGTGTGTCCCCATTGATCCACATTAACGCGCTTTGGAGTCATCCCCTCAGCAAACCAGATGCCTTCTTCCAGCGCCTTTTCCACTTCCTCATGATTTAATGTATAGGAAGGACTATCGATCAGACGTTTACGGTAAGCTATTGTCGCACCGCCCCAGGCTTGCAGCAAATTGATAATATGCGGCCCACGCCCTGCTTTTTTTGCATCCTGACGCTCTGCTCGAATAGCTCGAGCATGATTAAGGAACTCGTCAGCAATTTTTTTCTCCTCATCATCCCACGCCTCACGGATCACATCTTCGCCTTGTACTACTGTCAGTATTTCATAGCGTTGCAGAAACTTCTCCACCTGAACCGGGTAATATGCCAATGCCTCGGTTGCTGTATCGATAGCAGTTAAACCGCCACCGATCACCACCACCGGCAAACGTAACTGCATATTCGCAATCGAATCGCTTTGCGCAGCTCCTGTAAGCTGCAAGGCCATCAAGAAATCTGATGCGGCACGCACCCCGCGCGCCAATCCATTTGGCAAATCCAGAACAGTGGGCCGTCCAGCGCCTGCGGCCAGAGCAACATGGTCAAATCCCATGGCAAAGGCATCATCGGCAGTCAATGTGCCACCAAAACGCACACCTCCAAGCAGCGCAAACTCTTCTCTACGCTCCAGCAGCAACCGAATCAGCTTAAGAAAATTTTTGTTCCAGCGCACGGTGATTCCGTATTCTGCCACCCCGCCAAAACCACCCGGCATACGTTGATCCAGGTTTTCTTCTAACGTGCTAGCCGACCGGATCGCCTGAAATGGCACTCGCTCACCCTGTAAATTTACCCCCGAGATCTCTTCCGGCAGAGATTCAATCTTAAGCCCGTCAATACCCACCACCGCGTGACCTTCATTCATTAAATGATGTGCCAGCGTATATCCGGCCGGTCCCATACCGACCACCAGAACCTTGCGGCCGGATGACTCCTTCGGCACCGGTCGATGCAAATTCAAAGGATTCCAGCGCGTTAATAAACTATAAATTTCAAATCCCCATGGCAATGCCAGCACATCTTTCAGCGTTCTCGTCTCGGCTTGAGGGATATCAACCGGTTCCTGCTTCTGATAAATACAAGATTTCATGCAATCGTTACAAATCCGATGACCGGTTCCGGCACACATCGGATTATCCAGCACGATCATAGCCAGACTTCCTACTGCGACTCCTTGTGTCTTGAGCTTATGAAATTCGGAAATGCGCTCTTCCAACGGACAGCCTGCGAGCAACGCACCCAGCTCACTACGCTTGAAAGCAGGCGGTTCATCCGGTGATTTGGATTTCTGTATCAGACCTTTAGAGCATGAATCTTTACCTTGCTCATGGCACCAGATGCAGTAATTAGCTTCATCGAGCGCGCCCATCAAATCAGTTCCAGTATCGGTCAGCGCAAAACCATTGCGTTCACGCAAGTGACTTAACCGATGCACCGGATATCCTGCCGACTCATCCGTTTCCAACGATAACAGATGCTGAAAATCTAATTTGGCAGGCGACTTAAACAAAATACCTTGCCGCGTATGTTGCTGTCCAGCCGGCGTTCGCAGCGCCCAGGCGGCATAGTGGAGTGCTTTGTTCAACCGGGACTCATTATCCGCTTCTGCATCCATCCACTGCGTCACTTTGGCAGCAAAAACCAATTCGGAGAAAGCCTCCCCAAATTCTGCAGCCAGCTCCTTCTCAAGAGCCAATCCATCAATGCCAGCCAATTCTTCATCGCTGACTTTTCCCTTTGCGCGCCGCTGAACAAACTGTCGTTTGCAAAAATATAACGGAGCCAGCTCATGATGTTGTGCCGCCAGCTGCTGCACTTCATTCTCAATGTTAAACAACCGGGCAACGAAATCTTCCAGCCAAGGTGCAATTTCAATCAACAATGCAGATTCGTCTTTAGGCAACAGACCGTCAGGATGCACACGCGCCTGCTCCAGTTTTTTATGTAGCGCCTCATCCCCGGTACGAAGAAAATCCAGAAATACTTGATCCAATCTAACCAAGCCGTCGCGACGATAGAAATCAGCAATCGTGAAACCAAAGTTAAAATTTGATAAAGTAGTTGTTGTTTCCTGTCGGGTATAAAACGTAGCATCCATCTTTGTCATAATTCCATATATTTTTAATGATTATTATTACTAATGGGAAAATAGGCCATCATGATGATAACTAGTTGCTCCGGGTCAATTGATTTGACTAAAAAATCATTCCATTCATACCGGCACTCCGGCACGAATCTCTATAATTCTGATCCGCATTGGCTGTTAATGCAATGATCGACATCCTCGACCACTCTTGTGCGGATTAGCCCGGATCATTTTTGTAGCCCCTAAGCCATCCAAAATGGGCATTTCAACATCCATCAGTACACAGTCAAAATTCCTTACTTAATTTATCCAATGCTTCTTTCTGGTTACTTGCAATAGATACAACAGCTCTATTATATTCTAGTAGTGCTTGGGCTACCTGTTGATTCAATTCATTATCTTCCACCATCAGAATAGTGCACCCATTTAGTTTCAGATCTGGGTTATTTATTATATTCATATCGTGTCAGCTTGATTTATTACTTCCCTTACAGTTTCTGATGCAACCGTAACTTATTGTATTAGAGATATAGTTTATTTTTATATGCGTAGATCAGGAATAGAGAGAAATTTACCAGTAATTTCCACAATACGAATAAATATCAAATAAAACATAATAAACACCCCCGTGACAAAAGATCACGGGGAATCGTGCAACGCATTACAACTTTGTGTCCCAGAATGCAGCGCCATCCTGCCTTTCTTAATCGAGCCCGCCATGCAGCGTACAATTGCCGCTCGCCCAGTTCTTTGACACGCTGATCCAAAAATGCACTAACCCCAGGAAAATTATGTGCCGTATCACGATAAGAATGGAAACCACCCAGGACGAAATGCTTTCTCAGCTAAGCGCGATTATTTTGACTGAACTACCTTTTCGGTATGTAATCCGCATTCCTTGGTTTCCGGCGTTTCCCACCACCAGCGCCCGGAACGTATATCTTCTCCCGGTGTAATAGCGCGCGTACAGGGAGCGCAGCCGATACTGGGATAAAATTTGTCATGCAGTTTGTTATAAGGCACTTCATAGTGTTTGAGATATTCCCAAACTTCCGCATGAGTCCATTCCAGCAATGGATTAATCTTTTGCATACGATTGCTCATATCATATTCAGAAACTCTCAGGTTTGCCCGAGTTGATGCCTGTTCACGCCTAATTCCGGTGACCCATCCTCGCTTACCCTGCAAGGCACGACGCAATGGCTCCACTTTGCGAATGTAGCAACAACTTTTACGCAAATCAACGCTTTGATAAAAACCATTGACACCGTGCTCAGCAACATATTCTTCAATCTGCTTTACATTGGGGAAATAGATGTGCAATGTCGTTTTGTAGCGCTCTCGCACAGTTTGCATCAGATCATAAGTTTCTTGCGGCAAACGCCCGGTATCCAGACTAAACATTTCGATTTCGATATGATGCCGGTCAATGATGTCTGTCAGCACCATATCTTCAGCACCCAGGCTATTAGCAAACGCTACTGGAGCATAATCACGCACAGCTTCAGTCAGAACCGCCACAACCTGATCAACTCTATGTTGCAAATTAATCATTGAGCGTGCCTGCAGCCGAATTTCCTTTGCGCTGCGTGCGTCGAAACAGGGGCAAAACCGGATCAAAGGAAGTCTGATAAACCTCAGAGAAATCACTGAGACCCTTTAGTGCATCTTCAATCTTGCGATCCGGACGCGGCACAAAAGCATCAAAACCAACCCGTTGCATGTAGAACAATTGATCGCGCAACACATCGCCGATCGCTCGCAATTCACCCTTATAGCCGAGTCGTGCACGCAGGTTATACGCAATGGAATACCCTCGACCATCCGAAAATTTCGGAAAATCAACCGCAATCACAGAGAATTTTTGTATATCACCCTTCAAATCTTCCGCACGCTCATCACTAGCCAACCAAACGCCGATGTCCTGACGCTGCTGTAACGTTTCGCGCTGGGCTCGCCACACTTTTAGCGGAACGATAATTTTTCCGGCTGAAACTATTGTTTCCTCAGCAGTATCTTGCTCCTGTAGCCGCAAGACCGTCCAATCGTCCGCAACGATAGTTTTATTTTTTATAATCATATCAATATCAGAACCTGGGGGAATAATAAGGAATCTCGTACTGCGCAGACTCCACGATGTATTTGCCCGCAACCTTTTCTTCCTGAGCCATAAAGCCAGTAGCGTATACATGCTCTTTGAATGGCGCATGACCAATACGACGCACCGTCTCAATGAAACGCTCGGTTTCCATACGCTCACGCAGATACACATGAATCAAGCGCTCGATAACTTCAGGCACTTGATTGAAAGTAAATGACGGACCAATAATTTTACTAATCGAGCTGTCGTTGCCTTCCGCGCCACCGATCGAAACTTGATACCATTCGTCGTGATCTTTCTTTTCCACGCCAGTGATGCCAATATTGCCAATATGATGTTGCCCGCAAGCATTCACGCAACCCGAGATGTTCAACGTAATTTCACCGATATCATGCTGATAGTCCAGATCTTCAAAGCATTCGGCAATTACCTTTGCCAGCGGTATCGAACGAGCATTAGCCAGCGTGCAAAATTCCGCTCCGGGACAACTAATAATATCGGTCAACATGCCAATATTGGGTGTGGTCAATTCATGCCCGGACGCCTCTTGCCATAAACGAATCAAGTCTTTCTGCCTGACGTCCGCCAATACCAGATTTTGCTTATGCGTGATGCGCAATTCACCAAAGCTGTATCGATCCGCCAAATCCGCGACCGCTTCCATTTGTTCAGCCGTAGCATCACCGGGCGCATCACCAGGTTTTTTCAGCGACAAAACAACGATCGCGTAACCCGGAATACGATGAGGTCTAACGTTGCGCGATAACCAGTTCGAGAATGAACGGCTGTCCGCCTTGAATTCATTTAATTTCGCGTCATGATCGGTTAGTGTTTCATAAGACGGATCAGAAAAAAAAGAGGCAACACGATCGACTTCCTCAATAGTCAATGTACCCGGACCATCTTTCAGATCAGCCCAATCCGCCTCCACCCGGCGCTTGAATTCATCAATACCGAGTGCTTTCACCAGTATTTTGATGCGCGCTTTAAATTTGTTATCGCGGCGGCCATATTCGTTATACACGCGTAAGATAGATTCAACATACGTCAAGATATGCTGCCATGGCACAAACTCACAAATTTCACTGCCAATAATCGGCGTCCGTCCCAATCCACCGCCAACCAATACCCGAAAGCCGATTTCACCTTGCGCATTCTTTGTCACCGCCAATCCGATGTCATGCGCATAGATAGCAGCACGATCTTCTTTTCCCCCGCTGATGGCGATTTTAAATTTTCGCGGCAGATATGCAAATTCCGGATGGAAAGTGCTCCACTGGCGCAAAATCTCCGCATAAGGACGCGGATCAACTACTTCATCCTGTGCCACGCCGGCAAATTCATCCGATGTAATATTACGCACACAATTCCCGGAAGTTTGAATAGCATGCATTTCAACTGATGCCAAATCCGCCAGGATATCCGGGGTATCCTCCAGTTTAAGCCAGTTAAATTGAATATTCTGACGCGTCGTGAAATGACCATAACCACGATCGTATTTTCGTGCAATATGAGCAAACATGCGCATCTGCTTAGAAGATATCAAACCATACGGCACTGCAATGCGCAGCATATAAGCATGGATCTGCATATATAAGCCATTCTGCAGCCGCAATGGAAGAAACTCCTCTTCAGTCAACTCTCCTGACAGGCGTCGGCGCACCTGATCACGGTATTGCATGACGCGCTCATTCACTATCTGTTGATCATATTCATCATAGCGATACATATTTAATTTCCTCGCTCATTTGTTCAAGATGTTTACCAGGCCTTCAGGATTCCTGCGTATAGTGCTTAGACACCGGCAGCAACAATGCCGCATCCAAGGGGAATTTGGCGCCATACTTCATGATATGATCCACATCATCATCTTCATCATGCCTTAACGCCACGCCGATATAAGCGTGCTCGCCGTTTTCACCCACCACTATACCAATCCGCCCGCCGCAACCATTAAACCAACTCACTTGTTTAGGCTTATTCTCTACATTCGTACTCATCAATCAATCCTTGTTTCATTAATGGAAATTGCCGGAATTTGTCAAAAAATAAGCAACTCGCCATTCCAGATGCCTATCCCTGCCATTCAATTAAGAACAATTTCACCCACCACCAATTATTTGAATTTTTTTCAACCCTGACCGAATCGGTCAGTGATCATTCAGCATTCCAGCATCGTTGATACATGCAACCGACACAGACAGAATAGCCAATTCGTTATTCTACCAAAAACTAACGACAATAGCCGCCGCGTGCCAATAACAACCAACTGAGCAGTGTGAAAAAAGTCGATCAGAGAACCACACAGAATAGATTTAATAATTGCCTTTCAATTTACTTTTTTAGCCATTTATTATGATAACAATACATTTTTATAAATCAAAATAATATTATATTAGATGTATATAACCATTTATTATTACCAGGTGCGCCCATGAAACTTCAACAACTCCGCTATTTGTGTGAAACTGCTCGTCAGGATATGAATCTATCCAGGGCAGCCAAGAATCTGCACACTTCTCAACCGGCCATCAGCAAACAGATCCAGATGCTTGAAAACGAGCTAGGCGTCGATATTTTTTTGCGCAATGGTAAACGTATCGTACAAATAACCCCGCCCGGGCAGCTGATCATAAAAACAGCCACCAGAATGCTCCGCGATGCCGATAATCTGAAGAAAATCGCGCAGGAATTTACCAATGAAGCAGGCGGAACACTAACAATCGCAACCACGCACACTCAGGCTCGCTACGCTCTACCGGCCGTAATCAAGCGCTTTACCGCGCGATATCCAAAAGTTAGACTTATCCTGCGTCAAGGCAGTCCGATGCAAATCTCAGCCTTAGTAACTTCCGGCGAAGCGGATGTCGCAATTGCCACAGAAGCCATTGAACACTTTCAGGAGCTGGTCATGCTGCCATGTTATGAATGGAATCGATGTGTCATTGTACCCCCCAAGCATCCACTCCTGAAGATAAAAAAACTTACATTGGAAGCGATCAATCAATATCCCATCATTACTTATGACTTCGCTTTCACTGGCCGCTCAAAAATTAATCAGGCTTTTGCAAACTGTGGGCTGGAGCCTAATGTGGTATTGACGGCAATCGACTCAGACATCATTAAAACTTACGTAGAATTGGGACTGGGCGTTGGCATACTGGCCAATATGGCTTTTGATGCCAAACGTGACAAGAATCTAAGGTCTATTGATGCCAGTCACTTGTTTGAATCCAGCACAACGCGTATCGGCATAAGCCGCCATAGTTATTTGCGTGGTTATATTTTCGATTTTATCGAAATGTTTGCACCTCATTTAAATTATGCAAGCATTCAGGCCAGATTGGAAAACAGTAAAAAAACATAGCGGATTCAGAAAATTCAAATTTTGATTCGCTATCAGGCCTACTGTCATTCTAATGGATCATCATCCCTGGCAATGGAGAACATTCACGATGTTTACGATATGCGCTACGCTCTTTTAGCACGATTAGGAATCTTCATTCGGTGCAGCATACCTTCTATCGTCAGGCGCGAATTGCGCCTGTTATACACAGTACAAATATACTACTGGGAATATGTATTAATGTACTAATAGAAAAGGAGTAATTTCCTATGGATAGGTAATATTAGCTCGCCTAAAATGCACATATCGGTAGTTAAAAAAACAAGTAACTACCGTTTGTCGCAAGCAAGCTTAAATATGTACTAAAGATTCAACGAAGCTTGCCGAAACCAATGAAGTCTATTTCAACAAGTAGGCGATTGTTAACTTTAATCACAAAGGAAAAAATCATGGAAAAATTAGTACAAGGTATTAAAAATTTTTGGTATGACGAAGCAGGCGCTACTGCGGTTGAATATGGTTTGATGGTTGCGCTAATTGCGGTGGCTATTATCGGCACAGTACGGGCTCTTGGCGTAGGCTTAGATGGATTATTTGCACAGGTAACGGCTGCATTATAATCACCGTCCAATTCTATTTAGTTGTTCTTTGTTTTAAGAGACCATCCATCGCTTGCTGGGTGGTCTTTTTTAATCGTATAGATGAAAAATAGGGCTGGCTATGCATCTTCTAACGATAAATGTTTTGTTACTGTTGCTTTCTGTCGCAGCTTGGCAGGATTTTCGTAGTTACCGCATCAGCAACACGCTTGTTTTCTCAGGTGCATTACTGGGTGTCCTATTAAACACTTTCTTGCCTGTAGGGATAGGATTCACTGAATCACTAATGGGATGGGGCATCGGATTGCTACTGTTGCTGCCACTCTATCTGCTGCGCATGATGGGTGCCGGAGATGTCAAGCTCATGGCCATGGTCGGGGCATTTGTCGGGACGAATGACATCATTAGCGTATTCCTGTACACCCTGATTGCTGGCGGCATCATTGCATTGGTTGTCGCATTGCAGCGAGGAGTATTACGTAGATTGATGGATAATTTCATCTTCATGTTCTTGTCGGTATTGTCAGTCAATAAATCCAAGCCTTCAAAAGATAATCTTTCCGTGCTTGAAGAAGCTCCGGACTCTGTCGGAAAACTGCCTTACGGCATAGCAATAGCAGTGGGAACCATAACTTCCTTGGCGATTAATCACTCAACGCTAATGATTGATTAACAGAAAGACTGAAGAAATAGCAACAGAACCATTGATTAGCTTCACAAATAATCTCTTTATAGGATACTACCAATGAGTACACTCCCTATCATTCTGCAATCCAGTCGATTCAATTTATATAGCGGTGCATTACTGGCAGCATTCTTTGGTATTTTCGCTTATGCGCATTTCTTAGTGTTTCTGGATACAGGTAAATTATCACTGCTGCTGATCATTATTTCTGAAGCATTAACAACAGTTTTTTTTATTTTCCGCAGTAACCCAAAAACTGTTTCAGTGATTCCATCCGACTGGGTCGTAGCAATTATCGGTTCATTTGCACCGCTTTTTTTACGGCCAGCCGATTACGGGGTTTTGCCGCAAGCAGAAATATTGATCGCACTGGGTACAATACTGCAAATTGCCGGTCTTATCTCTCTCAATCGAAGTTTCGCCATTGTGGCCGCCAAACGTGAAATCAAAACGGGATGGATGTACCGTATGGTTCGCCATCCCCTCTATGCCAGTTATTTTTTGATATTTGGCGGTTATGTTTTAGTGCATACCACTACCATGAATCTGATTCTTTACTTAGTAACGATGAGTTTTCTTTGTTTGCGTATTTTCAGGGAAGAAAGACACCTGTCTCTTGATCCGGCATATCGCCACTATATGTTGAAGGTGCGGTACCGGATTATTCCGTATATCTTCTAAAATAAGTCTCGCCAATAAAAACCTGCCAAACGGAATTAGCCGTAAATTACCGCTCTCTTCCTGAAATAGTCCCACCGAAATACTCACTACAATCAAACCATCAAATGTAGATGGTTTGATTGAAAGTGGAAATCAAAATATTCCATAAAGTTTAGCCACGCTATTCCGTAGCTTTAAAAAGACTAAAGCTACCAATAATGTACTGAACTAATGACTAAAAGATTTTAGGAATGCAAATATGAAAAATACCCGAGCGCTTTTGATGATTCTGGTTTCACTGTTACTTGGATTGGTGGCTGTAGCGGTTGCAGGTAAATGGATCCATGAGAAGACACGTGTTGATGCATCAACGGTATTTGTCGCGATGCGCGATATTGATGCCGGCACACGACTGGCCCACGATATGCTGAAGAAAACAGATTGGCCAAGTGGCAGCATTCCCATCGGTGCATTTCAAGAAATTGAACTGCTGGAAAACCGTGTACTTAAAACGCATCTGGTGGCCGGAGAACCCGTTCTGGAATCCAAATTGGCCCCAATTGGCACCTCAGGCGGCCTATCGGGGGTGATTGCAGAAGGCAAGCGGGCTATTACAGTGCGAGTGAATGATGTCATTGGCGTAGCCGGTTTCGCATTACCTGGCAACCTGGTGGATATTCTGGTCAGCGCCAAGGATGAAAACCAGAAACCATTCTCGAAGCTGGTGCTGGAACAGATTCTAGTACTTGCCATCGCACAAGATGTCGGTCGTGATGATACCAAGCCTAAGGTAGTCACAGCCGTGACGTTAGAGGTATCTCCTGAGCAAGCCGAAACCCTGGATCTTGCCCGCAGTATCGGCACACTTTCTTTGGCACTGCGCAATCAGGTCGATGGCCATCCTACCGATACACAGGGAAGACGCATTTCTGATCTACTCAAGCAACCCGCGCCAACCACGACAGCACCGGCCGAGCAGAAAACTGTTTATCGTTCCAGAGAACCGCAGTATGAATCTATTGCGATTATCCGTGGATTGAATAAAACCGAAACCAAATTGACAGAAGGAAAAGGCAAATGAAGCGACTGTTCATCAACAACTTTCTGATAGCGACCATCAAGAGTTATTCTCGTATTCTTCTGCCTGTTGGCTTGGCTTCATTAATGATTCTGCAATCACCTGCACATGCTCAGACAACGATACTCGCTAAATCCATTCCGTCTCTCGCGGAACAAAAAATGTTGCCCGAGCATTATCTATCGCAAACGGGTGCTGCCAAAATGAATGTCACATTGGGCAAATCAACATTGCTGAAATTACCCAACGCCATTAAACGGATATCGGTGGGTAGTCCCAGCGTGGCTGATGTCATGTTAATCAATCCGCAGGAAGTTTATATCCTGGGCAAGATTGTCGGCATGACTAATATTACGCTATGGACAAGAGACGGCAAGACAACCGTTATTGACGTCACCGTGCTCATGGATGTAACGGCATTAAAGCATCAATTGCAGGCAATTATGCCCGACGAGAAAGATATTCAAATCACTGCAGCAGGTGATTCACTTATTGTGTCAGGCATGGTATCGAATACATTAAAAGCTGACCGGATTATCGCGCTGGCTGATGCCTTTGTTCGTACTTCGGTACTTAATATGATGATGAATCTTCAAAGTAACCAACCCGATGCTGACGGACAAGCAGGCGGTGGTGGTGGGCAAGGGGGAATGCAGGCGATGCAAATGCTGCGGCAAGGTTCGCAAAATGAAGCAAATTCTCCGGGTGCAGGTTCTGGTCTCGGTAATTTTAAAGTGATTAATTTACTAGGGGTTCGTGATCACCAGCAAGTCATGCTGGAGGTAAAAGTTGCTGAAGTGAACCGAACCGAAGCCGAGAAACTGGGTTTTGATTTTCAAGGTGCGATGAGAAAAACCGGAAGCGCCTGGACTCAGGTGATGGCAGGTTTAATCGGAGGCAGCCCGGCAAGCTTACTGCTAGGGAAGAATCTACCTACTTCAACCCTTTTAGGCGGTGCAAGCGAGGGAGGCTCTTTCTTAATTGATGCTGAGAAAACGGATAACGTCATAAAAGTCCTTGCTGAGCCGAATATTGTTGCGATTAGCGGTCAGGAAGCCAGTTTTCTGGTGGGGGGCGAAATCATGATTCCTGTCACTTCAGGCGTGGGGGGTGCTGTCAGGCTGCAATCCAAGCAGTTTGGCGTCGGATTAATTTTCCTGCCTACAGTTTTGGAAGAAGGCCGGATCAATTTAAGAGTCAACCCGGAAGTCTCTGAGTTGGTATCATTTCAGCAAGTTGCTTCGACGGGCTTGGGTGCCATTGTGGCAGTGCCGACTTTCAAGACGCGCCGTATTTCAACGACTGTTCAACTGCGCGATGGCCAATCACTGGCGATCGGTGGATTATTACAGGACAACTTCAAAGAACAAATCAAACGCTTCCCGATGCTGGGAGAAGTGCCGGTGCTGGGTGCCCTATTCAGCAGCAGTAATTATCTGATGGATAAAACCGAGTTGATGATTATCGTCACGCCACGTCTGGTACAACCATTGCAGCCGGATCATGCCATACCAACCGATGCATTTATACGGCCAGGACGCGGAGAGCTCCTAATTCAAGGAAGACTGGAACGGGAAACTGATCCGTCAGACAACAGGGATGCACCACAGTATATGATTGAGCAACCTAAAGGTCCGTCAGGTGCTGCTGAGCCCAGTGGATTTCAAATGAAATAAGGAGGAGATTATTATGAACAAATTTTCTATCAAAGTAACTTTATGTTTGCCAATCATGATGCTGGTATTAACTGCTTGTGTCGCATCTCCCCCGAAGCGGATGGATGCCAGATTCGGTAATGCTTTTGGCATGGCAAAGGCGCAGCAAACCGTGAATCCTGATGCATCGCTGAACACAGCACCGGTTAGAGGAATTGATGGTCAAGCCGGCGATGCCATATTCGATAATTACCGGGAATCCTATGCTACTCCCAAACCACCGGCTCGTGGTGCGCTGGATGTAGGAACCAGTGGCGGTAGCAGCGGCAGCGGCATGCAGTAATAATTTACAAGTTATCTATCGGCATTGAAATTGGCAGTCACCATCAGAAGGATTGGTTATGCGCAGCATGAATACTCCTAGCTTAGGAAAAAGATATCAAGGTAATCTAAACATCGAAAAAGAGCGCGGTGTCGTCGCTATTATGGTGGCGTTATCTATGGCGGTGTTGATTGGTTTTGTCGGGCTTGCACTGGATCTGGGTAAACTTTTCGTGACCAAATCAGAATTGCAGAACAGTGCGGATGCCTGTGCATTGGCGGCTGCACGGGAATTGACAGGTGCCAGCACGAATCAATTGACGCTTGCCGAAGCAGCGGGCATAACGGCAGGAATCAGCAACAATGTTCAATTTCAGAATGATCCCGTTACTGTCAATGCCGATGATGTCACTTTCAGTGAAACGCTCAACGGCACTTATCTGACCAAAGACGCAGTGGCGAATGTGCTGACAATGAGATTTGCACGCTGCACTGTCCAGCGCACAGGTATTGCCAATTGGTTTGTACAGGTGCTGGGTATTGGTGACCAGCAGGTCAGTGCAACGGCCGTGGCCAGCCTTGTTCCCGGCCAGACAACTTGTGCGGTTCCTGCCGGGGTTTGTCAAGCGGATATAGCAGCAGCGGTACCGGGCACTTGGATACAAGGCGTGCTCGGACCCAGTGGTGATCTGACGGGTGGATTCAAATGGATCGACTACTCTCCACCCGGTGGGGGGGCATCTGAACTAAGCGATTTATTGACAGGAACAGGATCCTGCAATCTTCCAGCAGTTGGAAGTATTGTGGGACAAGGTGGCGTGATTTCTTCCTTGTCAAGAGCCTGGAATAGCCGTTTTGGTATTTACCGGAATCCTGTTGAAGATACGCCAGGGCAGCCGGGATTTGCAGTGCCCGATAAAACAGGTTTTGCTTATACGGAAGTCACATGGCCCAGTCAATTCAATGCATTTAGTGACTTTGCAACACATAGAGGAAATCCTCCGGCTGCCTATCAAGGTGATGGCGCTACTGGTTTAAATGCTCAAGGTGGTGGAGCTGTAACTGTGGATCCAACATTTCTCCAGCAGCATGGAGCGGATCGCAGACTGGCTACTGTGGCTGTAGTAGATTGTGACGTACTGAACGCTGGTGGACCCACTGCGCCCGTATTATCCTGGGCATGTATATTGATGCTGCACCCTATCAATTTTAATTCGGGTGGCAGTGGCACTGGAGCAGACCGAATGTATGTTGAATATCTAGGGCAATCGAATGATCCACTGAGTCCTTGCGCATCATCGGGCGCTGTTGGTGGCCCAGGCAGTGTAGGGCCATTGGTGCCGGCCTTAGTGCAGTGAGTTTACGAACGTTATGGCTATCCTTATGAATAAAAGAAATATTCAATTAAACCCAAGAACCATGCGTGGTTCCGTAGCGGTTGAGCTGGCATTGCTTTTAATTCCATTGATTGTATTAGCTCTGGGTGTTGCGGAATTTGGCCGTGCGATGTATCAATATAATACTGTGGTTAAAACAGTCCGTGATGCTGCCCGCCTACTATCCCAGCATAGCCCAAGCGATACTGCCAACTATCCAGAAACAGAAGCGCGATGCCTGGTTGTGCATGGTTCAGCGGACTGTTCGGGGTCGGCGCTTTTGCCCGGATTAACTATAGGCATGGTGGGAATTGCATCATCCACGACGACCACTGGAGCAGGCGCCAGCATCAATCTGGTGACGGTCACTGTGACAGGCTACACTTTTAACTTTGTCTTCAATCCATTGGTTTTCTTCGGCAGCAGCATGACTACCCTACCGTTTGATCCTATCCAAACTACCATGAGGCAGCTATGAGACGAATCCATTTAGCGGCTAGTCAATTTTCACAGCGGGGTGTTGCGGCTGTAGAGTTTGCCATCATTGCCGTAATACTGTTCACATTGTTATTCGGCATCATGGAATTTGGCCGCGTACTGTTCATGATGAATGCTACGACAGAAGCAACTCGTTTGGGCGCTCGTTTGGCAGTAGTTTGTGATCAGAATGATACCGTCATCACCACGAAAATGGTGAATTTAGCAGGCTTCTTAAATCCGGGTAATATTAATGTTACATACAGCCCGGGTGGGTGTGATCCAATTTCGTGCCGCTATGTAACAGTTAGCGTGACTGGGTTAACTGTGCAGTCACTTGTTCCGTTAATACCTATCAATTTTCAGATGCCTGGTTTCTCAACGACGTTGCCGCGCGAGAGTATGTCGAGTCTTAACAATCCGGTATGCACTTAGAACCTATTGAAAATTAGAGGAAAATAAAAGTGATTATTGCTGCTATCTCACAGAAACAACAAATTCTGGAAAGTATTCGTCAATTTTTGTCTGAATTTGATATATCACATCCATCCTTCCACGGTTCGGATCAGGAAAATACACATAAGATATTAACTATCAATGGTGGGATACAACAAGTAACCGCGGTTGCTGAACAAGAACATCCTGACCTGTTGTTATTGGAAAGTTCAGATGCTATGGAGAGTGAACTACAGGTACTGGGAAATGTAACCGCGCGATTCCCGAGTTTGGGCGTCATCTTGTTATGTCCGATCCAGTCTCCTGAACGATTGTTGGAAGTCATGCGCGTAGGCGTTCGAGAAGCGCTTCCAACGCCACTGACCCGCGAATCACTACTGGGTGCAATTAATCGTTTTCAGCACAGAATCAAACAGGCAGGTATGCCTGTCAGGAGTGGAAAGGTTTTGGCGTTTATTCCCTGTAAAGGAGGAAGCGGGGCTACATTCTTAGCCACTAATCTGGCTTATACGCTGGCAGCACAGAACAACCAACGAGTCGCCTTAATTGACTTTAATCTTCAGTTGGGAGATGCCTCACTTTTTCTGAGCGATAGCAAATCTCCCGCATCGATTGCTGATGTCACTCGACAAATTCACCGGCTGGATGGGTCATTCCTGGCTTCCAGCATGATTCAGATTTTACCTAATTTGGGTATTTTAGCAGCACCGGATGAACCGGAAAAAGCAACGGAAATAAAACCCGAACATGTTAATCCCCTGCTTCAGGTTGCGATCAAGAATTATGATTTTGTCATTCTTGATATCGGTCGACGTATGGATGCCATATCAATCCAGGCACTCGACAAAGCCGAGATGATTTTCCCAGTGTTGCAGCAGACTTTGCCATTTATCCGCGATGCCAAGCGCCTGATCGATGCATTCCATTCATTAGGCTACCACAAGGAAAAGTTGCGGCTTATTGTCAACCGTTATGACAAAAAAAGCGAGATTACGCTGGATGATATTCAGAATACACTTAAGAATCAGGTTTTTAAATCTATTCCCAACAACTTCTCCGTAGTCGATGAATCGGTGAACCACGGCGTGCCAGTCTTCAAACTTGCTCAGCGCAGTCCAATCTCCAGAGCAATTGAAGAGATCAGCAATGAATTGAGTCTGAATACTGAACAACAAGAACGCTGGTTTAAAAGACTATTCTCTTAACAATTATTTTATGGATTATTAATCATGTCTATACGGGATCGCTTACAACGCTGGGGAGAGAATAATACAAATGTGCCTGAACAGGTACTGATTATGGAAGATAGCATTACGCAGCTCGAGAAAAGTTCGTATCATGAGCTTAAATCCAAGATACATCAAAAACTACTCGACCGCGTTGATCTATCCGTGATGGAGAGGTTACCTTCAGATCGTTTGATGAACGAGATCAAGGATCTTGTAGAACAATTACTGAATGAAGAGAAAATACCGATTAATCTGGCAGAAAGAGGCGGTTTGGTCTCCGATATTCAGCATGAAATTCTTGGTTTGGGGCCATTAGAGCCTTTACTGGCTGATCCAACAATTTCCGATATTCTGGTTAATACTTATAATCAGGTTTATGTCGAACGCCGCGGTAGACTGGAACTAACAGATGCCCACTTTGCCGATAACCGTCATTTGATGAGAATTATAGACCGCATCGTATCCAGAATTGGGCGCCGCGTCGATGAATCCAGTCCGATGGTTGATGCCCGCTTATCAGACGGTTCCCGTGTCAATGCCATTATTCCGCCATTGGCTTTGGACGGGCCGTTATTATCTATCCGGCGCTTTCCGGCAGCTCCTCTTAAGATGGACGATCTGGTTCGCTATAAATCACTGACACCGTCAATGGCCGAAGTAATCGCAGGGCTTGTTAAAAGTAAGTGCAATATTCTCATTTCCGGTGGAACTGGTAGTGGCAAAACGACGTTGCTTAATATTATGTCCGGTTTTATTCCAGCATCTGAGAGGGTTGTGACTATCGAAGATGCGGCGGAACTGCAGCTACAACAACCCCATGTTGTGCGGCTTGAAACACGCCCTCCAAATGTTGAAGGTAAGGGTGAAGTAGCACAACGCGCATTAGTCCGCAATAGCCTGCGCATGCGGCCGGATCGAGTCATAATCGGTGAAGTGCGCGGCCCTGAAGCCATGGATATGTTGCAAGCCATGAATACAGGTCACGAAGGCTCTATGGCCACAGTGCACGCGAATACACCCAGAGATGCATTGAGTCGGATTGAAAATATGGTCAGCATGGCTGAAATGAATCTTCCTGCTAAAGCTGTACGACAGCAGATCAGCTCTGCAATCTGGGTCGTTGTTCAAGTTTCCCGTATGACAGATGGAAAACGCAAGCTAATCAGCATTCAGGAAATTACCGGTATGGAAGGCGACATTATTACCATGCAGGAGATTTTTACTTATAGCCAGACAGGTGTAGATGAAAATGGAGTTATCCAGGGACACTTTCATGCGACCGGGATTCGACCCAAATTTGCTGAACGCTTGAAGGTATTCGGCATTCCTCTACGAGACGAATTGTTTGATCCGGGTAAAATCTTTCAATAACGAGGTTGTTTGCAGAAAATGGACTATTCTTATTATTTGTTTATAGCCTTGGTATTTGTGGCGATTGTGCTATTTCTGGAAGGACTGTACTTAACATGGAATGCCTATAAAGGGCCAGAAGCAGTTCGTATCGAGAAACGGCTACAAACTATCTCTGCGGGTTGGCAGGACGCTACCGAGCGAAACCTGATTAAACAGCGGTTATTAAGTGATTCTCCAGCCTTAGAGCGCCTGTTGTTACAAATCCCGCGAATTCATAGTCTAGACCGGCTATTGATTCAGTCAGGCATGGAACTCAGTGTAACAGGCTTTCTGGGCTATACCTGCATAGCCGCACTGGGTGGCATGGCCATTGCGTTACTGTTGAATTTGCATTTCTTAATACTATTGCTGTGTGCCATAGTAGCCGGGTTATTTCCTGTTTTATTGGTACTGAGTGCACGACATAAACGTTTGCTAAAAATTGAAGAACAATTGCCGGATGCCATGGATTTAATGGCGCGTGCATTGAAGGCTGGCCATGCCTTCTCCGGGGCGCTGCAAATGGTTTCCAGTGAAGGCGCGGAACCCATTGCAGGTGAATTCAGTACAACATTTGAAGAAGTCAATTATGGTATTTCGATGCAGGAAGCACTCATGAATCTCAGTACACGTGTACCCAGCACTGACCTGCGCTATCTTGTCATTGCAGTGCTTATTCAACGTGAAAGCGGTGGCAATCTGGCAGAGTTACTTGAAAGTATCAGCAGCCTGATCCGGGCGCGCCTCAAATTATTAGGGACTATTCGTGTTCTGTCAGCAGAAGGACGTTTGTCAGCCTGGATTCTAGGCTGTTTGCCATTTGCAATAGCATTTTTAGTCCATCTGATTAATCCAGGATACTTGAATTTATTGTTTACAGATCCGTTAGGACACTTACTTCTCGGTGGTTCCTTAACGATGATGGTGATCGGAATTTTTGCCATGTGGCGGATTATTAAAATCCGGGTATGAGCCGATAGAAAACCTGATAGTGAATTCAGCCTGCATTAATCGCAGTACCTTGTAATATAATTTGGAGTAAATAAATCATGACCATGATTCAAATAGCTTATCTAGTCATCGTTTTTATTGCCGTAGCTGGCGGGGTATTTGGATTGATGCGATTGCTGACATCTAATCCGACACAATCGCGACTGGATCAAATTGCATCCGAACATGCTGAAACATTTTTAAATGAATCCAGTCAATGGGAGCAGGCTACCAATAAGCTCACAAGCCCATTTGCCACACTTTCCCTGCCAAGTGAAGGCTGGGAAAACTCTGTATTACGCATTCGTTTTATGCATGCAGGTTACCGCACACAGTCAATACCCTTCTTTTATTTTGGAGGAAAAACATTATTGGCCTTAATCCTGCCAGGTATTTTCTTTCTTTATGTGGGTGTCAGCCGTTTGGAGATAAATACTGATGTCTCTTTATTTTTTTTCCTTATATTAGCTGCGGCGGGTTACTACCTGCCTAATTTAGCCTTGGCACATATCATTAAGCTACGTCAGCGCGACTTGTTTGAGAACTTTCCTGATGCTATTGATCTCATGACGGTTTGTGTTGAGGCAGGATTAGGACTAGATGCAGCAATGAAAAAGGTCGGGGAAGAGATGCATGTGAAGTGCAAACCATTGGCGGAAGAGCTTCATTTGGTCAATCTGGAAATGCGCGCAGGCAGAAGCCGCGAACAAGCATTGCGAAATCTGGCACTGCGCACCGGGGTTGAAGAAATAGAAGGGCTGGTTGCCATGTTGATACAAGCGGATCGTTTTGGCACCAGTATTGCATCTTCTCTACGTATTCACTCCGATATGCTGCGTACCAAACGCCGCCTGCGTGCGGAAGAGGCAGCAGCCAAAATAGCGCTCAAGCTTCTTTTTCCACTCATTTTCTTTATTTTCCCGTCATTATTTGTGGTCATAATTGGTCCAGCAGCTATCATTATTCATCGAGTTCTGTTACCGACGATGGCTGGAGGTTAATTAAAGGAGCTATGAAATTATGTACAAACTAAAACAATCACTGCTGATCATTGGCTGCCTGCTGATATTGGGAGGGTGCGCCACTTCGCAGCAAAAGAATAATAATGAAACTGATTCATTATCCAAGTCGGAAGATTCACGTTTGGTGGAAGCCAAGCAGTTATATCAATTGGGTCGCGAATACTATCAGAAAAAGGAATACGCTGAAGCAATCAATGTCTATGAAAAATCTATTGAGCTAATGCCTGAGAATTACGACGCTTACAATAATTTGGGAGTAATCTATTCGATCCTGGGAGAAGATGAGCTTGCGCTCCACTTTATCAAAGAAGCCATTCGACTGGCGCCTACATTATCCTATTTACACAACAATCTTGGTTATTCGTTGTTAAAACAAGGATACAACAGTGAAGCAGCCGGTGCATTCGAACGTGCGTTGCAACTCGATCCTGAAAATTCACATGCACGCAATAACCTGCGATCAGCATATAAGCGAATGGGATGCACCCCAAATGAACCTTGTGGACAATGGCAAGAACCCAAACAACCCTAGTTTTAGATTTAGAACAGTCCAGGTTTGATGAGCATCAGGCAGCTATTCTAGAAACATAATCACAGAAAGTACAGGAGAACATACTATGTTCAAGATAAAACGACTTAGTTGGATAGTAGGCTGTGCACTTGCTTTAAATGGATGTGCTTTTATGCAAAAAGATACATCAATGGCAGATATTGAAATCAAACCTGTGATGAATATAAAGCATGCAAATGGCAGTCCAAAAATCATGTATTTATTAGGACGATACTATCAGGGCAAGATAGATTACCAAAAAGCAATTGCTGCCTATGAAAGAGCGCTGGAAGAAAAGCCTGATTATGTTGAAGTGCATAATGGTTTGGGCGTTATTTATTCCATACAAGGCCGACATGAACTATCACTGCAACACTTCCGCACGGCGATTGAATACGCGCCGGTGGAAACCTATTTGTATAACAACCTTGGTTATGCCTATCTGATTCAGGGCAATACAGCTGAAGCCGTTAAATCACTCGAGAAAGCAGTATTGTTGGACCCTGACAATAAAAGGGCACAACTTAATTTGGCAGTTGCGCAAGAAAGAATCAATCTGGGTGATAAAGCAGCTGCATTGCAGACAGACTCGATTGACCCGTTGCCTCTTGTCATGCAAGAAGTTTCCAACACTAACGTCAATGAGGTAAATGATAAGGCTGAGTCCCTGGCCACATCCGTGCCATATCGCGCAGATGATCAGGTTTCTCATCATAATGACTCTAAATCAGTGGATAGCACATACCTCCGATTAGAAATTTCGAATGGTAATGGCATTACAGGCATGGCAAAGCAGGTATCAGTTTTTTTTCAACAACACGGCGTTGCAAAAGCAAGGTTAACAAATCACCAGACATACAAACATTATCAAACCGAAATTTATTATCGCTCAGGAAATTATGATCAAGCTTATCAGATCAATAAAATGTTACCCATACAAGTCAAGTTGGTTGAAAGTAACGAATTGCGAAGCGATATACAAATAAAAATTCTATTAGGGCAGGATTTCTCCCGTGAAGCTGCTTATTTTAATAAAAAAGAACTAATGCAAGTCAGCCAAAATGCTAAAAAATCCTTAAAAATCCTTAACCAGTCGATAAATTAGTAAATTGACCTTCAATTACTGCATGGGGGTTCGCATGCGCAGGCAAATCCCCATGCAGTGGGGTACCAATTCACAATTCTATAAAATAGTTGGTTGCTGCCATATCGATGGTTACAGCAGTAAATGTCGGCAACTGCTTTAAGTACCTTGAGAAATCAACAATTTGATCGATAATATCGCGCGGATGACTACCCGTCAGCGCTCGTCCAGTTTTTCGATAATATGTATCTATAAGGTAATCTGCCGCATCTTCCTTAAATTCGATACCTTGTATCACACAAACACGTCGCAAAATCTCCTTATACTCACCTTCAGTTGAATGAGGCATCTTTATTTTATGACGGATACGGCGTAAAAAAGCTTCATCAACCAAATCCGCAGGATGCAGATTGGTACAAAAGATGTTAACTTGATCAAAAGGTATCTCAAATTTCATACCAGTATGCAATGATAGAAAATCTGTACCCCGCTCCAGAGGAAC
Source organism: Nitrosomonas ureae (assembly GCF_900108305.1). Classification (GTDB taxonomy): domain Bacteria; phylum Pseudomonadota; class Gammaproteobacteria; order Burkholderiales; family Nitrosomonadaceae; genus Nitrosomonas; species Nitrosomonas ureae_B. The sequence continues at coordinate 96,839 of NZ_FNUX01000001.1, forward strand.
AATCCAGCGATTGAGCATCTCACGCGGAGTCACTCTCTGGCGGCCAAAATCATCCAGAATGAACACGCCATTCGCGGCCTTCATCTGTACTGGCGCTTCATAAAACTTGCTATGAATATCCAAATGCAAATCGAGCATTTCGGTAGTAAATTCCGCACCGACCATTACAACGGGACGGCGGCATTTTTTCCAACGCGGATCGTGTTTCAGATTGACGTTTATATCCAGTTGCATTTCTTCTCTGGTTTTTTCTGTAATTTCAAAATGTATTGCAGGATCAAATACGCGAATTATTTGACCGCCCACCTCGATAGCTTGCGGTATAAAAACATGGTCAGGTAATGCGCGCCCTAATGCTTCTGCAATACTTGATTTTCCTGTTCCCGGCGGACCATATAGAAAAATTGCGCGTCCTGAGCTGAAAGCAGGACCTAACTGGTTAAGTAATTTTTCACTAATAACCATATGACTCAGTGACTCTTGTATCCATTTACTATCTATCCGAATCTGCTGAACATGTTGCTGAGCAAGGATGCGCGTATAATCTTTCAGAGGAACCGGAGCAGCGCTGGCATAAAGACTAATATTCAAAGCCGCCTCTGCTCTTTCGCGGCCTCGCTGCGTTAATTCAAAAACTTGAGTTTCTCGCCCATAACCGGCTGCTGAACGAATAGCAATCAAATGATCTGCCTGAAGTAATTCAATGATCTCATTTATAACACTAAATGGAAGGCATAATTTATTATTGATTTGACACAAGGTAAAAGTGCCTGCTTCTTGATATGCGATTTTCAATAATAGATCACTAAGAAAAGCTTCGCTCAGTCCAGTATTACTTATTTTCAATGGTATTGGTGGAATAGGATGCAATATTTTCTTTACTTGCTCAGAAGTAAGAAAACCTAATGAAACGAGACTATCTTCTAGTTTCCCACTACTCTGCTTTTGGTTGATTCTTGCTTGAACCAATTGCGCATCAGAAATAAGACCTTCTTTAATCAATAATCTGCCAATAGAATTCGCCATAACGTACCTTCTTTCTTAAAATTAAAAGTAATTAACCAGATCTACCCTAACTAATTGAGTTCTTTATCTTGTTCCAGAACCTAAGTTCAGGTTAACGACTAATTATTATTTTTCTTCATACAAAGTAAGAGTCCACTTTTGCAAACAACGCTTAGCCCACGTGGCTACGCATACCACCATCCTTGCGCTACCATGCATTTTAGGAAACTTCAGACTCCTTGAAAATCAGCGTACATCAAACAGGCAGTTTATTGATTACCTACCTCTCTGAAAACATAAATTGATTCGCATGGTAATTAAAAGTACTATGAGATAGTTGATAACTAAAGCTGTTTAATATTATTGAAATCGGTACCAGATCATTTAATGAGGTGAAACAATGAAAACAATCCTGAGTCTGTTATTGGTATCATTTGTCATAGGCATCATCGCTCTTGGATCAGGGGCTTACAATATGGCCGCGACAGAAAAACACTGGCAAATCACCGAAAAAATCATTGAATGGGTACGTGACAGCTCCATTAAAGCACGCGCCGAAGACTTGACAGTACCCTCACTGGAAGACACAGAATTACTCGCGCAAGGCGCGGAACACTATCATGCCATGTGCACCATCTGCCATCTGACACCCGGCATGAAACCGACAGAACTCTCGGCAGGTCTATACCCTCAGGCCCCCATATTCCATCAACGCGAAATCATCACTGATGAAACAAAGCGAATGGAGCACGCCAAAGCGTATTTTTGGGTGATAAAGAATGGCCTGAAAATGACTGCTATGCCAGCATGGGGGCTGAGTCATGATGATCAGGCGATTTGGGGAATGGTTGCTTTTATCTTCAAATTAAGCCATATGACACCGGAGCAATATGAAAATCTCATCAGCTCAACCCAAGGTCATGCACATGGCGGCGAAGACAACGGCCATGGACACAGTCATTGACTTGACAAGCCCGCCAAGCAGAAAAGCCCAGCTTATCATTGCCGGGTAACTGTGGTTTTATCGGTTATCACAAGCAACCTCATCGCAAGTTACCGTCGCACTCATTATCGAGTGGGTGCCGGTTGCAATTCAATCTTCTTATGCATTGATCAATATTCGGAATCACTGGCAAAATTTTTAGCGGCATCAAAGCAATCATGCGCGGCAATTGTCAGCGCATACAACCCTTACAGTCAGCTTGCCAGTAATGAAGAAAATCTAGAGGCGCACGAACAACTCAGAAATTTGTTGCAGCATCGCCCCTATCCAATCATTGAAAGCCTGAATATAGATCCAACCGGCCAATGGCCGCCTGAAGAAAGCCTCTTTGTTCCCGGATTGGATCTTAATACCGGCCGGTCGATCGGGCAGCAATTTAATCAAAATGCCATTGCATGGATTGATAATGAAGCAATTCCCCGTCTGATATTGTTACGCTAGAAAGTATGGCTCAGCGCTTTTTGCAACAGAAGAAACGCATTCAAAATCCGTATCGCTAAAAATTCAATGTAGCTGGCAGCATAAACCCGATGCTATACTCGGAGCTTTAAAACACAGTTTGGAAGATCATTATGAAAAAAACACTTACCTTTCTAACTCTGGCTATCTTCAGTTTTGGCTTACTTGCTTTTGATGCAGAAGCAAGACGCATGGGCGGCGGTAAGAATCTAGGCACTCAACGTCAATCGGTCAATCAGCAGCAAGCTGCACCCAAGCCACAGCAAGCACCAGCTGCGGCACCCGCTGCCGCAGCTGGTGGCAGTAAATGGGGTGGCGCATTAGCCGGCCTGGCTGCCGGTGGCTTACTGGCTGCACTTTTTATGGGAGGCGCGTTTGAAAACATCAATATGATGGATATCGTAACCATGCTGTTACTCATAGGCGCTGTATTTTTCATCATCCGCATGCTGCGTAAACCCAAGGTTGAACAATCGCCCTCCATGCAATATTCGGGCATAAATACAAATACACGCGAAAACTTCAATACCCCTGCATTCACGCCGCCCGCTGGAACCGCAATCGCGGACAGTCAAACCGCTTATCGGCAACCCAATATTCCCGCAGACTTTAAAGTGGAGCCCTTTTTACGCCATGCAAAAGCTTCGTTTATGCGCCTGCAGGCCGCTCACGATCATGGCGACATTAATGAAATTCGTGACTACACAACATCGGAGATGCTGGCAGAGATTAGCGCACAAATTAATGCACGGGGTGATGCGCAACAAACAACCGAAATCATGTTCATTGATGCTAATTTACTGGAAGTTGAAACAACCGGTGACCTGGCTATCGCAAGTGTCCGCTTTACCGGTCAATTAAAAGATTTACCTGATGGAGAACCGGAAGCATTTGATGAGATCTGGCATGTGCAGAAAGATCTGAAGGATCCCAATGCAACCTGGTTATTGGCCGGTATTCAACAAGCCTCTTAGTTTTCCACATCATATCCTGGCTGACTGTCTGCAGTTTGAATAGCACCAGCCGGGATTAACAAATCCCCTCAAGTTCTCAAACTGCGCCATTGCTTTAAAATTACCATGTATACGCGATTATCAAAGAGTATGATGGTTCTGGCTTTCGCGTTGTATGCGTCGCTGGTTGCATTCAATAATCTCACCGATTACAACTCAAATTTCTTCATCGCCGCGCATGTCCTCTTGATGGATACGACTTTTCCTGACAACCAGGGCCTCTGGCGGGCAATTGAGTCTCCTTTTTTACATCATGCAGCTTATGCCATGATCATCGTTACTGAAATCCTGATTGCTGGGCTATGTTGGCTGGGTGGCTTGCGTTTATGCCAAAATATCAAGAACCCCTCATCTTTTAATCAAGCCAAAAGCCTGGCCATACTCGGACTCTCTCTCGGTTTCTTCCTATGGTTTGTTGGGTTTATGACGATTGGCGGAGAATGGTTTTTAATGTGGCAATCGGAAGTTGCCAATGGCCAGCAAGCTGCATTTCGTCTGGTTATGATTACCGCCGTTACTCTTATTTACCTGGTTCAGGTGGACGAAGACAAGCATAGTTAAAGACTACTGCAAAGCTGCATGTGCTCTGTGGAAATGATACAACTTTATATCTGTCTCAACACGAGCAAGATCTTTTGCAAATTTCCGGCAAGAAAATCAAGATAACAATGCATCGATACCAGCCTGAGCGATTTGCGCATCCTGGAAAGATCTTACGCCGCTGACTCCGATTGCACCCACGAATTGATTATTAACAATAATGGGCAATCCACCTTCAATCGGCAAGGTACCAGGCAAATTCAGATAGCGTAATTGCCCTTCCGCAATATTGTCTTCCCATACCTTGGTTGGGCGGCGAAAAGCTATCGCAGCACGCGCTTTCTCAATTGCCACACCGATGCTGCCATATTGCGTATGATCCAAACGTTGCAAGTAAAGCAAATGGCCACCATCATCAGCAATTGCAATGACAACTGGCCATTTATTGCGTATTGCTTCGGATTCTGCACCTGCCGCCATTTTCTTGGCGTCGTCCAACGTAAGGATTACTTTGTCAGCAGTCATATGATTCCTAAAGATTCCATCATTGATTAAATCCCGGCGCCCCCCTCAAATACCTCCTGGCGCATTTGCGCCTGCGAGATATTACTACCCGGTGGCACGCTTCGCGTCAGCCATACATTGCCGCCAATCGTCGAACCTCGCCCTATGGTTATTCGTCCCAAAATTGTAGCGCCGGCATAAATCACCACGTCATCTTCCACAATAGGGTGACGCAAATTGCCTTTCACCAGGGTTCCATTCTCATCTACCGGGAAACGCTTGGCACCCAGCGTAACCGCTTGATACAGACGAACATTCTGTCCAATAATGGCAGTCTCCCCAATCACCACACCAGTACCATGATCGATAAAGAAACTACCGCCAATCTGTGCACCTGGATGAATTTCAATACCGGTGACAGAGTGCGCAATTTCTGAAATCATGCGCGCAATCAGGGGTACCCCCAAACCATGCAAAACATGCGCCAACCGATAATGCGTAATTGCCATGATGCCAGGATAGCAAACCAGCACTTCATCCACATTGCGTGCCGCAGGGTCACCCTCATACGCTGCTTTAATATCGGTTTCCAGCAAACTTCGAACCTCCGGCAAGCGTTTTGCAAACGCCTGTGTAATCGCCACCGATTGTGCACGATCCTGATCGCCAAGAACCTCCAAACCAGAGTTATAGTGCAATTCATGCTGAATCTGCACCATCAGCTCACGCAACGTCACATTCAGAATATGTCCAACATAATGATCGATGCCCTCATCAGCCAACTCAGATGAACCCAGGCGATTAGGGAATATAGCCGCACTCAGGCCCTCTGCAACACTCGCCAGAATCCTGCGTGACGGTAACCTGGGCGGACGATCATGCCGGTTACGGCTTTCCAATGAAGCCAGACGTAACGCGCGCAGCTCAGACACGATACTATCCACATTCAAATAGGTGCTGCGCAACAAAAGATCGCGCGTTCTCTTGCTAGTGTTCACTATGTGTCAGGCCCTGTTCGTCAAACATACGCTCAAACAAAACGCTGCTTAGGTAGCGCTCAGCGGAATCCGGCAAAATCACTACAATAGTTTTTCCCTTATTCTGAGGAAGCTTAGCATGACGCACTGCCGCCGCTACAGCCGCACCGCAGGAAATTCCGGCCAGAATACCCTCCTCGCGCGCCAGGCGCCGTGCATAAAGTATCGCCTCTTCATTGCTCACTTGCTCGATTTCGTCCACTAGTGAAAGATCCAAGTTATCAGGCACGAAACCAGCCCCAATACCTTGAATTTTATGAGGGCCGGGCGTCAATGAAAATCCAGCGCGCTTTTGCGACAATACCGGGCTCGCCGCAGGCTCAACCGCCACTGAAGTAATGGCTTTGCCCTTGGTTTGTTTGATATAACGAGAAACCCCGGTAATCGTGCCACCCGTGCCCACGCCTGCTACAAAAATATCGACGGCACCATCCGTATCGCTCCATATTTCCGGTCCGGTGGTTTTTTCATGAATTTCGGGATTGGCGGGATTCTTGAACTGTTGCAACAACACATAGCGATGCGGATCAGTGTCAATAATTTCTTCCGCCCTCGCCAAAGCTCCGTTCATACCACGCACACCTTCGGTTAATTCCAGCTTGGCACCCAATGCAACTAACAACTTACGCCGCTCCACACTCATCGTTTCCGGCATCGTCAAAGTCAACGGAATTCCTCGCGCAGCTGCCACGAATGCCAGCGCAATTCCAGTATTACCGCTCGTAGGCTCAACAATTTCCTTCCCCGGCCCCAGTAATCCTCTACGTTCAGCATCGTCAATCATTGCTACGCCAATGCGGCACTTAACCGAATATGCCGGATTACGCCCTTCAATTTTTCCCAACACTACAGCCGGCGCATTGTCAATCACCCGATTAAGCCGCACCAATGGCGTTTGCCCAATGGATAATGAATTGTCTTTAAACCAATTTGCCATAATTTCTCTTTATGCGCCAGATACGGATTTCAGGTCAGATTTATATTACTACCTCTTTAAACCAGATATCCAGCTAAAATATTGATGCACTACATTCATTTAAAGTCTCAAAGTACATAGCTAGAAAGTGGGCTATTGAGCATAATATTCATGCAATCTTGATATCGTAAGAAGCCGTACCGATTGGGCAAGAACAGAAGAAGAAGCGGCTTTGCAGATAGCAACGTACGAAAAGCTATCCTCTTCGTAACAGCTCTAAATAGATTAGTCACTAAAACCAATCCCTTTGCCCATAAGAATGGTGGCGAATCAGGGATTTGAACCCCGGACCAACGGATTATGATTCCGCTGCTCTAACCACTGAGCTAATTCGCCACGTGTTTAACACAAGGGCCGCATTTTGCCTTTCAGGGGGTGGCTTGTCAAGATCAAAAATGTGACATGACAAGGGTTTATGCGTGTTTTCAGGGCATTGTATTACGCTTGCCGATTCTTTCCAAGCGTATCAGTGGCTTAGATTTATCCACTAAAAATACACGATTTCCCGTTGATTTGGGCGGCAAAAAATTCACATCCAATGATGATTAACTTTGTGTTACCTGTCTATGCTAAAGCAGCTGTATAATCAATCTCATGAAATTCGATATTATAGTAATAGGTGGCGGACTTGTGGGCGCAAGCTTGGCAGCTGCGCTTAAAGATAGCGGGCTAAAAATAGCGTTGATAGAACCGCATGAATCCGCACCGGTACCGCAAGATAATAGTTGGGATAACCGAGTGTATGCAATTAGCCCGGGCAGCGCCGCTTTCCTGCAAAAACTGGACGCATGGCAATTGATGGAAACTGAACGGGTAGCACCCGTTTATGAGATGACGGTGTTTGGCGACGACAATACTGCGCATATCAACTTCAGTGCGTACGAGATTGGCTTACCCGAATTGGCGTTTATTGCTGAAAACCGCCAATTGCAATCCGCTGTCTGGCATACGCTTGAATCTTCAAAGGAAAATACACGAATATTCTGCCCGGCAAAATGTACCGCTATCACTTGGCACGATACGCATGTTGATGTGCAGTTGACAGACGGCACCGAACTTGAAGCTGCATTAATAATAGGCGCGGATGGGGTAAATTCCTGGGTACGTAAACAAGCTGAGATTGAGGTGTCGCAGCATGCCTACAATCAGGTTGGCGTAGTCGCCAATTTCAGTACGGAACTATCGCATCGTCAGATTGCCTATCAATGGTTCAGGCGGGATGGCGTACTGGCATTACTCCCGCTACCGGGAAAGCGTGTATCCATGGTCTGGTCTACTACTGAAGACCATGCGGATTTTTTGCGCAACTTGTCTGCGGAAAAACTTTGCCAGCAAGTGGAAGAAGCTTCTGCACATACTGTGGGTGCACTACAACTGATTTCACCGCCAGCAGGTTTTCCATTGAATTATGTGCATGTAAAAAAACTGGTTAAGGCCCGCCTGGCACTCGTCGGTGATGCTGCGCACGGCATTCATCCGTTGGCTGGCCAGGGGGTTAACCTTGGATTACGTGACGCGCGGGAACTTGCGGCAATATTGAACTCGCAAGGCAAACTGACAGATTGCGGTGATTATTTATTATTACGGCGTTACGAGCTGGCACGCAAGGAAGATATTCTGGTTCTGGAACAAGTAACAGACGGATTACAGAAATTATTCAACAATCCTAATCCGACATTAGCCCGCATACGCAATTTAGGGCTTGAAATAACCAATCATCTGCCATCGATTAAAAACCGATTGATACAGCACGCTTTGAATTAAATTTCTTTTTAAACTGGAGTTGTCATGGCTACACACTTAAAATTTTTCATTTTAATCTTATCATTAAGTTTTTCCCCCGGAATGCTTTGGGCCGATGAAGAAGCTGTTAAAAAAGCCGTCCAACCACATTTCGAAAGTCAAAAAATTGACAGTGTGAAGAAAACGCCTTTTTCAGATCTGTACGAAGTCGTGGTAGGCGATGAACTGTTTTATACTGATGATAAAGCAGATTTTTTCTTTTTTGGCCATGTCATCAATACCAAAAGCCGGGTTAGCATGACCAACGAACGCATTCAAGAAATCAAGGCCGCACGGCGCGTGCCATTCGACTCCCTGCCTCTGCAGCATGCTATCAAAGCGGTTAAAGGTGATGGCAAACGCAAAATTGCGGTGTATACAGACCCCAATTGCCCTTACTGCAAACAATTGGAAAAGGAATTGATCAACATCACGAATGTTACCGTTTATAACCTGCTCTACCCGGTGTTGAATGGCTCGATGGAATTATCAAAAAAAATCTGGTGCTCTGAAAATCAAATCAAGGCCTGGGAGGATTTTATGCTGAAAGGCACCGCGCCAGCAGAAAAAGACTGCGAAGCCCCCTTGGAAACTTTGGTAGAGTCAGGTCGTGAAAATAAAGTCTCAGGTACACCAACGCTAATTTTTTCTGACGGCTCAGTTGTTGGGGGAATGATCCCTGCCGCAGCCATAGAGGAAAAGCTGGAAAACGCAAGCAAAGACAAATAAAACCCAAGAAACTTAAAAAGCTTGCTATGGCTTATCAGCAAGCTTTTTATTGTTGGGTAAGCGCAACGGGCTGATATTCCTTCGGCATCAATACCCACATTTTTCCCGCCTGCTTCATTTTACCTGCCTGATTCCCGGCTTCATGGCCAAATCCCCAAAAGAAATCCGCGCGTACCCCGCCTTTAATCGCACCACCCACATCTTGCGCTACCATGAGCCGATTCAGAGGCTTATTCGTATTGGGCCAGGTCGTTGTCAGAAATACCGGCACCCCCTGCGGAATTGACAATGGATCAATGGCGATACTTCTACCGGCAGTCAATGGCACACCCAAAGCACCGATGGGACCTGATAGATCGGATGGTAATTCGCGAAAAAACACGTAACGTGCATTTTGCTGCAACAACTCCGCCAGCTTACTGGAGTTTTGTCGTCCCCATTGCTTGATGCCCTGCATGGATGCTTGTTCGAGGAGCAACTCACCACGTTGCACCAGAAGCTTGCCAATCGAGTTATATGGAAACCCATTCTGATCTGCAAAACCTATTTTCATCATTTCGCCATTGTCAAACACAATGCGTCCGGAACCCTGCACATGGAGAAAAAATAACTCAACTTCGTCTTCTACCCATAAGAGTTCATATCCCTTCAATAATCCCGGATCATTCATAATCTCTGACCGGCTATAGTAAGGTACCACTTTGCGCCCGTTCAGACGTCCACGCAAGCGTAAATCTTTAAGTTCCGGGTAGGCTTCGCCTAATTCGATGGTTAACAACTCATCAGGAGCAGCATAAACCGGAAAACGATATCGTTCCGAAAATGTCCGGCTTCCTTTTAGTAAGGGCTCATAGTAGCCGGTAATCAATCCTTCCTCGGTATTATCGACATTAACAACTTGGTACGGAATGAAATAAGTTTCAAAGAAATTTCTTATCTTGGTGCTGCTGGGGTGCTGCAATGATGCGGCGATTTTGCAATTTTCCTGCCAAACGGGTTGCTTGCTTAAAACTCTGCAGCTTTGCAGAAAAGCCTGCCATGCAGGCAGTAAATCATCGTTGTTCCAGCCAGTCAATGCAGACCATTGATCACGTTTATGGATAGACTTTGCTAGCGGCTTATCGGACAAAGGCGGTGCAGCTTCATCAGACTGCACCGGTGGCGGCGTTGGACTGATACTTCCAGTGGTGCATGCAGCAAGCCATAGAAAAGAAATAATAACGACAAAACTTAATTGGTTTTTCATCTGATTTTGGTTAAAGTAACAGTTCAATTCAATTATGAGACAGCAAGCAATTTAAATTATGTGGTTACTAATCGTCGAAGCGGCAGTGGCATTGGGTTTATTTCTATTCATTATCTGGTGGACTATGTTTTCAGGCAAAAAAAAGCAAGGTGACAAAAACAAAGAGGAATAAAACCGGTATTAGAATTATACCGATATTTCTTCGATGTCAACTTTACCCATTACACAGGATTTTCAATATCAATAAATTGATGTTGTATTCCAAATTCCTGTTCAATGTAATTTCCCAGCGCTTGCACACCATAGCGTTCCGTTGCATGATGTCCCGCGGCAATAAATGCGACACCTGATTCACGCGCGGTATGTACATTGTGTTCTGAAATTTCACCCGTCAAATAAGCATCAACTCCTTGCAGAATAGCTGCGTCAAAATAATTTTGCGCGGAGCCGGTACACCAGGCGATCCGTTGTATGATTTTATCAGGGTCACCAATTATCATCGGCTTACGCAACAGGGTTTGCGCTATTCGATCACCCAACGCGGCCAAGCTCATGGTTTCTTTCAGCTCTCCCTGCATCATGATATCCTGCCCGCCAAAACGGCCATACTCAACAAACCCCAATTTTTGCCCCAATTGCGCATTATTGCCGAAATCCGGGTGCGCATCTAACGGTAAGTGATAGGCAAACATATTGATCTGATGATTCATTAACAAAGCGATACGACGATTTTTTATTCCAGTGATGCGCATATCTTCACCACGCCAGAAATAGCCATGGTGAACCAAAACTGCATCCGCTTTTGCTGCCAGCGCCGCCTGCAGCAGATCGAGCGAAGCCGTTACACCGCTGACAACGATATGAATATCGCTGCGCCCTTCCACTTGCAACCCATTTGGGCAATAATCCTGAAAGCGGGGTATATCCAGTAATTGATTCAGATGATTTTCCAGCTCATCTCGATCCATTGATTTCCTCCTTGGTTTCTTATACTGCATCGCAATATATTAATATTACGATTATTTATTGTGGGGGAACACATTTTGATGTACAGACTCTGGTTAATTTTTGCACAAACTGCAACAGTATTGCTGGCTATTTTTTTTGTCGTATCAACATTGCGACCGGATTTGCTCTCCTGGAAACCACGAGGAGAAATTGTAACCGTAAGGGAAGTTGCGCCTGCGGTTACATCAGAAAGACCGGATAGCTATGCCAAAGCCGCTGAAATTGCCATGCCGTCTGTTGTTAATATTTTCACCAGCAAGGAAGTCAAAGAACCTGCTCATCCTTTGCTGAATGATCCTACGTTTCGCAGGTTCTTTGGTGACCAGTCAGAATCCAAACCAAAGCGGACTTCAAGTCTGGGATCCGGGGTCATTGTCAGCTCTAATGGCTATATACTGACCAATCACCACGTCGTTGAAACCGCTGACGAAGTTGAAGTTGCGCTGATTGATGGCAGAAAAACCAAAGCCCGTCTGATTGGCTCCGACCCTGAAACGGACCTGGCAGTACTCAAAATAAATTTGAAAGACTTGCCAGCCATAACGTTTGGCCAATCACAGCAGGTTAGAGTAGGCGATGTCGTGCTTGCTGTGGGCAATCCCTTTGCGGTTGGTCAAAGTGTTACTATGGGAATTGTTGGCGCACTGAGCAGGAGCCGGGTAGGAATTAATACCTTTGAAGATTTCATTCAAACCGATGCAGCGATCAATCCGGGCAACTCTGGTGGAGCATTGACTGATACCTCAGGCAATCTAATTGGAATCAACACTGCAATCTATTCCAGCAGCGGCGGCTCACTCGGCATCGGCTTTGCAATTCCAATTCATACTGCCAAACAAATTATGGAACAGATCGTTCAGTCTGGCGGTGTAATCCGTGGCTGGCTGGGAGTCAGCATGCAAGATATGACGGAAGCGCTGGCAGAGTCATTCAATCTGGATCATCCATCGGGGGCCTTGATAGCCAGTATTCTTAAAGACGGTCCGGCCGATAAAGCGGGAATAAAACCAGGCGATATACTGATTGCAATCGAGAGCAAACCACTTAAAAATTCATCGGAAATGCTCAATTACGTAGCTGCATTGCCGCCGGGTAAAGTGGTAACTGTTACAGTCATTCGCAATAAGCAAGAAAAATCTTTTCCGGTACAAGTAGGTGTCAGACCAAAACAAAACTGACTGCATTTAAAAATGAAAATGATATCAAATTTATGAAAAATCCATTACCGGCAAACCGCTTTCTATCTGTAATCGCACAATGGTTTAGCGTCAATATTCTTGCCTTGGGCCGTGAAATGCGGTTGTCTTATTTACCACCCTTGATGGTATACGTCGCTGCCGGTATATCAGGTCTGACAAGTATCGTTGGTACGTTTTATGTCAAAGAAAAACTTGGGCTTTCCGCCGAATTTCTAGCCATGCTGGGATTCTGGATGATGTTGCCATGGGCGCTTAAAATGCCGATGGGACATCTGGTTGATTTGATCTGGAACTGGAAGGGCTTGCTGGTATATCTGGGCGCCAGTTTGATCATGCTAAGCCTGTTAATCATGATTGGATTGCTCGGCCATACTGAAGCCATGACCGCTATGGCTTCAGTTGAAGCTTGGTATGTAGCCTCGGCGTTACTGGCTCCGATCGGCTATGTTTTACAGGATGTGGTGGCCGATGCCATGACCGTTGAAGCAGTACCGCGCGTAGACGAAAATGGTAATAAGCTGGGTTTAGAAAAACGCAAACTGATGCATGTCACGATGCAAACCCTGGGACGTGTCGCCATTATCGGCGGCGGTGTGCTGGTATCCGTAGTCAATGTTTTTGTACTCCGCGATGCCGGGTCATTACCGGAAGTGGAAAAAGAAGCGGTGTATTTATTGGTGTATGAACTTGCTTTGATTATTCCGTTAATTTCAATCTTTGGCGTTGTCTTTGCATCCTGGTTACGTCGTCGCGAATACAAGCATTTTCTCGCACTGGGACATAGCCGTCAGGAAGCTGATAGGCTACTCAACATACATTCAGAATCGCCCGCAATAAACTGGTGGATTCTAGGCGGCGGATTAGCCTTCACAATCATATCCCTGAGTGTCGGCCTGAGCCGCATGCCCGGCAGCGAAGAGATCATTTTTGTCATTTCCATGATCATTGTCATATTTCTGATGTGGCGATTAACCGGCGAGCTTGAGCCCGAGGCTCGCAACGTATTAGTAGGCACGGCCGTACTGATATTCATATTTCGCGCCATTCCGGGACCCGGCGCCGGTTCTACCTGGTGGATGATTGACGAATTGGGTTTTGATCAGCAGTTTCTTGCCGTTTTATCATTAGTCGGCGCTACATTAACGCTATTCGGCATGTTCATTTTCCGCCGCTTTATGGCCGAGCGCTCGATCGCTTATATCATCGGCTTTCTCACGATCGTAGGAACATTTCTTTCATTACCGATCATTGGCATGTATTTTGAACTGCATCATTGGACAGCAGCAATGACCGGCGGAGTGGTCGATGCCCGTTTCATTGCACTGATTGATACCGCGCTGGAATCGCCGCTCGGTCAGATTGCCATGATCCCAATGTTAGCCTGGATCGCCAACTCCGCACCGGAAAAACTTAAGGCCACTTTCTTTGCTGTGATGGCATCATTCACCAATCTGGCACTTTCGGCTTCGCAACTCGGAACAAAATATCTCAATCAGATTTACGAAGTAAAACGCGAAGTAAAAGATGTCGTTTCCGGTCAAGTGACTATTCCGGCAGATTATAGTGAATTGGGACATTTACTGATTACCGTCACGGTCATCGGTTTTGTTTTGCCGCTGGTCACGATTTTGATTGTCAAACATTCGCGTTTTCGCAATGCTTGATTTTATTATCAACAATCCAATAATATTTTGATTTATATAAACTAATTTACTTCTAAATTAATTTCTGCAAATTCCGATATCACTTTGACCTGCATGCATGGCGGTTTATGTATTCAGGTATTTTTTAATCCATAAAAACTGAAGCACTGCTTTTGTTGCATGCATCAGTATTTGTTTTGTAAAGGAGATATTCATGCAGAAATGGTTTTTACTGATAGCTCTGGTATTCTTATTTAATGGCACCGCATTCGCAGCAGTCAATATCAATACGGCGTCGCAAGCTGAGCTCGAATCTTTACAAGGGATTGGTCCTGCTAAAGCAAAAGCGATTATCGAACATCGCGAAAAAAGCGGCACCTTTGCTTCCGTTGATGATTTAGCGAAAGTAAGCGGTATTGGTCAAGGAACTATCAAACAACTTCGCGATGCAATTACCGTCGAAGGTGAAAAAGCCACAGAAGCTCCGGTCAAACAGGAGTAGTATTTGCAGTGGATTAATTAACCCTCTCTGAATTATCTTCAGGGAGGGTTTTTATTTGCATGATTACTTTCTTTCAATGCTGGCAGCTTATGCGATAATTGAACTTATCTATGGTAAAGTTTGCATCATGCACAAAACGATTGAAAATTTTGTTGGTAATACACCCTTAGTAAGACTCAAGTATTTACCCGGATCAACTTCCAACACGATTCTTGTCAAGCTCGAAGGTAATAATCCTGCGGGATCAGTGAAAGATCGCCCGGCACTATCGATGATTTCACATGCGCAACAACGCGGAGAAATTAAGCCAGGCGATACGCTGATCGAAGCCACCAGTGGCAATACCGGGATTGCTTTGGCCATGGCTTCCGCCATGATGGGGTATCGCATGATACTGATCATGCCGGAGAATTTGAGCATTGAACGACGGCAATCCATGAGCGCCTACGGCGCGGAAATTATTCTGACGTCGAAATCCGGTGGCATGGAACAAGCACGGGATCTGGCAGAAAAAATGCGTAACGAAGGTCAAGGTATCATTCTGGATCAATTTGCAAATCCGGATAATCCACGAGCGCATTATGAAGGTACGGCACCGGAAATATGGCGCGACACGCAAGGAAAAATCACCCATTTTGTCAGCAGCATGGGAACCACAGGTACGATTATGGGTTGTTCAAAATTCTTTAAGGAGCAACAAACTCCCATTAAAATAATCGGCGTACAGCCGGAAGAGGGAGCGCAAATACCCGGCATCCGCAAATGGTCTCCAGCGTATTTACCAAAAATTTTCGATGCGAAACAAGTTGATGAAATGATCTACGTTTCTCAGTATGAAGCCGAAGATATGACACGCCGGTTAGCGCGTGAAGAAGGAATTTTTGCAGGCATTTCATCGGGCGGCGCTTTAGCGGCGGCACTTAAAGTATCCGTCCGGGTTGAAAACGCAATCATAGCTTTTATCGCGTGTGACCGGGGCGATCGCTATTTATCGACAGGCGTTTTTCCTGCTAATGTACGATCAGAATGAAGCCTAGCGTCACTCGCTTACCATGCTGACACACCACCACTTCTCATTACCGCTCCGGGTCTATTATCAGGATACGGATGCAGGTGGTGTGGTCTATCATTCAATCTACTTGAATTTCATGGAACGAGCACGCTATGAATGGCTTAGAGAACTTGGATTTAATGCCAACACATTGATTGCAGAATCTAAAGTATTGTTCATGATACGTTCAATTGACATCGAATATTTAAAGCCAGCGGTATTGGATGATTTACTGAATATAACGGTGTCAGTTCTGGAAGTTGGCAGAAGTCGCATCACGCTATTTCAAGAAGTTTTATGCAATCGTATCAAGTTAGCAAATGCCACAATTCATGTGGTATGTGTCGATGCGGAAAAACTCAGACCTGTGAGTATTCCTGCATCTCTTCGTGAAAAAATTGGGAAGCCCGCATGAGCACAACAGTAACACAAGATATGTCATTTCTTTATCTGATCAGCAGCGCCAGTGTATTGGTACAACTGGTAATGCTGATTCTGGTATTGATTTCATTTTTTTCCTGGTGGTTTATTTTTCGTAAATTATTTGTTATCCGCAATGAGAAAAGGAAAACTGATGATTTCGAGGATATTTTCTGGCGCGGAGTAGATTTGAATGCGCTGCATCAGCGAATAACGAGCGCACGCTATGACTCCGGGAGTCTGGAACGAATTTTTGCTGCCGGTTTTGGTGAATTTAACAAGCACCCTGCCGGATCTGATCTTGACGCGGTAATGGAAAGCACTCGCAGAGCCATGCGCGCTACTTATCAGCGGGAAATGGATTATCTGGAATCACATTTGTCATTCCTGGCTACCGTTGGCTCAGTCAGTCCATACATCGGCTTGTTAGGCACTGTGTGGGGTATTATGAATTCCTTCCGCAGCCTCTCCAGCGTTACCCAAGCAACCATTGCGCATGTCGCTCCTGGAATCGCAGAAGCCTTAATTGCAACAGCAATGGGATTATTTGCGGCCATTCCAGCAGTGGTCGCCTATAACCGCTATGCCAGCAGCACCGATCAACTGGCAACCCGTTTTGAGAGTTTCATGGAAGAATTGTCCAATGTATTGCAACGGCGGGCAGCCGGATAAACTGATATAAGAGGATTCTATGGCGCGGCGTGCAAAACATCGGCTAATGAATGAAATCAATGTGGTACCCTACATTGATGTAATGCTGGTATTGCTGATTATTTTTATGGTCACAGCACCCATGATCAATCATGGGCAGATTGAATTACCTCAGATCGGCAAATCGCTGGCAACACCGGCCTTACCCTTGGAAGTGATCATACAGGCGGATGGTCGCCTTGCTTTGCGCGATCGTGCCGTATCATCGGCAGAGCAGAGTGTTGATCAGAATCAATTGATTGAAGCTATCAAACAAAAGCAGGCGCAAAATGCGGCACAGCCCGTAGTGATTGCCGCTGACAAAAACGTCCGCTATGAAGAAGTCATCAAGGTAATGGATGTGCTGCAGCAGAATCAGGTGCAGAAAGTGGGTTTACTGGCACAACAAAAATGAACTATTTGTAATGAGTGTAAGTGCCTTACGCAATTCATCCTATTCTGAACCGAGAATACTATTGGCTGGCGCACTGGCTGTGCTGGTACATCTTGTATTTATCGCAGTATTGATTTTTGGCTTAAATTGGAAGGATCAGCAACCCGAAGGCATGATGGTCGAAATCTGGACGGAGTTGCCCACGCCCATTCAGGAGTCAGTGAAAACTCAATCACCACCCAAACAAATCAAACCAGCGCCTGAACCCGTTAAACCAAAGCCCGAGCCAGAGCGACCAAAACCTGAGCCCGTAAAACCCGAACCTGCAAAACCAGCGCCACAGCAAGCAGCGGTAACGCCGCCTGTCAAAAAACCTGATATCACGATACAACAGAAGCCAGATCCCATTAAAGAAATCAAACCGGATCTGGAACGGCAAAAAAAACAGGAACAGGAAAGATTAAAAGAACTGGAGAAACAAAAAGAGCTTGAAAAAAAGAAAGAATTAGAAAAACAAAAGGAATTGGAAAAGCAAAAAGAATTAGCCAGGCAGAAGGAATTAGAGAAACAAAAAGAACTACAAAAACAAAAAGAGTTGGCCGCGCAACAACAGCGAGAACAAGCAGCAAAAGCGCAACGGGAAGCTGAAGCGCAACGCGCTGCGCAACAAGCAGCAGCAAGGAATCAGATAACCAATGAAATTTCGAAATATAAGGCCCTGATCCAGGCCAAGATCAGGAGCAGAATCGTAATGCCGCCTGATTTACCGGGCAATCCTATCGCTGAATTCAGTATTACACTGCTCCCCGGCGGTGACATTCTCGAAGTTAGATTGAGCAGGAGTAGCGGACATGCTGTTTTTGACAATGCCGTGGAACGCGCGATCCATTTGTCAAAACCACTGCCCTTACCTCCGGATCCCGCGCTGTTTAATGAATTTCGCAATCTTAATATTACAGTGCATTATCGTGAATGATTGCTATAATCAGCAAAAATTAACGCTTCTTGAAAATTTAATGCTTATGTCAATTTACTGTTCTAAATCAATGCGTGGTTTACTGTTTCTGCTTCTATGGCTGATCAATTCATCACTCCATGCACAACTGAATATCGAAATTTTTGGCGGTGGCGCATCCCGTATTCCGATTACCATCGTTCCTTTTGCCGAGGAAAATAGACTTCAGCAAAATATCACCCCGGTTATCAGTGCCGATTTGCAACGTACTGGATTGTTCAGATTGATAGATCCCGCCGGTTCGTCGCCACATTCGCCTGCGGAGGTGGCTTACGCGGATTGGGCCAATCGTGGCGTCAATGCGCTGGTTATTGGCCGCGTTACGCATTTATCCGGCGATCATGTGGAAATTCAGTTTCGTGTTATGGATATTGCCAAGAAATCGCAATTAACCGGTTTGGCTATTACCGTTCCAACCACACAATTACGCGCTGCAGCACATCGCATTGCGGATGTTATCTACGAAGCACTGACCGGTGATGTGGGCGTATTTAGCACCCGTATCGCCTATGTATTAAAACGAGGTAATAAATACGCACTCCAGGTTGCCGATGCCGATGGTTATAATGCGCAATCCATCATTGAATATACGGAACCCATAATATCTCCCGCATGGTCTCCGGACGGAAATCAATTGGCTTATGTGTCTTTTGAGAACAAAAAACCGGTGGTATACGTGCAGACACTATCAACCCGGGAACGCAGAGCGGTTGCCAACTTTAAAGGCAGCAATAGCGCACCGGCCTGGTCTCCGGATGGAAAAAAGCTGGCGGTTGTGCTGACTGGTCAGGGCGGATCGCAAATATTTCTGGTCAATACCGATGGTAGCGGTTTACAAAGATTGAGCAGAAGCTCCGGTATCGATACAGAACCTAGCTTCTCTCCGGATGGACGATATATCATATTTACTTCCGATCGTGGCGGTAGCCCGCAAATTTACCGCATGCCGGTAACTGCTGCAGAATCAGGCAATGCCGAACGCCTTACTTTTGAGGGTGGTTATAATGTCAGTCCCGATTATAGTCATGACAGCAAAAGCTTTACTTTTATTCATCGCAACAACAATCAGTTTAATGTAGCGGTTCAAGAAATCGGCTCACGCCAAATAGAGATTCTAACCAACTCCAAATTTGACGAATCACCCAGCTTCGCACCTAACGGCAAAATGATCTTGTATGCAACTGAAATAAATGGGCATGGTATATTATCCGCTGTTTCCAGAGATGGGCAGACACGGCAGCAACTGTCAGTACAAACAGGCGATATTCGGGAACCGGCCTGGGGTCCTTTACCAAAATGGAAGTAATGTCTTAGTTTTTTAATTTTAAAGGAGTAACAAATGAGAAAGTTATTATGCATTGCATTGATCGTTCTGTTATCCGCGTGCGCCAGTCAAACGACACAGCCTGATATTGATGATCTCTCATCCGGCGCAGGTAACGAAAGTGGCCTAAGCGGAAGTGATTTGATGGGATCCGATTCAGGAAGACCCAGTTATTTCAGCCAATTGAATGATCCCAACAGCATTTTATCTCAACGTAGCATTTTTTATGACTTTGATAGTTACACAGTCAAAAGCGAATATAGGGAATTGGTGCTGTCTCACGCCAGATTCCTGCGCGACAACCCCGCTGCCAGCGTTATCCTGCAAGGAAATACGGACGATCGTGGCAGCCGTGAATACAATCTGGCCCTAGGTCAACGCCGCGCAGACAGCGTTAAGAACATGATGATTTTGTCAGGCGCACAAGACGTACAGATTGAGTCGGTTAGCTTGGGAGAAGAAAAACCACGCGCGATGGGATATGATGAATCAACCTGGAGTCAGAATCGCCGTACCGATATTCTTTATCGGGGCGAATAATCATGCTGATACGCGCTTTCTTTCTATTGTTGCTGCTGAATTGCAATGTCAGCTACGCATCATTGTTTGGTGATAGTGAAGCACGTGAACAAATCGATGCGTTGCGCAAACAGTTTAAGGAAATGGAAGCGCGTATTGCCAAGATGGATCAAGCGCTGAATAGCGAAGCGTTATTGCAACTTTATACTCAGGTTGAAACGCTTGGGCTTGAACTGAGCAAGCTGAACGGACAAATAGAAATGCTCAGCAACGATAACGCGTTGTTACAAAAGCGGCAACGGGATTTTTATATCGATCTTGATAATCGACTACGCCAGATCGAGCAACCGGGTAGCCCGGCGCCTTCGCCTCATTCCACCCCACAGAGCTCTCCTCGCAGCATGACAGCACCATCACCCGACGAGCATGCCGCCGCGTCACCGATCAGTAATGATATAACACCTGAATCTTCGTCAGTTGAGAGTGTCGACTCCTCTAGGGCCATGGATTCCGGGCCTTTGTCAGCGAATGAATTAGCGCCACCCGGTCCGGCGGAAAATGCGGCTTATAAGGAGGCGTATGATTCGTTCAAGAATGGCGAATATGCCAACACTATTGAGCAGTTCGACAGCTTCCTGGAAAATTATCCGCAATCCAGCCTGGCACCCGGCGCGGCTTACTGGATTGGCAATGCGCGTTACGCATTGCGTGATTATCAATTAGCAATCGATGCGCAAAAAAGGCTGATCGGCAAATACCCTGATAGCAATAAAGTACCTGATGCCCTACTCAATATTGCTACCAGTCAGTTCGAAATGGGTGACCGCAATGCGGGCAAGAAAACCTTGGAGAATTTGCTGCTAAGCCATCCGCAAAGTGAAGCCGCAGGAAAGGCCAAGCAACGCCTGACTAACATCAGGTAAATCCAGAACTTAAACATCTATTCCTCAATTGCTGTTTGCTGCATTCGCTGCAAAGTAGTAGAGTCCGTTTTTTTCCTTCAGGTAATTAGTAATGATGCAAGCGTTAGAAACAACAACCTTGCGTGTCAATGAAATTTTCTTCTCGTTACAAGGTGAAACAAGTCGTGTTGGATTACCGACTGTTTTCGTACGCCTGACGGGTTGCCCCTTGCGTTGCGGATATTGCGACACTGCTTACGCATTCACTGGCGGCGAAAATATTTCGATTGCAGAAATCTTGAACCGGGTCGCGCATTATAAAACAAACTACATCACCGTTACCGGTGGAGAACCACTCGCTCAGAAAGCTTGCTTAGTTTTGCTCACCGCACTTTGTGATGCAAAGTATTCGGTGTCACTCGAAACCAGCGGCGCATTGGATTTATCGCAAGTCGATCCACGTGTCTGCAAAGTAATGGACATTAAAACGCCAGGTTCCGGGGAAGTCACGAAGAATAACTGGGAGAATCTTATCTGTCTGACACCAAAAGATGAAATCAAGTTTGTACTGTGTGATGAAGCGGACTATCAATGGGCCGGTGAAATTATCCAGCGGAAGCAGCTTTCCCGGTTATGCCCAATCTTGTTTTCACCGGTTTATGATAGCCTGAATCCTGCGACATTGGCCTCTTGGATATTGCGCGATGAATTACCTGTAAGAATGCAGCTTCAAATGCATAAACTACTTTGGGGCGAGGGACCGGGACGATAAAACCAATGCGAACTATAAAATGAAAAAAGCAATTGTATTGCTCTCCGGTGGATTGGATTCCGCAACCACATTGGCCATTGCACGCAGCCAAGGTTTTAGGTGCTATGCGTTGAGTATCGATTATGGTCAACGACACTTCGCAGAGTTAAATGCCGCGCAAAAGATAGCGCAATCATTAGACTCCCATATGCACAAGATAATCAAGATTGACCTGGCCACATTCGGTGGATCTGCATTAACGGATCAATCCATTAAAGTACCTACATCGGGAGAAAATCCTGGCATTCCGGTCACCTATGTTCCAGCCAGAAACACCATCATGTTGTCGCTGGCATTGGCTTGGGCGGAAACATTGGATTGCCAGGATATTTTTACTGGTGTCAACGCGGTTGATTATTCCGGCTATCCGGATTGCCGCGCGGAATATATTCAGGCTTTTGGAATAATGGCCAATCTGGCAACTAAAGCAAGTGTTGAAGGTAAGCAGCTAACCATTCATACGCCGCTCATGCTTTTATCAAAACAAGAGATTATTCACGCTGGAATTGCTTTAGGTGTTGACTACAGCTTAACCGTTTCTTGCTATCAGGCAGACGCAGCAGGACGGGCTTGTGGTGTTTGTGATTCCTGCCGTATTCGCAAAGCGGGATTCGAAGCGGCGAATATACTCGATCCGACCGCTTACAAAGCTAACTGATACTATTTTTTCTGAGTATTATTCTTACTATCTGCCTGCCGCATTTTATTTTCAAGTTTCTCCATTTGCTCGGGGGTTAACACCGCTTGCAAGTTTGATCGAGTTTCTTCTTGAATTAATTGTAATTTCTTTCTTTCCTCACTGAAAACAGCCTCAACTTTCTTTTGCTCCGTATTAAGAATGGCTTCAACCTTACTACGTTGAGTTTCATTAAGTCCCAGTTCTTTAGTCATCCGATCGATGGCATTCTGATTGTCAGCTGGAGAATTTTTATTTTGAGCATGTATGATGGAAGCAGTAAACAATAAAACCATCATCGATACTACGAGAAGTATTTTTATTTTCATCACAGTCCCCTTAAGTTTCTAAGAATATTGCGTTTTGTAGATTTAGAACTTTGCAGAACAAGCAATCATGCTATTTCTTCCCCCAGTATCATCCAGTTTCTGGGGGAAGCCGGCAATTCTGCTACTGTATTTAGAACAACCCTGAAATGGAGCGAGCCAAACCATTGGTCAATTCAACCGCAGCTTCTTCGTACTGCAAATTTGCTTTGTTCGCCGTGCTGACTACACGAGTACGATATTTATTCATTTCACTGACTTTTGTCGAAGATTGCCTTCTCGCACCACCCACACCCTGCTTCGCATCTTGTTGCCTGTCTTCACGAACAATGACACCTTCCTCAGCTCGCTCTGCTATTTCAACATCTGTAATGGCCATATAAGTAACATCTTTTACCGTAGCATCTGCGATCGTGCTGGCGAGACCAAAAGCAGCTGCACCAGCCAATCCTCCTATGCCTGCTCCACTCCAGCCATCAATGGCAGCGCCCGTAGCCGTTCCCACGGCGGCACCCAGCGCTGCGCTCCCCATACCTCCATAACCAGCTCTCAAAGCAGCTTCAGCAGCAGTAGGGCTGGCTTTGTCAACGCTTAGGATATTAACCTGCAACCAGTAATGCGCTTCTCTGGGATTATTAGTAATGAGGTAACCTCTGCCTTCCAACGCCCTGGCAACCGTAGCCGTAATATCAAAATTGATTTTGTCGGAGGTATTGCGAATATTCAGGTAAACCGTTCTCTGACTCGGTTCAATAGGATCAAGGAAAATGGTATCACTCATCTTGGTTTGAACATCCAGATCCTTCTTGGCGATGGATGTATGAACTGCCGCACATCCACTTAGAATTAAAGAAAAAATCATGATTCCTATGAATATCCATGTACTCTTGCTGCCATACCCTCCCATTTCATCTCCCCTTCTCTAATAATTAAATGAAAAACCCTTATAAGTAATCACAGCAGATTATCCATCAACTCAATGTCTCCCATAAATTGAATTAATGGATAATTATATGGCTTATCCTCGAAGCAGCACTGTCACGGGCATCACCAGCCGGAATAAAAAGGCAGATAACTGTTCACTCCATATAAACCACCATAATATGGACGCGCATAGCCTCCAAAATAACTACCGTAGCCAAAGTTACCTAAACCCATAGCGCCACCACCACACCCTAGACCAACGCAGCCTGGTGCAAATCTTTGTGTCCTTGTTGGCATGCTTCTCTGTGTCGCTTCTTTGAGTGCAGATGTTAAAGCGGCATCGTTTGGAACGCTAAAGCGTTTATTAATGGTTTCTGCATTAAACTGTCTTTGAATTTCACTGAGATCCTGCCTGGCCGAAACTGCGCTGCTCACGAATGCCATTAACAGGGCGGTATAAAAAATCATACTGAATTGTATTGTACGCATTGCACACCTCCTGGTTCTCGATGAGTCAAATAATATTATCTATCAAATTATAGTGCTCACCGTAAATTTTTAAAAAATTACAATCTGTAACAATTTATTTCCAATAAAACACCCCCGCAAGGCGGTGAGGAATCAAACCCGGTAGAGCTGAATCAGAGAAATTCGCATACATTCTCCCTGCTGCCTAAGCAGACAATTTCCCGTTCAACAATTCCAGCACTGCGCCTGATCCTGTGTGACGAATACGCGTAACTCCGCCATTGCTGATTTTTATGCGATATAAACCGGTTGCAGGCGCCTGGATTGTTTTTGCAATCAATGCGCGCATCACACCCGCATGCGCAACGATCAGAATATGGTGACCGGAATAGCGTTCGATAGCTGCTTCATAGGCTGAATTAACCCGTTGAACAAAATCATCGAGAGGTTCAGCGCCTTTCGGTCGAGCATTTACAGGGTTGTTCAAGAAAGCCTGATATTCGGATGCCCGCCCAATTTTAACTTCATCATGGCTCAATCCTTCCCATTCACCAAATCCCACCTCCTTAAAGCGCGACTCAACGAAGACATCAATGCCATAACGCTCCCCTAAAGCACAAGCAAATGCCTGACAACGTTGTAGCGGAGAAGTAATAATATGCTGCCACTGATTGTACTCACCCACCGCGTGCCACATTTGCGACCATCCTTTCTCACTCAGAAGATCATCCACGCCATGCCCGCGATAGCGGCTCCCGCCGATAGGTTCACCGTGACGGATCAAATCAATTAGAGTTTCAGTCATAAAGAATTGTTGGCAGGAAAAATAGATTGCGGTAGTTTAACCATTTTATTCTGTATGAAAAGCAAGATTGGGCAATAGACTCTATTGCTTTTAATTTACTGAAAATGTTAATACTCACAGCCCTATCTATAATTTCTCGTCGATCCGTAATTTTCTTTTTTTCAATGTGGTATCTAATAGCCTCCCACCTTAATATTCGATCCACCGGTTTTCTTAACCACTTCCAACGCGATATTGACATATTCGGTAAATTCCAGCGCATCTTCTTCCGCAACCGGAGTTGTCAGAACAAAATCTGCATGTTTGCGCGCTTCATTCCTTCTACCGATGTCATACAATAATTCAGCATAAAAGGCCCGCGTAATGATGTCCTGCGGAAATAGCTCATGAGCTCGTTTGAGATGTGCGAGCGCTTTTTGGTTACTGCCAAAGCTGATCGGAAACCTTGGCAGTTTATGGTAAATACGGCCCAATGCACGATGAGCGCCGGCATTCTCATATCTTTCATCAAGTTCGACTACCTTCAAAAGCAAATCCTGCATCGGCTGAAGCATTCTCAGTGCATTCAGCATGCCGCTATCTTCAGCGATTTTTCCCATCGCAGCAGCCTTCCAGAACAGCCCGCGCACATCATTGTCATTCAGCATCAGCGCCTGATCAGCCATTGCAATACTGTGCTCAAACAACTGTATTCGGTGATACTTGTCGAGCTCGAGCTGAGCGCGCATAAATTTCAATCGGGCAAGCTCCGCCAGCGCAGCCGATTCCTGGGAATTTCTCGCCAAATCATGGAACCAGTCTATGGTTTCCAGCAACAGCGGCGTATCAATGGCATACTTCCATGCCGCCAGTTCAATTTTCTGCTGATTCTCCGGAGTTAATACGGTGGGTGCAATACGGTATGCCAGAACCGACGATGTCAAACAAATAAGTGCGGCCACTCCGCATGTAAAAAGGATAAATCGTTTTTCCAGTTGCCTTAAGTTTGATTTTATGAAAACACGCATGTTAAATCCTTTTTATAAGCTGTTTCTTTGATCAGTTTGATAAAATAAATCGTTATTCAGGATGCGCACCAGATATAAGCATAGCTCTATTTGGAATAAATTCAAATCGTAAATAATAAGGGAATGTACGCCTTTTTAAACAATCCGCAGCAACTGAAATAAAAATGAAAATGAATTATAACTACCATTCCATTCTGGAAATCGTAGCCAGCTACTAAGACAGCTAATCAATGCCATGATTCCAATAGTCTGTATCAAACTTAATCATTTCACCCACCCGATGAGTTTGTCACGAAACAAATGGTAATATTTCTGAATCCCTCATTTCATTGCACCAAGTTGCAATGAAATGACATTTTTTGTCGATTGGTTCCGTCTTGCAACGGATAAACTTACACTCCATTTCGCTCTACCACGCTTTCTAGGATAATATACAAATTTTGATCACGATCCATCTTTCCGGTCTTCATTTTCCAGCGCTGCAAGGCGGGCATGTAAATAATGCAACACCCACACTCCTTACCTAAACCCGGCATCATATCCCGTTATGCTGCTCTGAATGGTTCCAGCGATGCATTATTCCTGGCGCAAGTGGCGCAACAGGCTAAGCCAGTCACGATCATTACCGCTCATGCACTGGATGCGCAAAGATTATTGGAAGAAATTCCATTTTTTGCTCCTGAGTTAAGAACGCACTTACTACCCGATTGGGAAACGCTGCCTTACGATGTTTTCTCACCCCATCACGATCTCGTCTCAGAACGGCTGGCAACGCTGTATCAAGTGATGAACGGCGCATGCGATGTATTGATTGCGCCGCTGACCACGGTACTCTATCGCATGCTGCCACGCGAATATCTGGCTGCGCATACTTTTTTCCTCAAGCAAGGCGAAACACTGGATGTATCGGGATTACGCGGTCAATTGACATTGGCGGGTTACTCGCACGTTACACAGGTCTTCTCACCCGGCGAATACAGCGTGCGCGGCGGTTTGATCGATTTGTTCCCGATGGGCAGCCCACTGCCCTACCGTATCGATTTAATGGATAAAGAAATCGACACCATCCGCACATTCGATGTTGATACGCAGCGCAGCATTTATCCAGTCAAGGAAATACGCCTGCTACCGGCACGCGAATTTCCGCTGGACGAAGCCGGACGCACCTGCTTCCGGGGTAATTTCCGCGATAAATTCGAGGGTGATCCGTCAAAAAAACAGATTTACAAGGACATCAGCAAAGGCCTGACACCCGCAGGCATCGAGTATTATTTACCTTTATTTTTCGATCGGACAGCTACGCTATTTGATTATTTGCCCGAAAATACCCTGCTTTGCCTGCATCACGATGTACGTCCGGTGATCGAAGAATTCTGGCGCGATACGCAATCCCGTTTTCAATTACTGCGTGGCGACCTGGATCGGCCGTTGCTACCGCCGCTGGAATTATTTCTATCCGGCGATAGCTTCTTCGGCACGTTAAAACCTTATGCGCGCATTGAAATTTTGTCCGCTGCGCAAGACTCGAAACTGACCGCCCCCAAGAACACTCTCCCGCTGCCTTCGGTTCAAGTCAATCGGCACGCCGAGAATCCGTTGGAAAAACTGGCTATATTTCTTGCTCATTTTTCCCAATCCGGTGGGCGCGTTCTGCTGCTTGCGGAAAGCATGGGACGGCGCGAGCTCATTACCGAGTATCTGCACCAATACGGTCTGCATCCGCACAATTGTGAAGATTATGCCCAGTTTCTGAACAGCTCGCAGTCTTTTATGATCAGTGTATCGCCGCTACACGGCGGTTTTATATACGACTCCGCACAATTGGCTTTCATCACCGAAAGCGAGCTGTACGCAACGCATGTTCACGGACGGGGCGAACGCGAATCGCGCAAGACCACATCCACCGACAATATCCTGCGCGATTTATCGGAAATCAAGCCGGGCGATCCAGTCGTCCATGAGCAGCATGGAATTGGCCGTTATCTCGGCTTGATCAGCATGGATGTCGGCGAAGGCGAGCCTGGCGAACTCAGTGAATTTTTGTCGCTGGAATACGAAGGCGGCGACAAACTTTATGTACCGGTCTCACAACTGTATCTGATCGGGCGCTACAGTGGTGCTGCCCCCGAATCCGCGCCGCTGCATAAATTGGGCAGCGGCCAATGGGACAAAGCCAAGCGCAAGGCGATGCAACAGGTGCGCGATACCGCAGCGGAATTATTGAACTTATACGCGCAACGTGCCGCGCGCGAAGGTCATACCTTCACACTCAAGCAACACGACTACGACGCTTTCGCGGAAGGATTCGGTTTTGAGGAAACAGCGGATCAAGCGGCCGCGATTAAAGCAGTGATCGAAGATTTAACATCGGGAAAGCCGATGGACCGGCTGATCTGCGGCGATGTGGGTTTCGGCAAAACCGAGGTAGCGTTGCGTGCTGCGTTCATTGCCGTCGCCGATGGCAAACAAGTAGCGGTTCTGGTTCCCACCACGCTACTTGCGGAACAGCATTTCCAGAATTTCTCCGACCGCTTCGGTCTGATCGCCGATCAATGGCCGGTCAAAATTGCTGAGTTGTCGCGCTTCCGCTCCGCCAAGGAACAAACTCAAGCGATCTCCGGGCTGGCCAAGGGTGAAATCGACATCATCATCGGCACGCATAAATTGATTCAGAAAGATGTACATTTCAAGAATCTGGGCTTGGTCATTATCGATGAGGAACACCGTTTTGGCGTGCGGCAAAAGGAACAACTGAAAAAACTGCGCGCCGAAGTCGACGTATTGACGCTGACCGCGACACCGATCCCGCGCACGTTGGCGATGTCGCTGGAAGGGTTGCGCGATTTCTCCATCATCGCCACTGCGCCGCAGCGCCGCTTGGCCATCCGCACCTTTGTCAGCGGATTCTCAATGGGCATCATTCGCGAAGCCTGTTTGCGCGAACTCAAACGGGGCGGACAAATTTATTTCCTGCACAACGAAGTCAGCACGATTCAATTGATGCTGGAGAAACTGACTGGCCTGCTGCCCGAAGCACGCATCAACATCGCCCACGGACAAATGCCGGAACGCGAACTGGAACACGTCATGCGCGATTTCTACCAGCAGCGCTTCAACATCCTGCTGTGCACCACGATTATTGAAACCGGTATCGACATCCCGAGCGCCAACACCATCCTCATCAACAACGCACATAAATTCGGCCTGGCGCAATTGCATCAACTGCGCGGCCGAGTCGGGCGCTCGCACCATCAAGCCTATGCTTACTTGCTGACGCCCCCGGAAGAAGCGCTCGGCGCACAAGCCAAGAAACGCCTGGAAGCGATACAAGCGATGGAAGAACTCGGCTCCGGGTTTTATCTCGCCATGCACGACCTGGAAATCCGCGGCGCCGGTGCAGTCTTGAGCGAATCGCAAAGCGGAGAAATGCAGGAAATCGGCTTCAGCCTGTACAGCTCGATGCTGGATTCCGCCATCCAATCCTTAAAACAAGGCAAAGAGCCCGATATGCAGCACCCATTGGGCGTCGCCACCGAAATCAACCTGCACGTACCCGCACTGCTGCCGGACGACTACTGCCACGACATCCATGAACGGCTGGTATTGTACAAACGCATGGCCAACTGCACCGACAACGAGCAACTCGACGACATGCAACGCGAACTGATCGACCGCTTCGGCCTGCTGCCCAATCCGGCCCGCGCCCTGCTCGACTGCCACCGCCTGCGCATCATCGCCAAACCGCTCGGCATCACACGCATCGACGCCAGCGCAGAAAGCATCCAGGTGCAATTCATCCCCAACCCGCCGATCGACCCGGTAAAAATTATCCAACTGATACAGAGCAGCCGAGAATATTCACTCTCCGGCCCTGATCGCTTGAAAATTCAGGTGCAGATTGAGGATGTGAATAAGCGGGTGATGCGGGTTAGGGAGTTAATGCAGAAGTTGGGGTGAATAACTTCTGATGCAAAATAATGAGTTATTTTCAGAGATCCTGGCTCACGTCAAGGCGCGATTCTCTGGTGAGAATGATCACGCGGTCGCCGTACAACATTACCTTGTGAATATCTTCACTGGGTTCGTTAAGAGTGGATTTGCAGACCCCAAGTTTGTCACCGAACTTACTTCCGGTTGCGACCAAAAGTTCTGGGGTTGCTTGTCGGAAGCTCTCGTAGCCGATTGCCTTCGCTGCAAGTACTTTCCTCCTCGGCGGAGATTGGGGCAAGGGCCGGATTTTTTGGTTATGGATGGTACTCGCAAGATTTGGATTGAAGTGGTTTGCCCAGAGCCTATTGATATTCCCGAGAATTGGTTAAACCCACAACAGGGCCGAGTAGTAAGTTTTCCTCATGAACAGATACTTCTCCGATGGACGAGTGCTATAAAAAATAAAGCCGAGATACTCATTGGCAGCGTTGACAAGAAAGGATATCTGGAATCTGGCGAGGTAGGGCCAAATGATGCCTATGTCATCGCAGTAAATGGATGTAGGTTACGCAGTGGACCATTCTCTGCACTGATTGGAATTAGTCAGCTTCCATTTGCTGCGGAGGCTGTATTCCCGATAGGGCCTTATGAACTGAAAATCGACAAAACTACTCATCAAGTGGTTGATCGTGGTCACCAACATCGACCTCATATACGAAACAAAAACAAAGCTGAAGTACCCACATTCACGTTCCTTGATTCAAGATTTAATGCCATTAGTGCAATTTGGGCAATTGATTTAAATGGAAGCTCGATTATCGACACTATAGAGCCGAGTGCTGTCATTCATAATCCAAACGCCCTTAATCCAATCCCGCTCGACTTCCTGCCTGCAGATAACGAATACGTTGCAATCCAGGAAGAAAATGGATACTTGCTTGAGAAGGTTCGTGCAAAGCACGGTAGGTTAGAATGACAGCAGGAATCCGAACCTACTCTGCCAGAAAAGTGAGAAAATTTTCTATGAAACAATACATTCTATTTCTAATACTTCTATTTCCACTTACTTCAGTTGCAGGAGAAAGTACATACCTCTGCACAATTAAACAAATTCTGGAGTTATCGGATAATGGCACGATGGAGAAAAACGTTGGCATATATGAACAATTTTTTGATAAGCAATTTTCAATTAATCGAGACACAGGCGAAATGGTGGGTCTGCCATTTGACACTCAATCATACAAGCAAGTAACAGTGCTCGATAAAGGAAGTGATGAAAATTCCTATAAAGCCATCGTTACCTCGCATCCGCCGAACATATGGATCAAATATATCTATGTTGCCGAACATAATTTGGGAAAGAAGAAACCATTTTGGGGCACAGACAGCGGCGACAAGATATTCAGTGGATTCTGTGAATAAATCATTGATCAAGTTTTCCCGTCCGGTAGGATGTGCCGACCGCAAGGAGGCGCATCAATCAAAAAAGATGCCATATCCTGCGGTTATTGCACCCTACGTGAGACGGCGGCGCAAGCGATCATATCCGCGGGACTGCCGGACAATGATGGGACAATTTTCATCTAAACAATTGCTTGCAGCACTAACATTTTTATAGCGTACAATCATTGCCATGAAAAATATTTCAATTACCGACATTCTTCAATTACCGGTGCAGGAGCGGATCCGCCTCGTTGAGCTTATTTGGGATAGCATCGCGGCCGTGCCGGAAGTCGTTGACATATCACCCGAGCTAAAAGCCGAACTGGAGGCCCGATTGGCGGAATTTGAGGAAAATCCGGATGCCGGATTTTCATGGGAGCAAGTCAAGTCTCGTCTGAATGATGGTTCATGGCGTTCCGTTTGAAATTTTCCGCACGGGCACTGCGTGAAATTGGAGAAGCTCGCACATGGTATGAAACGCAATACCCCGGACTAGGTGAAGAGTTTGTCGCTGCTATTGAACTACAACTAAAACGTCTGGAACAAGCACCCCTGCTTTATGCAGAAATCATTCCCAAAGTGCATCGCGCACTTCTACCTCGCTTTCCATATGGCTTGTTTTATGTCGTACGCCATGACTTGGTCTATGTTTTAGCTGTTTTACACGATACCCGCAATCCTACGCGATGGCCGAAGGTTCGATAAGCCCGGCAGGTTGGGGTAAGCCTGCGAACCCCAACACAAACCAATAAATGTCGACATCAAAAATGAAGGAATAATCAGTCATGCAATACCGGCGCGCTGATGTAAAAGGCGGAACCTATTTTTTCACGGTCAATCTTGCCCAACGTCACCTGCGCTTGTTATTGAATCATGTGGAAATTTTGCGCGCCGCTGTCAAAACGGTAAAGCAACGGCATCCCTTTCATATCGATGCGTTCGTCGTGTTGCCGGATCATTTGCATGCAATATGGACTTTACCGCCTGACGATGCGGATTTTTCCACCCGGTGGATGCTGATCAAATCGGGTTTCTCGCGTCATATCACCATGAACGAACGCCGCAACGCCAGCCGGATTTCCAAAGGCGAACGTGGAATTTGGCAACGCCGGTATTGGGAGCATTTAATTCGTAACGAAAATGATTTTGAACGGCATGTCGATTACATTCATTACAATCCGGTAAAGCATGGATACATCCACCAGGCAAGCGAATGGCCTTATTCGAGCATTCACCGGTATATCAAGGCTGGCGTAATCACAAATGATTGGGGCTGTGGCGTTGATAGCAACGATAAAAGCGATTATGGCGAGCGGTGAAAAGTTGGGGTTCGCAAGCTCACCCCAACCTGTAAACTATTATTCGAACGGCAACGTTACATAACGCCAAAATCATATTACAAAAAGCAAAAGTTCATATATCATGACATTCAATGCATCTCATCGACATTATAACAATGGGGTAAAAATTCGAAATGAGTCAAATTTCTGCAAGACTACCAGATGAATTAGTAGCAGCGCTGGATGAAGCAGCTACAAAATTGCATCGAACACGCGCCGACGTAATCAGACAAGCTGTTGAATATTATCTCGACGATTTTGAAGACATTTCCCACGCTGTGGAAGTCTTGCGCGATCCAGCGGATCCAATTCTGGATTGGGAAACTGTAAAGCATGACCTACTCCGTCAGCATTAAGCAGAGTGCACTCAAATCGTTAAAAAACATTGCGCATGAAGATCGATTGCGTATCATTGCCGCCATTGATCAACTCAAGGTTAACCCTGCGGCTGGCGGAGTACTAAAAGGTGAATATTCCGGGCTGCGTCGTATTCGAATTGGCTCGTATCGTGTCGTGTACGAGGTACATGACACGAAATTGACGGTACTCGTTATCCGCATCGGCCATCGGCGAGAGATTTACCGACGAATCTGATCATAACGGATTCACAAGACAAGCGTTTTTTTATACCTTGGCTCCAACACTCTTGATTTAAAACTGGTGATATCTTTTCAACAGGTTGACTGGCAGTCATCGATTTGTAGATCTATTAGCACGGTAGGATGTGCCGACCGCAAGGAGGCGCATCAATCAATCTTGAGACAGTGACGATGATAATGGCAGCACGATCTGGTAGATACTCTCTCTTTTCGTACATGATTTTTTGAGAAACATGCCATTTCCTGACGAAACGACATCCGGCCATCAAACATGAAATGGATTCTCAATCAGCAGTCCATCGATTTTCTGGCCGTGCTGTAAATCTTCCGTGTATAAACGGATGCAGCCAGATTCGAGCGCTGCGGCTACGATCAACGCATCGTAAAAACTAAAACCGTAGCGCTGCTGAAGCACAAGACTCCGTTGATAAAGCGGCGGAGCGGGCATGACTTGCCACAACGGAATCAGCACTTGTTCCAGAAAGCGCTGCGCATTCCCGGCGCTCATCGGGGATGGCAGTTTGCACGTCACGACATTGAGTGTTTCCTGGATAACTTGATAACTGATACAAGCACCGCGCGTTTCCAATGCTTGCTGAATCAGTTGGTTCGCGATCGCACGTTTGCGATCATCGGTTTCGTCGAACAAGTAGATGAAAATATTAGTATCGATAAACTCACCGTTCATTCATTTCATTCCGTGTGAATTTACGGCCGCCGGTTCGCACTTGTCCCCGCAGCTCTTCGATCAATGCAATTGCGGATTCGGCTGTTTGCTCCTGCTGTACATAATCGGCCAGCCAGCGGCGGAATTGCTCATTGAGCGTGGTCTGTTCGGCGCGGGCTCGGGCTCGTGCGGCTTCTATTAATTTATCGTCTGCGCTCAAGGTAATATTCTTCATCTGTGGTATCCTCTCCAATACTGTGTACACGACAATAGTGTACACTCCTATCGATGTATGAATCAGCAATTTGGCATTTGAATTCCAAAAGCATTCCGCAACGCAGATCAGAGTCAGACGTAACCGTTACCTAGTTGCACAAAGCATATGCTGATTAAACATCAATTCGAAACACAAGAAAAAACTAACCCGCCAATTCATTCTCCACCAGCTTAACCCAATACGCCGCACCAAGCAGCATGGCGCTATGCCCATCATGACCGCAGGCATGCATTTTGCCGTGGTGGCGGGATACATACTCGAACCGGTTTTGCTCCTGGATAAACAGCGCATCCATATCGGCGCGCAGCGCAATGCTGTTACTACCGTTACCACGGCGCAGAATCCCGATAACACCGGTTTTAGCCATGCCCTGATGCACTTCGATGCCAACTCTTCGCAGTTGCCCGGCAATCAACCGGGCGGTTGCAGTTTCTTTAAATGCGACTTCCGGATATTGATGCAACTGCCTGCGCCAACGGCGCATGTCGGCATGCAACGCCAGAATTTCCGGAACAATGTTCATCGCCGATCAATGCCCGTGATCCCATCATGAAATCGCGCATACCATGATACCGATGACTCAAACACCGGGAATGATTCAGAATGCGCTGCTTTTGATAAGAAACACCAAAACATGCCTTGAGTATCAACGCACTGATTCATGAATAGAACCCGCAGTCGAACCAATGCGCAAAAAGTTATACCGGTCTTCCGTTTCACGGTGAAATCGGGCAAGCCGCTTTTCTGATTGCTCATCGCGTTGTTTTTCCAGCTGTAGCTTGGCAGAATTAATTTCCATCTTTTTCGGGACGGGTATCTTCAGATATTGAAGTATTCTTGCAATGACGAACTCAGGTTTCGTTAGTAAATCTTCATAATGAATCCGGCAGGGACTCAACTTAAGCATCTCAAAATAAAGTTCAAATTTTGACTGCGCAAACAGTATCTCGGAAATCGCCATGATGATTTGTTCGTTGCTTATGTCTGCCAGTTCTATTTTTCCATTCAAACCACTATTCCAATTACTTTTCCATTGCCCTGTTTGTTGGGCTACCAGGAGTGAAAGCGCTTGCGCAGCCACATCATCCCGCACGATATAAATGAATTGAGGGTTGGGGATGATCCAGGGTATCACTTTTACACGGGATAAAAAATACAGTTGATCCCAAGAAAGTTTGGTAGCGAAAATTTTATTTAACGTGCTGTGATTACCGGGCAAATGGCGCACGAAATCATCCAATGAACTTAATCCGCACTCAGCACAGTCTGCCTGAATGCGCTCTGTATTGAAAAACTCATCAGCCAATCCCATCAATTCCGTGGC
The DNA here is from genome assembly GCF_900108305.1 of Nitrosomonas ureae. GTDB lineage: Bacteria > Pseudomonadota > Gammaproteobacteria > Burkholderiales > Nitrosomonadaceae > Nitrosomonas > Nitrosomonas ureae_B. The sequence goes on from NZ_FNUX01000001.1 coordinate 132,397, forward strand.
ATAGAGCAATTCAGCCAGCCAGTTGGAACCGCAACGGTTTGTAAAACAGAGTATGACTTGTTTCTTGGTGCTTATTTTTATTGATAAGTCTCTAAAAAGAACTTTATCTGATTGATTAAAGTACTCTAAAGTCTCAATTTCGTGGTGCCATGGAGCATATTCGATCGGAAATGGCTGATCGAGCGTCGAACGAATAGCGTGATAAAGGGATTGTAAAAATGGCAACATCTTGCACCGACCTTATAGCACAGTATTACTGATATTGCCAAACCAGATATTTCACACGCGACGCAAAACAATTCATACTGACAAATTAATCAACAAATTATGGAAAGAAACGCAAAGCTCGTTTCAACTATTACTTCACGACCAGATAGAATAGTGAATCTCCGAGTAAGTTTAAACAATCTTTCTATCTGTATCAGTGACTTGATTAAAAGATTTATGCTGAAAAAAATTTCTGATATTGTCCGCCAATAGTTCCAGCAAACGCTGCCTGGACTCCCGGCTGGCCCAGGCGATGTGGGGCGTGACAATCAGATTGGCAGGCCGTTGCCGCAATATCGGATTATCCTGGCCCGGGGGCTCTTCCTGAATCACATCGATCGCGGCACCGGCAATCCGGCCCAAAGATAAGCTCTCCAGCAAATCGATTTCATTAATCAAACCACCGCGCGCGGTATTGATCAGATACGCGGAAGGTTGCATCAGCTCAAATTCCTTGCGGCTGATCAGGTGCTGCGTTTCCCGCGATAAGGGGCAATGCAGCGTAATAAAATCCGCCTGCTGTAATACCGCATCAAATAAAGTTCTGCCAGGACGCGGCAATTTATTTTTGTGCTCCGCAATTTGTACTTGCATGCCAAATGCTCGCGCCACATCGGCCACCGCATGACCCAATTCGCCATAACCAATGATTCCCAGTGTTTTCCCGCATAACTCCCGGATACCGAAATCCAATGGACAAAAAAACTGACTGGTCTGCCAACCGCCACGTTTTACCAACGCCTGATAGTCGACAAAATGGCACGCCAGATTCAGCATCAGCATGAACACATGCTGCACCACCGAAGGCGTAGCGTAGCCGCGCACATTGCACACCGGAATACTGCGTTCGCTGGCGGCTGCGAGATCAACATTGTTATACCCCGTCGCCGCTACGCATATGAGTTTCAGATTCCTCGCCGCAGTGATCGCCGCACGGCCGATAAACACCTTGTTGCTGACAATCACCTCAGCGTCGCGAATTCTTTCCGGCACCTCTGATTCGGAAGAATCATGATAATACTGCCACGGCGATACCGCCCGCTCCAGCGCCGCACAATCCATATCGCCGCGGGTTACAGAGCCAAAATCCAGAAAAACAGCGCGCATTTCAATACTCCGCTATGATCGAAAATCATACTACAAGCAATTCTAGCAGCTTCAGGAACAAAACCTCACCACACACTTCACAAAATATTTGACGATCCAATTGAACCCGTGGAGTGCAACGAGATCGCGTTGCAATGCTCCGGCAAAGAGATATTCATCTGTCGTAATTGTTTCATTGATTTGCATTGGCGACAGTGAATCGCTGCCCCATACGGGACGGTTTTTCGAGCTCGTCGACAACTGCAACCGCAAAATCTTCAGCGCTGATAGCATTTTCGGCTGGACTGCCGGATCCTGTCAGATAAACGCCAGTACGTTGTCTAGGTGCGATCATCGGCGCGGAGGAAAGCATAGCCCAGGAAAATCCGCTGGATGACCGATACGCATCCAGCACGCCCGAAAGCGTAGCCGCTTCTGCAACAACAGCGAGTCAGCTGGTTTATTGTGTATAGCAGACTCAGAGCGTTTCACGCCCATGCGGCTGATCCAGATTCAGCAGCGGACCTGCCGGCACTATCCCGGTGGGATTGATGGTGACGTGGCTGCGGTAGTAATGGCCCTTGATGTGCTGCATGTTCACAGTTGCAGCCACACCGGGCCACTGATACAGCTCACGCACATAGGCCGACAGGTTGGGATAATCCGCAATTTGCCTGAGATTGCATTTGAAGTGGCCGTGGTACACCAGATCAAAGCGGATCAGTGTGGTGAACAGCCGCCAGTCGGCCTCGGTCAGGGTGTTGCCCAGCAGATAGCGTCGACCGGCCAATCGCTGCTCCAGCTCATCAAGCATGTCAAACAGTGGCCAGAACGCCTGCTCATAGGCTTCGGTCGTAGTGGCGAAGCCGGCCTTGTAGACGCCGTTGTTGATGCGGTCATAGATGCGCGCATTGAGTTCGTCGATCTGCATGCGCAGCGCTTCTGGATAGTAATCACCCGGCTTGGCGCCGATGCCGTCGAAGGCGCTGTTGAACATGCGGATGATCTCCGCCGATTCGTTGTTGACGATTCGCTGCTGTTGTTTGTCCCACAATACCGGCACCGTGACCCGGCCGCTGTAGTCGGGATCATCGGCGGTATAAACCTGATGCAGATAGTCGGCGCCATTCAGCGGGTCGGCAATGACTCCATCGTCCGGGCCAAAGGTCCAGCCATGTTCGCGCATCAGCGGGTTGACCACGGATACGCTGATCATGTCTTCCAGCCCCTTGAGCGCACGGAAGATAAGGGTGCGGTGGGCCCAGGGACAGGCCAGCGAGACATACAGATGGTAGCGGCCCGCTTCGGCCTGAAAGCCACCGCCACCGCTCGGGCCGACGCTGCCATCGGCAGTGATCCAGTGGCGGTATTGTGCTTCGGTACGGACGAAACGGCCTTGGGTGGAATCCGTGTCATACCATTTATTGACCCATTGTCCATCGATAAGCAGACCCATGTGTTGTTCTCCTGTAAACGAGAGTGAATGGCTGGCCGATTGCAATAACGCAGTCGGCGCATGGCGTGCACATCTTCCAGCATGGCACGTTGCGTGGCCGGCACGTAGTCGATCAGCTCGGCCTTGATGAAACCGGGGTCCACTGCGTTGGCGCGAATGCCCCGGGTGGCGCAATCCATATCGCCGCGGGTTACAGAGCCAAAATCCAGAAAAACAGCGCGCATCTCAATACTCCTCCTATGATCGAAAATCATACCACAAGCGATGCTTGGACGTTTCCTGCGGATCACGTAGAATCGTGCGATCCAAATAGATACGCATATCCGGAGAACGCATGGCACTGGCCTGGAACGAAATCAAAGATCGCGCACTGGCGTTTTCCAGAGAATGGATCAAAACGGAATCGGAAAATTCTGATGCAAAGCCTTTCTGGATTGAATTCTTCCATGTCTTTGGCATTACTTCCCGGCGCATCGGCAGTTTTGAGCAAAAGGTCAAAAAGCTCGGTGGCCGCGATGGCTATATCGACTGGTTATGGAAAGGCAACCTGCTGATCGAGCACAAATCGCGCGGCAAAGACTTGGATCGCGCTTACCAGCAGGCCATCGATTATTTCCCCGGTTTGAAAGAACACGAGTTGCCCCGTTTTATTTTGGTCAGCGATTTTGCGCGCTTCCGTCTGTACGACACGGTCGAAGGTACGCATACCGAGTTCCCGCTCAAGGAACTGTACAAAAACGTCAAGCTGTTCTGGTTCATTGCCGGTTACCAGCCGCAAAAAATTTCCCCGCAAAGCCCGGTCAACGCCAAGGCAGTGCAACGCATGGCCAAACTGCACGACCGCCTGAAACAAATCGGCTACACCGGTCACGCGCTGGAAGTGTATCTGGTGCGCCTGCTGTTTTGTTTGTTTGCCGAAGACACCGGCATTTTCGAGCGCACGCAGTTCACCGAATTCATCGAACAGCAAACGCGCGAAGACGGCAGCGACCTGGCACCGCAACTGGCACAACTGTTCGACGTGCTCAACACGCCGGAAGCCGCGCGGCTGAAAAACCTCGACGACACGCTGACGCGCTTTCCGTACATCAACGGAAAACTGTTTGAAGAACGTCTGCCACTCGCCAGCTTCGACAGCCACATGCGCGCCGCGCTGTTGTATTGCTGCGCACTGGATTGGAGCGGTATTTCACCGGCGATTTTCGGCTCGTTGTTCCAGAACATCATGGACGAAACGCCGAACGCGCGGCGTAACCTCGGTGCGCACTACACCACCGAAGAAAACATCCTGAAACTGATCCGCCCGTTATTTCTCGATGAACTGCACGCGGAATTCGCCAAAATCAAGCACAACACCAAACGCCTGCAAATCTTCCATAACAAACTGGCCAGCCTGAAATTTCTCGATCCGGCATGCGGCTGCGGCAATTTCCTGGTAATCGCCTACCGCGAACTGCGCCGGCTCGAACTGGAAGTGTTGCGCGCATTGCACGACAGCGGCCAGCAAACGCTGGACATCACCAGTATCATTCAGATCAATTCCACGGTATCGAAATCGAAGAATTTCCAGCGCAAATCGCACAAGTCGCATTATGGCTGACCGACCATCAGATGAATGCGCTGGTGTCGGAAGAATTCGGCCAGTACTTCATCCGCCTGCCGCTCAACAAATCCGCGCACATCGTGCACGGCAATGCGTTGCAACTGGACTGGAACAGCGTCATTCCGGCAACGCAATGTCATTATGTAATGGGAAATCCACCGTTTATAGGAAAAACTTACTTGAACGATACGCAACGGATCGATGTCGCTGCGATTTTCCACGATACCAAAAATGCCGGATTGCTCGATTACGTCGCCTGCTGGTACCGCAAAGCCACCGACTACATCACCGCCCATCCGGCAATCCGGGCCGCGTTTGTTTCCACCAATTCGATCACGCAAGGCGAGCAGGTCGGCGTGTTATGGCCGGATTTGCTACGGCGCGGCGTACATATTCATTATGCTCACCGCACCTTTCAGTGGATGAGCGAAGCCAAAGGCAAAGCCGCGGTGCATTGCGTCATCATCGGATTTGGCTTGCAGGAAGCTACGCATAAAACCATTTTCGAGTATGCCGACATTCAAGGTGAATCGCATGCCATCACGGCAAAAAATATCAATCCCTATTTGGTGGATGCTTCAGATGTAGTTTTGGACAATCGGACAAATCCGATTTGTGATGTTCCTGAAATGCTCTATGGTAACAAGCCAGTTGATGGCGGGAATCTTCTACTCTCATCAGAAGAAAAAACCGAATTACTTAGTAAAGAACCGAAAGCTGAAAAATGGCTACGGCCACTTCTTGGTGCTGAAGAGTTTATTAATGGCAAAAAGCGCTGGTGTTTATGGCTTGTTGGTATATCTCCGAATGAGCTACGTGCCATGCCTGAGGTGATGAAACGTGTTGAAGCTGTGCGAGTATTCCGGCTCAAAAGCACTAAAGCACAAACCCGGCAACACGCAGTAACTGCTACTTTATTTGTCGAAAATCGTCAGCCAGAAAACAATTATATTCTTGTACCACGCGTATCTTCTGAACGTAGATTATTTGTACCAATAGGATTTCTCGATTGCCATACTATTAGTACCGATTTAAATAACATGCTCCCGAACGCCACCCTCTATCACTTCGGCATCCTCACTTCGACGATGCACAACGCCTGGATGCGCACGGTGTGCGGTCGTTTGAAAAGTGATTACCGCTATTCCGTCGGCATTGTCTACAACAACTTCCCGTGGCCTGAAATCCTCCCTAACCCCCCTTTGGCAAAGGGGGGAAGCGTGCAGCGCGGAGGGATTTCCGCCATCGAAACCGCCGCGCAGGCCGTGCTCGATGCCCGCGCGCAGTTTCCCGATGCTACACTGGCCGACTTGTACGACCCGCTGGCCATGCCGCCGGAATTGGTACGCGCGCACCAGGCTTTGGATCGCGCCGTCGATGCAGCGTATGGCAAGAAATCCTTTGCGTCCGAAGCGGAGCGGGTGGCGTTTTTGTTTGAACGCTACCAAGCCATTACCAGCCTGCTGCCCGCCAACGCAACGAAGAAATCCAGGAATAGCCGCCACTGAAGCAACTGCAGGCACCGGTGAAATGCAATTGATCAGCGGTTTCAGAAAAACCCTCTCGCCGCACACTTCACAAAATATTTGACCGTGTACTATTAATATTGGACTTGATACATTGTTCTTCTTCCCTCACATGTCGATGTGATTGCTAGCGAGGAAATAAAACTATGACTGAATCAAAATCCAGTACCTCGAGCGTGATTGATGTCAAGGCTGATTCACAGGAAGCGCTTGCCATCAGCCAATTCGTTCAACGGAAAATCCTGCTGCGTTTGTTTCTAGGGTGGTTGTTTCTCAGCGTCACGATCGGTGGCGTCGTTCTATGGCTGGAAATTTCGCGCTTTCAGCAATTCGTGCATGCGCTTGCGCTGAAGGAATCCGCCGTACTCAGCGGTGAATCCTCTTATGATCTGGAACAACTGGATAGCCCGGCTCATCAACATTTGACCCATCTGGCACAGCAATTGGTCGAGCGCAATTTCCTCGTGGTCGAGCTCTATGATGTCAACAAGCAACTCAAGATCGAAGCAATCCGTCAAGGACAAAAAACTACCGGGCAATGGATCAACAGCCATCGCCACCAATTTCCCAAACGCGGTGATTTTTTCCAGGAATTTCATTTAATTCAAGATAAACTGCTGCTGGTCATACTGGTTCCGATCAAAGGACCTCAGCATACCTTGATGGGTTATTTCGAAGGCATTTACCAGGTTGACCAGGAGACTCAGAGTTCGATCAAGGATGAACTGTTTCACACACTGTTACTGATTACCATCAGCATCACTTTTACCACCCTGCTGATGTATCCGATTCTGCTTATGCTCAATCGGGAGCTCACCAAGCTCTCCACCGACCTTTTAACCGGCAATCTGGAATTGATGAATGTGATGGGTTGCGCCATTGCGGAGCGCGACTCCGATACCAACAGCCATAATTACCGTGTTACCTTCTATGCGCTCCGGCTGGGAGAAAAAATCGGGCTGCGTCATGAAAGCATTCTTAATCTGATCACCGGCGCTTTCCTGCACGATGTCGGCAAGATCGGGATCCGCGATCCCATTTTGCTAAAACCGGGCAAGCTGACCCCGCAGGAATTTGAGATCATGAAAACGCATGTCACACTGGGCGTGGATATATTAAAACAATCCAGCTGGCTCAGCGGAGCGTGCGATGTTGCTCATTTTCACCACGAGAAATATGACGGCAGCGGTTATCCGGAGGGGCTCAAGGGTGAAGAAATTCCGTTGAATGCGCGGATATTCGCCATTGCCGACGTGTTCGATGCACTGACCTCCAAACGTCCGTATAAGGAATCGTGGACGGTGCACGACGCCATCGCCGAACTTGAACGCGATAGCGGCACTCATTTCGATCCGCGGTTATTAAGTATTTTTGTGTCGATCGCGCCCGCGCTCTATCAGCAGGTGACTGACATGGAGGAAAGCCAGATGATTACCATGGTAAAACGCTGCATTTCCCGCTATTTCCTGACAACCGTAATGAGCACCAAATCTCACAACCACACACTTTGAATCAAAGCGCATTAATTTCTGATAGGAATCAGTAAGAGTTACTGTTGGCCAAAATGGGTTATCTGGAAAAATTATTTGGCAATCGTAATACTCGGCACACCGATGCGCGGCAAATCGGTGACGGTCATTTGAAATAGCAGAAACAGCAACTGAAATGCATCCCGATTCCAGCGCGCATGCGATCCTATCGTATTGATCGCATAGTATCGGTTATTCCAGCGGATAGAAAAATCGGCATCGGCAGGAGGCACATTGGAAACCACAAATTCCATGGTTTGATCAGGATTCTCGTTGTTGAGGATAGGCGGCGTTCGAGTATCTTTCCCGACCTGATATCCCTTCTCATTGCCGAGTGCTTTGCCCAGAGAACCAAGAATCGAGTGAAAGCTTCGCAACCGGAACATACCATTCATTGGCCATTCACCGCCATAATGACCGGCACGGATATCAAACGCAATATCGCTGACATCCCAGTCTCTAGCACGCTCATTCAGCGCTTCGCGCTCTTCCTCGGGAAGCATATCGGGATCATAATTGGTAATCAGAATGGGCCCCGAGGTATGTTTGCGCAAAGTAAAGGTATCATCCCCGGAATCATAGTGTACGATAAATTCTTTTTGCAACGACTGGAAGCTATCCGGCGCGATCGAGCTGGATGGAATCTTCCAGGCATGTTTCAGCAACAGCGGTTCCGCATACAACTGGTTGTGATCCTGGATCGCGGATAAATGCAGCGCCACGCGGCGAAACATTTCATAACCCGCTTTATCCGAAGGATTATTGCGATGCACACTATGTTGTTCCGACTGCATTATGCGCACTTCCTGCGCCATCATGCGCAGCAGCATATCGACATCAAAATGCTGACGCAGCAACAACGTCAACTTGTTTTGCGGGAATGGCGTCAGCAAGCGCTGAGTGAACTCTTCCCCTTCGATCGGAACGATGCTGATAGTCGGGCTTTCGGCCAGACTACCACCGAAAATCGGCATCAGCGTTGCACCGGCGAGACCTCCAGCGGCTGGCATAGCGCCAGCGTTGGCAACAAAAGTAAAAGTAGCTGCGATATTGGATACGCCGGTAAAATGCACCGGTTGACGGTAATGCGCGCGTACGATATTTACCAATAGCTGCTGTGATATGGAATCGGTAACCGCTTCATCATACGCAGTCACAGCGCGATTCAACGCCAGCGGCGATATACAGCCGATCAGGGTGATCAAAACAAAAAAGCACAGCAATCGCCGCAAGAATAACCACTGATAACTTGATTGCCATCTTTTATGCTTCACCACTCATCCTCCATCCCGAAATAGGTTCTCCGATACAAAGCCGCACAAACCCATTATCTGTTCCATGCGCTGAAAGTTAAGCGCCGGATGAACTACAAGAAATCAGTCATTGCGGCAAAAATTCCATTAATAATATTCCGGCCTGGCGTGGCTCTCAAAGCGTGTATATTCGCCCAGGAATGTCAGATCGACTTTTCCGATCGGGCCGTTGCGCTGCTTGCCGATAATAATTTCGGCAATGCCTTTGTCTGGAGAATCGGGGTTATAGACTTCATCGCGGTAGATAAACAGAATCACATCGGCGTCTTGTTCAATCGCGCCGGATTCGCGCAAATCCGACATCACCGGGCGTTTGTTGGGCCGTTGCTCCAAACTGCGATTAAGTTGCGATAATGCAATCACCGGCACTTTCAGTTCTTTCGCCAGCCCTTTCAACGCACGCGATATTTCCGAAATTTCCGTGGCGCGATTCTCTCCCTGACTACTGGAAGACATCAGTTGCAAATAATCAACCACAATCAAACCCAGTTCACCGTACTGACGGTACAGCCGCCTGGAGCGTGCTCTGAGTTCGAGCGCATTCAACGCCGCCGTTTCATCAATAAAAATGGGTGCTTCATTAAGTTTACCCAAGGCATGCGTCAGCTTGGGCCAATCTTCATCGTCCAAACGGCCGGTACGCACTTTATGCTGATCCAGCTTTCCCACTGATCCCAGCATCCGCATGGCCAGCTGCGCACCGCCCATTTCCATACTGAATACTGCAACCGGTTTGTTTAACTCCAATGCCACATGTTCCGCAATATTCAGGGAGAATGCGGTTTTACCCATGGACGGCCGACCCGCAACAATAATCAGATCGCCCGGCTGGAATCCGGATGTCTTCTGATCAAGATCGTGAAAACCTGATGCAATTCCGGTTACATTGCTCGGATTATCCTGGCTATATAACAGCTCTATCCGCTCGACCACTTGCCGCAACAGAGGCTGAATTCCCATGAACCCTTCCTTACCGCGCGCACCTTCTTCTGCAATCTCAAATACTTTCGCTTCCGCCTCATCCAATAAGTCTGCGGCAGAGCGGCCCACCGGGTTATAGGCAGAGTCCGTAATGTGCACGCCGACTTGGGCCAGATTACGCATAATCGAGCGTTCACGAACAATTTCCGCATAGCGCTTGATATTTGCCGCCGACGGTGTGTTCTGCACAATGGCACCAATATACGCAAGCCCGCCGATAGTCTGCAGCTCTGCGGATGTTTCCATCGATTCCGCGACGGTAATGACGTCAGCAGGTCTGTTCTGTTCAATCAGCTTACAGATATGGTGATAAATCAGCTGGTGATCCTGCCGGTAAAAATCGGCGTCGGTAATGATATCGGCGACTTTCTCCCACGCGTTATTGTCCAGCATGAGCCCCCCCAGTACCGATTGTTCGCTCTCAATCGAATGGGGTGGTGTTTTATAGGGATCTATTAACTGATCCTGATGGAGACTGATCGGTGATTGCGCCATAGGTATCGGAAGCCCGGTTGAAGATGTCTGATTCTACCACTTGCTGAATCACAAATGAAAAAGGACTACGAATAGTCCTTTTTCAAATGAATCCATAAAATTGCTCTATCAGAGCGCTGAATCACCCAGTACCGAAACGGTAATGCTTGCTTTTACATCACTATGCAGCAAAATGGCCAGGGGATAATCACCCACTTGCTTTAATTGACCATTCGGCATATGAATCATGGTGCGTTCAACTGCGAAACCCAGCCCGGCAAGCGCCTCGGCAATATTCGCATTGGTAACGGAACCAAATAGTTTTCCATCACTGCCGGCTTTCTGAGTAATTTGCACCAGCAAACCATCCAGTTTTGCAGCAACAGCTTGAGCAGCGGTAAGAATTTCTGTCTGTTTTTTCTCCAGTTCCGCCCGCCTGGATTGAAATTCCGCAATGGCCTGCTCCGTTGCACGTTTTGCCTTACCTTGCGGAATCAGATAATTACGTGCAAACCCGCTTTTAACATTGACTACGTCACCCAATTGACCCAAGTTGCTAATTTTTTCCATCAAAATGATCTGCATATCATTGCTCCTTAGTGACGATCCGTGTAAGGCAATAACGCCAGAAAACGAGCCCTTTCTATCGCCGTGCCCAACTGACGCTGATAAAAAGAGGTTGTACCGGTAATCCGCGCCGGAATTACCTTGCCGTTTTCACTAATGAAATCTTTCAAAATTTCAATATCTTTATAATCCACCTGCTTAATGCCCTCCGCGGTAAAACGGCAAAACTTTTTGCGCTTGAATAAAGGGCGGTTGGCTTTCTTTTCTCTTTCTTTATCTTTACTGTCTTTACGTCTAGTAAAACGTGTCATATTTATTCCTATTAACTAATTAAATGAGTTCAATCTGATCTGAATGCAGCACCAGTTGCTGACTCATATGGTTCTTTTTATTGAGAAACCCGGTGAGCCTAACCCTGCTGTCAATCTCGAATCCGGCCACGGTCAAAGCCTGCTCTCCCATCACAACCACAGGAACATCAAAGACTATTTGCCTCATAACACCCGCTTCTTTCTGCCGGGATCCGTGACTTACCGTAAACTCAATCACCGCCATGCCGGCAGGGGTGTAGCGTAAAATGCCTAATTTGACAATTTTCCCGCAAATAGTGGTCCGATTACATTCCAATGGCTAGAAAACTATGCAGTCGCAGTCGCAGCAGCACCGGATTCTTCCGGAGTTTCATCAGAATCCGTTTCATCCGCAATTTCCTCTGAATCTTGCGGGCTCGCAGAACCGGCTCTCTCTACCTGGCGCATCATGGGTGATGGTTCAGTGACAGGACCCTTAGTTTTAATGGTTAAATGGCGCAAAATCGCATCACTGAATTTGAAAGCGTGATCCAGGTCATCCAGAATTTCCTGATCACATTCAATATTCATCAATACATAATGTGCCTTATGAACCTTCTGAATCAGATAAGCAAGCTGACGGCGTCCCCAATCTTCCACACGATGAACTTTGCCGTTTTTAGAAGTTACAATGCCACGATAGCGCTCGATCATTGCAGGCACTTGTTCACTCTGATCAGGATGAACAATAAAAACTATTTCGTAATGTCGCATAAATTCCTTTCGGGTTATAAGCCTCCCACCAATCACGATGGTGAGGCAAGGTTGAAAAACGTGCTATTCTACTGAATTAATACGGCAATATCAAATGGCGCTCAAATAACTGCAATAATGTTATTCGCATACCGGTCGAACTGGTAAAATTTATCCGCCAGGATTCAAGAATTTTGTCACTGGGTTTGATTTTTTTCAGAAGCTTCAGAAATAACTATTACCAACAACGCACATAATAATCATGTTGCTAATGATTGATAACTACGATTCTTTTACTTATAACCTGGTGCAGTATTTTTCGGAATTGGGAGAAAAGGTTGTCGTATACCGGAACGATGAAATTACTCTGGATAAAATTTCGCAATTAAGCCCCCGGCGAATTGTGATTTCCCCCGGCCCATGCACGCCCAATGAAGCGGGCGTATCACTGTCTGCCATTCATCAGTTCAGTCAGAATATCCCCATTCTAGGCGTCTGCCTGGGACATCAAAGCATCGGTCAGGCATTCGGCGGGCGAGTTATTCATGCAAAACAATTGATGCATGGAAAAACATCTCCGATTTATCATCATAACACCGGTGTTTTCCGGAACTTACCTAATCCTTTCACCGCCACGCGCTATCACTCTCTTGTCGTTGAGCGCTCAACACTGCCCGATTGCCTGGAAATTACGGCATGGACCGAAGATGATGAAATTATGGGCATCCGTCATAAAACCCTTGCCATCGAAGGCATTCAGTTTCATCCTGAATCCATTTTGAGTGAACATGGACATCAAATGCTCGAGAATTTCCTTAATCGTTAAGCGATCAGACTGCACAGAGGCAATTTCATGAATCCACAGGAAGCGCTGCACCGGATCATCGCGCATCAAGAAATATTGCACGATGACATGATCGCTCTAATGCGAAAAATCATGCAAGGTGAAATTTCCCCCATGCTCATCGCTGCAATCGTCACCGGTCTTCGGGTAAAAAAAGAAACCATAGGAGAAATAGCTGCCGCAGCGCAAGTCATGCGCGAATTTGCGACCAAGGTCGATATTCCCAATGACACGCATCTGGTAGACACTTGCGGTACGGGCGGGGATTCCTTACACACCTTTAATATTTCAACGGCATCGGCTTTCGTGGCCGCCGCCGCAGGTGCCCAGGTCGCCAAACATGGCGGCAGATCCGTTTCGAGCAAATCCGGCAGTGCTGATGTACTGGAAGCACTGGGCGTCAATCTCAACCAAACACCACAGCAAGTTGCTCAAAGTCTCAATGAAATCGGTGTCGGCTTTATGTTCGCTCCCAATTACCATGCTGCAATGAGACATGCCGCCCCGGTACGACGCGAATTAGGCATCAAAACCTTATTCAATATCCTGGGGCCATTAACAAACCCCGCCAATGCCAAAAGGCAAGTATTGGGGGTTTTCAGTGAAGACCTGGTAAAAACCTTGGTCCATGTGCTGCAACGATTGGGCAGTCAACATGTATTGATCGTGCATGGCAAGGATGGATTGGATGAAATCACGATCACAGGTGAAACGATTATGGGTGAATTAAGAAATGGCCAAGTAGCCATTTATAGCATTAAACCGGAAGATTTCAGTCTTAAATCCACTGGCATCGATGCTATTCAGGTTAGCAATAATGAAGAGGCAAGAACCATGCTGCTTTCAGTTCTTAGAAACAACCCGGGACCCGCGCGGGATATCGTTGTAATGAATGCCGGCGCTGCGATATATGCTGCCGGACTCGCAGACACCCTGGGATTGGGAATCAGAGCGGCGCAAAGAGCCATCGAAAGTGGCGGTGCATTGAAGAAACTTCATGATCTGGTGGAATTTACCAATAAAAATCCGAATTAAAAAATATGCCTGATATTCTAAGCAAAATACTCACCGTAAAAAAACAAGAAATAGAAGCCGCCAAGGCATTAAAATCTTACCCAATCTTACTTCAAGAAGCGCAATCCGCGGCACCACCACGGGATTTTGTCGCCGCCATTCAAAATAAAATTGCTGCAGGAAAATCAGCGGTCATTGCTGAAATTAAACAGGCCAGCCCGAGCAAAGGTGTTTTACGTGGACGCTCCTCGGGAAGCGCGCATTCTTTTGAGTTTATTCCCGCCGAAATAGCTCAGACCTATGCTCAGCATGGCGCAGCCTGCCTTTCCGTATTGACCGACCAGCAATTTTTTATGGGCAACCCCCAGTATTTGCAAGCGGCAAGGAACGCCTGCTCACTTCCAGTCTTACGCAAGGATTTCATTCTGGAAGAGTATCAGATCGCTGAAGCACGTGCGATGAACGCAGATTGCATTTTATTGATTGCAAGCGCTTTCTTGCTGGAATGCGGCAATCCATCAGGGAGTCCAAAAAATGAATCTCTGGAGCGTATGTTAAAGCTTGAGCAACTGGCTCACTCGCTGGGAATGGCTGTTCTGGTAGAAGTCCATGACGCCGCTGAGCTGGAAATGGCTTTGCGGCTATCAACACCCTTAATTGGAGTCAATAATCGTAACCTGCGTACTTTTGCAACATCGCTCGATACAACGTTGGAATTACTGCACTTAATTCCATCTCAAAAAATTGTCGTCACCGAAAGCGGAATTCATACGCCTGCAGACGTTGCGCGCATGCGTGCTCACCAAGTTAACACATTTCTTGTCGGGGAAGCTTTCATGCGCGCGGAAGATCCGGGCATTGAATTGGCGCGCTTGTTTTCTTAATGGATAGTTTATGCTTCAGGCAGGACTGGCACTTTCGCGCGGCTTGTTAGCGCCGACGATCGTCATGACGTCACACGCTTGCAAGTGCAGGAGTTTGGAAATCTCTTCATAGTCGTCAGGTAATGCCGCATCGTCCCAGCCATTAGCGGAGTGCCTGGCCAGATTCACTGCAAGTATGACATTGCGAACCCGTTGTGATCTTGCATGCTCATCATCCATCAGCGTAATGAGCAGCTCAGGCAATTTCCATCTGACGGCAAGCTCGTGCTGCAATTGATTTAAAGTAAACCCCAAAAATTTTTCTTGTACTGCCGCACTCCTTAACGCTTTATTTTGCTTTTGCAATTGCTTGATCTTCAACATTTCAACGGGTGCGAAGCACCACATCAATATTTCTGCGATATCGTGCAACAAGGCAGCCAGACGGATATCAGCAAAATGCAGATCGTGCAAACGAATCGCCCAGTCATACGCATAAGATGCTGCCACATTGGAACGATGAGCCGTTTTTAATAAATGGACGAGCGCGCTCATGTTACTGTGCCCAAGAACTTCTTCGGCCAATGGTTTAGGAGGAATTTTCTTAAGCATGGTTTCAAGTCCGAGCATCATTGCAATCTGTTCGGCTTCCATCACATCATGTTCTTGGCAGCGGTGCTTGTGATCTTGCATGTAACGCATAAGTTTTACTGTCATCAAAGGATCATTTTTCACAACACTCGCATAACTTCGTGCATTCAGGTTTTGTTCATCTTTTGTGAGAATCTCAAGATTCCGTGCAGTTTGTTTGAGGACAGGAATTTCTGCTTTTGTGAGGAAATTGATCCAATCTGATAGTTTTCTTAAGATTGGTTGAGACATTCTGAACCCCCGGATAAGATTACGTGAAATTCCTTACGACATTTCTTTATAAACCTTGAGGAAACAATAATCTAGCCATTGAAAATGACCCATGACAATCACGAGCTCTGCTTACATCTTTCTGAGAGAAAGAGATGAAAAATACAGCAAAGTGTATAAATACTCATAAGGGCAAAGTAAGGTATTCCAGACAGGCTGTACATAACAGACCCGGGCAGTTTATTTATTGTTGACATTCTCCACTATTTCATTGTTATAAAATGCAATTCCCTTTATTATCACTCATATAAGCAAACAATCCACCACCCAAATTTTCATACTTTCAATATCAGGAGAAACAGGATGTTTAAGCGCTCTCTTTCTGCTCAAGGAATCTGGCATCTCAAGTATCTTTTACCCGCCATCCTGTTCTTGTTTCTTTTTCTTCACGGAAGTAACTTTCCAGCGGCGGCAGCGGGATCACAAGCTCACCTGAAGGGCAGATTCGGCCCTCTGCACGATTGGCCCGTTGTACCTATCGCAATGATGCTGATGCCGGATGGACGAGTCATTGCTTATGGAACCGATACCGTGGGTACGCAGATTGGCAATCTGCTCTATGTTATTTGGGATCCATCGCTCGGCATCGGATCCAATGCGTTTGAGACATTACCCAACACCACCCTTACCGACATTTACTGCGCTGGTCAGGCGCATCTCCCCGATGGCCGCGGCCTGTTTTTTGGTGGCGACGCTTTCTTGAACACGAAGAGGCAATATGCGCACGCTAATGTGAATATTTATGACTCTTCTACCGATACATTAACGCACCATCCTAAAAATATGACGTTTAAGCGTTGGTATGCAACAGCTGTAACACTGCCCAATGGTGAGCATGTCGTAATGGGAGGCCGCAACAGCAGGGATTTTCCCGGAACACCCACCATACCCGCCACTGTAGCGACTTATTCACCGACGCCGGAAGTGCGCACAACCAGCGGGCAATGGCGTGTGCTTAGCTCAGCGACCAGTAACGCCGCTTACGGCGCACTGGGCGGCACCGGGGTTGCCTGGTTTTATCCCAGGGCCTGGGTAAACCCGCAAGGCAAATTGTTCATTCTTGGCCACGACGGAGCAATGTACAAGCTCGATCCCTCAGGCACCGGTACGCTCTCGAAGTATAAATCAACCATACCGCCGGGCCTTAACAGCCTGCCGAGCATCATGTATGCCCCTGGCCGCCTATTATCCATTCGCGACAATCGCACAGCGCTCGTTGTCAACATCAATGGTAGCGGCGAACCGGTTGTGACTTCGGGCGGCACACTGGCAAAAAAACGTCAATATAGCAATGCGACCGTACTCGCCAATGGCTCCGTCTGGATCAATGGAGGGTCATCGACGGGTAACGACCTAGCAGGTGCAGCTTTGGATTCCGAGCTTTGGAATCCCAGTACAAAAATATGGAAATCAACAGCAAGAGCGGCCACTCCCCGTCTGTATCACTCAACTTCACTGCTTCTTCCCGATGGGAGCGTCATTACTGGAGGCGGTGGCACGCCAGGTCCTTTGACTCAGCTTAATGGCGAAATTTACTACCCGCCTTATTTATTTAAAAAAGACGGCAGCGGGCGGTTTTCTCTTCGACCGGTTATTGTCGACGCTCCAACAACCATGATGAGCTGGAATGAGCAATTTTCTATCGAAGCAAGCGAAAATATTTCCAGGGTCACGCTGGTGCGTATTGGCGCTACGACACATGCATTCAATAATGAAACACGTTTTTTTAATCTGCCGACCCCACAAAAAGGTAACCGTATCGTAACAGTAAAAACACCAGCTTCAGCTAATGCAGCCCCTCCGGGGTTCTATATGCTTTTCGTATGGAATCTTGACGGAACACCATCAGTGGCCAGGATCGTACAAATTGGCTGAGTTATTACTCATCAACAGGAAAATAACGATTTATTTAACTTTATTAAGTAGTTAGAAACTATAAATATATGGATGGCTATCAATTAATAGAATTCGATGGTACCTTATGAAGCTTAAGAATAAATCCGCGAGCATCTTTTAATACAAATCAATTAATCAAAAGGTCTTCCCATGAAATCAAAAATTTATTTCTTCACAATTCTGATACCGTTAGTTCTCGGCTTTACTTCCCAAGCACAAGCCGGACTGATCGGCAGCAGTGTGAACACCCAATATTATGCTTACGGCGCCATTTACAACGGCTCTGGATCGCCGGCTAGCTTTGTAGCCAACGGTACTGTGCAAAATTCTTTTTTTAATTATTACGCTCTGACAATAACCGACACTACCGTGGAATATGACTTTCTGAGCGATTTAACATGGGCTCCATCTGCAGTATCTCTGGACCGGGACGGCTTATTTATCACTAACGGAAATCTGCTCAGCTTTACAAATGCTCCTTTCATCACTAACGTGACCTTCAATGATGCAAGTAGTGTAGTGCCTGGCTTTAACCTGACGAATGTAACCTTTAACAGTCACGAAATTGCGGTTGATTGGCAAAACGTAACCTTTCATCGCGGTGACAAAGTCATCCTGGATGTCAATGTGATGACACCTGTTCCAGAACCAGGAACTTACGCCATGCTGTTGATTGGATTATGTTTAATTAGCCTGATAATGTATCGCAAGAAAGAAACCAGCGCATAAATTTAAGTTCAAATTTGTGATTTTCCGTAACAAAACCACGGGAAATCACAAGTTCAAATCACATAATTTCATCGATACAATCGAAGCACTCATTCATCAAGCACCCGCCCAGATCGAATTTCCCGCAGCTTAGGATCGTCAGGCAAAATGGATTCCGCTCTTTGCAAATAAAGTCTGGCTGCATCAAGCTTACCTTCAGCCCTTGATTTCTCAATAAACTGAATATAACGATCCACCATCTTCTGCAGACCTTCGAGCGCCTCTGCATTATTGGATTCCATCGCCAACACCATCTGGTAATATTTGTGCGCATTGTCTCTTGCAGGTGTGGTGAAGCGTTCCACTTTCATGGCCTTCTCAGCAGCCGCCAAATGTTTCTTAATTAAGCCTGCATCAATTGGATTTACCGGAGAATCCTGCCCCGCGGATTGCGGCAAAGATGCATCAACTGCTGCATTACGTTCCGCTTCAACAACCGCCAGTCCCTCTGGGAAAAAGATACTTGCACCGGATTGATTCTCAGGCTCATACGACATTGCTCGTACGGTTTCGGATATTTTATCGGGGACGGATTCTTGATTTGATTCGGTTGCAGCGGATGCAACGGATGAATCTTCTTCTTTTATCTCCGATGTATCAGCGACTTTCCCGGGATCGCGTTGAAATAAAGGCTCAGTAACCACAGTACCTGCCTCCCCATCCAATAGCTTCGCAGGATTCTCGCCAAACCATAATCCAACAGTCACCAGGACAACGATTCCGATCATGATGCCCATCAATAGTGCATTATTAGCGACCGGGCGGCTACGGGAAACGGTCTCTGCAGTGGTCTGTTTTACAGTTGCAGTTTTGGTTTCACTGGCATGTTCGGATTTCAGCAACGCCAGAATCTCACCCGCCGATTGCGGCCTATCCTGATATTCCGGCTGTAGCATCCACTGCACCGCTTGCAATAATTCAGCGCTATAGGCGATGTCCGGAGATCCGGAGAGATCACCCATTGGATCGGACTCCCCCTGGCTTAAGGCCGTTTTCCTGATCTGCGCCGCAACAGGCGAGCGATGCGTCATACCTGCATACAGGACTGCACCCAACGCATAAAAATCGGTTGCAGGCCCAGGTTCATTGCCGGATTCATATTGCTCCGCAGGCGCATAACCAACGGCTAATTCCTCAGTGAGGCGCGAGGTACGCGCAGCGATCGCTAATCGTGCGGCAGAAAAATTGATCAGTAGCGGTTCACCATCCTTACCGATAAGAATCGCCGCAGGTTGAATGCCACCATGCACGATTTTGTGTTCGTGTATTTTCTGCAACGCGCTCAAGACCGACGTCAGTATGAATTTTAACTCTGCTTCCGCCAGAGAGGCTTGTGCCTCTAATAACTTGGAAAACGGCATTCCCTCCTGGCTACCCATAATCAGATACGCCGTTCCGTTCGATAAGAGAATATTCTCTGTCACAGCAATATTAGGATGCTCGATCTGGATAAGAACCTCGGCCTGATGCACAAATGCCTTTAATCCATAGTCAAAATTTTCTTTTTCTGCTGGAAATTTAGGTTCAATACCAACACCATCCGTTGCACGCAGGGCAAAATCGTGAGGAAAGTATTCACGTATTTTTATCCGTTCCTTAAGATGATGATTCCAGCCACGATAAGTGATATCAAATGAACTCACTTTTGCAACGCCTTTAATTTCATAGACGCCGATTTGCGTGCCTTCGGGCAGATTTTGATCGTGTATTTGTGTCATGATAGGTATTATTCCTGTTACTAATATCGATAAGGTGTCTGATTTTTATTATAAGCACCTTAGAGCTGCAAGGTTAACCATGATAACCTGTCCTGCAAGGCAACCAGTCGATACAGCGGTCCGTCACAATAAAAATAAAACGGTCAGTAATGGGATAGTGTAATGCAACTGAGTTAAAAAGTGGGCGCCATGGCATTCTTGGAATAGAATCATTTTAGCATTTGCATAAAGATGGCTTGCCAAGCTTAATGACGTATTAGTAAACTTTGAGTTAATTCAAGAAAACCGGAAGAATGTTAAAAAACAGTCGGGTGATTTGCCCGCAAGGCAAGCTATGACGATTCATCGAATATTATTAATACTGCCAGTCTCGAGTCACAATAATCATGAACCAGAATAAAAAAATAAAAGTATTATTCGTCTGCATGGGCAATATTTGCCGATCTCCAACCGCGGATGCGGTATTCCGGCATATCGTCAAGACCGCCGGAGCGGATCACATGATTGAAGTGGATTCCGCGGGTACGCATGCTTATCACATTGGCAACCCGCCGGATCACCGTGCGCAGCATACGGCATTGCAACGCGGGTACAAAATGCACGAATTACGTGCCCGCGCAGTGCAATCGAGTGATTTTGAGGAATTCGACTATATTCTTGCCATGGACAACGAAAATCTCGCCTTATTGCGGCAGCGCAGTCCTCAGCAGCATCTCGGCAAGATCCAGTTATTCATGCAATATGGCGAAAACAATCCTGCAAGTATCGAGGTGCCTGATCCTTACTTCGGCGGGCAACAAGGATTTGAGCAGGTGCTGGATATGGTCGAGGAAGCCAGCCGCGGTCTGCTGGCGCATCTGCGCACTCATAAAATATAACGAGGACAAATTTCAATGAAAACAAAAGCTGCAATAGCCTGGAAGGCCGGTCAGCCATTAACGATCGAACAGGTCGATCTGGCAGGCCCGAAATCCGGTGAAGTGCTGGTCGAGATCAAAGCCACCGGCATTTGCCATACCGATTATTACACGCTATCAGGCGCTGATCCCGAAGGCCTTTTTCCGGCCATCCTGGGTCATGAAGGCGCCGGGGTGGTGGTGGATATCGGCCCCAACGTCAAGTCGCTGCGCAAAGGCGATCATGTCATTCCGCTATACACGCCGGAATGCCGCGAATGCAAATTCTGCCTTTCCCAAAAAACCAATCTATGCCAGGCGATTCGCAGCACCCAGGGCAAAGGCCTGATGCCGGACAGTACATCGCGCTTCTCTCTGGATGGAAAACCGCTGTTCCATTACATGGGCACATCGACATTCTCCAATTACACCGTGGTACCGGAAATCGCGCTGGCGAAAATCCGCGAAGACGCCCCTTTTGACAAGGTGTGCTACATCGGTTGCGGCGTCACCACCGGGCTCGGTGCGGTGATCTACACCGCCAAAGTCGAACCCGGCGCAAACATAGCGGTGTTCGGTCTGGGCGGAATCGGCTTGAACGTGATTCAAGGCGCGCGCATGGTCGGCGCCGGCAAAATCATCGGCATCGATATCAATCCGGGGCGCGAAGCGATGGCGCGCAAATTCGGCATGACGCATTTCATCAATCCGAACGATGTGCCCAATATCGTCGATGCGGTGGTGCAATTGACCGATGGCGGCGCGGATTACAGTTTTGAGTGCATCGGCAACACCAAAATCATGCGCCAGGCGCTGGAATGCACGCACAAAGGCTGGGGACGCAGCATCATCATCGGCGTCGCCGAGGCTGGTGCGGAAATCAGCACGCGGCCATTCCAACTCGTTACCGGCCGCAAATGGGAAGGTTCCGCCTTCGGCGGCGCGCGAGGCCGCACCGATGTACCCAAAATCGTCGATTGGTACATGGAAGGAAAAATCGACATCGATTCGTTGATCACCCACATCCTGCCATTGGACAAGATCAATGACGGCTTTGACTTGATGAAAAGCGGTGAATCCATCCGCTCGGTGGTGATTTATTAATCATGACGACACTCGAAACCCGCAACCAGCACAGCTGCTTCGGCGGCATTCAGGGCTTTTATCAGCACTCATCCGGGATCATCGGTTTGCCGATGCGCTTTTCCGTGTACCAACCGCCCCAGGCGCAATATCAGCGCGTGCCGGTGGTGTTTTTCCTGGCCGGACTCACCTGCACCGAAGAAACCTTCATGATCAAAGCCGGCGCGCAGCGTTACGCGGCGGAATACGGCCTGATGCTGGTATCGATGGACACCAGCCCGCGCCAAACCGGAATTGCCGGTGAAACGGATGATTGGGATTTTGGCGCCGGTGCGGGGTTTTATCTGGATGCTTCGCTCGCACCGTGGTCAAAGCATTACCGTATGGAAAGCTACATCACGCAAGAACTGCATTCCATCATCACCGGCCAATTCCCCGCAGAACCGGATCGCATCGGCATTTCCGGCCATTCGATGGGCGGTCACGGCGCGTTGACACTGGCGCTGCGCCATCCCGATCTGTTTCGTTCGGTATCCGCGTTCGCGCCGGTTTGCGCACCAATGCAATGCCCGTGGGGACAGAAAGCATTCCGCAACTATCTGGGTGAAGATCAACAAAACTGGCGCCAGTACGACGCTACCGCGCTGATCAGAGATGGCCGTCACGTGCCTGATTTATTGATCGATCAGGGTATGGACGATCAGTTCCTGGCTCAGCAACTGTACCCGGAAGCTTTAGAGAAAGCGTGCCGTGAAGCGGATCAGAATCTCACGCTGCGATTTCACAGCGGGTATGACCATAGTTATTATTTCATCAGCACGTTTATCGGCGAGCATTTGAAGTATCATCGAGAGCAGCTTGGTTAATTTAATGTTTTCCACGATCGCATAACCCATTTGATCTCAGTGTAATGATTGTGCTACTGTTGCATTCCTTAATTAAGTGTACGGTCATACCGTACGCCAATCAAAATGGATAACATCAGCGTCAATAAATTTCGCGATAACCTGAAAAACATCGTTGAGAAGGTTATCAGCGAACATCAGCCGGTTAAAATTACCCGTCGAAGCGGTGAGGATTTTGTGATCATCAGTGCCGAAGATTGGGCGCGTGATCAAGAAACACTTTTTGTGCTCCAAAATACGAGCCTAATACAACAAATTCTGGCTTCGACACAGACCCACACCACAAAATCGGGATATATCCCACCGGATGAAGAAATCCAAAAGATCCTTGGTGTTTGAAGGCAATACGTGGGAAATTTACGAAGCACTGAAAACACGTGACCCGCGCCTGCATAAATCACTATGCAACATTCTGAAAGAAATGCTTCGCGATGATCCATCAATGGGCACCGGTAAACCGGAAATGTTGCGGCATAACTTAACAGGTTTCTGGTCGCGCAGGCTTAGCCAAAAAGACCGGGTGATCTACAAATTTGACGATAAGTATGTTTATATTTTCGCCATTGGCGGACATTACGAACAACTGTAAATAGATCATCGAACGCGCATCATCGTAAATAAGCATAAGGCTGCCATTCATATTGGCAACCAGGGCCATGAAGTATCGCTAGAAATTCGCAAGCTGTACGAAGTGCTCTCCAGATCAGATGAGGATGCGGAAAAACATGGGCAGATTCGCGTCATTGACGAATCGGGAGAAGATTATTTATACCCGGCCACTACATTTACTTACGTATCATTACCGGAAAATGTCATTGAACGCGTCATTTCAGCGTTCGTTTAGCATATTCGATAGATGTGAGAAACAATGAAAATTCATCCTCATGCGAATCTTATGATGCAATGCTTTTTAGTTATTTCATTACGTGCTTGAGTGAAAGAATTCTTGATTATGGACCTGACACCATATGCGCTTCAGATGAGATTTAGATTTATGAAAAATAAATATTTTAAATTTTATGATGGATTTTGTAACAAAAAACGTAGAGAGAAGGCATTAGACCATGCATTGGATATAAGAAAGTTTGAAATCGAACTTTATTGGAAAAGAGCTACTTATTTTTGGGCATTCATAGCTGTAACGTTTGCAGGATACTTTTCCGTATCAGTTTCAGAGTCGATACCGCCGGGAATGTCGGAAAAAAAAATAATGAATAAGCAAGATATACTGCTACTAATCTCTTGTATCGGATTTGTTTTTTCGATTGCTTGGTACTTTGTAAACAGAGCTAGCAAGTTTTGGCAGAACAACTGGGAGAGGCATGTTGACTTACTAGAAGATGAAATAATAGGGCCACTCTATAAAACTAGACTTGAAGAATGCTGCACATCTTTTTGGAAGCTAAACAACTCATACAAATTCTCCGTATCCAAAATAAATCAGCTTTTGAGTCTATTTGTTGTTTTAATCTTTTTTCTTCTGCTAATAAACGTATTGATAACTTACTATAGGATTACACTCCCCTTCGAATTATTCCCAACTATCTGCCTTTTTCTAACAGTCATTTTCATTTGTGCGCTTTACGTTTTTGGCAAACAAGATGACAAAGACGATAATGCAATGATTGCAAAATACCGATCAACTACACTTAAGGATTAAATCTATAGCCAAGAAATTAAAAACAAATATAAGATATAAGTAAATGTAGTGAATTCTGCATTGTTATAAAATAAATCTGTTTTTTAGATTTAAGAAAGCCAGAAAACCAATAGGATCCATATAAGAATTCCTGTTTTTGCGAAGAGTCACTCTGCGGAATCGAGAAAGTTTTGCAGAATGGCAGTTTTCAAAATTCCCCAGCACGTAAAATTTCTACCAACTTTGCCAGCGCCTGACCGCGATGGCTGATTCTATTTTTCTGTTCAGAAGTCATTTCTGCGGAAGTTTTACCAAATTCCGGCAGATAAAAATACGGGTCGTAACCGAATCCGCCTTCGCCGCGCGGCTGGTCGATGATTTCGCCGTGCCACGATCCGTCGACGATGACCGGCTGCGGATCGGCAGCATGGCGCAGCAGTACGATGACGCAATAATAATAAGCGCGGCGATCGGTCTGTTGTTTCAGCGCTTCGATGAGTTTCTGATTGTTACGCGCATCCGATTTGGGTTCACCGGCGTAACGTGCGGAATTGACGCCGGGCGCGCCGTTCAGCGCCCGCACGCAGATGCCGGAATCATCCGCCAATGCGGGTAATCCCGAGCAGCGGCTGGCATGGCGCGCTTTGGTCAATGCATTCTCGACAAAAGTGCCGTGAGGTTCATCGGCTTCACCGCAATTGAAATCAGACTGCGGTACTGCGGCAATTGCCAAAGGCGCCAGAATAGCATTGATTTCCCTTAATTTTCCTGGATTATGGCTGGCGATGACCAGTTTGTGCAGTGCATTCATGGCTGAGACAGGACTGTGCGCTGAATCCCAATCAATTCCTGAATGCCCTGTTGCGCCAAATCCAGCATCTTATCCAGTTCTTTGCGGTTGAAAGCGTTGCCTTCCGCAGTGCCCTGCACCTCGATGATGCCCAGACTGCCGGTCATCACCACATTCATATCCGTATCGCATGAAGAATCTTCAACATAATCCAGATCCAGTACCGGAACGCCTTGATGAATGCCGACCGAGATCGCCGCCACATGGTCCGTGATCGGCGAGGTTTCAATGAGTTGCTGATAAATCAATTTCTCGACCGCGTCATGCAGCGCAACAAACGCACCGGTGATACTGGCCGTGCGCGTGCCGCCATCGGCCTGAATTACGTCACAATCAATCTGGATGGTGCGTTCGCCGAGTTTTTTAAGGTCGACCGCAGCGCGCAGCGCACGTCCGATCAGGCGTTGGATTTCCATCGTGCGCCCCGATTGCTTGCCTTTTGCCGCTTCACGCTGCATACGGGTATTCGTCGAACCGGGCAGCATGCCGTATTCGGCCGTCAGCCAGCCTTGACCCTGGCCTCTGAGGAAAGGGGGAACTTGCTCACTGATACTGGCGGTACAGATCACCTTAGTATCACCGCATTCGATCAGCACCGACCCATCGGCGTGCTTGGTGTAACGGCGAATAATGTTGACCGGGCGGATTTGCGCCGGTGTACGCTGATGGCTTCGTGTCATGACTGAAATTTTATCCCGAATGAGAACCTAGTTGGAAAAACGATAAGTCGGTTTACCCGGAGTGCCCGCTGATACGGTCAGAACTTCATAACCGTCTGCAGTAACCAGAATGGTATGTTCCCACTGCGCTGACAAGCTGCCATCTTTGGTGGTAACGGTCCAGCCGTCCGGCAGATGACGAATGGCCGCTTTACCCGCATTGATCATCGGCTCTACGGTAAAGATCATCCCTGGTTGCAATTCCAATCCGGTTCCGGTCCGGCCATAATGCAGCACTTGGGGGTTTTCATGAAATTTTGCGCCGATGCCATGGCCGCAGAATTCCCTGACCACACTATACCCCACCCCTTCGGCCAGTTTCTGAATGGCGTGTCCGATATCCCCTAAACGCTTACCTGGCTTGATTTCATCGATGCCCCGCCACATCGCTTCAAACGTAACCTCGCATAAACGTTTCGCCTGGATAGAAGGTTCCCCCACGTAAAACATCCGGCTGGTATCCCCGTGATACCCTTCATAAATCACGGTAATATCGATATTGATAATGTCTCCGTTTTTTAATTTTTTTTGACCCGGAACACCATGACAAATCTGATTATTCACCGAAGTACAAATGGATTTGGGATAAGGAGTATGCCCTGAAGGCGCATAATTCAAGGGCGCAGGAATTGTCTTTTGCACATCGACCATATAGTGATGGCACAACGAATCCAGTTCCTCAGTAGCGATGCCTGCCACGACATAAGGGTTGATGTAGTCAAGCACTTCCGCCGCCAGCCGTCCTGCAATGCGCATTTTTTCTATTTCCTGCGCTGTTTTTATCATTACCGTCATTATTAGTTTATTCGATGATTGAATGAAAAATTTTGAAATATCATTAATTCTTAATAAATTGCAACAAACTTTGATAACCCGATGTTCTTACGAGGGTATATTATAAACGCTCACACTTGCCTTGAACTAATTGCGTGTCATCAAATTGCTCAACCAATTTTTGCATCTGCTCCTTAATCATTCGCGTCGGATTATGGATAACTATATTTTTTAGCAAAACACTGCGGTCTTCTATTCTGGCATTGGCGATACCCTTTTTCTCCGTCTCCCTTAATTGTTTCAGCGCATCGTTCTGATCATAAAACATACCCAGAGAAATTGCATTCTTCCATTGCGTTTCATCTTTGACGCGGAAACTGACAATGCCCAGATTTCTTAATTTATTGATTTCACGATTGGCAGCTTCTTTATTCGAAAAAGGCGGAATATACAACCAGAACATAATGGTATCACCCGATTCTTCCAGGCTATACAACAGTTCAGGAAATAATTCCGACAAAACTGTCTGAGCATATTGGATTTGTTCTTCATAAAACTTACCCCAGATCAAACAACTTTCATGCGCTGAGACCAATACTATTTTTTCAGGATTCTGTTGCGCCGACAGAAATTCATTTTTCTCTTCCGGCAAGAACTGATTGCCCATTACATAGGCTATATTAACTAACAGTAAAATAATAAAGATTATTTTCATTGAAAAATAAAATATTATAATTAACGAAGATCAGCTTAATTTTGTTGTTAACGTTGTTATGCCTTGTTAAAATACGCCGTTATTTCTCGAACATGTCTAGCAATTTTTGAAAGCCTTTTAAAAACGGAATAAGAAATATGAAAATAATTAAGATGATGGTAATGCTTGCAGCATTTGCAATAGCTGCACCGATTTCGGCTGAAGCCCCCGAAGATGATGCGGCACCTGCTGATACCACCCTCGCTGCACCTGCCACAGTGGAGGAAATTGCATCGGGCGTATGTGCGGGCTGCCACAATGCGGATGGTAATAGCGTTATTCCGATGAACCCTATCCTGGCGGGTCAGCATGCTGAGTATATCACTAAGCAGCTCATGGATTTTAAAGCAATCGGCGATGCGCCGCCTAAACGCAATAGTCCTGTCATGTCCGCGATGGTAGCAACGCTATCCCAGGAAGATATGGAAGCGCTAGGCGCGTACTATGCCAAACAAGCAGCCGTTCCAAGCCAGATAGCGGCCAAAGAGAAATTAGTTGAGACAGGCAAAATTCTTTATCACGGCGGAAACCTCGGCAACGAAGTTCCTGCCTGCGCCAGCTGTCATGGCCCCACTGGTGCCGGTATCCCGCCTCATTACCCTGCAATAGCCGGACAGCATGCAGAATATACGATGATGCAACTGGAGCTATTCAACAAAGCCGAGCGAGGCGATAATAATAATAATGTCATGCAGAAGGTGCTTACCCGCATGAATCCGCTGGAGAAACACGCCGTTTCAGCTTATATTTCCACTATGCGCTGAGTAGCGCTCCGATTAAGAAATAAAAAAGGTGGCGAATGCCACCTTTTTTATTTCTGCTTCGCTCCGCCATTAACAACAGACGAAACTACCAGTTTCCGAAGATTTTCTCTGCCGCAGACAATGTTTTATCCAACTCATTATCTCCATGCGCCGACGATACAAAACCCGCTTCAAAGGCCGAAGGTGCAAAATAAACACCCTCCTCCAGCATGGCATGAAAGAATCGGTTAAAAGCCGATTTATCGCATTGCATCACCTCGGCAAAGCTGCCGGGAATATTTTTACTAAAATACAGCCCAAACATACCACCAATAGATTGCGCGCAAAAATCGATCCCATGATTTTTAGCTTTGGTAGCAATGCCATCGACCAATTGCTGCGTTCTGCCCGACAATTTATCGTAAAAACCGGGCGCTTGAATCAATTTCAACGTTGCCAGTCCCGCTGCGACAGCCACCGGATTACCGGACAGCGTGCCTGCCTGATAAACCGGGCCCAACGGCGCCAAGCATTGCATGATATCGCGGCGCCCGCCGAATGCCGCCATCGGCATACCGCCCCCGATGACTTTACCCAATGCGGTCAGATCGGGTTTGATCTGATACAACCCTTGCGCGCATCCCAGACCGACACGAAACCCGGTCATCACTTCATCAAATATCAGTACACTACCGCTTTGCGTGCACAATTCCCGCAGCTTGGCAAGAAAGCCAGGTTGCGGAGCAATCAGATTCATATTGCCGGCAACCGGTTCAACAATCACCGCGGCGATTTCTTGTCCCCATTGATTGAATGCAGCTTCGATGCCTGCGATATCGTTATAATCCAGAACGATCGTATGACCGGCTGTCTCCGCCGGAACCCCTGCGGAACTGGGATTGCCGAAGGTTAATGCACCCGAGCCCGCCTTGACCAGCAAGGAATCATCATGACCGTGGTAGCACCCTTCAAATTTAACGATCTTACTCCTGCCGGTAAACCCCCGCGCCAGACGAATTACGCTCATGCCCGCTTCGGTCCCGGAACTCACTAATCGCACCTGCTCAATTGACGGAATCAATTGACAAATCAGCTGCGCGATTTCCAGTTCCGCTTCAGTCGGCGCGCCAAAAGTCAAACCATTCTGTGCGGCATTCTGAACCGCCTTCACGACCTCCGGATGCGCATGACCCAAAATCAAAGGACCCCATGAACCCACATAGTCGATATACGATTTACCGTCCGCATCCCAAAAATATGCACCTTCGCCACGTTGAAAAAAAACCGGCTCACCACCAACCGATTTAAACGCACGGACCGGGGAATTTACGCCGCCGGGAATATATTGCTGGGATTGTTCGAACAATAGATGATTACGTGAAGTCATTTAGTTACTCATAAAAAGAATTGATAAAGATAAAAAATAATCCGGATTAAAATGCATTACAGATTTTCTGCAAATAATTGCGTGTACTGCGCTGCTCTTATCCTGACATTTCCGGCCTGAAACAAATCGCTGCAAACGGCTATGGCATCACAACCGTTATGAACAAACATTGCGGCATTGATCAGCCGGATTCCGCCAATCCCGACAACTGACGCCGTTAATATTTGCCTGGCTTGCTTGATCAGGCTAATCGAAACCGGCGTTGCTTCCGGTTTGGTCACCGAAGAAAAAAAAGCACCAAAAGCGACATAATCAGCGCCTTGCTTCTCAGCCTCAATCGCCAGATCCAGATTGTTATAACACGATGCTCCAATAATTCTGCCTCGCTTCAGAAATTTTCTCGCATCGGATACTGAGATATCGTCCCGTCCCACATGCACCCCATCCGCATCAATCTCTATTGCAAGATCAATATCATCGTTGACAATCAATGGAATGGCATACTTTCTGCACAACTGCAACAGCAATCCGGCTTGTTTTTTGCGTAACGCATTATCCACTGATTTATTACGATATTGAATACACTGCGCCCCGCCTGCCAGTACTTGCTGCGTCTTATCCAGCAGCTCGCCGGTATTTCCGGAATCCGGCGTGATCGCATATAACCCTCTAATTTTATGGCTTATCAACGGCCGCACCGCCATTCTCGTCTTCGCTTTCCTCAATATCTCTGGCCCAGAAAAGCCTGTTGGGAATATATTGCCCCATGCCGGGACGGAATCCGGCTTGCAATGTGTGCCAGGTGTAATCCTGAGCTTCCAAGACACTCTCGCTAATCGATAAGCCATTGGCTAATGATGCAGCGATTGCCGATGCCAGTGTACAACCCGAACCATGATACGTATGCTCAAGCCGCTCCCATTCATCTGCACGCACAATACCTTCAGCATTAAACAAGGTATTCTTCACTTGCGTTGTATTTTCGTGCGTGCCCGTTATCAATACATATTCGCATCCCATATCCAATAATCGATGGGCACAAACACTCAAATCCAGCCTGCTTTCACTACTGTCCACATCCAGTTGGGCAAGATACCTTGCTTCCAAGCTATTGGGCGTTAATATCGTAACCTGCGGCAACAACAATTCACGCATCGCATCGATCATTTCCTCGTTCGCAAGTTCATCTCCGCGCCCGGAAGTCAGTATAGGATCCATCACTAAAGGGATATGAGGATAATCGGAAATTACCTCCGCGATAGCAGCAATAATTTCAACGCTACCCAGCAAACCAATCTTAAACACATGAACCGGCATGTCTTCCAGAACGGCGCGCGCTTGATCCGCAACCCATTCGGAATCCAGTGGCATTACCTCATCCACACCTGTTGTATCCTGGACAGTTATGGCCGTCATGACAGATAGCGGATGACAGCTCAAACTGGCGATAGTCAACATATCCGCCTGCAGGCCTGCTCCACCACTGGGGTCATTGGCAGCAAAAGAAAGTACGATTGGGGGTGGCTGTAACATGCATTAATACCGTAAAATGTTATTTTAACCTAAAAGGACACTGCTATCTATCATGTCTACCGAAGAGAATCATCAATATAACCGTTATATGTGTTTGATTTGCGGCTACATCTATGATGAAGCCTTAGGATCTCCAGATGAAGGTATTGCACCCGGTACGCGCTGGGAAGATGTACCAATCAATTGGACTTGCCCGGAATGTGGCGCACGTAAAGAAGATTTTGAAATGGTAAAAATTTAAATGCGTATTCTGCATACTATGCTTCGGGTTGGAAGTCTCGAAAAATCACTTGCGTTTTATACGCAAGTTCTAGGGATGAAGTTATTACGCCGCAAAGACTACCCGGATGGCAAATTTACCCTCGCTTTTGTAGGTTATCAGGATGAGGCTAGCGGTACCGTATTGGAACTGACGCATAATTGGGATACCTCTTCGTACAATTTAGGAGAAGGTTTTGGCCACATCGCCATTGAAGTCGATGATGCTTATCAAGCCTGTGAAAGCACCAGGAAAATGGGGGGAAAAGTAACGCGTGAAGCGGGTCCGATGAAACATGGCACGACAATCATCGCATTTATCGAAGATCCCGATGGCTACAAAATAGAATTTATTCAGAAAAAGCATCCTGATCAATAATCACTCGGATTAGCGGATAACGCTCATATTAAAATCAGTTATCCCAGCAATAAAAAAATCGCCGGTATTTTATTGACGTCTGGTAAAGAACGCCGCCACTCTCTGATTGATTTGGTTGCAATCATCTCACGGGAAAATGTCAGATCGGTTGCAACGCACAAGTCGGTATTGTCCTTACACACTTTAACGAGTTGCTCGAGCAGTTTCTGGTTACGGTACGGAGTCTCAATGAAAATCTGCGTTTGCTTCAGATGGATCGATATTCTTTCCAGCTCGGCTATTTTACTTGCTCTTGCTGCGCCCTCAACCGGCAAATAGCCGTGAAAGGCAAATCGCTGTCCGTTTAATCCTGAAGCCATCAACGCCAGCAAAATGGATGATGGCCCAACCAAAGGCACGACAGGAATATTATTTTTATGCGCCAGCCTGACCAGTTCGGCTCCAGGATCCGCCACGGCCGGACAGCCTGCTTCGGATAGCAAACCCACATCATGTCCAGCCAATAATGGATCCAGCAAAGCCAAAAAATCGTTTGCGCGCGTGTGTTCATTCAGGATCTGGATATTTAACTCCTGTAAGGGGCAAGTGCAATCCAGCCGTTTCAGAAATTGTCTCGCCGTTTTAGGGTGCTCAACGATAAAATGAGAAATTTCAGCAACGCATTGCTGCACCGCCGCAGGCAGCACCCAAGCGATATCGGTTTGACTGATCGGCGCCGGAATCAGATAGAGCTTACCGGTCATTAAAATGATGGCGGCTTAAAACATCACACATACGCCAGGATCTTAAAATCAGACACACTAATGCAGCGTTCTGGGAACACTCAGTATAAATTCCGGTATGGCCACATCAAAATGGAAGCCATCTTCAGCTGCCATTTGATAACTGCCTTTCATCGATCCAACCGACGTAGAAATCACCGTTCCACTGGTATATTCAAAACTATCTCCCGGCTTGAGCAACGGCTGTTCGCCCACAACGCCCAGCCCGCGCACTTCCTGAATCGTGCCATCGCCGTTATTGATAATCCAATGCCTGCTGATGAGTTGGGTGGCAACTGTCCCGTTATTTGCAATCGTAATGGTATATGCAAATACGTGCCGTTCCGATTCCTCATCTGATTGATCGGGCAGATATACGATACGAACGCTGACTTCAATTTCATACTTGTTTTCTTCGGCCATCTTTTCGTTCCAAACTGTTTTACGCTCTTAGCGGTAGTTTACCAAGAAATAGCATCAATATTGACAATCAATTGCTGTCCGGTTAATGGTAAAAAAGAAAAACATACCCGTCACAAATTTAAAATTCAATTCCAGGCCACATTTTCAACTTCGCTCATTCTATTTTGATCAGCTTGAGACGCGGCCGCCGAGTTGAAGCCCGCTTTCACCTCCAGGAATAGGGATTGAACCCGCAGAGATTGAATGATTCCTGGATACGTCGCGCACTGGAAATTCCTCTCCGTTATGCAGCCAATTAATCAGAGCTTCCTTAGGCAACTGAATTAAAAAGCATTACACCGGATTTGCCACTTCCTCTCATGCAATATGCGGGGCTACCTGTCATTTATCTTTTGTTTGACGCATACCCGCAATAAACACGTAATAAATTTCCTTTAGCATCCACAAAGGCAACGAATTTGGATTTAATCAATACAAATTCATTACCTGACAATAATTAACGTTCAGACACTCAGATCACTAAGGGTATTTTATTATGAAATTTTCCAGAAAAGCATTTCGTTTTACAACAAGTGCATTAAGTCTTGCAATAATCGCGGCATTTCCAGGCTTGGTTTTTGCTGAAAGCAAAAAATCGGACACCCCTCACTTCCAGCGCATAGCCACTTATCTGGTATGCGAAAATACAAGCTGTGACAGAAACATAGTCAACGAAACGGTCGCTGAGATTGTGGCTGCGAGTAAAGATGGCAATACCCTCATTTACACGGATAGCCCAACCGGACGAATTGGATTCGTAGATATTCATGATGCAGAAAATCCAGTCAGCCTGGGCACGCTGCATACGGGCGGAGAACCAACATCCGTTGCGATTTCGGGCGATTATGCCCTGGTTGGCATCAATACTTCAGCTAATTTTCTGGAACCTTCAGGCATTCTGGCTGCATATCATATCCCTTCATGCCTGCCGGACATTTCCAACTGCTCAGCGATTCGTGAAATCGACATGGGAGGGCAGCCGGATTCTGTCGCTACCAGTCCGGATGGCCGATATGCTGCTGTTGTGATTGAAAACGAACGCGATGAGGACATCACCGTATCTGGCGTGGAAGGTGGCTTGCCTCAACTGCCAGCAGGTTATCTCAATATCATCGATCTGGTCGGCACACCCGCAAATTGGAGTGTACGCCAAGTTGACCTGACTGGTTTAGCGGCTTATGGCAGCGATGATCCGGAACCAGAGTTTGTCAGCATCAATCAGCGCAATATTGCCGCTGTCACTATGCAGGAAAACAATCATATTGTGTTTGTAAACCTCGTCAACGGCAAGGTGTTGCAGCATTTCAACGCCGGAACCGTAACGCTGGATGGTATTGATATTACTGACAATAAATTAATCGACTTTGCCGATACTTTAACAGATGTTGTACGTGAGCCGGATGGTATTGCCTGGTTGGACAATAACAAAATAGTTACTGCTAATGAGGGAGACCTTTTTGGCGGCAGCCGTGGTTTCAGCATGTTCAATCGTAATGGCAAGGTACTCTATGATTCCGGTACAGAATTTGAATATCTGGCCGCAGCAGCCGGCCATTATCCAGAAAAGCGCTCTGATAACAAAGGCACTGAGCCAGAAGGAATCACAACCGGCCGCTATAAAAATGAAACTTTCGTTTTTGTCGGATCCGAACGAGGAAACTTTGTCGGTGTATACCAAGCTAATGGCAACAAACTGAAATACAAGCAGATGTTACCCACTGGCGCTGGCCCGGAAGGCTTGCTTGCCATTCCCGGCCGTAAGCTTTTCGTTGCATCGACCGAAGTTGATTCTCCCGTGCGTTCTCAAATCAATATCTTCCGCCTCGAACATAAGCCAGCGGCTTATCCTCAAATCAAATCCACACGGCAAGCGGATGGCAAACCGATCCCCTGGGGCGCATTATCAGCGCTATCTTCCGATAGATATGATGCAAAACGGCTTTATGCGGTCCATGATAGTTTTTACGATAAAAGCCGGATTTATAGTATAGATATCAGCAAGCATCCTGCAAAAATTACTAGCGCGACACCTTTGTTAAAAGATGGCGCAAGTGTCAATTATGATCTCGAAGGAATAGCACAGCGCAGTAATGGCAGTTTCTGGCTTGTATCCGAAGGCGCAGGTACGTCTACGACACCCAATCTACTCATTGAAGCGCGCAGCGATGGCACAGTAATACGCGAGATCCGCTTACCTGCCGCAGTTGAAGCGTTGCAGCAAAGTAATGGTTTTGAGGGTGTGGCCGTAACAGGAAAAGTGGACGCTACCGAGCAAGTTTACGTAGCCTTTCAGCGGGAATGGAAAAATGACCCGGCCGATATGGTACGCATCGGACAATACACACCGGCCTTGGATTTGGATCCCGCCGTCGATGAAGGTGAATGGAAGTTCTTTTACTATCCTCTTGATCCAGTGGAATCCCCTGCGGGTGGTTTTGTAGGGTTATCGGAAATTACCGCATTGGACAATAATAAATTTGCGATCATCGAACGGGATAATCAGGCCGGACCGAATGCACGCATCAAACGTGTTTATCGCATAGATATTAGCGGCGTTATACCCAAAACACAGGCAGAAGGTAATTTTCCAATACTCAACAAAACACTGGCTATCGATGTGCTACCCGCGATGCAGGCCAATAATGGCTGGGTTCATGACAAATTGGAAGGACTGGCAAGAACAGCGAACGGAACAGTTTATGTTGTTACCGACAATGATGGGGTTGACAATTCAACTGGCGAAACGCAATTTCTGAATCTGGGTAAAGCGTTAAATTAATCTTCAGCGATATCAATGGAGTGCTGCTTCGGTGAGTCTGTAAGCAGCACTTTGAATCCCCCGCTTTACCGGAGATTCTATTTCTTGAATTGAGAAGAGTTATGAAGAAATACATAGAATACACACCAGAGGTTCGGGCGCAAGCGGTCTGGCTGGTGTATGAACATCAAGGGAATTATGTGTCTCAGTGGGCAGCTATAGAATCGATAGCATCCAGGATAGGCTGCACACCGGAGATACTGCATGCATGGATACGCCAATCAGAGACTGACCAGGGTGCTCAGTCAACATCGGACCGGCAGAGGCTCAAGGAGCTGGAACGTGAGAATTATGCGCTAAAACAGGCATACAAGATATTACACAAAGCCACCGATTATTTTGCGCAGACGGAGCTCGAACGCCAACCAAAGAAATAATGTGTGCTAGCTCAGACTTAATCTGACAGTCACCCGTTTTTTAAGTACCTGTCAAATCAGTATTAATCATGCATCGTTTTCACCGCAACAAATCCACATATCAGTTAAAAAAACAAAGCATCCTGGCATTCGACAAAAACGATAATGAAAAAATTTACGTATAAATCCCTACCTCTTTTACGCGCAACCTGACATTTACGGTTAGAATGACGGATTTGAATATTGAGAGGTTTTTTCCATGTACCGTCTAGCACCCAGCATTCTTTCCGCTAACTTCGCCAAATTGGGTCAGGAAGTCACCGATGTGATTGATTCAGGCGCGGATATCATACATTTTGATGTAATGGACAACCATTATGTCCCCAATCTCACCATTGGCCCCTTGGTTTGCGAAGCCCTTCGCCCGGTCACCGATGCAATTATCGACGTGCATCTGATGGTGCAACCTGTGGATCGCATCATTCCTGATTTTGCCAAGGCTGGCGCCAATATCATTTCATTTCATCCGGAAGCCTCGAATCACATCGATCGCACCATCGGCTTGATTAAAGAGCAAGGCTGCAAAGCAGGGTTGGTGTTTAATCCGGCCACGCCGCTGCACTATCTGGACCATGTGCTCGACAAACTGGATCTGATTCTGATCATGTCGGTCAATCCAGGGTTTGGCGGACAGAAATTCATTCCCGAAGCGCTGAACAAACTGCGCGCCGTCAGAAAACGTATCGACGCCAGCGGCAAAGACATTCTGCTGGAAATCGACGGTGGCGTTAAAGTGGATAACATTGCCGAAATCGCTCGCGCTGGCGCCGACACTTTCGTCGCTGGTTCTGCGGTGTATCAGGCTGGCAATGATGCCGATCCGCATCGATATGACAGCATCGTCGCCGCATTCCGGGCTGAGCTGGCAAAAGCCTAACCGATCACCACTTTCAAATCTATTGTTTTTCCACTATTCCAATGAATCATAGTTCATCAAGTAACATGGCTTCAGCTCATAAAACAGCATCCCCGATAGCGATCAAGGTCATCATGATCGATCTGGACGGCACATTGCTCGACACCGCTGAAGACCTCGCTTTAGCCGCAAACCTGATGTTGAAGGATCTGGGCATGCCAGAACAATCGACAGCAACGATTCGCTCCTATATCGGCAAAGGCATACAAAAACTGGTCAAACGCACCCTAACCGGGCAGCTGGATGCAGAACCCGATGCCGCTTTGTTTGCCAAAGCATTGCCGATTTACGAGCAGCATTACGCCAATAATTTAAGCGTCAATACGCGTCCCTATGCTGGCGTTGTTGATGGCATACAGGCCATGCAGCAAGCGGGCTACAAATTGGCCTGCATCACCAACAAAGCTGAAGCATTTACCCTGCCGCTGCTGCATGCCACAGGGCTATTCAACAAATTTGAGATCGTACTGTCGGGCGATAGCTTACCCAGGAAAAAACCGGATCCCATGCCGCTCATACATATTTGCAGACATTTTGATGCGCAACCGCATGAAGCATTGCTGATCGGTGATTCACTGAATGACGCCATCGCCGCCAGAGCAGCCGGTTGCCATGTATTTTGCGTACCTTATGGTTACAACGAAGGGCGTGATGTGTATGAACTGGATTGCGATGCCATCGTCGATACCTTGCTGGATGCAACAAAATTGATTAAAAGCATCGCTTAGAATCCCCCATGACCGAGGCCGAATTCAATCTGCTCGCGCAGCAGGGATACAATCGCATTCCAATCGTTCTGGAAACTTACGCGGATCTTGATACGCCTTTATCGATTTATCTGAAACTGGCCAACCAGCCTTATTCCTATTTATTGGAATCGGTGCAAGGCGGCGAACGTTTTGGCCGGTTTTCGATCATCGGACTGCCGGCGGCAACGCGCATGGTTGTACATGAAGACACCATCACCATGATCAATCAAGGCAGATCGGAAACAGTCACGGTTAATGACACCCTAGCTTACATCGAATCCTATCTGGCACAATTCAAAGCAGCGCCCTGTCCAGCTGGAAAATCCCGTTTTTGTGGCGGCCTGGCGGGTTATTTCTCATACGATACGGTGCGCTACATCGAGCACAAACTGAAAGGCCACACCAAGCCGGATGCCCTGAATACACCAGACATTTTGCTGTTACTATCGGAAGAACTGGCCGTGGTGGACAATCTCTCCGGCAAACTCTATCTGATCGTTTATGCCAATCCAGAACAAGAAAATGCCTATCAAACCGGGCGTCAGCGGCTTAAAACCCTGCTGAAAAAATTACGTCAACCGGTAACGATTCCAAGCGAGCAAGCTGTCGCTTCCGGCACAGCAGTTGCGGAATTTCCTGAAGCCGCATTCAAAGCCGCTGTCGAACGGGCCAAACGCTATATTTTTGATGGCGATATCATGCAAGTGGTGTTATCGCAACGCACCAGCAAACCCTATACCGCATCGCCACTCGCGCTCTATCGCGCGCTGCGCAGCCTCAATCCCTCCCCTTACATGTTCTTCTATCACTTTGAGGATTTTCATGTAGTCGGCGCGTCGCCGGAAATACTCGTGCGTCTGGAAGGCGACACGGTCACCGTGCGCCCGATTGCAGGCACGCGCCCTCGCGGCAAAACCGCGCAGGAAGACGCCGCACTGGCGGCCGACCTGCTGGCCGATCCGAAAGAAATTGCCGAGCACGTCATGCTGATGGATCTGGGCCGCAATGACATCGGCCGCGTGGCGCAAACCGGAACCGTCAAAGTCACGGAAAAAATGCAAATTGAAAATTACTCCCATGTCATGCACATCGTATCCAATGTCGAGGCCAAGCTAAAGCCGGAACTGAGCGCGATTGACGTGCTGCGCGCCACCTTCCCGGCCGGCACAGTAAGCGGCGCGCCGAAAGTGCGCGCGATGGAAATCATTGACGAACTGGAAGTCTCCAAACGCGGCGTGTACGCCGGAGCGGTCGGTTACCTGGGGTTTAACGGCGATATGGACCTGGCGATTGCGATTCGCACCGGCGTGATCAAGGATGGTCAACTGCACGTGCAAGCAGGCGCGGGCATCGTGGCCGACTCCATCCCGCAAAACGAATGGATAGAAACACAGAATAAAGCCAAAGCCATTCTTCGCGCTGCGGAACTGGCCGAGAATGGGCTGGATAGTAAAATCTGATAAACTCCTCGCGAATAGATTGATGAAACAATATTTCTCAAATAACTTGATTGCAGTTATTACTTGAATCCGTATGTCAATGTATTAACAGGAGATTGATTTAACCCGCCTGCGGAGGACTTGTTCATGCTCAAGAAAAAAATATTTTTGGCGTCCTCATCCGAGTTGAAAGGAGATAGAGAGCATTTTGAAATTTTCATCAACCGTAAGAACAAGGATTGGATCGGCAAAGATATTTTTCTTGAACTTATCATCTGGGAAGATTTTCTCGACGCAGTTTCACAAACCCGGCTGCAAGATGAATATAACAAAGCGATCGAAGAATGTGACATTTTTGTTATGCTATTTGCAACCAAGGTTGGCCAATACACCGAAGAAGAGTTCGAAACAGCTTTTAAGAAATTCAAGGCTAGCAATAAACCTTTCATTTTCACCTACTTCAAAGATACTCAAATCAGCACAGAAAATGCCAGCCAAAAAGATCTGCTAAGTTTAGAGCGCTTTCAAAAGAAATTGATTGTGCTGGAGCATTTTTACACGACCTATAAAAACATTGACGAACTCAAATACAAATTCAATCAGCAGCTGGATAAGTTAGCAGCAAACGGTTTCATCGAATTCAAGCCAAATGAAATTTTCGAATCAACGCAGAACCCTACTATAGACATTAGCGATAGCAAAAATATCGTAGCTGGCAGCACGATCAGTGCGGGCGGCGATTTTATCGTTGGTGATAATGCCTCTCGGAAATAACTCCATGAACGAAATACGAATCGATAATTCTGAAGGTGTTATAGCGGGTTCCACCGTCACTGCTACAGGCGATGTGTTAGTCAATGGTCAGAAGATTACTAATATCTATTATTCCGCTCAATACGAGGAATTAAAAAACCAATTGAATGAATTGGAAGCCCGCTTCGCTACAGCTCGGCAGAGAATTGAGCAATATCCCGATGACAAAAGTTTTCAAGCAGATTTGCTGACAGTTGACCAGAAACGTAGTGAAATTCAGAGCAAAATTAATGAGTTGAAAAGCGAAGTCATTCGTCTCGCTGAGATATTTACCAGAATTTCCATCAACACTGAACGGTTAAAGTTCGTCTTGAAACATTTCGAGAATGGTGATTATACGTCAGCAAAGGCTATTCTTGATGTCGAGCAGATGAATAATGAACAAGGTATGTTGCTTCAGCAGAAAACACAACAGCAGCAACAACTCGCTGAAACTGAAAAACTTCTCATTAACAATGCTAATGAATTCTTGATTCTGGCACGCTTGACCGCAATTGCCTTTGATTTACCAGATCGATTTAATAGAACCAAAGAATACTTTAAACACTCACTCAATGCAGCGCATACTCTTGAAAACACTCGTGAGTATGCCTACTTTTTACATCAACATAATCAATTCAATGATGCTGCTCCATTTTACCAAGAAGCATTAGATTTCTGTCGAATCCTGGCTGAGACTAATCCACAGCCCTATTTTCCAGAAGTGGCTAGGTTACTGAATAATATTGGTAATTTGCAACTGGTAAAAAAAGATTTTCCAGCTGCTGAGACTGCGCTTCTGGAAGCTTTACGAATTAACAGGAGTCTGACTGGAAGCGATCCACAGACCTATCAGCCAGACTTGGCGATTACCCTCATAAATCTGGCGAATTTGAAACACGACAAAAACGATTTTCCAGCTGCGGAGGATGATTATCAGGAAGCCTTAGGGATTTATCGAAGTCTGACAGTAAACGATCCGCAGACCCATTTGCCGGATATGGCGATTACATTAAACAATCTTGCGAGTTTACAGGTTAAGAACGAAACTCCAGAAGCGGAAGCTACGTTTCAGGAAGCTATGAATATATTCACTCGCTTGGCTAAGACCAATCCAAAGGCGTATCAACCATATATAGCGGGAATACTGAACAACTTAGCGACTTTGTG
The DNA here is from genome assembly GCF_900108305.1 of Nitrosomonas ureae. GTDB lineage: Bacteria > Pseudomonadota > Gammaproteobacteria > Burkholderiales > Nitrosomonadaceae > Nitrosomonas > Nitrosomonas ureae_B. The sequence goes on from NZ_FNUX01000001.1 coordinate 173,709, forward strand.
TGCGGACAAAAATGATTTTCCGGCTGCAGGGATTGCATTTCAAAAAGCTTTAACGATTTACCGAGATCTGTCTAAGGACAATCCATTTACCTATTTGCCCGATGTAGCAATGACAGCAGGGAATATGAGCAGTTTCTATTTAAAGAATGTTCCCAAAAGGGCTAAATCTCTTGCTTATGCAAAGGAAGCATTAATTGCCGGATTACCGTTTGTAGAAACTATCCCAGTGGTTCAGAGTTATATAGGAAGCGTGCTAGCAGTTGCCGAGGCATGGGGAATGAATCGAAAAGTTTTTTTTGAAAAAGCAGTCAGTGCATGGCAAAAAAAGTAAAGAAAAAATGTAGGGTTGGCATCTAGCTCGGACAATAGACAGAGAGTGCTACATCTAAGCCGTTATCGGCAAAATTGCTTTCCATATCTGACTTGACGTCGCCTATACTACAGTAACAGAATCAATAAGCGAGCTTATCAGATGTAAATTACAGATAGCGGAAGAACAAGAACAGGTCGCGAATCGAGAATATTATCGATCTACATATTTTTGTTTCGTAATCTACGATTTGTGATTCTGATCTCTTCTCGCATAAATAACCCACATGAATACACCCTTTTTGCTTAATAACGTTCATATCATCCCCTGACATCTTAGTAATTTTTAAGTTAGCTGCGGCTCAAATTACAATAAATACCCGGTATTGGTGCGTATTCCACTGAAAGCTGCCACTGATTCCACGCGAAGGCTGCCACCTAAACCGGTGAAAGCTGCCACCCTATCGGAGCGAAGCGACGCAGGTTTTTTATTTTTACTTGGTTAGTCAGTTTCTGTCAATTTAGCTTGTTTCTTTCGCATAGATTCTCCTCTTAAATTGATCTTATAGGCGTTATGAACCAATCGATCCATAATGGCATCTGCCAAGGTTGCATCACCAATAATGGCGTGCCATTGATCCAAGGGTAATTGACTAGTGATAATCGTCGCGCGTGATCCATGCCGGTCTTCCAGGATTTCCAGCAAATCACGGCGCTGTTCTGCATTTAATTTTTCCAGTCCCCAATCATCCAGAATCAGGACATCGGTTTTGGCCAGACGTGCCAACAGCTTGGCATAACTGCCATCGCCTCTGGCCAAGGGCAGTTCCTGCAACAATCTTGGCAGACGCTGATACCAAGCGGTATGGCCTTCTCTGCATACTTTGTTTGCCAGGGCACAAGCGATCCAGGATTTACCAACGCCGGTTGGGCCGGTAATCAGGATATTGATGGGTTTTTTCACCCATTGGCAGTCACTCAGTTTTTGTAGCAGGGTTTTATCCAGTCCTCGACTCGCTTGATAATCAATGTCTTCCAAACAGGCTTGTTGTTTGAGTCGTGCCTGACGTAACCGGTTGGTCAGTTGGCGATTGTCACGTTCGGTGATTTCTCGATCAACCAGAAGACCTAAACGTTCTTCAAAACTGAATTGCGTTATATCGGCGCATTGCATTTGCTCTTCTAATGCATGACACATGCCATTGAATTTGAGCATTTTGAGTTTATCCAGGGTGGGATGATTTAGCATGGTTGTTTCCTTTTGATTTAATGGTAGTAGCCTGGGCCGCGAATATTGTCATGGTGCTGCAAATTCTGCGCCGGTGATTCTTGCAAAGGTTGGTTATCCAGGTTATTTTTTAAGATGGATTCAATACTTTTATAACGGTGGGTTCCAAGTATAAGTGCGCGCCGACAGGCTGCTTCCAGGCGCTCGGGATGATATGTTCTGGCTAACCGCAAAATACCCAGACAGGCACGATAACCTTGTTGGGGGTGCCGCCGTGAAGTCAGGATGGCAGTAATCACCTGAGTGGTTGCCGGACCTATTTTATCGGCCCAAAGATAAAACCGTTGTGGCGACCAGTCGCCGTATTTACGATGCGCTTCTGGCATGTGTTCATTCAAGGTGGTATGTCCGCCTTGTCGTGCTGAGCGCGGATGACTGGCTACGCGTTGAGCACGGTGAAACATCTCGATTGTCCGCTGGGTCAGCCGCGCATCCAGGGTCTGCTTGATCAGGGTATACGGGACGGAATAGTAATGACCATCCACTTCGACGTGGTAATCGATGTGTACCCGGACTTTTTTCCATTCTGCATAGACATAAGGCTGAACTGGCAAAGGATTCAACGCCGGGTAATCCAGGGTTTTAAAGAGGTGTTCGCGAGATCCGGGTAATTTCTTGAACGATCGTTGATTTAAGCGAATAAGGAGCGCCTGAATAGACTGGTTCAATTCCAATAAGGAGAAGAACGTCTGATGCCGCAGTGCGGCCAGTATCCAGCGCTCTACGATTTGCACTCCGACTTCTACTTTGGATTTATCTTTGGGGTGACGTACGCGTGCAGGCACCACGGCAACACCATAATGCGCAGCCAAATCCTGATAGGTGGGGTTAATATCCGGCTCATACCGATGTGCCTTAGTGACACCAGACAGCAAATTATCGGGCACAACAACCTCAGGTGTGCCATCTAAATAAGTAAAGGTGCGCTGATGGGAGCTGATCCAATCCGGTAAAGCTTGAGTCCAGGTGGCCTCTGCATAGGTGTAATTGGATGCACCCAGTACCGCGACAAAAATCTGAGCGTAACGAATTTCACCACTACCTGGATCGACAATGGGAACCGTTTGGCCAGCATAATCGACAAACAATTTCTCGCCGACCCGATGAGTCTGGCGCATGACCCAGTCTTGTTTTCCTAACCACAACCGATATTGGGAACAGAACCAGCTGTATTGATAGCCTTGATCATGGCGTTCCCGATATTCTTGCCAGAGCAAAAATAAAGTGACACTTTTCTTCTTCATCTCTTGATGAACTTCGGCCCAGACCGGTATGACCCGTTCCGGAACTGAACCTTTGTGCGGCTCTGGAAACAATATTTGTTCCAGTTTGGCATCATCCCATTCATCTGATAGCGGCCAGGATAATCCGGCCTGCTCGGCTCGCCGCAGGTATTCGTTAACCGTGGGACGAGCAATGCCACAGCTGTGAGCAATCTTTCTGTTACTTAGGCCGTTAGCCCATTTCAGACGCAATATTTCTTTTATCTTACGCATGGATAACCTCTTTGCTGGCATCTCAATCCTCTTCACGATGATGAAAAGAATCAGGATGCCGTGTTTAGTTATCCTACGTCGGTTTCGCTATGCCTCCCTAAAATCAGGGTGGCAGGAATCAATGGATTGGGTGGCAGCTTTCGTTTGGAATGGGTGGCAGCTTTGCCGTGGAATCAGTGGCAGCTTTGGTCTGGAATATGCAGGTATTGGAATCGATCTAATTTGATCCAAATCAATTTTCCATATCACCGCAATTGGCATGTTGCGAATCGTTGTAACACAAGGTTTGATTATCAATTGTCCATTAAAAGGTTTCATATGCGAATTTCATACTTTTTTCTAGTACTTGGCGCAGGACATGCATTAGCGTAGCGGCGCCCGCATAAGCGGCCTTTTATCAGCCAGGAAACGGCTTGGGAATAATCTGGCAGCATAAAAAAATCAACTGTTGATTAATTGCTGATAAATTACCGGCAATAGGCGGGAGAGGCGATCCGGCTTGGCTACAATTGCATAACCGCCTCTGCCGAATAGGTAGGGAAAGTAATCCTGCGCTTCATGGTCTATCGTGATTCCAAATACCGATAAACCGGTACGGCGGGCTTCAATGATGGCTTGCCGGGTATCTTCAACACCGTAACGGCCTTCGTAATAATCCAGATCATTCGGCTTGCCATCGGTCAGCAGCAGAATCAGACGGTGGCGTTCGGATCGCTGGCTCAGGAGGTGTTGAGTGTGACGCAAAGCTGCACCCATGCGGGTGTAATACCCGGGTCGCAATGCTGTGATGCGGCGTAATACCTGGGTGTTAAACGATTCGTTAAAATCTTTGATGCCGGTCACGCGCACGTAATCGCGCTTGCGTGAGGTGAACGTGTAAATGGCGAATGTATCCCGGCATGTGGCCAGCCCTGTCGCGAGCGTGATCAATGCTTCTTTCTCGATGTCGAGAATACGCCGCCCGCCAATCCAGCTGTCGGTCGACAAGGAGACATCCATTAAAATGGCGACGCTCAAATCACGCGCATGTTGCCGCACATCGAGATATATGCGATCCGAGCTGTTGCCGGTCGCAGACATGTCACACTGCGCGCGCACCAATGCATCCATATCGAGTTCAGCACCATCCAGCTGACGGCGAAGTATTTCCCGCTTTGGCCGCAGCGCCTCGAATTGACGGCGGATTTTACGCAAACGTTTTCTTGCCTGAAGACCGGGTTCCCAGTGCTCAACGCTTTCCGTGGCATGCTGAAAAATAATCCGGCATTGCCGGTCATGATACTGCCGGCGTCTGAAATCCCATTCCGGATAGGTAAGCTCGGAAATCAATAGCGCCGGATTGACGTCATCCGGAGACAAATCCAGATCAAACTTCAACCGCGTAGCGGCGCGTTGCGTATTAGGACTGAGCGTGATCTCCTCCAGCGCTTTTGCGGCATCCCTGGCGGCATCCGCATCGTCATCCTGCACGGCACGGTTGACATTAACCATTTCAGACCAGCTCATCAGCTTTTCAAAACGATTCAATAGCAGCGGATCATCGCGCATGCTCTGATCCTGCTTTTCCCGTCGGCTTTTCTTTTTGTGCTGTTTCTCATCGGCTTCTGCGCTGGTACCGATGCTATCATCCAGCGTATCCGGTCTGACATTTGCCGATTTCAGGAAGGCGTTCATCACGCCCCATAATGGCACTGGCAGAAAAGTACGATAATGCCGGGAGGCTTGCCAGCGCGAAAATTCTGGCGCGCAATGCCGGATGGCGTGCAAAAAGACACTGCCTAAATCATCTGCACAAGTTTGATTGCACAGCAACGCATGAATCACAGCCTCAACAGCCTGCTCTTGGGGCGTAAGCGCCCGCTGCGGCCGCCGGTTCCAGATGGCGGCGCCAAGACTACGGTAACTGAGCGCCAAACCGGAGTAGCGTTCACAGACATTCACGCTGGTCCAATAAGCGCGGTGCAAAAAAGCCAGATCAGCTTGCAGGGGGTCGGTATATTCAGGACGTAATGGACTACCGGAATCATGCGCCGTGGCGAAATATGCGGCGAGCCAGAAATAGTGCCGCCGGTTCAGGCTGCTATCCGGAAAGTAGCCCAGTGTGTCGGGCAGCAGCATGCGTTCCGCATTGCATTCGATGCGGGCGAGCGATTCCTGCATTAAGCCGAGCCGCTGGCGCAATGTCAGGCGATGCTGCGACGACTGCGGCGTTCCCGCGATGATGCCTATCCCCGGTGAACCACCCAGTCCGCGAAAAAATACACCGAGCGCAACGCGCACGTCCTCCAGCGATACGGCTGCTTCCGGGTAATACCGGTAACTGGCGGTGTTGCCGACCATCCGATGCCAGATACGGCCGGTCTGTTCTTCCAGCTCGGTGAATTCAAGCCATTTCATCGCTAGCCGAAAGCCGCATGAATCAGCTCCATCAACCCCTGCCTGACATCCGGATCATCGCACAAAGGCTCCACCAGAGCCGCTTCGGCTGCCTGATAGGGATCAATGCCATTCTTCAGCAGCGTGGCGCAATAAATCAGCAAGCGCGTTGACACTACTTCTTCCAGATCAACGTCCTTCAATGCGCGCAGCCGTTGCGCCAGAGCAGCCAAGGAGACGCATTGCGATTCGGGCAAGCCGCTTTCGGCGGCGATGATCTGGGCTTCGACCTCGGGTGGCGGAAAATCGAAGCTGATGGAAACAAAACGTTGGCGCGTGCTGGGCTTCAGGGATTTCAGAATATTCTGATAGCCCGGATTATAAGACGCGACCAGCATGAATGACTGCGGCGCTTGCAACAGCTCTCCGGTACGCTCCAATGGCAAAATCCTGCGGTCATCGGTCAACGGATGCAGCACCACTGTCACATCCTTGCGCGCTTCAACAACTTCATCGAGATAGCAGATGCTCCCTTCACGCACGGCGCGTGTCAGCGGACCATCCACCCACCTTGTTTCACCACCTTGCAATAAATAACGCCCGGTCAAATCCGCCGCAGTCAGGTCGTCGTGACAGGAAACCGTGTGCAACGGCCTTCCCAAACGAGCGGCCATATGCATGACAAACCGGGTTTTGCCGCAACCGGTCGGTCCTTTGATCAACAGCGGCAAACCTTCGCGGTAAACCGCTTCAAACAATGCACATTCATTGCCTAACGGGCGGTAAAATGGAATGCCTTCCGTGCCCGGCCGGCCAGGCGCAGTGCCGTGCGCCGCCTGGCCGGTTTTGTTATCGATCATCGCAGTCAGTGCGCGTGCTTTGCCGTCATGGTCTGTTCACGCACCGGCCCTAATGCCGAATAAATGAACATCAACGCGCCGATGATAAAAAATACTCCGGCGCCCAAGCGTAGCCAGTAAAACAATTCGATTTGCGATTGCACTTGCATGTACCCCATCTCCAGTACCCGTTGCAGGTGCGTCTGCAGGACACCGGCGAATATCAACGCAAATGTAATGCCGATCATGGCCGCGTTCATCAGCCAGAAACTCCATATGTTCAGCGTTTGATTGAAAGGTTGCACCTTGCGCAATGCGGGCAGTGCGTAAGTGAAAAACGCCAGATTCAGCATCACGTAGGCGCCGTAAAAAGCCAAATGCCCGTGCGCGGCGGTCAGCTGGGTTCCATGCGTATAGAAATTGATTGATGGAAAACTATGCATCAGGCCAAGTAACCCCGCGCCGATGAAAGCCATGACCGGACAACCCAGGCTCCAGAGAATGGCGGCTTTGTTGGGATGATCCCGGCCGCTTTTTTTGACCAGATAAAAAGCCCACAGCATCATGGCGAAAAACGGCACAACTTCCAGAAAAGAAAAAATGATACCGATCCAGTGCCAGTACTCCGGCGCTCCGATCCAATAATAGTGATGACCGGTGCCCAGCAAGCCGCTGAATAAAGAAAATCCTACGATGACATACAGCCATTTCTCGATGACTTCACGATCGACACCGGTCAGTTTAATCAGCAGGAACGCCAGCATGGCCGCCATAATGAGCTCCCATACGCCTTCCACCCATACATGCACCACCCACCACCAGTACAATTTATCGACAGCGAGATTATCGGGATTATAAAACGCAAACATGAAGAAAATGGCCGCGCCCCATAAACCCAGCAACAACACAATAGACACTACCGTTTTGCGGCCTTTGAGCACGGTCATGGTGACATTGTAAATAAATATCAGAAAGGCAACGGCCATCAAGATCTTGACCCAGAAAGGCTGCTCCAGAAATTCCCGCCCTTCGTGTACGCCCGAAAGATAACTACCGACGGCAGCCAGCGCGGCGAAAACAAAAATACCCAGTTGCAGCCAGGCCAGTTTAGGACTATGAATCTCGCGCTCACTTTCTTCCGGAATCAAAAAATAACTGGCACCAAAATAGCCGAGCAGCAACCAAACCAACAGTGCATTGGTATGAATCATGCGGATGATATGAAAAGGCACCGATTCAGACAGGAAGTTAGGAAACACGTAGACGGTACCCGCCAGGAGGCCAGCCAAAATCTGAATCAGAAATAAAGCAAGTGCAGCGATAAAGTAGGGAAAAGCAAGTGCCTGCGTATGATATTTCATTGCCGTGCCTCCATTGAAACGTCTTGATCAATAAATTCGCCAGAAACTTGTCCGAAAAATTGGACGACTAGCCAGAAATTCCGGGAGGCCAGCCAAGCGTATTGATGCGACTGGTCCATTCAAGAAAATCCACGAGGTCGTCGAGTTCCTGTTCCGATAAGTTGAACTGAGGCATTTGCCGCCGGCCTTCCACGCCGGTCGGTTGAGCGCGCATCCAGGCTTTTAGTCCGGCGCGCGCGCCTTCCGGGCTTTGGTTGCCGCCGTAGCGAATCCAGACATTGCCCAGTTCCGGCGCAAAATATGCACCCTCACCAAGCAGCGAATGACAATTGATGCAGGAATGACGTTCCCAAACATGTTTGCCACGCACTACGGATTCCGTCAGCGTGGATTCATCGGTCGCCACATTCACCATGTAAAAATGCGTGTGAATGGTTAACGCCGCGAAAACAACCAGAAAGAAAATCGAACCGCCATAAAAAATGTTACGCGCGGCTGACTTGGTGAGATACTCGGCCATGTGCGATGCCCTCCTTGATTGATATTTTCAAAACTCTTTTATCGGTCAGATATTTTGCCCATAATTATCAAATGGATATATCGCTTTTCTCGAAACCTGATTCAATTCTAGCTTAAATAACAGAAGATGGAAAGGCGCGCCTGGCGGGATAAGGTTAATAAAAGAGTTTTTCGATGGCGCACCGATACCGATATCCATCTGCTGCATGATCCATGCATAACCAAAGAAAACATACATGGAGAGTATTATCGATAGCTTGTTGCAAATATTTTTTGTCTTCTAATCCGCTGATTCGTGATTTTGATCTCTTTTGTGCATTACCTCATCGCTTGGCCTGGTTCTGTTAGAATCAAGCCAATTAAAGCATTAATCCTTCCGTTCCTCTGAAATAAATCATCCACATGAGCACATCCTTTCCGTTTGATAACATTCGCATCATCCTCAGTCACACCAGTCATCCCGGCAATATCGGCGCGACGGCACGGGCGATGAAAACAATGGGGTTGAGTTCGCTTTATTTGCTTAATCCCAAGACTTTCCCGGATAAGGAAGCGGATGCGCGGGCTGTCAGTGCGCGTGATATCCTGGAGAAAATAAAGATCTGCACTACGTTGGATGAAGCGCTGGAAAACACCGTGTTGACCGCTGCGATGACGGCGCGGCCGCGCGATCTTTCGCATGATGTTTTCAATGCGCGGCAAGGTGCGCGGGAATTATTGCGCTATGCGCGGCAACATCCCGTTGCTCTGCTGTTTGGCACGGAAACTTCCGGCCTGACGACAGCGGAAGTGAGTAAATGCCAGATGATCATCCATATTCCCGCCAATTCCGGATTTACTTCGCTGAACCTGGCGAGCGCCGTGCAGGTAATGGCATATGAGTTACACATGGCGCTGATCGAAAATGAAGAACCCGCAGCCCCGGTTGGGTCACCGGCCAGTTTTAATGATCTTGAATTACTCTATGCGCATCTTGAGCAAGCGATGATTGCGAGTGGTTTCCTCGATCCGCAAAAACCCAGACTGTTGATGCAGCGCATCCGTCGCTTGTTTGGCCGCGCGCGGCTGGAGAAAGAGGAAGTGCAGATTCTGCGGGGTATTTTGACGGCTTTGGGGAAGCGCTGGTAGATGCTGCAAAATTATTCAGCGTTTCCTTAGTTTTCCTTAATCAACGTCCCCACCCCTTGATCGGTCAGAATTTCCAGCAACAACGCATGCTCCACGCGCCCGTCAATAATATGGCAGGATTTCACGCCTTTTTTGACCGCATCCAGCGCCGAGCCGATTTTGGGCAGCATGCCGCCGGAAATGGTGCCGTCGGCGAATAACTCATCAACCCGCTGCGCCGTCAGGCCTGTCAGCAGATTGCCATCCTTATCCAGTACGCCGGGGATATTGGACAACAGAATCAGTTTTTCCGCTCTGAGAATTTCCGCCAATTTACCCGCCACCAGGTCGGCGTTAATGTTATACGATTCGCCTTCGGGACCCACGCCAATCGGTGCAATGACGGGAATAAAATCCTGCGTATCAAGCAACGCGATGAGCGCCGGATCGATTGATTCGATTTCGCCGACCTGGCCGATATTGATCCATTTTCCTGCGGTTTCGCGATCGGCCATGAGCATTTTCCTGGCGCGGATAAAAGCGCCGTCCTTGCCCGTCAAACCAACCGCTTTGCCACCATGACGATTGATCAGATTGACGATGTTTTTGTTGATCGAACCACCTAGCACCATTTCAACCACATCCATGGTTTCGGCATCGGTTACGCGCATACCCTGGATGAATTCGCCTTGCTTGCCGACACGTTTGAGCATGCTGTCAATCTGCGGACCGCCGCCATGCACGATCACCGGATTCATGCCCACCAGCTTCAACAGCACGACGTCCCGCGCAAACCCCTGCTTGAGATTCTCCTCCACCATCGCATTGCCACCGTATTTGATCACAATGGTTTTGCCATGAAATCGCTGGATATACGGCAAGGCTTCAGCCAGAATTCTGGCTTTATTTTTTGCTGTTGACTGGGAAATCGACATGATTCTCTTAATCTCTATTCAGATAATGTTAAATAAAAACGTGTTGACCTGCCGGATCAAACAAAGAATCATCCACGAGCGATCTGCAAGAATTTTTCCTCGCGGATCAGTGCAAACAAACTCAGCTCCTGCCATAAACGACCCCCTGTATCCTGGTACGGCTTGATATCGCTTTGGGATGATTTTTTCCTGACCGTTTTAATCGGGGTGAATTCAGACAAGCTTCTGATTCCCAACATGCTGTTCACGATGAATCCGCCATATAGTTTATCAGCGGGTGATGCTAATAATATTCTTGATTTTTGATTGAACGGATTGGAATCTTTTCCCAGATAAGCACCTAAATCCGTAATTCCATAGAGATTGCCACGCACATTAGCCAAACCCAGAAACCAGGGCTGCGTCAACGGGACATGAGTTAATCTGGGAATCGTTATGACTTCGCTAACCTCGGCCATAGGTACCAGATAGCGATCCTCGCCCACAGCGACACCAAGCACCGCTGATAAGGCTTGGCTATCTTCCGTGCTCGCTCTCTTTTGATTGATCGTCCGCTGCGGTTTTTTTGCACTCATGCTCTCTGTTAGATCACGCTTTGGCTAATGGATTATTCGTTATCCGGTTATTTTACTGTATTATCAGGCCTGAAATTTTGAATTCTGTGGAGTTAATCAAATGAAATATCTTAATTGGCACTGGTTGTCTCTTTTACTTTGTTTTCCTTTATTGACTGGCTGCCCTATGTATTCAGTGAGCACGGCTTCAGGATCGAATTCTTATATTTCAGAAGATCGCAGAACCAGCGGTATTTTTATTGAGGATGAAGGCATTGAACTCAAAACTTCGCGACGCATCCATCAACAATTCGGCAACAGCGTCCATATCAATGTGACCAGCTATAACCGTATTGTGCTATTAACCGGGGAAGCGCCTACAGAAACCGTCAAGACAGATATTGAAAGACTGGTCATGGGCGTCGATAATGTACGCCGGATCCACAACGAAATCGCCATCGCAGCTAACACTGCATTGTCATCCCGCAGCAGTGACACACTGCTGACCTCTAAAGTAAAAGCGCGTTTCCTGGCCGAACGTAAGTTCCAGATCAATCACGTCAAAATCGTTACTGAAAATGGTGTCGTATATTTGCTGGGAATGGTAACACGAGAAGAAGGCGATAATGCAGCTCAGATTGCCAGTCTTACTTCAGGCGTGCGCAAGGTCGTTAAGGCATTCGAATATCTTAATTAATTCTTTCAAGTTAATTTTTTCCCATGCTGCCGGCTAATTTGTTCACCGAACTGCAGCGCACATTCCCGCCCGATCGTTTTTATACTGATCCGGTGGATTGTTACTCGTATGCTTATGACAACAGCCGCAAGATCTTTCCCCCGGATGCTGTACTGTTCCCTTTAACCACGGAAGAAGTGCATCAGATCGTCTCATTGTGCAATCAATATCATGTTCCACTGATTCCCCGTGGCCGAGGTACTGGCACAGCAGGCGGCAGCTTGCCTGAATTTGGTGGTATCGCCTTGTCGATGGAACGCATGCTGAACATCATTTCGATCGATCCCGCCAATCGGATCATCGTGGCTGAACCCGGCGTGCTAAATCAAACGGTGCAGGATGCCGCCAGACCTCATGGTTTTTTCTGGCCACCGGATCCTTCAAGCGCTCAATTTTCGAGTATTGGCGGCAATATTGCCACGAGCGCAGGCGGGCCGCATGCGGTTAAATACGGCACCACACGAGAGCATGTTTTGGGCTTGAAAGCCGTGACCGGCATGGGAAATTTGATCACTACCGGATGTTATACTACCAAAGGCGTGGTCGGTTATGATCTGACCCGGCTTTTAATTGGTTCCGAAGGAACGCTGGCTGTTATTACCGAAGCTACTTTAAAGCTCTCCGCACTGCCCAGCACTGTTGTTGGCATTACAGCGCATTTTAATGATCTCTCAAGTTGCACCCAAGCCATCGTTAATATTATGGCGTTACCGCAACTGCCAAGCGCACTGGAATTTCTTGATGCCGGGTCGCTCAATCTCATTCGCGGACGCTATCCGGATATGCTGCCGATGCATACCCATGCGATGCTGATGATTGAGGTCGATGGCTCTGACCAGGACATTTCCACTTCAATTACCGCCATCCTGGAAGCATGCCGTAGCGATGGATTGATTAGCGCTCAGCAGGCTCATGATACGGCAGCACTGTGGCAGGCACGCAAAGCCTTATCACCCTTACTGAAAGAAATTGCACCGAAAAAAATCAATGAAGATGTCGTGGTACCGGTAAGCACCTTACCGCAATTTTTGGCGGGCTTGAAAAGGCTTAGCGATCACTATCAATTACATAATGTCAATTTTGGCCATGCAGGTAATGGCAATATTCACGTCAATCTGTTAATCAACCCTGACAATGCGGAAGAAGTATCTCGCGCTGAACGCTGTCTGGACGAGATATTTGATTTGGTGATCAAGCTGCGCGGCACATTATCGGGCGAGCACGGTATCGGCAGCGAGAAGCGCGCTTTTGTGACAAAAGAAATTGATCGTGTAACGCTTGATCTAATGAGAAATATTAAGCAGGTATTCGACCCAAACAACATCTTGAATCCGGGAAAAATATTTCCCGCCGGGTCTTAAATTAAATTCTATTTTTCTACGTTTGCAATACTTACCGATTGCTTGTGTAATCGAGGTATTGCAAACGTAGAATAAGCTTCTTCTTATAATACTGATCTAGAAAAAGAAATAGTGATCTACCAATAACGCAACAAACAGCAGCGCTAGATAAAGGATCGAATAACGAAATGCTTCTCGTGCCAATTTATCACTATAGTTACGATAAATTTCTATCGCGTAATACATGAAAACACCGTTTAACAAAATAGAGCTGACCAAGTAGATCAGACCGCTCATCTGCGTGATATAAGGCAAGGTAGTTACCAAACACAAGATAATTGTATACAGCACTACATGTAATTTCGTGAATTGATCGCCATGGGTTACCGGCAACATAGGCATGCCAATTGAGGCATATTCTTTTTTTCTGTAGAGTGCAAGCGCCCAAAAATGCGGTGGTGTCCAAGCAAAAATAATTAGAAACAACAGCAGTGCATCGCTGGAAATCTCTCCGGTTACTGCTGTCCATCCTAATACTGGCGGCATAGCTCCCGATGCGCCGCCAATAACAATATTCTGTGGCGTTAATGGTTTCAGGATTACAGTATAAATAATGGCATATCCCACAAATGTTCCCAATGTTAACCACATCGTGAGCTCATTAATCCAGTAATACAGAATAAAAAGCCCTGTTCCACCAACAAGTAACAAAAAGAACAAAGTTTCGGGAACGCTTACCTTACCTTGTGGCAATGGCCTGCCTTTAGTACGCGCCATTACCGCGTCCATTTTCTGCTCTACAAGGCAATTCAAGGCAGCAGCAGCCCCCGCCACTAACGCTATGCCTAAGGTAGCCAATAACAAGATATCGATAGGTACAGCGCCCGGAACAGCCAGAAACATCCCGATTACCGCCGTAAAAACAATCAACGATACTACGCGTGGCTTTGTCAATCGATAAAATTGATTAATTCGCGAAGCTGTTTCATGCCAAACCATACTAGTGGCCATGTCATAATCTCCTATGTTTATTCTCAAATGTTCTTTGTTGTTGCATCGCATCATGCTGTCGCACGAAGCGCTAAATACTTAATGTTCTATTTGTGAAACGTGCAACAATCGCTTCAAATCGTGCCCCATTTTGGTGCCATCAACTTTTTCAGGAAAACGCATCATTAAATTTCCCATCGGATCAATTAAATAAATATGCTTTGTTTGTGTTTCCTGAGTTTCGATATATCCGAGTATTTCGCTAACTTTTGCACTGACAAAATAAGTGCCTTCATATTGCTCTTTTAATTCATCATCAGGTTTAACATCGTCATTGATTAACCAAAGCCGTTCAATTCGATGGCTTTGCTTTCCTTGCACCAAACGTACTTGGCGCATGAAATAAAGCTTTTCTTTACACGCCTCATCACAGTAGCCTGAATCCACTGTTACCAGTACCCACTTGCCGTGCAGATCTTTCATACGAAGTATCGTATTATCGTTTTGATTCGTACCCGTCCCGACAACCTTGACGATAGGTATCAAATCACCATAGTGAGTACTCTCCGGTCTGTACTCCATAAAATACAAGGCATAAGAAACCACTACGGGAGCGCACATTAAGACCAGCAATAATAGGAACTTACGTCTATTTGACTTCTGAATTTGTACGTTTGACATTCAAAACTATGAAAATAATAAATGTTGTAATTGCTAGTGCAAACCATTGCACCGCATAGCCAATATTTTTCGATGCGCCGGATTCGGGCTTTTCCCATGCCCGCACCAAGCCGTCTTCAATTATATCTTTTTGCAAAACCATGATAGGTTGCATTTTCAAACCTGTAATTTCCTGATACTTATCCAGACTAAATGTAGTCCATACTGGACCTTGTACTATGGTGTTTGAAATTTCAAATGTTCTTATTTCTGGAGATATCACCGTACCAGTAATTATGACTTCCCCTGAATCAGTTGTAATCAAAGGCAATACCGATCTATCATTTCCAGTTGCCACCCAACCTCTATTAATCACCACATGCAGCGGGCTATTCGCAATTTTCAATGGGGTCATCACATGATATCCAGCACGCCCTTGATAGGTCTTATTATCTAGAAAGATCGTATGTTCAATAAGATATTCACCTCGCATTTCAACATCACGATATTGATAGTCCGTTAATTTAACCAGACTGCCTGGTAATGTAACCGCGGGTTGCTTTGAGTACTTCTCTAGTTGCTCATGTTGCGTATTTCTCTCATCCGCTCGAGACAGCTGCCACCTACCCAATGCGACAAAAATTATTACAAACAAAATAGTCAGAACAATTGACCAAAGTCTTGGTTTAAAGCGATACCCCATTTCGATCATTTTTCTGCTTGAGTCTGAGGGAGTGAATTAATTTTTTTAATCATGCTACCGTAACTAATTCAGCTTAAATAACAAATTAATTCACATAGACTCTGAACTAATTCTAGTTTCATGAAACTTGAACACAGAGAACTAAATTACTGCTCAAGCTTCATGAAATCCGGAATCTTGACTCCGCATGTATTAAGCTATTTACATCAAATAAACGAATATAAACAGACCCAACCATACCACGTCAACAAAGTGCCAATACCAAGCCACGCCCTCGAATCCAAAATGATGTTCTGGGGTGAAGTGTCCTGCTGCGCTACGGAAGTAAATCACAATCAACATAATCGTGCCGATTGTTACATGAAATCCATGAAAACCCGTCAGCATGAAAAATGTTGAGCCGTATGCACCCGTTGTCATTTTCAGATTCAAATCGTTATAAGCGTGCACATACTCGTAAGCCTGACAACCAATAAACAACGCGCCTAGAGCTATCGTAGCCAACAACCACAATTTCAAACCATCACGTCTGTTTTCCTTTAATCTCCAGTGCGCTATTGTGACTGTAACACCGGAAGTCAATAGCAACAATGTATTAAAAGCCGGCAGTCCCCATGCGCCCATCGGAGTAAATGCTTCATGAACCCCAGGACCAGCGGTTGGCCAAGTACCATCGTACGATGACCAAAACTCATTCCCTAGCACGGTGCTCTCATCTATCAACCATGGTATGGATAAATTGCGCATGTAGAATAATGCTCCAAAGAACGCACAGAAAAACATCACTTCGGTAAAAATAAACCAGCCCATACCCCAGCGAAATGACAAATCCACTTGTTCTCCATACTTGCCACTTTCACTTTCTCTGGCAACAGTTCCAAACCATCCAAACAACATGTATATCAGAATAGCGAAACCGATCCCTAATAACCCATAGCCAAGCTCTATTTTATTCATAGTCAGTGCAGCGCCTGATCCCATGAACAATACTGCCGTTGATCCAATAATTGGATACATCGACGGAGCTGGGACGTAATAATGTCCAGATTCTTGACTCATTCTTCTCTCCTTCTACTTATGATTTTTCGATATCTAACTAACCACTAACCTAACCACTAACATAATGCTAAGTACAAAAATAATTGCTCCGACAATCCCACCAATAATTACTTGCGCAGGTGTTAATGTTGCCGCATCATGTTCGAGATCGCTTTTTTTCCGAACTCCCATAAAAGCGAACATTACTGCTTTAGCAATTTGCCAAATACGTGCACCAGATTGTTTTTCAGTAATCTTATTCACCTTTCGATTTCCTATTTTTTGACCGGGCTTGCGCCAGCAGGCAACTCAAAAAATGTATATGAAATCGTCACAGTATTTATTTCTGCTGGCAATTCTGAATCAATCACGAACTGAACAGGCATTTGCAGAGTTTCATTTGGCTTTAGCACTTGTTTTGTAAAACAAAAACATTCAAATTTCTTTAAATGCTTATCCAGAAAACGGGGGCTGTAACTGGGGATTGCTTGCCCAGTTACTTCCCGATCTGAATTGTTTGTAATCTCATACATCACATTAATCGGCTCACCTGGGTGTATGCGAGCACTGGTTTGCAACGGCTTAAATTGCCAAGGTAATCCTCTTACATTGGCATCAAACTCAATTGCTATCCAGCGATCTTCATCCACCCGGTTATCTTTAGCCAGTACATCCGGCTGTAACAAATTATTAATCCCGGTCACTTCGCAGAACTTTTCATAAAATGGCACTAAAGCATAGCCAAATACAAACATTATCAATGTGAAAATCAACAACTTTTTCATCATTAAGATATTCGATTTTGAATTAGCTTCTACCATACTTTTAATATAACCGTTATATAAATTGCTACAACCGTAGCGAACAGAATAATTGCCGTTACAAGTTTCTTACGCTTTTTATCCGTTTCTTGTGACATATGTTTTCTATTATCGCTTTACTTAACAATCGGTGGTTTCTCAAAACTATGGTACGGAGCTGGACATGGTAAATGTGTCCATTCCAAAGTTGTTGCACCATCCCAAGGTTTCTCTGGTGATTTTTCTCCACTACGAATGCAACTAATCACAATGTATAGGAAAAGCAATTGTGTCAATCCAAACCCAAATGCACCTATGCTAGATACCATATTAAAATCAGCGAATTGCAGATTATAATCCGGGATTCTTCGTGGCATACCGGCCAAGCCCAAGAAATGCTGCACAAAGAATGTCAAGTTAAAGAAGAACATTGACAACCAGAAATGCCATTTACCTAGCGTTTCGTTGTACATATTACCGGTCCATTTTGGCAACCAGTAATATACGCCTGCAAACAATGAGAACAATGCTCCCGATACCAATACATAATGAAAATGAGCTATTACGTAGTAGGTATCTTGAACCTGTATGTCAATTGGCACAATGGCGCAAATTACGCCGCTAAATCCACCAATCACAAACAAGAAAATAAAACCAATCGCAAATAACATCGGTGTTTCAAACGTCATCGAACCACGCCACATCGTAGCTGTCCAGTTAAATACTTTAACGCCTGTTGGCACAGCAATCAGCATCGTTGCATACATGAAGAATAACTGTCCTACTGTTGGCATACCTGCAGTAAACATGTGATGCGCCCATACGACACAAGACAAAATTGCGATTGATGCCGTTGCATAAACCATTGAAGAATAACCAAACAGTGGTTTACGCGCAAAAGTTGGAATAATTTCCGATACGATACCGAATGCGGGCAAAATCATGATGTAAACTTCTGGATGACCAAAGAACCAAAAGATATGCTGGAACATTACAGGATCGCCACCACCGGCTGCATTAAAGAAGCTGGTACCAAAATGACGATCTGTCAACAACATGGTTACCACACCAGCCAAAACAGGCATAACCAGAACCAGCAAATAAGCTGTAATCAACCATGTCCACACAAACATTGGCATTTTCATCAATGTCATGCCAGGTGCACGCATATTCAAAATGGTTGTAATGATATTGATCGATCCCATGATTGAGGAAGCGCCCAAGATATGAACCGCAAAAATCATCAAATCAACGCCCAATCCACCTTGCGTCGAAAGCGGAGGATAAAATGTCCAGCCACCTGCTGCGGCACCACCCGGCACGAAGAAAGAACTCACAAGCAAAGTTCCCGCTACTGGCAATAACCAAAAACTCCAGTTATTCATCCGCGCAAATGCCATGTCGGGGGCTCCGATCATCAACGGCACCTGCCAGTTAGCGAAACCCACAAAAGCCGGCATGATGGCACCAAATACCATTATCAAACCGTGCAAGGTTGTAAATTGATTAAATAACTCTGGTTGCAGAATCTGAATACCCGGTTGATATAACTCTGCACGAATCCCCATTGCCAGAAATCCACCAATCAGGAACATCGTAAAACTAAACCACAAATACATTGTACCAATGTCTTTATGATTGGTAGTTGTAACCCAACGCATTATTCCACTGGGATGATGATCATCATGTCCGTGTGCGTCACCATGTACTGCTGCCATAATTATCTCCTTTTACTTATTTTCTACATGCATTGATGTTTTAACTGCAGATGCACTTTGCTGAGCCGCTACCCACTGAGTGTAGTCATCCGCCTCCATCACCTCTACCACAATTGGCATAAATCCATGATCTTTTCCACACAATTCAGCGCATTGACCACGATAAATTCCTGCCTTATCAGCCGTGAACCATGAATCACGAATAAAACCCGGAATAGCATCTTGCTTGACGCCTAACGCGGGCACCCACCAAGCATGAATCACATCATTGGCGGTTAGGATAACACGCACTTTCTTACCCACGGGTACTACGACGCGATTATCAACTTCCAAGAGATAGTGCTCACCCTTTGGCTCTTTATTTTCGTATTGCGCTCTAGGCGTAGATAATTTACTAAAAAAACTTATACCCTCGCCCTCTCCCTGAAGGTAATCGTACCCCCACATCCACTGATAACCCGTCGCTTTAATGGTCATATCAGGGCTTGAAGTATCTTTCATCGCAATAACTGTTTTTGTTGCCGGATACGCCATAAAAATAAGTATAAGACATGGTATTACAGTCCATACTATCTCAACCGCAGTACTATGATGAAAATTTGCTGCCTTATAGCCCAAAGATTTCCGATGCTTGAGTATTGAGTAAAACATAACACCGAACACACCAATAAAAATGACCAAGCAAATCCACATGAGCATTATATGCTGATCATAGATATCTTGTGCTATGACACTCTGCGGTTCGGGAAAATTATACTTAGATTGCTGCCCCACCGCCATGCTTGAGTACAAAGTAAAAGCGGACACCCCCGCCCAGGTTATTACTGATTTACTTCCCATATTTCCCCCACATGATTACTAATTTTACAGACTTCAGGTACAACTATGAACGCTACAAACCTGAACCATTATCTTGCTCGGCCAGCTTACGAGCCCCATACGCCACAATCTTGTTTTGTTAAAACCATATCGCGATTGACGACAATCATATTTTTTGGCCGAATTTCCTTATTATCCGCAACTTAGATTTTCTTAGTTATAGATACCTTCTACGTGCTAATTAATCAAGTAGAAATTCTAGCATGCCACTGTTGCCCAAACAAGGAAAATTCATGATTTTTATAGGAATATTCCCATGCTTATAAAATGGTATTGCTATAAAGGGACATCTAAAAACATTGCATAAGCAAAAAATTTCATCCCCATTCATAACGCAGCTTACTGCTTTTCTTATAAAAGAACTTACTCGAAAATTCAACGATCAGTTATGCGCTGCCAAGTAAAAATTCCGGTTTGAGAATGAATTAGCAGGTACGGGAAAACCCAATTTTTCTGGGCATGCTCTTTCTGTCGCCCAGCGTGCTGTTTTGACAGTAAGATTCCTCGGACAAATAAAAACCCGCGCCAAGATGAACAGATTCATGACCAGGAAGTTACTATTAATCCATGCGACAGATGTATCAGCGCACCTGTTCGAATATTGTTGATTCGATATCCATACTTTCCTTGGCCAAACTTCCCTTCAATTGGAATGCGCTCGCGATATCCCTGTCGACGCTGTGCTTTCTGACGCATCAATTCATCTTTGTTTTCAGGTGTAATAGTGAACGTCCCAGTGCAGCTTGTCGACATGCACCAACTCTTCGTCAATCAGATTCACGCTTATCTTTGCGCCAAACTCTGCTGTCTTGCTTTCCCTCTGATGAATAGGCCTGATACAGCTGATTGATACTGACAATGCGATCATTACAGCGTCTGACGTTGGCTTTGTATATCTCATAGCGTTGTCGGTATAGATGGAGCAAATATCCAGTAGCTGCGTAATAACTCACTGGGTAACGGTACGGGTGCGCCAAGTGGATATTCTGTCAACATTTCTTCAATATGCTTTAAATTTCGCTGCAAAAACTGCAATTTCTGCCTAATACCGACACGGCGTTTTTTGTTGCATGGTCGCCTCAGTTTGACCATCTTGAGGTAGGCTTTTCCGGCAATCTCGCCCGCAGTATCCAATCTCTCAGTTTTACCCGACGATTATTGGAATCAAGAATCACGCCGGGCGGTGCATCAAATCCCTCGAGAGGCAGCTGCTTCTGACTGACAGAGCGAGGCATAGCGCACAGTTTTTTTATATTAATTCAAATACTTATTTATCTATTCTACCAAAAACATGCTCTTATTAAGCTTAATCAGATGCTTATACTTTTTGAGTAAACTCTCATTAAGATTCGCCGGAACCGATTGACAGAACAAGGCAGTAAAGAAATAAGCGATAGACTCTTTTGGGTTACAGATAGAGATGAGGAAAAACTTTATGTCAGATGTTACCAAGCAACCAACGGATTAGCGGAGTCAAGCTACATCAGCAAAGGTTCATCCAGATCATTAGATTAATGGACACTCTATATTTACATTTATCATTCGATCAATAATATTGGGGCATCCATTGCTTTTTTTGTTTTTAGGACATCATTGATAATTATTACAAAACAAATTATGCCTATGAATTATTTTCAGCTTAACAGAATAAGGGATTAAGTGATGAAAGGGAAAGAGCTGAATTATCATCCAAACTCCTTAATACGTGTCTGATCCAGACTCAAGTGAAAGTGATATAAATGCATAAATAAATTATGGACAATCTGCTCCAAATACTTATGCGTATCTCATCAAACAATCAAACCAATTTAACCAGTAACAGAATAAATAGTACTATCACAACAATCGGAATAACGAAACTCATCCAATCGGAAGATGTACCTTTTGGACTATTTTTCATCATATGCCGAGTTGCTGGAAACAAGACAACAATAAACATGACTAATGCCAAAGCAGAAATAATTTGCATCCAATCCATGATTCATCCTTCTCTTTTAAATTCCTTTGTTCAAAACAAAACCCCGGCTAAACCGGGGTTTTGAGAGTTATTCTAAGATCTGGAAACTAATCGTCATTACCCATGATACCCAGTATTTGCAGCAAGCTAATGAAGATATTAAAAATTGTCATATATAAACCAATAGTAGCCAGCACGTAATTGGTCTCGCCACCATGGATGATGCGGCTCGTGTCATACAAAATAAAACCACTCATAATCATGATGACAACAGCAGATATCATCAATGACATAGCCGGTATTTGCAGAAATATATTAGCCAGGGCTGCTAGTAACACTAGCAAAAATCCCACCATCAAAAATCCACCGAGAAAGCTGAAATCCTTCCGTGTAGTCAATACATACACCGACAGTCCCATGAATATGGCTCCTGTTCCAGCAAGCGACAATGTAATAATATTTCCACCATTAGGAAGAGACGCATACATGGTTAATATCGGCCCCAGTCCAAATCCTAACAAACCAGTAATCAGAAATACAATCCCAATCCCAGCTGGCGAATTTGCAAAGCGAGGCAATACAAACATTGCAATTACCATCCCGCCAATCACTGATATTAAATAAGTCATTGGCGGCATATTCATAAACATTGATATGGCAGCAGTTAATCCGCTGAACAATAATGTTAGGGACAACAGCATATACGTATTACGCAATACTTTATTTGTTGCTATCGCAGAAGTTGATCTTTGCGAAACGGTTGATAAATTTTGATTCATTATTAAATAGCCTCCACTGTAAAATTTATAACAAACGATTCTAACGATCGATAAGACTACTATATACATAACATAGTTCAAAACACAATATCATGAATTATGCCGTATTTTTTGGATTTTACTCGTTTAAAGCTCTTGCTAAAGTAAAATTATACACAACAAAAAAACCTCCTCGCTCTATCAAAGTAATATTTAAACTAATTGGTCCCGCATCAAAATTGGCAATTCCTGAATAATTAATGCGCTTTTCTCCAACCAACGAGAATGCGCTAACAGTACGAGAAAAATTAAGCGCCTCAATGGATTGAAACCGACCGAAGCTGCGATACAAATCCATCAGCTTATCAAGTTGATCATCGCTTATGGTTTGCTTAGCTTCTGGAGCCAAATGATGCAAAAATACTTGCTTTTCCCAACTCGAAATTTCAGTTAATATTTGAGCAATAGCAGGTTCAGCACTCTTACTGTAAAAATCCTTTTCGCGGTTGGTATAAAAATACAGCATAACCACGAGTGTCAGTAATACGGCTACAATAAATCGCAATGTTTGAATTTGCATGTGTTGATAAGCAATAGAATTAATTATAAATTTCTTTCTTCCCAAAGTTCACCGCTTAATCCGCTGCTTAGTTGCGCAATACCAAAATGCTGATAAGCCGCTGTCGTTGCCATACGCCCCCTTGATGTACGCTTCAGAAATCCTTGCTGAATTAAGTAAGGCTCTAGCACATCTTCAATCGTGTCGCGCTCTTCACTAATCGCAGCAGCGAGATTGTCAACTCCGACCGGACCGCCGTCAAACTTCTCCAATACTGCTAATAACAGTTTCCGGTCCATTACATCCAATCCAATCGCATCGACATCCAACATGCTCAAAGCGGCATCCGCCACAAGACGAGTAATATGCCCATCCGCCTTCACCTGAGCATAATCACGTACCCGGCGCAGTAACCGATTAACAATTCGTGGTGTACCACGCGAACGGCGAGCAATCTCCAGTGCGCCATCAGATGAAATCTCTACTTTTAACAACCCGGCAGAACGAATAACTATTTTGCCAAGTTCTTCCGATGTATAAAACTCTAAGCGTGACACAATACCGAAACGGTCACGCAATGGATTTGTAAGCATGCCAGCGCGCGTCGTTGCACCTACCAATGTAAATGAAGGCAAGTCGAGCTTCACAGACCGAGCTGCCGGCCCCTCTCCTATCATAATATCCAATTGATAATCTTCCAGGGCTGGATAAAGAATTTCTTCCACTATCGGTGAAAGACGATGAATCTCATCGATAAACAGGACATCATTAGGTTCCAGATTAGTCAATAGAGCCGCCAAATCACCTGGACGTTCCAGTACTGGACCAGAAGTTTGTCGCAGATTAACGCCCATTTCGCTGGCGATAATATGCGCAAGTGTCGTCTTACCTAATCCGGGCGGCCCGAATAATAAAACATGATCAAGTGCCTCGCGTCGATTCCTGGCGGCCTCAATGAATATCTGCAGTTGCCCGCGAATTTTTTCCTGACCGACATACTCATTAAGTTGCTTAGGACGTAATGCTCGCTCTAATATTTCTTCTTGTGAAGACGAGGAAATAGCAGTTACAAGCCGATCGGTTTCAATCATTCATACCCTCGTGATTATTTACTATCTTTCTTTAGATAATAATTGCAACGCTTGCCGTATGCCATCGGACACCATCGCATTCGGAGAAATCTGCTTCATAGCCCAACTGGCTTCACGATCGCTATATCCCAATGATAATAATGCATTAAGAATGTCACTCTCACTGGTTGACGATAGAACCCGATCGGAACTGAGCAACGCCAAGTCCAATTTATCCCGCAACTCTAGTAATAAACGCTCCGCCGTCTTTTTCCCAATACCAGGCACTTTGACTAATTGTGCACTATCCTGAATACTCACTGCATGATGCAAATCAGCTACGCTCAAACCAGATAAAAGTGCTAATGCTGTTCTTGCGCCTATGCCAGATATTTTTATCAACTGCCGAAATGTCTGGCGCTCCGGCTCTGTCGCAAAGCCAAACAGTAAGTGCATATCTTCACGTATTACCAGGTGGGTATACAATGTAATTTCGACTCCGATTGCAGGAAGATCATAAAAAGTACTCATCGGTACATCAATTTCATAACCAACCCCCTGCACTTCCAGCAACACCTGAGGCGGGTGTTTTTCCAACAGTTTTCCGGTTAATCGCCCAATCAAACTAACCGCCCGCGCTTCATTCGATAGCCAATTGTCGCAATTTTTCCCAAGCCTAGCCCGCCATTTGCATGACAGATCGCACAAGCCAAAGCATCAGCTGCATCCGCACCTGGACTCCCACTCAACTTAAGCAATCGCACCACCATTTCTTGTACTTGATCTTTTTTTGCATGACCGTTTCCAACAACTGCTTGCTTAATTTGCAAAGCAGTATATTCAGCCACCATCAGATCATTCATTACTGCTGCACAAATCGCCGCGCCACGTGCCTGACCCAGCAATAATGTTGATTTAGGATTGATATTGACAAAAACCTGCTCTATGGAAACATGTTGTGGACGATACCGATTAATAATTTCAGATAAATTATCTAAAATCAACTTAAGACGGAACGGCAGCTCACCTTTTGAGGTTTTAACACTGCCACTGCTGACGTAGGTTAGATTGCTTCCATTCTTATCTATCACGCCAAAGCCAGTAATACATAACCCAGGATCTATGCCAAGAATGCGGATTTTCCCACCTCATGATGGCTTAACTTATTGCTCTTCAAGCACGGCTGTAGTATATACATTTTGCACATCGTCCAAATTTTCCAGCGCATCCAATAATTTCTGCATTTTTATCGCCTCATCACCCGAGAGTACTGTTTCATTTCCTGGCTTCATAGTCACTTCGGCTAATTCTGCTTTAAAACCCGCTTTCTCTAAAGCATCTTTTATATTTATGAACTCATAAGGCGCAGTAACTACTTCGATACTACCATCTTCACTACCAATCACGTCTTCAGCTCCATTCTCCAATGCTGCTTCTATAATCTCATCTTCATTTGTTCCTGGTGCAAAAATTAACTGACCACAGTGTTTGAATAGAAAACTAACGGAACCATCCGTCCCCAGGTTTCCACCATATTTGGTAAATGCATGGCGCACATCAGCCACGGTTCGAACGCGATTATCGGTCATGCAATCCACCATCACCGCAGCCCCTGCTATTCCATATCCTTCATAACGAATTTCTTCATAATCGACGCCATCCAACGCACCGCAGCCTCGTTTAATCGCACGCTCAATGTTATCTTTTGGCATATTCTGACCATATGCTTTATCCATCGCCAAACGCAGGCGCGGATTACTGTCCGGATCTCCACCGCCCATCCGCGCAGCCACTGTAATCTCCTTAATAAGTCGGGTAAATATTTTGCCGCGCTTGGCATCCTGCGCTGCTTTCTTATGCTTAATATTCGCCCACTTGCTATGGCCAGCCATTTATTAACACCCTTAACTAAAGTAAGTTGATATTACCATTCTCTATTCTGTGGATAAAGTGCCTAGCTTCGCAGCGATAAAGATAAGAACATGTTATTCAGTCCCGCGTGAAGATTCTTAGCCGCATATATTCCACTTTCTATTCATCCCAGCCAATGCTACTCAACCGTCACAGCTTTCGCAAGATTCCGCGGCTTATCAACATCAGTATCCTTCACTAAGGCCACATGATAAGCCAGTAACTGTAATGGTATGGTATGTAAGATCGGACTCAGCAAACCCGCATGCTCAGATAGGCGTATTACATGCAGATTCTCGCTTTGTGTTATTTGAGAATCTGCATCTGCAAATACATAGAGTTCACCACCCCGTGCATGCACTTCTTGCAAATTTGATTTAAGTTTACCTATCAATTGATCATTAGGCGCAATTGCTACAACAGGCATTTCATTATCAACCAAAGCCAGCGGTCCATGCTTCAACTCTCCTGCTGCATAAGCTTCGGCATGAATGTATGAAATTTCTTTAAGCTTAAGCGCTCCTTCCATCGCAATAGGGTAATGAACCCCACGCCCAAGAAATAATGCATGACGCTTCTGTGCAAAACTTTTTGCCCAAACCTTCACTTGCGGCTCGATTTGCAATGCATGCTGCAGAGCCATCGGTAAATGTCGAAGCGCCATAATCATCTGCCGCTCATTCTTAGCTGATAATTTATGACGCATTTTTGCCAATACCATTGTCAACAACAATAATGAAGCCAATTGTGCAGTAAATGCTTTCGTTGAAGCCACTCCAATCTCTGGACCTGCATGTGTGAGAAAGCACAAGTCAGCTTGCCGTATTAAGGCACTCTCCGGTACATTACAAATAGCAAGACTATATTGATGGCCTAACTTTTTAGCATAACTTATCGCCGCCAGAGTATCTGCAGTTTCACCGGACTGAGAAATACCGACCACTAAGGCAGCCTGATCTGCCATGGGGTTACGGTAACGGTATTCGCTGGCAATTTCAACATTGCAAGGAATTCCAGCCACAGTTTCCAGCCAATACCTTGCCACTAAACCTGCATGATAACTAGTTCCACAAGTCAAAATCAGAACATCCTTGGTTCCAGAAAATACTTCTTCAGCCTTGTTACCAAATAAATTGGGTGAAATTGATTTAGCATCTAAAATCATTTCTAGAGTATTAGCTACAGCGCTGGGTTGCTCGAAAATTTCTTTCTGCATGAAATGTGCATAGGGCCCCAATTCAATTGCCTCACTTGATAAATTACTTTCGTGAATAGAACGCTTCACTTCTTTCATTAAGTTCGTATTTAGACAATTGACAATACGATATCTGTCGCAGGTAAGTTCAGCCACATCGCCTTCTTCCAAATAAATCATATTTCTAGTTGCTTTTAGCAAAGCAGATGCATCAGAAGCTGCATAATTACCGCTTTCACCTAGACCCAATAATAGCGGCGCCCCATTACGTGCAACAACAATCCTTTCTGGCCGGGCTTCTTCCATAACCGCTATCGCATAAGCGCCCTGTAATTCAGCAATGGAGGCGCAAACTGCTGCTATCAAATCGCCGGTATGCTTAAGGTTAAAAGAAATTAAATGTGCAATTACTTCAGAGTCAGTATCAGAAATAAATTCAAATCCTTCTACCTGCAGGCGTTTTCGCATTGCTTCATGGTTCTCAATTATCCCATTGTGCGTAATGGCTATTCGTGCAAGAGATTCTGATATTTTGGAAAAATGAGGGTGTGCATTACGCTCGGAAGGATCTCCATGCGTCGCCCAGCGAGTATGTGCAATACCGGCGAAACCTTGTATATTCTTTTCATGGGCAAGCTTTTGTAACTCGGCTACACGGCCTGTTGTGCGCAATCTTTGCAGACCATTACAAGTCACCACGAGACCAGCGGAATCATACCCTCGGTATTCTAAATGTAATAATCCACCCAACAACATTGGAACAATATTATTATTTGCTACTGCACCCACTATCCCACACATATCGCATTTTCCTGCTGCTCAGGCTGACAAAAAAACTACTTAGATAGTAGAAAATACCATTCTATTTTTTGATTTTTGGAGGGCGCTTCCATCCACTAACGCTGATCTGCTTGGATCTGGATAAAGTAAGTTGATTCTCGGGTGTTTCTTTTGTAATCGTTGATCCAGCACCAATTGTTGAACCTTTTGATATCTTAACCGGCGCAACAAGTTGCGTATCCGATCCAATAAATACATCATCCTCGACAATGGTAGTGTGTTTGTTAGCACCATCGTAATTACAAGTAATTGTTCCAGCACCGATATTGACATTTTTCCCTACGCATGAATCGCCAATATAACTTAAATGGTTTGCTTTGCTCTCCACGCCAATCTGGCTATTTTTAACTTCAACGAAATTACCGATCTGTACTTTACTGGAAAGTCTAGTTCCAGGTCGGATGCGAGCATAAGGGCCTATCTTGCAATTTTCACTAATTTCCGCCCCCTCTATCATGCTATATGGATGAATAATACTCCCGGCCGCTACTGTTACGTTCCTGAGTATGCAATGAGCGCCTACCCGCACAAAATTGCCTAGCTTTACAGTTCCTTCAAAAATACAATTAATATCAATCTCAACATCGGATTCACAGATGAGTTCACCCCGTATATCAATTCGTGCGGGATCAATTAAACTAACCCCTGCACTCAATAACTCATTGGCACAATGTCTCTGAAATAATCTTTCAAGTTCTGCCAATTGGTATTTATTATTAACACCCATTACTTCCCAGAAATTCTTAACCTGCGAGGTTGCCACATGCACACCATCTTTAACAGCCATCGCAATAATATCTGTTAAGTAATATTCATGTTGAGTATTTTTATTTCTTATCTTAGGTAACCATTTGTGTAAATACACATTGGGTATAAGCATAATACCCGTGTTAATTTCATGTATATCTTGCTGTTCAGCGCTAGCATCTTTTTGTTCAACAATTGCAGTAATTGCCCTGGTATCTACATCACGCACAATTCTGCCATAGCCAAAAGGATTTTCTACGATTGTGGATAACACAGCACAGCTTTTCCCATCTACCACGATCAATAATAATTGGCACAACTCTTGCTCGCTGATTAATGGAACATCCCCATAAAGAACAAGCGTCAAACCATCATCATCAAGCTGAGACAATGCTTGCGTTAACGCATGCCCGGTACCCAATTGTTGCTCCTGTATTACCCACGTCAAATCATCTCCGATGATTGATTGTTTTATTTTTTCTCCACCATGACCAATAACCACACAAATTTTATTAGGCGATAGCTTTCGGGCCGTATTGATAACATGCGTGAGCAGGGGCCGACCTGCCAAAGTATGCAATACTTTTGGAAGAGAAGAATACATACGCTTTCCAGCGCCTGCTGCGAGAATTACTACATTAAGCTTCAACATAATTATGAACGATTTTAAAATAAATATTGCAATCTAATTGAATGAAATAGCTTTTGTAAATTAGCTGATTGCTCATTTTAAATATTTTCCACTTTACTTTAGAAAGAAGACACAAAAAAGGCGACATATGTCGCCTTTTTTGTGTCTTCTTTCTAAAGTAAATATACCACAAGCAAATTGAATAACAATTGCACTCCTCGATTCACTTTTATTCAGTCACTTTTCAACAAAAAATGAAAATCGATCTATATATCAACTAATGCCTGCGTTTTCTTAGTTTATCTATTGCAGCAAGCTGTGCCATTGCTTCTATCAATTCAGCCTGTGCTTTGACATAATCTAATTCTGACTCTTTATTTTTCATAGCTTCCTCAGCAGCTCGTTTTACTTCAAGCGCTTTGGCTTCATCAAGATCGTGGCTTCGCACAGCGGTATCAGCTAATATTGTAACAATATCCGGCTGAACCTCCAGCATGCCTCCAGATACATATATTAGCTCTTCTTCCTTTAATTGAGCTTTTATACGCACCATTCCAGATTTTATTTTTGTCAACATCGGTGTGTGCCGTGGATAGATTCCCACCTCGCCCATCTGAGCCGGAGCGACCATAAACTCTACAGGTCCAGAATAAATTGACTCTTCAGCACTAACTATATCAAGATGAAAAATGGTACCCATCATTATTTTCTCTGAAATTATTGAAGTGTTTTGGCTTTCTCGATTGCCTCTTCGATATTGCCAACCATATAAAATGCTTGCTCAGGAAGATCGTCGTATTCACCCTCAACAATGCCTTTAAAACCTTTAATAGTATCTTTTAAGGATACATATTTTCCTGGTGAACCGGTAAACACTTCTGCAACATTGAATGGTTGAGATAAAAATCGCTGAATCTTACGAGCTCGACTTACAGCTAATTTATCTTCAGGAGACAGTTCATCCATGCCTAAAATAGCAATAATATCCCTCAATTCTTTATAGCGCTGCAAGGTCTGCTGCACCGAACGCGCAGTGTTATAATGCTCCTCCCCTACAACTTGCGGGTCAAGTTGACGTGAGGTTGAATCAAGCGGATCCACAGCTGGATAAATACCTAAGGAAGCAATATCACGCGACAACACTACAGTAGCATCCAGATGACCAAAAGTGGTTGCAGGCGAAGGATCGGTTAAATCGTCAGCTGGTACATACACAGCTTGAATTGATGTAATTGATCCAGTTTTAGTTGATGTAATACGCTCTTGCAATCGTCCCATTTCTTCCGCGAGTGTTGGTTGGTATCCAACCGCTGATGGCATACGTCCAAGCAAAGCGGAAACTTCTGTTCCAGCCAAGGTATAGCGATATATATTATCTACAAAAAAAAGCACATCACGACCTTCATCACGGAACGATTCAGCCATTGTCAGACCAGTTAACGCAACACGCAAGCGATTCCCAGGCGGCTCGTTCATTTGTCCATAAACAAGCGCCACCTTATCAAGTACCTTAGATTCTTTCATCTCATGGTAAAAATCATTTCCCTCACGAGTACGCTCTCCCACACCTGCGAATACTGAATATCCGCTGTGCTCAATCGCGATGTTACGAATCAATTCCATCATATTGACGGTTTTTCCAACGCCGGCACCACCGAATAAACCAACTTTTCCACCTTTAGCAAAAGGGCAAATCAAGTCTATCACTTTGATACCGGTTTCCAGCAATTCCGTCGATGCCGCAAGTTCATCAAAAGCAGGAGCTTCACGATGTATCGACATATGCTGTTCAGCACCAATATCCCCCATCTCATCGATTGGGCGACCCAGAACATCCATAATGCGTCCTAGCGTTTTGGTCCCAACGGGAACATTAATTTGTTTTCCGCTGTTTTGAACTATCATTCCACGACGCAAACCATCTGAAGAGCCAAGAGCAATCGTGCGAACCACACCATCACCCAGATGCTGTTGGACTTCGAGCGTAAGCTCGGAATCCTCCATTACTAGTGCATCATAAACTCTTGGAAGAGATTCACGTGAAAACTCCACATCAATCACCGCACCGATACACTGAACAATTTTTCCTTGATTCATCGTTGTTCCCTAAACTAATACAAAATTTTTAAACAGCTGCAGCGCCTCCGACAATCTCAGACAATTCCTTCGTGATCGCTGCTTGCCTTGATTTGTTATAAATCAATGTCAATTCATCAATAACGTTACCGGCATTGTCGGAAGCAGCCTTCATCGCCACCATTCTTGCTGATTGCTCTGATGCCATATTCTCAGCAACAGCCTGATATATCAATGCCTCAACGTACCGAACCATAACATCATCAATGACCGACTTCGCTTCTGGCTCATAGATATAATCCCATGACGTTTTCTGCTTTTCATCGCTCCCAGCTTCGCTCTGCATAAGCTCATCAGTTAAAGGCAGCAGTTGCTCCATAACTGGTTGTTGCTTCATGGTATTGATAAAACGATTATAAAAAATATATACTTGATCAAACTTATCATGTGTATAACCGTCCAACACCACTTTAACCGCGCCAATGAGTCTAGTAATATCTGGTGTATCACCAAGTCCCACAACTTGAGACGTGATATTCGCACCAATCCGGCTCATAAAACCTAATCCTTTGTTACCAATACAACAAACCTCAATCTGCTCCCCCTCATTATTCCATAGCTTCATTTGACTCAGAGTCTTGCGCAAAACGTTAGTATTCAATCCGCCACATAACCCTTTGTCTGAGGTTACGACAATAATGCCAATCCTTTTGACGGTATCCCGCTCGATCAAGAATGGATGTCTATACTCAGTATTCGCCCGACTCATATGCGCAGCTACATTGCGTATTTTTTCTCCATAGGGGCGCGCCTTCTTCATACGATCTTGAGCCTTACGCATTTTTGATGCCGCAACCATCTCCATGGCACGCGTTATTTTTTGCGTATTTTTTACACTCTTTATTTTATTGCGTATTTCTCTGCTACCGGCCATTTGCTTAATATGTTCCGCTTTGCTTAAATTCCAGGATTGCTGCTGTCAATTCCTTTTCAGTTCCAGCATCAAGCTCTTTATTTCTCTCAATATTATCAAGAATATTTCCATGTTGGCCGCGAATATAGCTTTTCAGTGCCGACTCGAATGCCAAAGCACGAGCGACTTCAACATCATCGAAATAGCCATTATTAATAGCAAATAAAGTAAGTGCCATATCTGAAACGCTAAGAGTCGCATATTGAGGTTGCTTCATAAGCTCAGTCGCCATTTTCCCACGCTCCAGCTGTTTGCGCGTTGCTTCATCCAAATCAGATGCAAATTGAGCAAACGCCGCTAGTTCGCGATATTGTGCTAGAGCCAAACGTATGCCACCACCAAGCTTTTTTATCACTTTGGTTTGCGCTGCACCGCCTACACGAGAGACAGAAACACCTGCATTAATTGCCGGACGTATACCTGCATTAAACAAATCTGTTTCAAGGAAAATTTGCCCATCCGTGATAGAAATTACATTAGTTGGCACGAAAGCGGTTACGTCACCCGCTTGCGTTTCAATGATCGGCAATGCCGTTAAAGAACCTGTCTTTCCTTTTACCGCACCATTTGTTGCTTTTTCAACATAAGCCGCACTCACTCGCGCCGCTCTTTCTAACAAACGCGAATGAAGATAAAAAACATCGCCCGGATATGCTTCACGACCCGGAGGTCGTCTCAGAAGTAAAGAAATCTGCCTATAGGCCCATGCTTGTTTAGTTAAATCATCATAAACAATCAAAGCATCTTGACCTTTGTCTCGGAAGTACTCACCCATAGTACAACCTGAATAAGGCGCAATAAATTGCATTGCCGCTGATTCTGATGCCGTCGCTGCCACCACAATGGTATATTCCATTGCGCCATGCTCTTCAAGTTTGCGCACTACGTTTGCAATCGATGATGCTTTCTGTCCGACCGCAACATATATACAGAGCATATCTTGACCTTTCTGATTCAGGATCGCATCAATTGCAACAGCAGTTTTACCTGTCTGACGATCACCGATGATCAATTCCCGCTGCCCCCGACCAATCGGCACCATGGAATCCACTGACTTCAATCCAGTTTGCACTGGCTGATCAACAGATTGCCTCCATATAACACCCGGTGCAATTTTCTCAATTGGCTCCGACCTAGCGGCTGTAACAGGACCCTTTCCATCTATCGGCTGCCCCAGTGCATTCACGACACGCCCCAACAAACCTTCTCCAACTGGAACCTCGAGAATACGCCCAGTACATTTGACTATATCACCTTCACGGATATGCTCATAGGCTCCCATAATAACTGCGCCCACTGAGTCCCTTTCAAGATTCAATGCCAGACCAAAAGTATTGCCCGGAAACTCCAACATTTCTCCTTGCATTACATCTGACAGTCCATGTATACGCACAATACCGTCTGTTACAGAAACGATAGTTCCTTGCGTACGAATCTCTGCCGTATCCGCAAGTCCCTCAATCCTTTTTTTAATCAGCTCACTGATTTCGGATGGATTTAACTGCATTTAATTTAACTCCTAGCTTTTAAGGGCAACAGCCATGGCTTCTAGTTTCCCGCGAACTGATGCATCCAAAGTTTCATCACCAATTTCCACTTTGACACCACCTATCAATTCGGGATCAACACTCACTTGAGCTTCTATCTTACGATTAAACTTTCGCTCTAAATTATTAATCAATCTATCAACTTGATCGCTCTGCATTTTAAATGCACTTATGATTTTAGCCTCTAAAACACCTTCATGCTGCGCTTTTAGCTGCTCAAACAGTTGACTCACTTGAGATAACAGCAGCACACGTTTATTTTCAACCAGCAACATGATTAGATTCCGCGCATCAGCAGGGAATTTTTTTCCACCAATATCCAGAATCAATTCACTTAACTGACTAACTGATATCCGCGGATTCCCGACAAGAAGCTTCATTTGACCATCTTCTGCTATCGAAGCCGCAAGCTGCAATATTTTTGACCATTGAGATAATTCTTTTTTTTCAACAGCGAACTTATATGCCGCTTCCGCATACGGTCTTGCAACAGTAATTGCTTCAGCCATTATTTTAAATCTTCCCGTATTGCAGCAAGCAGATCAGCATGCGCTTTGGCATCCACTTCGCGACGTAAAATTTTTGCCGCTCCCGCCACTGCCAATTCCGAAACTTGCTGCCTTAGCACTTCTTTTGCACTGAAAATTTCATGCTCTATATCCGCTTTAGCACCAGCAACTATTCGATCACCTTCCTCTTTTGCAGACTTTTTTGCCTCTTCAATAACTTCTGCGGCACGTTTCTCAGCTTGAATAATTATCTCTGAAGCACGTTGTTTCGCATCTCTCAGCACATCCGAAGAACGTTGACTGGCCAATTCCAGTTCATGACGTCCACGCTCACCAGCAGCCAAGCCGTCAGCAATCGTTTTTTGCCGTTCTTCTATTGCGCGCAACAATGGTGGCCATACATACCTGACAGTAAACCAAATGAAGACTGAAAAGGCTATCGCCTGAGAAATTAAAGTAAAGTTAATATTCATTACAAGCCTGTATTATCTGATCTAAACAGCAATGACATTATTACTGAATTACTGCCAGCAATGGATTACCAAATGCAAACAACATTGCCAGACCAACAGCAATAATAAATGACGCGTCTGTCAATCCCAACAAAAGAAACACCTTACCTTGCAAAGTTGGAATCATCTCAGGTTGACGTGCCGCACCTTCAAGAAAGCGGCTACACATAACGCCAACCCCTATACACGCACCAGCCGCACCAAGACCAATCATCAAACCGATGCCTATTCCAGTATATGCCTGAATCATTGCCAAATACTGCAAATTCTCCATTTTAATTCCTTTCTATAAGATTAAAAATATGCAACAACAAAAAAAACCAGAACTTAATGCGATTCATGCGCCATCGACAGATACACAACCGTCAACATCATGAAGATAAATGCTTGCAAAGTTACAATCAAGATATGGAATATCGCCCAACCCGCTCCCAATACTGCGCCAAAGATTGTACCCGATATACCGGTTGCTGCCCACATGCCCAACAATAGGAAAATAATTTCGCCAGCGTATATATTTCCAAAAAGCCGCAGAGAGTGGGATAATGGTTTTGATACATATTCAATAAAATTGAATAATAAATTCAATGGCCATAGCAATGGGTTTTTTCCAAATGGCGTGCAGAAAAGCTCATGCATCCAACCACCCAACCCCTTAACCTTTACATTGAAGAAAAGCATAAGCAGCCAGATTGATAGAGCCAACGCAAAAGTTGTATTAACATCTGTTGTTGGCACTATCTTCCAATTGTGCAAACCAAATGCATGCTCCATAATCCATGCCATAATATCGATGGGCAGAATATCCATGGCATTCATCATCAAAACCCACACAAAAATTGTTAATGCTGCAGGCGCAACAAATACATGCCGATTGCCGTGAAATGTATTCTTGACTTCATTATCAATGAACTCAACAGCCAGCTCGACAAAAGCTTGAGTCTTGGACGGCACCCCAGAAGTTGCTTTACGTACCACCAGCCATATAAATCCCAGGCTTATAACACCCAGAACAATGGATGTCACCAAGGTATCGACATGAAGAACCCAGAATGCCCCTTCCCGGACTTGCGTTGTTAAATAGGTGAGATGATGCTCAATGTATGACGTGGGTGTAAGTTCTGTATCGGATGCCATGTGCTGCCTGCTTTACTTATGAATTTATCTTATCTTCTTAGTATTGTCTGCTACGAATAACACCATGCTATAAACCAAAACCATGAGAATGAACGTTCCAATAAATACAAGCGCATTAACGCTTGCATAAAACTTGAATACCATCCATAACAAGCCAACTATTAATATTATTTTAGCCGCCTCGGCTCTTAGCGCAGTTCTAATCGCATCGCCTGCCGTATATCCTTGATGACGCGATACAATTAATGCAAATACTGCTGATGAAATTACGCTTATCCCTCCACCCAGCATCGCTGAAATTGCGCCGTGCTTGCCAAGAGCAAGCAAAAAGACAATTACTAACGCAAATGTAACCAGCAATTGCACAAGCAGAACAACCCTAAGCGATCTACTCTTTATCCAAGACATTCTTTACCTGCCCTTGGAACAGACAGCATATCTGCACTTAAAAAAGGCGCAACTATAGCCTAATTGTCCCCTTCAGTCAACGCAAACTCGCATTTAACTTTTATGATGTATACGATTATTACGCTTCTTTTTTTACCAGGCATCAAGCAAACCCTACACCGCACCGCTATTCATGTTTTTCAAAGATTGCCGCAATCCCTTGACCGCCTCCAATGCACATAGTTACCAATGCATAGCGCCCACCAGTGCGCTGCAATTCATGCAGCGCCTTGATTGTTAAAATACAACCTGTCGCACCTATCGGGTGGCCTAATGCCACCGCCCCTCCATTCGGATTAGTTTTGTCCGGATCAAATTGCAATTCTTTTGCGACCGCACAAGCTTGTACAGCAAATGCTTCATTGGACTCAATTACATCCAGCTCAGCTAGCTTGATATTTGCACGCTGCAATGCCATTTGCACAGCGGGTACCGGTCCGATGCCCATAAATTTAGGATCTACACCGGCATGACCATAGGCAACCAACCGCGCCATCGGTTTTAAACCCATTTTCCGTGCCGCATCACTCTCCATCAAAACCACTGCAGCTGCACTATCGTTTATACCGGAGGCATTACCTGCGGTTACCGTGCCCTCTTTTTTAAAAATAGATCGAAGCTTGCCCAAACTCTCTAAACTCGCATCTTCACGAGGATGCTCATCAGTATCAAAAAAAATTGTTTTTTTACCGACAACTATTTCAACAGGCAATATTTGCTCTTTGAAATAGCCATTATTAATCGCATGCAAGGCACGACGATGACTTTCCAGTGCAAATGCATCTTGCTCCGCTCTGCTAATTTGCCATTTTTCTGCAATATTCTCGGCTGTGACTCCCATATGCACGAGATCGAATGGATCAGTAAGTGCACCAACCATCATGTCCACGGTATCTCCGTTATTCATGCGCTGCCCCCAACGCAATGCCGGCAATAAATAACCACCTCGACTCATGGATTCCGCACCGCCCGCGACTGCCACATCAGTATCATTAAGCATAATACTTTGGCTGGCCGAAATAATGGCTTGCAAACCGCTCCCGCACAAACGATTAACTGCCAGCGCCGAAGTATGTTGCGACAAGCCGCCATTGATACAGGCCACACGTGCCAGATACATATCGCGCGATTCTCCGTGAATCACATTACCAAAAATCAGATGCCCAACATCATTAGGATCAATTTTTGCTCGCAATACGGCTTCTCGCACTACTTTTGCCGCTAGATCAGCCGGAGCAATCTGCCGCAATGAACCACCATAATCACCTATGGCTGTTCGTACCCCACTTAAAACCACTACATTTCTCATGTATTTTCCTTGGTTAAAACGCACAGAGCAGTCATAATTCAGTACAACGATTATTTGGGTAGCAACCCCCATAGCAAACGATAGCTTGCAATAACTTCAAGAATGAAATTGCAAATACCGACGGGCCGACTTCTATTATAATAATAGTGGCACATTTAGCATCATCTATGCATGCCCCTCGCCCCGGTTCCTGGTTTTAACTCTTACTCCTAACCTATTAACATACATTGCATGGATTATGTCGTTTTGCCAATAATTAGCGTATCATAAGCTTCCAATAAATTAGGTATAATCAGCTTGGCTTCTTGGCGCGTACGATTAATTCGCTCCAATCCGGTTTCTTATGAACAAAACTCGGGGAATATCTCTACTACTGATAACTGTATTGATGGCAATGTCACCATCAATATTTAGTCAGCAAACCAGAAAATTTCCTGTCAATAGTCAACTAGGGAATTTAACCGCCGTTTCCTTTCCTTTATTCGTTATTAATAACCAGCAAATGCAAATAGGACCAGGCGGACAAATCCGAGGGATAGATAATTTGATCATTTTACCCAATGCCGCGAACTATGTTGGCCTCGTCCGTTATCAGTTGGATATTATGGGAAATCTGCATCGCGTTTGGATTTTGACCCCGGAAGAAGCCAAGGAAGCTGAAAACCAAGGACAGCAAATACCTCGATAACACGTAACCTTTTTACACTTCAAGAGCCAATCCGTGAGCAATAAACTTTATATCAAAACCTTTGGATGCCAAATGAACGAGTACGACTCGGAAAAAATGGCTGATGTGCTGCATGCCGCTTATGGCATGGAATCGACCAATGACCCGGCTGAAGCTGATATGATATTATTCAATACCTGCTCTGTGCGCGAGAAAGCACAAGAAAAAGTATTCCATGACCTTGGGCGGGTACGGCACTTGAAAGAACGCAATCCTGATTTGTTGATCGGGGTGGGTGGATGTGTCGCCAGCCAGGAAGGCAAAGCGATTGTCAGCCGAGCGCCATTTGTCGACATCGTATTTGGTCCGCAAACCTTGCACCGATTGCCGCAACTCATAGAAACACGCAAAGCAACCGGGCGCTCGCAAGTTGATATCTCTTTTCCTGAGATAGAAAAATTCGACCATCTACCTCCTGCCCGCACTGAAGGTGTCACAGCGTTTGTCTCAATCATGGAAGGTTGCAGCAAATACTGTAGTTTCTGCGTGGTTCCTTACACGCGAGGCGAAGAAGTTTCCCGCCCGCTGGATGATGTACTGACAGAAATCGCCGTACTTGCCGATCAGGGCATTAAAGAAATCACTTTGCTAGGACAGAATGTCAATGCTTACCTGGGGATGATGACTGATGGTGAAATTGCTGATTTCGCCTTGCTACTCGAGTACCTTCATGAAATACCAGGAATTGAGCGCATCCGCTACACGACATCTCATCCTAAAGAGTTTACTACGCGCCTGATTCAGACTTACAACCAGTTACCCAAGCTGGTCAATCACTTGCATCTGCCGGTGCAATCCGGCTCTGACCGTATACTGGCGGCCATGAAACGAGGTTATAGCGTATTGGAATACAAATCCATTATCAGGAAGCTGCGAACTATACGTCCAGATATTTCATTATCATCAGATTTCATTGTTGGCTTCCCCGGAGAAACCGAGGCGGATTTCCAAGCAACGCTGAAGCTGGTCGAAGAGATGAATTTTGACGATTCATACAGTTTCGTATACAGTCCTCGCCCCGGTACGCCCGCAGCCGACTTACCCGATGATTTGCCACAGGAAAAGAAACTGGAACGGCTGCATCGCTTACAAGCGCAGTTGAGTTTGCAATCCCGCAAAATCAGCCTGCAAATGATCGGCACGGTTCAGCGAGTGTTGCTGGAAGGTGCATCTAAAAAGAACCTCGATGAACTGAGTGGGCGCACGGATAACAACCGTGTCGTCAATTTAGCCGGCAATTCTGAATTGATTGGGCAATTTGTCAACGTACTGATCACTGAAGCCCGCGCGCATTCTCTGCGCGGAGATCTCGTATATGAATAAACATATATCCATAGCATGAGTTTTACTTGCAAAGTATCCCGTGCGCTGCGAAAATCATCCTATCAAAACAGCATTCTCCGACATTGAAACCAACTCCCTTAGAAATTTCTTTTACACCCACCGACAACCAACGCCTTGCCAATCTGTGCGGTGCGCTGGATGAAAATTTAAAACAAGTTGAAACTGCGCTGGATGTCACCATTTCCCGGCGTGGCGAACACTTCAGCTTATCGGGCAAATCCGGTCAAACAAAGCTTGCGGCAAAAGTGCTGCGCAATTTTTACAACCAATCACAACACCACTTAAGCCTGGAGCATATTCAACTCGGCTTGATCGAAGCGATGAATCCACATTACACAACGGAGGACGACAGTGTCACCGCCGATAGTACCGGCATTGCACAACCAGAAACATCCGGGCTGCTGACACGCCGCACCAATTTATATGGCCGAACACCGCATCAAATTCAATATCTGCAGCAAATTCAGGAGCACGACATCACCTTCGCCATCGGTCCCGCCGGTACCGGAAAAACTTATCTAGCGGTAGCCAGCGCAGTCGATGCACTTGAACGCGGCCTGGTATCCCGCTTGATTCTGGTTCGCCCGGCTGTTGAGGCTGGTGAACGTTTAGGTTTTTTACCCGGTGATATGACTCAAAAGGTCGATCCGTATTTACGTCCGCTGTATGATGCGCTATATGATTTAATGGGCTTTGATAAGACAAGCAAACAATTTGAGCGCAATACCATCGAAATCGCGCCACTGGCTTTTATGCGTGGACGCACGCTGAATCAGTCATTCATTATTCTGGATGAGGCGCAAAACACTACACCGGAACAAATGAAAATGTTTCTAACTCGCATGGGGCTTGGCTCAAAAGCAGTCATCACCGGCGATATCACACAAATTGATCTGCCAAAACACCAGAAAAGCGGTTTAATCGAGGCCCAGCACATTCTAAAAAACATACGCGGCATCGCCTTTACCCATTTTCTGTCTGAAGATGTAGTAAGGCATCCGCTCGTTCAACGCATTGTCACCGCCTATGAAAAGCACGGCAAACAAACCCGGCAATCCTGATCATCTTGTACAGAAAACAAATTCATTCAGGCTGATGGTGCAATACGCAACAGAATGCACAACAGTACCCAGCCGACCGCAATTTCGCCGTTGGACCAAAGTTGCATTGATGCAAGAAGCCGAGGTTGTTTTACGGCTCGTCGATGAAAATGAAGGACGAGAGCTTAATCAGCAATTTCGTAATAAAAATTACGCCACTAACGTGCTAACCTTTGTTTATGACGATGCAAAGCCTTTAACGGGCGATATCATACTATGCGCGCCTGTAATTAACGAAGAGGCGCAACAACAGGACAAAAACCTAATGGCGCATTACGCCCATTTAACCATTCATGGCCTGTTACATTTACAAGGCTATGATCACATTGAAGATTCAGATGCTGCATCAATGGAACAATTGGAAATACAAATATTGACCAAACTTGGTTTTACAAACCCTTATCTGGAATATGGCAATGCAAATTTTGTGTCATAGTCCTGTAATACTCTTATCCCCGCGAAGCTGCCAAAGAAAATTTCTGCTTCATTTTTTTTTCACATCCACTGGATTTCAAATACATCATGGACGAACCCCCACCTAAAAGCGGTTGGTTGGAGCGATTAAGCGCAATGCTCATCCGCAAACCGGAGGATCGCGAACAACTGATCACACTGTTGCACTCTGCTTTTGAGCGCAATTTACTCGATTCCGATGCACTCAGCATGATCGAAGGCGTCATGCAGGTTTCCGAAATGCAGGCACGCGATATCATGGTGCCATGCTCGCAAATGGATGTTGTCGACATCAGCAAGAAACCGGAGCAATTCATTCCATTTGTCATTGAAGCCGCGCATTCCCGTTTTCCGGTTACAGAAGGCTGCGAAGATGAAATTATCGGTATTCTGTTGGCCAAGGATTTACTGCGCTATTACGCCGATCCGGAAGAATTCAATATCCGCGGCATGTTGCGTCCGGCTGTATTCATCCCCGAATCCAAGCGGCTCAATATCCTGCTTAAGGAATTCCGCAGTAATCGCAATCACATGGCCATCGTCGTAAATGAATACGGAGGGGTGGCCGGCCTGGTGACGATTGAAGATGTACTCGAACAGATCGTGGGAGAAATTGAAGACGAATACGACTTTGATGATGAGGAAGATAACATCGTCATGGAGTCGGATGGACTATACCGTGTCAAGGCAATCACCGAGATTGACAGCTTCAACGAAGTACTTGGCGCGCACTTCAGCAACGAAGATTTCGATACCATAGGCGGGCTGGTACTCAACAAATTTGGCCGCTTGCCTAATCGCGGCGAAACTGTCGTGATCGGTCACTTTACATTCACCGTGCAACGGGTTGATAGCCGCCGCTTGCACGTTCTTAAAGTGGAAAAACTTGCAGCAGAGGCAGAAATACCTGCAGAATAAATTCGTTCTTAAATTTTGCGCACTATTACTTCTTCGATACATGACCAGGATCACTACCCGTTCATATAATTTACAGTCTTTCCAAATGCTGCATGACTGCGGATTACCTCCGGTACTTGCACGTATTTTTGCTGCACGGGGCATTGAAGACTCAAGCCAGCTCGAAACCGAACTGATACGCCTGATTCCATTCGGGCAACTCAAAAACATCACGGTGACCGCGGCCCTGCTTGCCGATGCCATTGCCGCAAAAAAGCGTCTGCTGATAATAGCTGATTACGACTCCGATGGCGCTACGGCATGTGCGGTCGGTATGCGCATTTTACGCAAGTTTGGCGCCACCATTGACTATCTGGTACCCAATCGGTTTGAATTCGGATATGGCCTGACTCCGGAAATCGTACATCTGGCACACGAAACTAAGCAGCCTGATCTACTGATTACCGTCGATAACGGCATCGCCAGCGTTGAAGGCGTATCAGCCGCCAACCGCCTGGGCATGCAAGTAATCATCACCGATCATCACTTGCCCGGCAATGAATTGCCTGCGGCCATGGCTATTATCAATCCCAATCAACCGAGCTGTCTCTTTCCCAGCAAAAGTATTGCCGGTGTAGGCGTCATTTTTTATCTAATGCTGGCGCTACGCGCAGAATTGCGTCAACGTGGCGCTTTCGCAACAAGCCAGGAGCCGAATCTTGCCGGTTTCCTCGATCTGGTCGCACTAGGTACCGTCGCCGATGTCGTCAAACTGGATAGTAATAACCGCATCCTGGTACAGCAGGGCTTAGAGCGGATCCGGAAGGGACGCGCTTGCGCGGGCATCAATGCGCTATTGCAAGTATCACGGCGCGACTATGCGCAAATCTCCACCTATGAACTGGGCTTTATGCTGGGACCGCGACTCAATGCAGCGGGGAGATTGGACGATATGTCACTCGGCATTGAATGCTTGATTACCGATGATGAAGCCTATGCATTGGAAATTGCCAAACAGTTGGATGAACTGAACCGGCAACGCCGGGAAATTGAATCCACCATGCAGGAAAGCGCGTTGATCAAGCTGGAGGAAACCCTCAAAACCCGCGATGAACAAATTCAGACCGCCTATAGCATCTGCCTGTTCGATCAAGATTGGCACCAAGGCGTCATCGGCATACTCGCATCACGCATCAAGGATAAATATCACCGGCCGGTAATCATTTTTGCACCCGGCAGTCACGGCGAAATCAAAGGTTCCGGGCGATCAATCAACGGTTTTCATTTGCGCGATGCACTGGATCTGGTCGCTAAACGACACCCCGAGCTGATTAGAAAATTCGGCGGTCACGCTGCTGCTGCGGGATTGACTATCAATACCGGCGATCTTGAGAAATTCCGCGATGCTTTTGAGCGGGTGGCGCAAATCTTGCTGACACCCGCCAATTTGACACAAGTCATCGAAACCGATGGTGATCTGGAGCCTGCAGAAATCAACCTGGAATTGGCGGCATACCTTGATCGTCAGGTGTGGGGGCAAGGTTTTCCTCAACCTTCGTTCAATGCCCGGTTTTATGTCGAAAGTCAACGCATTGTCGGCGAAAAACACTTGAAATTGAAGCTCAGAAAACTGGATTGCGCAGACAACGATCAATTACGAAAATCGGATAATACTTTCGACGGCATCCTGTTTTTTCAGAACGACCCGCTGCCTGAGATCATCGACGCGGTGTA
Organism: Nitrosomonas ureae; assembly: GCF_900108305.1. Lineage (GTDB taxonomy): Bacteria > Pseudomonadota > Gammaproteobacteria > Burkholderiales > Nitrosomonadaceae > Nitrosomonas > Nitrosomonas ureae_B. The sequence continues at coordinate 217,790 of NZ_FNUX01000001.1, forward strand.
TCGATTACAACTCAATGAATACAATGGCAAAACATCTCTACAATTTCTGCTTGAACACTGGTTTCAAGCAGACTTACCCATAATCGGCAATGCATCCTGAATTCACACTTAATGGCGAATTAGCGGCTTTGCCGCATTTTCTAACCAGCCTGGCGATCGGCTTGCTGATCGGGTTGGAACGTGAGCGTAGCCCGGGATCTCGAGCAGGATTAAGAACTTTTGCGCTGGTTGCATTATTCGGCACGCTGGCTGCCATGCTGTCGGAAAAAGCCACGCCCTGGCTGCTGCCGAGCGGCTTGGTGATTGTCGGTCTGATGACCATCTCCGCTTATCTCCGCGCCAAAGACAAAAACGCGGATCCGGGCACTACGACAGTAGCCGCGATCCTGGTCTGCTATGGCCTGGGTGCCGCAGTGTGGTACGGTTACAATAACCTGGCCGTCATGCTGGCGATTATCACCACAATATTGCTGTATTTCAAAGCGGAATTGCACGGCATCACGCAGAATCTGAGCCGGCGCGATTTGATTTCGGTATTACAGTTTGCCGTACTGTCGTTTATTATCCTGCCGATCCTGCCGGATAAGAATTTTGGGCCTTATGAGGCAACCAATCCTCATCAGATCTGGCTCATGGTGGTATTGATATCGGGCGTCAGCCTGGCGGGGTATATCGCACTGCGGCTCATCAGGCAACGTCATGGCGGCGCTATTTTGGGGTTATTCGGCGGACTGGTTTCCAGTACCGCCACAACGCTGGTATACGCGCGCCGCAGCGTTGAAAATCAGAGTTTCACTCAACTGGCCGTCGTGGTTATCCTGATCGCCAACCTGACCGTGTTGATCCGTTTGGCCATTATCAGCACGGTGGTTTCTCCCGCCATATTGCCGCAATTGCTACCCGTTCTGGGCAGCGGCTTTCTATTAGGGGCAAGTGTTACGGCTTACTGGTGGCACAAACTCAGCAGGCTGCAAGAAGATGCACCCATGCCGGAAATCAAGAATCCTACCGAGATTCGCACCGCAGCGACTTTTGGGCTGATTTATGGCGTTGTTCTGTTCTGTGCCGCATGGCTTTCCGACATCGCAGGCAGCCGAGGATTATACGTGGTCGCGCTGATCTCCGGCTTAACCGATGTCGATGCCATCACCTTGTCAAGCTTGCGTTTATACGAACTGGGCAAACTGGAAATCTCGCAAACCGTCATAGCCATTTCATTGGGATTGCTCTCCAACATCGGCTTCAAACTGGGGCTTATTTTTTTCTTCGGCCACCGTTTATTAGCGAAACAATGTATTTCGGGCATGCTGGCAACGGCTGGCGGCATTGGACTGGCGTTGCTGTTTTTGATTGAGCCGATCTGACAAGAAATTTCCGCACATGAGTTTTCCCATCGATATCCGTGAACAAGCCGGGGTGCGCACATTGCATTTCGGCTCCGACTGGATCCAGGGCGCGATGCGCATTGCGCGCCCCTGGCGCTTGGAACTCGACTACACCCGGGAAATGATGGCCAGCCTGCTGCTGAGAGACCATGCGAACTTTCCGCGCACCGTGCTGTTGATCGGCCTTGGCGCAGCATCACTGACCAAATTTATTTATCGTCACTATCCGCTAGCGGAACTCACCGTGGTCGAAATCGAACCGAGCGTGGTAGCCGCAGCCAGGCAATTCTTCAAACTGCCGCAAGACCCGTCACGCCTCAATATCGTAATTGCAGACGGCTCACAGTATATCGCCGGTCATGACACGACTTACGACCTGATCCTGGTGGATGGTTTCGATGCCAATGCGCGCCCCGGTGAACTGAATAGGCTGCCGTTTTACCGGATGTGCCGCGCGCGATTGAACCATAACGGCATTCTTGCAGTGAATTTACTCGGGCGCAGCCGCGGGTACCAGTCCAGCCTGGAGCGCATCAAAACATCGTTCGGCGAACGCGCCCTGGCTTTCCCTTCGTGCGACAGCGGCAACGTCATAGCGCTGGCCACAACCGGAGAGAAAATAGAAATCACACTGAATGAACTCAGGAAACAGGCTCTCGAACTGAAAGAAAGAACCGACCTCAACCTGCTGCCGACGCTGGTGCGCCTGGAGCAGGCAAAATCCTGTCCGGGTGGAATTCTGACTATTTAACAAAAGGTAAAAAGAACTCTGCTGACCCCGTTTTCTGCTAATCACACACTCCCAAATTTTGCAATGGATTATCCAATTCAAAAACAATGTTTCCATTTTGTGATAACTCAGGAGCAAAACGCAGTGATGCCCAATATTCGTTAACATTACCATCCTGACTAATCACAGTGACTCTTGGAATATGCAGACGGAAATTATCATCCACTAGAGAACCGGTTCGAACACAACCGTCTTTTTCTACAACCACACCAGTCAATTGACTGCACTGATCTTCTTTATTTCCCCCAACCACATTGCCCCCTCCTGTAGGAGCCGGCGCATTCTCTTTACATTGTAGATTACCTTTAATTTTATTCTGCTGGATTTCAATGCTGGCGGTATTCTGAAAAACCTGCACACTACCTCCTACCTGGTTACGCAATGCTTTGAATGGCGACGCGTTGCTCTCGAATTGGATATCGCCATCAATGATGCTGTCGCTAATGACGCTGCCTCCCCCTTGCTTCAACTGAACTGATCCACCAATCCTGGAATTATCCAGGATATTGATTTGTTGTGAATTATCAGCCTGAATATTACCGATCACCACTATTCTCTGTGCGACCAGTGTTGCATTATTTTCAATCTTGATGGTGCCTAAAACTCGCGTGCTATCCAAACTACAGTTCGTATTACTAGGCACCAGCAAATTATCAACCGTGGTAACACCAAGACTACTGCTACAAATCGTTTCTTCAGCAATTGCCGTGGCAGTCAGCATGATCAATACAAAACCAAGAAGTTTTGGATGGCTATTGAGGATAAATCTATACATAGTTTTAACTCCTTATAAAATACATACATTTAATGCCGAAACACAATGATAACAAGAATGTCAGAGACCGAATTAGTTTAGTTTTTGAGCTCATAAAATGAGCAGAATCCGAGAGCGTCAAGCAAATAAAATTAACAGATTTGCCAGTTCACAAACAAAAAGTGCAGAATCAAGAATATAGATTGTCAAGCTTAAATATTTGCGATTCATCGACAACGTGATTCGGTGCCTGAACTCGTTCTCAGAGTTTCTTTCGATGCGGAGTCACTGATAGATAGCATTATTATGGAAGATCCAGCCATTCACATGAATTCCTTCAGGATCATCATGTGTCCAATGAATGACTCCACCTTTATCATTCCATTCATATTCCCCGAAAAATTCAATTTTATCATTTAGGGATAATCCATCAATTCTTGGCGCTAAATCTATATTATGAGCGATCAGCAGCGTCTGCTTTGATTTTAACTCAATGATAAATCTTTGATGACGGCTGCCGTCGAGATCATCCGATAAAATGGAAATCACAACACCTGATCCATAAACTTGCACATTACTCTGACCACTTCCGAATAATTGAGCGAGTAATTCATCGCTATCAGGCTCCAACGCTATAAAATTCGAAATTACTCCGACTTTTAAAAGCCCATTGAAAACATCACCATAAGCATAGACATCTTCTCCGACAGTTCCAAGATAATTGCCTGTATCGGGATAGTAGCGCACCAAATAATTATTTAAACTAAACGTTCCTGTGTTAGCAGGACTAAAAAACTCCGGATAAGATTCTTCAGCAAAATTAAATAATTTATTACTATTCACCAAGAGGTTTTCAGCACATGCAATTACCGGAGCTAATATTAAAAACAATAAAATAGTAAATCTCATGGCTAGGCGTTGATTCCCAATATAACTAACTCATAAACAATCAAGGATATTTTTCTCATAAAAAGCATTCATATAAAAAATGAATGGGTAGATTCGTTACGGCAGGATTTTATGAATCTAAACTCTCACGCAGACACAACAGCGCCGCTCTTGTGTAGTATTGATGACAGATTGGCTAGGTGGATTGCTAAATTTCCTATATAGTCCGACTCATGGATGAAAATCGAGATCCGGATAGCGGCTTACCACGATACAAATTATGACAAATTCGGATTTACTGTATTCGCAAATACCTATAGAAAGAATTGATTCGATTGGTCATCAAACACTGCTACAGGAATTTCAGGAAGTTGGTGAAGCTTTTCTAAGGGAATTTAAGATACGCTGCAATCTCCTTCCAAACAGTAGTTTTATGGATATTGGCTGTGGTATAGGACGGCTCGCGATTCCGTTGACCGATTATCTGGATGCTACAGGCCGCTATGAGGGATTCGACATAACACCAGAGAATATCAAATGGTGTCAACATCATATTACGACTTGCCGCTCGAATTTCAGCTTTCAGGTAGCAGATATCTTCAATCATCGTTATAACCCAAAGGGACGTTATCCAGCCCGAGAGTATCTGTTTCCTTATCAAGAAAATACATTCGATGTTGCCTGCGCTGCATCTGTTTTCACTCATCTTCTTGCAGAAGATAGTGAGCATTATCTTTCTGAAATAACAAGAGTTCTAAAACCAGATGGTTATTTTCTTGGAACATACTTTTTACTCAATGAGCCATCTGTTAAAGCACTCAAAGAGCAAAAAAGTAGCCAGCCGTTTTTTCATGAGATTAAGAATTGCTGGGTCATTGATCCACAGATTCCGGAAGCTGCCGTCGCATACGATGAAGCTTTTATAGCTGAGATTTATCGTAAGGCTGGATTAGAAATTAAGGAAATACACTATGGTTTATGGTCTGGAAGAGAACCGACAGTTTATGGCGGCTATCAAGATATGATCATAGCAAAAAAATGACATCGTAATTATTGTTTCAAAATAAACAAAGGGGCAAGGGCAAGCACAAAATCGAAAATATAGATTATCGAACATAAATATTTTCGATTAACGATTTCCCATGATGATAAATTCAAGCAATTGATATTAATATAGAATTCTATTATAATCTACGATCTCTCCGAACCGCCTTCCAATACATTCCATTCTCATGTCGGCATGTGAATTCTAAAATTTCATAAGCAACAAGAGTATTATTCACCCTGTTCTGAATGTTGGGTGAGTTAATATTGGAACCCAAGCTATAAGATACTTACCGGTATCGGGTTCTGCTGCCATTAGCTCTCAGTCAAATCAATATCATACAGTTAATCAATTTATAACCAAGGCATTGTGTTAGACATTCAATCTTTAACCTACTTACAGGGTGGCATGCCGTTGCTGGAGAATTGCAATTTGCAAATTTTTTCCAATCAGCGCGTGGGCCTGGTCGGTAAGAATGGCAGCGGCAAATCGACTTTGTTCCGGTTGATTCGCGGCGTGCTCAAACCGGATAGTGGAGAAGTGAGCTTCCAATCCGGGAAAACGGTCGCTTTTGTCGAACAGGAGATCATCGATTCTGATCAATCGGCTATTGCATTCGTGTTGGATGGCGATGTAGAGCTGTGTCAGCTGGAGAAAATTCTGGCGCAGGTCGAACATGATGCAGCCTGGTTTGAAGCGCAGCAACGCTACGAAACGATTGGTGGCTATAGCGCACGATCACGGGCAGCGCAGTTATTGAATGGATTGGGATTCGCTCATTCTATATTGGAGAAACCGGTCAATCATTTTTCCGGCGGCTGGCGCATGCGTCTGAATCTGGCCCGTGCCTTAATGCATCGCGCTGACTTGTTGTTGCTGGATGAGCCTACCAATCACCTGGATCTCGAAGCCATTCTTTGGCTGGAGCAGTATTTGGCACGCTATCCGGGAAGTGTGATCGTTGTTTCTCACGATCGTGAGTTTCTCAATGCTTGCGTGCAGCGCATTGCGCATATCAACAACCGGAAAATTGATAGCTATAGCGGCAACTACGATGATTTCGAGCGCGCGCGGGCTGAACATCTTGCGCAACATGTCCAGGCGTTTCAACAACAACAGAAACAGATTGCGCACATGGAAGATTTTGTGCGGCGCTTTCGTGCCAAGGCAACCAAAGCCAAACAGGCGCAAAGCCGGATCAAGGCCTTGGATCGGCTGGCGCGTCTTGCACCGGTGCACATTGAAGACGGTCATTTTGGGCTACAGATTGAAGCGCCTGAACGCAGCCCTGATGTTTTGCTGCGGATAAAAGACATGAGCTTTGGTTACGGTGATCATCAGCTATTCCAGCATGTCAATCTTGTGCTGCAAGCCGGTGCGCGCATTGCATTACTGGGACCGAACGGTGCTGGAAAATCCACCTTGATAAAATTAATGACCGGGGAAATCAAGCCCACTTCAGGTTTTATTGAGCAAGCGCCTAACATCGGGATTGGCTACTTTGCCCAGCATCAGCTGGAAAATCTCGATAGTGAATCCACACCTTTGCAACATATGAAACGGCTTGATCCGGCGCAAACCGAATTGAGTTTGCGTAATTTTCTGGGCAGGTTTGGTCTGGGCGGGGATCACGAAGATCGTCCGGTAGCAACCTTCTCCGGTGGAGAAAAGAGCCGCTTGGCGCTGGCAATGCTGGCATGGCAAAAACCCCATTTTCTATTGCTGGATGAACCCACTAATCATTTGGATCTGGATATGCGCGATGCCCTAACGCTGGCGTTGGAGGCCTATACCGGGGCTGTGGTGCTGGTTTCGCATGATCGCAGCCTGGTGCGTGCGGTAGCGGATGAATTGTGGCTGGTGGCGGATGGTCAAGCGCAATTGCTGGATGGCGATTTGGAAGATTATAAACGCTGGATAGAGGCTCGCCGTGCCAGAGAAGCTGAAGAATTACGCTCAGCCGCACCCAAAACGCAAGTTAAGGTAGCAGCCAGACCAAACAAGAAGATTCTGCTGTCCAGGCAATCAAAACTTGAAGCTGCTTTGACGATTGCACAGAAAGAATTGACCGAGGCAAACCGCCGCTTGGCAGATCCGGCTACTTATGCGAACTGTTCCCGGAATGAAATTGATCAACTGAGTGAGACGCTCGTCACACTCGAGAAAAAAGTAGCGGAATTGGAGGAAAATTGGCTGGAGCTGGAAATGGCGCTGGAAGAATAGCGCAAGCGATATCTGCACCGCCTGCGGGCAGAGTCCGGTTAAACCTGCATATTCATAATTTCCTGGTAGGCGGTTACCAGCTTGTTTCTGACTTGAACCATCGATTGAAAGGAAACGTTGGCCTTTTGCAGTGAAATCATTACCTCATGCAAATCCACATTGGATTGGTCGCTGACAAACTGTTCGCTCAATCTGTCAGCACTCACCTGCGATTTATTGACTTGATCAATAGCGGATTTAAGCTTTTCGCTAAAATCAACGCTGGCTACTTCATCATTGCCCAATTGTTTTTTGGTGCCGGAAGCAAGCGCTGAAGCCGCTTGCAACTGCTGCAAAATATTATCAATTCCGTTCTTGTCCATGATTCACCTCAACATCAATTTTTCAAACTATCGCTCAGAATCCAGAAATGCTCAAATATTATATAAAGTTGCGCGTAACTGTCTATAGGCAATAGGTGTTACGTTGTCATACGATATTGTTGTAATTTATAGCGCAAGGTTCGCTCTGAAATACCTAACCTTTTAACGGCCAGTTTACGCGAACCATTAACAGCTTCAAGCGTTTCCAGAATATGCTTTCGTTCGAGCGCCTTGATATCCTGAATCGATGATTCTGCAGTCATTTGATTTTTTTCATGCGCTGAAGCTGTTTCCGGCAAATGGATATGTTCGCTCTCAATGGTGTTATCCATTGCCAGAATGATGGCGCGCTGCATGACATTCTCCAGCTCTCGGACATTGCCTGGCCAGTAATATCGGGTCAACTTTTTAATGGCTGGCTGGGTCATTCTGCAAGATGGTTTTTCTGAGCCGATTGCCGCTGCCGCCAGTATACGCTGCGCCAAGGGCTCTATATCCAGCGGCCGTTCACGCAGCGATGGAATTTCGATAGGAAACACATTGAGCCTGTAATACAGATCTTCACGGAATCGGCCATTTTTTACCATTGCCATCATGTCACGGTTCGAGGTTGCCAAAACGCGGATATCCAGTTTGATTGTTTTATGTCCGCCTACTCTCTCCACTTCTCTTTCCTGCAATACGCGTAATAGTTTTGCCTGCAACTCCAAAGGCATTTCAGAAATTTCATCCAATAGCAGCGTACCGCCTTGCGCTTGCTCAAATTTTCCGGGTTGAGCCTGTACCGCACCGGTAAAAGAACCCTTTTCATATCCAAATAGAGTGGCCTCCAGAAGATTCTCCGGAATAGCCGCACAATTGATCGCCACAAACGGTTTAGCGGAACGTACTGAATGTTGATGAATAAAACGTGCAATCACTTCCTTTCCGCAGCCGCTTTCACCTGTCAGCATGACGGTCGCCGGTGATTGCGCAACGCGTTTGGCCAGTGACAATAATGATCGTGTGCGCGGATCTTTAGCCACTACTTTATCGTCCTGTCCGGATTCGGATAATGCATAGCGTTTGATTTGAACCAGCAGACTATCCGGATCAAAAGGTTTCAGCAGATAATCGCAAGCACCGACACGCATCGCGGCAACCGCCTTTTCGATATCTGCGTAAGCGGTCATTAGCAATACGGGCAATTCCGGATCGAATGCTTTGGCTTTTGTTAACAATGTAAATCCATCGATAGGCTGCATTTGGACATCACTGACAACCATCCCTATCTGGCGCTCTTGCAGCACTTGCATGGCATCGTTTCCATTGCACGCGGCGGAGGTCTCATAGCCGCTTAATTTCAGGGAGGTGCAAATCGCTTCCAATAAATCCTGATCGTCTTCTACGACTAGAATAGGTAATGTTTTCATTGTTTCAATCTCCATTGCATCTGGGCAGATGTATTACAAACTCGGTACCCGTCCCGGTTGAGGAGTTGATCTGTATACTGCCGCCCATAGACTGTATAACGCTTCTAGCAATGGCCAAACCCAAGCCGGTGCCTTCGGAGCGAGTGGTAAAGAAAGGCTCGAACAGCCTTTCCTGCAGCATCGAATCAATACCTGGCCCGTTATCCAGGACGCTGAAAACGATATTTGATTTTTCCAAGCGGATTGTGAAACAAATCCGGCCACCCGCAGGCGATGCCTGAACTGCATTTTCCAGAAGATTAATCAGTGCGCCGCACAAGGCTTGGCGATCAGTTACCAGAAATTCGTCCGCACTATAATCATTCACCGTAAATTGCAAATCATGTTGCTTCATTTGTGGCTCGATAACTTGTTGCAACTCTGCTATTAAGCTACTAATGACAATAGTCTCAAGTTGGTTTGTCTCACCTTTTACAAAACGCAGCATATCTTTGGTTAAATGCTCCAGATGATGCAAGCGTTCAATCGTTTTTGCAGCAAGCTTGTTACGCTCGCTCGGAGCCAGGGCATCACCTCCCAAGTGATTGGCATAGATTAATGCGGTTGAGAGTGGAGTACGCAGTTGATGCGCAAGATTCGCCGCCATTTCTCCCATGGCGGTTAGCCGTTGATTTCGTCTGATTTGCTCCTGTACCGCATAGGCTTCGGTAATATCGTTGATTAACAGAATTCTTCTTCCGGCTGAATCGGCCGCGCTGCTCTCGATACGGATACGCCGCTGCTCGGATGTTTTTTGCAACTTAACGTACCATTCATTAACAAGTCCCGTCGATGTTAACCGCTTCTGCAGCACCTGTTGCCATGTCATACCCAGCAAGGGGACGCCAAGCATATGGGTTGCTGCAGGATTGACTTGCTCGATGCGTTCTTGTGCACTAAGAGAGACTACTCCGCCCGGCAAGGCATTTAACAGCAGGCTTAATTGCTGAGACAAATTTTCTTTCGCAATGAGTTGTTTATGCAACTCACCATTAGCCAGCGCCAACTCCTGAGTCAATTCCGCGACTTGATGCTGCAATTCCTGATAAGCGCCGGACAATTGCTCTGATGCCTCATTAAATGCGGCAAATGCAAGCTGCAGCTGCTCCGGATCCAATGGTACCGATTGCGTCTCAGTAGATTCTCTTGTTTGCACTGGTTTGAATTAGCCATTAGTAGAAATTGCCGGTAGCTTAACATTGTTACCAGCTCTGATAATGATACGAATAGGGCAGGCAAACCTATTCTTTTTAAGCGATCAGATTTTGCGAATTTATCGATAATCATCACACTAATAAAAATCTATTCAGAACTTGCGCAATCTGGATATAAATAAAATAAATATTTTTACGGAATCATGAATGCCGAACATATTGCTTGTTAAATAAGCACCCAATGACAGCAGTTTCTTGCAAACATAAGATAAGTAATTTTCTTGAAAAAAATATCACTTTTACTGATAAGTGAACTGGAAATATAAGTAGGAGAATAGTACGTGGCAACAGTACCTAGTGAATCCAATGCAGCAAGCCCCGCGCCAACCAATAGACTGGAACACCTCAGTTCCCTGTCTAATCAAAAGAAACTTGGATTGATTACTTCTGCAGCCGCGGTTATTGCCTTATTAGTGGGTGCTTTGATGTGGAGCCAGGCCCCAGAGTACCGCGCCCTTTATAATAATCTATCGGATCATGATGGTGCGGCCATTATCAGCGCATTGCAGCAAATGAACGTACCTTATCAGTTTTCCGCAGGCGGCGGCACGATTCTGATTCCTGAAAAACAGGTTCATGAAGTCCGTCTGAAACTGGCGGGCCAAGGGTTACCTAAAGGAGGACTGGTTGGATTTGAATTAATGGAAAACCAGAAATTTGGCTCCAGTCAATTTCTTGAGCAAGTCAATTATCAGCGTGCACTGGAAGGCGAATTGGCACGTTCGGTTCAATCACTGTCGGCAGTGCAAAGTGCGCGCGTACATTTAGCCATAGCTAAACCCTCCGTCTTTTCGAGAGAAAAACAACAACCGAGCGTCTCTGTATTGCTTAATTTATATCCTGGCCGTGTACTGAGTATTGAACAGGTCAGTGCGATCGTACATTTGATGGCCAGCAGTGTACCGGGTCTGCCGGTAAAAAATGTAACTGTCATAGATCAAAATGGAAATTTGCTAAGCTCCCAAAACGACAAAAAAGAAGATTCCCGGTTTGATGCCAAACAATTAGCGTATATACAGGAGCTTGAAGAAAATTATATCCGGCGTATTGAAACCATATTAACCCCCATCACCGGAGCCACTAATGTTCGCGCGCAGGTGACGGCTGATGTCGATTTTTCCCGTATCAAACGCGCGGAAGAAACATACCGCCCTAATAACACAGAGGCGGACCGTGCCTCGATTCGCAGTCAGCAAACCCATGAATCTATATCCATAGGTTCAAAATTCGATGGAGGAATCCCTGGAGCATTGACAAACCGGCCACCAGAGCCTGCGATCGCACCCATCGAAGCAGGTGGAAAAAAACCTGCCGGAGATAAAGCTGAGGGTGATGAAGAGGAGACTGACAGCGCTCCCCCGCTACCCACCGACAAAAAGAAAGAATCAACAATTAACTATGAAGTTGATAAAACTGTTCAGCACATCCAACAATCAACCGGAAATATCAAACGGCTATCTGCCGCAGTGGTCGTCAATTACCGCAAGAAAGTAGATGAAAACGGGGAAATCACTTATGAACCATTAAGCGCCGAAGAAATTAAAGAAATTAATAATCTCGTGCGGGAAGCCATGGGCTATAACGAGAAACGGGGGGATTCGCTAACTGTTACGAACGGTTTATTCACGGGAGAAACTGCAACAGCCCTGGAAGTTCCGTTCTGGAAAGATCCAGATGTCATCATGCTGGCAAAGGATTTTGCGAAACAGCTGTTAATCATAGGCGTTGTCTTATTTTTCCTGCTAAAAATTCTGCGGCCATTTCTCAAAAGTCTGGCGCCGCCACCACCGGTCCCGGCCTTGACTGATAATACAACACAAGTTGCCGTTGATGGAGCTGCGCTGGAACAATTTCCGGGGCAAACGGATGGAACTGCGATGCAGGCTATTCAAAAATCGATGTTTGATGAGAATCTCAAGCGTGCTAAACAATTGGCCATAGATGAGCCAGCCATAGTCGCTAACGTTGTTAAGGATTGGATAGTTAAAAATGGATGACGAAGGACTCAAGAAAAGTGCCATTCTGCTGATGACCTTGGGTGAACAGGAAGCAGCATCGGTCATTAAATTATTAGGCCCGAAAGAAGTGCAAAGACTGGGTGAAACCATGTCCACACTGCAGAATATTACGCGGTCAGAAATTGAAAACATCGTATCCGAGTTTTGTGATGAGGCTGAAGGCAGGACTACCTTAGGACAAAATTCATCAGATTATATTCGTAAAGTTTTAACCAGCGCACTGGGTGACGAAAAAGCGGCCAATCTGATAGATAGAATCCTGCAAGGCGGGGATACCAGCGGTATTGAAGGACTGAAATGGATGGATGCAGTATCGGCGGCTGAGATGATTAAGAACGAGCATCCGCAAATTATTGCGACTATCCTCGTTCATCTGGAGCGCGATCACGCTTGTGAGATTTTAAGCCTGTTTACCGAACGCTTGCGCAACGATACGTTACTGCGCATTGCTACGCTCGATAGCATTCAGCCCGATGCGTTACGTGAACTCAACGATGTATTAACAAAATTGCTATCGGGTAGCGCCAATGTCCGCAAAGCAGCTATGGGCGGAGTCCGCGCGGCTGCCGAAATTCTCAATTTTTCCCCATCGGCTCAAGAAGCCAGCGTTATTGAAAACATTAAGCAGTACGATGAAGAATTAGCGCAAAAAATCATGGATGAAATGTTTGTATTTGATAACCTGATTGACATTGACGATCATGGCATTCAACTACTGCTCAGAGAAGTTCAATCGGAATCTTTAATAGTCGCCTTGAAAGGAGCGCAGGAGGAATTGCGCAAGAAAATTTTCAAGAATATGTCGCAACGTGCCGCGGAAGCTCTTCGTGAAGACCTTGAAAGTAAAGGTCCAGTGCGTATTTCTGAAGTTGAAGCGGAACAAAAAGAAATTCTTAAGATTGTGCGTCAATTGGCGGACGATGGGCAAATTGTTCTGGGTGGAAAGGGTGATGACGGTTTTATCTAACGAAACGCTGAATAAATGGCTTCTTACTATTTAGTTCAAAACTCAAGGCTTACCGATGATAACCAATAATTTTGTTCCAAAAGAGGAACTCAACGCTTATCAACGCTGGGAAATGGATTCTTTGGAAGAATCTGATTTATTGATAAAACCACCGGAAACTGAAAATCATTCCCTAGAAGAAGATAACGCTGAACAGGAAGCGGTCGCACTACCCAATGAAGAAGAAATTTCTGCCGTCTATCAGCATGCCCAGGAAACAGGCTATGCAGCGGGACTTCAACAAGGCCACGCAGCCGGATATGCAGAAGGTAAAAAAGCAGCGGAAATAGAAGTAAAGGTCGAAGTAGCGCACATTCATTCACTACTCACGCAGTTGTCTCAAGATCTTCATAAGATGGATCAACAGGTTGCTGACAGTTTACTGGACTTGTCGATTGCGCTTGCAAAGAAGCTGGTTACGACAGCATTAAAGATAAAACCTGAATTGATCATACCTATCGTGCAAGAAGCTATTCGTAATTTGTCGCATTCGATGCAACATTCACGGCTCTATTTACACCCTGAAGACGCCAAGCTTGTCGCCGCACACCTGCAAGCGCAAGTGGAACAGGATAACTGGTGCATCCGTGAAGATGAACAATTATCCCGGGGTAGTTGCCGCATTGAAGCGGATGGCAGCGAGATCGACGGCAGCATGGAAATGCGTTGGCACAAAACCCTATCGACCATTGGTCACGATAACCAATGGCTTGAGATGAAAGACTAGAATGTCACGGCATGAACAATGGAGCAATTTTTTAAAAAATTGCACGCAAGTCATTAATCCCGCCAGTTCCTTCTTACTCAGCGGAACAGTAACTAAGGTTACAGGATTGGTTATGGAAGCAGTCGGGCTCAGGTTGGCGGTTGGGAGCAGTTGTACCGTTTTCTTATCGAACGGGCAGAGCGTTTCAGCTGAGGTTGTAGGGTTCTCGGGAGAACGTTTATTTTTGATGCCATCAAGTGATGTTTATGGATTATCACCCGGTGCCAGAGTATTTCCTTCCGAAGTTCTCAACGAGCCTCCCCGCATCGGCAGTGTTCAACATCCACGAAGACGCGCTGCAGATCGCGCAAAGCATGTAATCGTTGGGCCAGAGTTGCTGGGCCGTGTATTAAATGGCGTGGGTGAACCACTCGACCGGCTAGGATCGACCCACGCGGAACATAGCGTACCGCTCTACAGCCGTCCTTTTAATCCATTAGAACGCACCCCTGTCAGCGAACCGCTTGATGTTGGAGTAAGGGCCATTAATACGCTGCTTACCGTCGGAAGAGGACAGCGCATGGGTTTGTTTGCGGGAAGCGGGGTGGGAAAAAGCGTATTACTTGGAATGATGGCGCGTTACACCACTGCCGATGTGATTGTCGTCGGTTTAATCGGAGAACGGGGGCGCGAGGTTAAGGAATTTATTGAAAATATTCTCGGCAAGGAAGGGCTCGCGCGCTCAGTGGTTGTTGCCGCACCGGCGGATACATCACCATTATTACGTTTACAAGGCGCTGCCTATGCAACGGCCATTGCCGAATATTTCCGGGATAGCGGCAAGCATGTATTGCTCATTATGGACTCATTGACTCGTTATGCCATGGCACAGAGAGAAATATCGTTGGCTATCGGCGAGCCTCCCGCCACTAAAGGTTATCCGCCATCGGTATTTGCGAAACTACCCCAATTAGTGGAACGCGCCGGCAACGGCAACCAAGCTGGCGGTTCAATTACAGCCTTTTATACTGTGCTGGCGGAAGGAGACGACCAGAATGATCCGATTGTAGATAGCGCCCGCGCCATTCTTGATGGGCATATCGTTTTATCACGAAGATTGGCGGAAGCGGGACATTATCCAGCAATCGATATTGAGGCCTCGATTAGTCGCGTGATGACCAGTGTGGTGCCACAGAAACAAATTGATATGGCGCGGCAATTTAAAAGCCTGTATGCACGCTATCAGCGTAGTCATGATTTGATCAGTGTTGGCGCGTATGTCGCTGGCACAGACCCGGAGCTTGATCGAGCCATCAGGCTTTACCCGGCATTTGAAAGATTTTTACACCAGACCATGTCGCAATACGAGAATTTTGCCGATAGCCTTGTGAAACTCACAAAATTATTTGAAATTGAAGGATAGAAAATACGGCACTCAAGGAAAGCATTCTTATGTCAACAAAGTCATCGCTAAAAATTCTTCTGGATTTGGCGCAACAGAAAACCGATGCGTCAGCAAGAAAACTGGGGAAGCTGAATACCCAACAGCAAGAGGCAGAAAAAAAATTAAATCTGCTTCTGCAGTATCGCCATAGTTATCAATCCTATATGCAGGATTCAACAAGAACCGGACTCGATCATATTGAGTGGCTCAATTTTATTGCTTTCATAAACAAGCTTGAGGCCGCTATAACAGAGCAGCGCCAGGCCGTATTATTTGCCCAGAATAAAAAGATTGCCGGAGGTGATGAGTTTCTATCCAGCCAACAAAAATTAAAATCCTACGATACGTTATCGCAACGAAAAAGAAGTGCGGAAGATTTAATACAAGCAAAGAATGAACAGAAAATACAGGATGAATTCACCTCAAACTCCTTTTATCGCAATTCATATCCATCCAAAAATGGTTAACCGCATCCAGTGCTTATCACACTGGTATGAATATTGCTTTTTGATTGGTAGCATTATTAATCGTATGAGACCAGAAACTTATGTTAAACCTATCTGTTGCAACGCAAATCAGCTCTTCAACTGAAAATAATATTGCAGTAACGAGCAATTCGAATCCATCAGGAAAGAATGAATCCGACGGTGAAGAGTTTGGAAAAGTCTTGCAGCGTGAAGTCTCCGAAGCAGCAAACAAGCATGAGAAAAACGATACGCCCACTACCAATGAACGCTCCGACAGTCCAATATCCCTGGAAGAAAGTAATAATAACGATACCATCTTAACCGTACCTGAACCGGTAACTGCGGGTGATACGGTTAGCTTTATTCATACTCTGCTGAATAATTCGACACATCCAGCCAACCTTAATCACTCACAACTTCCAGTGGATTCAATGTTCGATCACCCTGCAAAGACTGCATCATCGAATATGCCACAAGTATCAGCCATGATATTTTCGAATTCATTGATTCCACAGGACGGTAAGCAGACTCTGAGTATTATGGTTCCAACCGCGAATCCAATGCTTCAGCAAAAACTGACACAACATAACTTAATGGCGAATGATTATTTCTCGCTGTCCAATAATATCTGGCAGTCATTGAGTGCGGAAAATTCTGCCGTTGACGGCAATTTATTGCCATTTCCTTCAGAAATGAGCTTAATCACGCCGAGTACTGTGGAAGAATCGATATTTTCTGCGCATAACGAGCCACTCACATCACAATCATTTGCATCACAATCACTTAGCCTAAGCAGTACTGGTACGGTAAACACTGCACCGCAGGATATTCATGTTGACCTTCCAATAAATCAGCCAAAGTGGGGAGGTGAATTCGCCCAGAAAGTAGTTTGGTTGACTTCTCAGCAAAATCAAGTGGCTGAGATTCATCTGAATCCAGCGCATTTGGGCCCTGTCGAAGTGATGTTGACCATCACGCAGGATCAGGCAACCGCCCAATTTGTATCCCCGCACTTAGCGGTACGCGAAGCTATCCAGGAAGCCTTACCAAGGCTAAGAGAGATGATGGCCGATAACGGCATCCAACTGGGCAATGTCATGGTCGGTGCTGATTCATTCCAGCAAGAAAACAAACAACAGCAGAGTTATCAATCAGCAAAAAATACAACTAACATACTTGACCAGGAAGCGGAAACCGGAAAACATGTTGAGACAGTCACCATACCTGGGAGGCATCTGGGCATGGTCAATACTTATGCGTAATATTTCATTAGACCCGCGCCATTCGGTTTCCAGATATTTACCCCTCATGCATTAAGTATCGGATTGCCGGAAAATAGCCAAGACAGCGCTTATCCGACAATCCTGCTCTATCCATCACGCAAACAAAATCGAATTGAATTGTGTGGTAAAAAATTTTGTTTTCATATCCCTGCGACTACGATTTCCTTCCAGAAACCGGAATCTTTAAATACTTGAGACTCTCCAACGAGTTTGGGTATCTGAAAATAGCGACACTATTTCACTGTTATTTGGCATATCGATTTATTGTTACGTCGAAGATAATAAATTTCGTCAAATAGCGGAGTTGAACCAAATGTCAAAATCTAGTGCAACACCCCCTGCCGCAGAGGGAAAAAATAACAAAAAGGGGCTGATAATTATTATTCTGATTGCGATCATCGCAATCTGTGCCGGTGCCGGGGGGACCTGGTACTTCATGCAGATGTCGGGAGACGGCGAAGGCGAAACTGAGAAACCAAGGCCAAAAGCAAAACCGACAACCTTCATAGATCTCGATATTTTTACCGTCAATCTTCAACCGGAAGAAAACAATCAATACTTGCAAGTGGGATTAACTATCAAAGCCAGAGAAACCGAAGTCGTGCAAGAAATAACCAAACAAATGCCACTGATTCGAAATCGTATTCTTATGTTACTTTCCAGTAAGAAGGCGGCTGATATTTCGAGCATTGCCGGCAAACAACAATTAAGCCAACAGGTTTCTGATGAAATCAGACAATCCATTGATTCCGAAGATCTGCAAGAAGACGTGCGAGAAGTATTATTCACCTCGTTTGTGATTCAGTAAATCGAACATGGCCGAAGATTTTCTCTCACAAGATGAAGTTGACGCGCTTCTGAAAAGTACCACGGGTGAAACCGATGAGGTAACCGAAGAGGCAGAGAAAGGGGGTATCCGCAATTATAATCTTGCGACACAAGAGCGCATTGTCCGGGGACGGATGCCCACTTATGAGATTATCAATGAACGGTTTGCAAGATTACTGCGTATCGGCTTATTCAATTTTATGCGCCGCACTGTGGATATCGCGGTTGGTCCGGTTAAAGTAATCAAGTTCAGCGAATTTGTACGTAACCTGGTTGTGCCCACTAATCTCAATATGGTTCATATGAAACCATTACGCGGCACAGCGCTGTTTGTTTTCGATCCCGAACTTATTTTTCTGATTGTGGATAACCTGTTTGGTGGCGACGGCAGATATCACACGCGCGTTGAAGGAAGAGATTTTACTCAGACAGAGCAGCGAATTATCCAGCGCTTATTAGGTGTGGTTTTTGACGAGTATGAAAAGTCGTGGAAATCCGTTTACCCGATTCAGTTCGAATACATCCGATCCGAGATGAATCCCCAGTTTGCTACGATCGCTACACCAAACGAAGTGGTGGTTTGCGTGACATTTGATATTGATATGGGAAATAAAGGCGGGGGATTGCATGTCTGTATTCCCTACTCCATGGTCGAACCGATTCGAGATACTTTATATAGCGCATTGCAAGGGGATCATTTGGAAGTCGACAAACGCTGGATTAAGTTATTGTCGCAGCAGGTTCAAGGCGCTGAGGTGGAATTGGTTGCCAACCTCGGGGAGGCAAAAGTTACATTTGAACAAATTCTGAGCATGCAATCCGGGGATATTATTCCACTGGAAATCCCAAAATCCATTTCGGTATGCGTTGATGGGGTGCCCGTAATGGATTGTCGCTACGGCACTATGAACGGGCGCTATGCACTTAGGGTGAATTCAATGATTTCCAGATCGGAATTCGAATAATTTATTGGAGAGCAAGATGTCAGAGTCAACAGGAAATGAGCCAACAGAAACCGACGATTGGGCAGCTGCCATGGCTGAACAAGCGACAGCCTCACAAAGCAATGTCAGCAACGGCGATGGGGATACTACCGATGATTGGGCGGCAGCCATGGCTGAACAGGCAACTGCAGAGCAAAGTAGCGCAAATTCCCTGGCATCGGCTGACAAAGAACGGAATACATCGGTATCGGGTTCACAAAATGCCAGTCCATCAGTATTTCAGGAATTCTCAAAGGATGGCGAATCGCATGGAACCCGTCATGACATAGATTTGATTCTGGATATTCCAGTACAGATGACGGTGGAACTCGGTCGCACCAAGATTGCCATCAAGAATCTATTACAGCTTGCACAAGGCTCTGTAGTAGAACTTGACGGTATGGCGGGTGAACCTATGGATGTGCTGGTTAATGGTTGCCTGATTGCACAAGGCGAGGTTGTCGTAGTGAATGATAAATTCGGCATCCGCTTGACCGATATCATTACGCCAAGTGAACGGATTCGCAAACTTAACCGCTAGGACTCATAAAATGCTAAGCCGTTATTTATTGCTTTCTATCATGACCGTTCCGCTTCAGGCAGTGGCCGAAACTGGAAAACCAGGTTACCTCCCTCCTCCCGCCGTGATCTCAACCGAGAGTACGTTACAAATGATGGGAGGATTACTGCTGGTATTGGCGCTTATAGGAGGAATCACTTGGCTGCTTAGGCGATTTTCACTAATACCGGCAACTTCTGCGGGCATTGTTAAAGTTATTGCAGCTACCGGAGTGGGACAACGAGAGCGAGTGGTCGTAGTTGAAATTGATAGCACCTGGCTGGTTCTTGGCGTGGCGCCCGGCCGCGTGAGTAAATTACACGCAATGACCAAGCCTGCGGCAGAAACATCCGACCCGATATCGCAAGGATCATCTGCTGTAGCTTTTGCCGAGCAACTTAACCAGAGTATAAAAAAAGAAAATGCATAACAAGCTTCCTGCACCGATTATTCATTTACCTTCAGATCTCACTGGGATTATCCATGGATTGTGGTCAGATCGCTTACGGTATCTGAACAAGGCAAGAATGTCCCGATTGTTGCGGATAGTATTTTTCCTCACTGGTTTCATTGCCCTGCCAGCATTTGCCCAGCAATCCGGTTTTCCAGCATTTACCAGCACCGCTAACGCCGATGGAAGCGCAACCTATACATTGAGCTTACAAACGTTATTGTTGCTCACGTCACTGACGTTCTTGCCTGCCCTGGTATTAATGATGTCAAGCTTTACCCGCATTATCATTGTATTGTCATTGCTGAGAATGGCACTGGGCACGCAATCTTCCCCACCTAACCAAGTGTTGCTTGGATTAGCATTGTTTCTAACTTTCTTCATCATGTCGCCGGTTATCGATCGTGTTTATGCGGAAGCTTACCTGCCTTTTTCTGAAGATAAGATAAGCATCATGGAAGCGGCTGAAAAAGCGAGCGTGCCATTGAAATCATTTATGTTGCATCAAACCCGGGAAACGGATTTGGCACTTTTTGTTCAAATCTCCGAAAGCGAAGAGCTTGAAAGCCGGGATGAAGTGCCGCTGAAAATACTGGTACCGGCTTATATCACCAGCGAATTGAAAACGGCGTTCCAGATTGGTTTTGTTATCTTCATCCCTTTTCTGATTATCGATCTGGTTGTTTCCAGCGTATTGATGGCCATGGGTATGATGATGCTGTCGCCAATGATTATTTCACTACCCTTTAAATTAATGCTTTTTGTTTTGGTCGATGGCTGGCATTTAATTATTGGTTCATTGACCCAAAGCTTTTATACTTAAAAGGAAACTTATCATGACTCCAGAAGGAGCGATGGCCATCGGTCGGCAGGCGCTTGAAATTACATTCATGATCTCTGCGCCGCTGCTGCTTGCGGCTTTAGCAACGGGTTTGCTCGTCAGCATTTTTCAAGCGGCAACTCAGATCAACGAAATGACCTTATCATTCATACCAAAATTATTAGTCATGTTCCTGGTTATGGTATTCGCCGGACCCTGGATGATCACTATCATGACAGATTATATGCACCGTTTGTTCACAAGTATTCCGTGGTTGGCAGTTGGTTAGGTTAGGGCTTGATGATCAATTTAATTTTCTTTAGCCAAAAGAGCAATGGGCTAATAGCATGATCAACATAACTACCGCTGAATTCAATACATTACTGGCAGCATTTCTTTGGCCACTAAGCAGAATTCTGGCGCTGATCGCAAGCGCCCCTATTTTAGGAAACCCCAGCACTCCGGTCAGAGTAAAGCTGGGGCTGGCAATCATGATTACGATTCTGGTTCTGCCACTCGTCGAAAAATCCTTGCCGCAAATTGACCCCGCCTCCGGGATCGGTTTGGTAATCCTGTTGCAGCAAGTATTGATTGGCGTAGCCATCGGATTTGTCATGCGCATTGTTTTTGTCGCTGTTGAAATGGCGGGTGAGCTAATTGGCCTGCAAATGGGACTGGGTTTCGCAATATTCTTTGATCCCCAGAATTCCGGACAGATAGACATTATCGGACGTTTTCTGGGAGTAATCGCCAGTCTGGCATTTCTTGCCATGGATGGTCATCTGTTGATGATTGCCTTAATTTCACAAAGCTTCAGCACCTTACCGATAGGCTCAGCGGCACTGACAGAGGTTACATTTACCACGCTCGCAAACTGGGGGGGAGAAATTTTCAAATCCGGGTTGCAATTGTCACTTCCTGTCCTGACAGCATTACTGATCACCAATCTTGCTCTCGGCATCCTGACCCGGGTCGCACCGCAACTCAATATCTTCGCAGTCGGTTTTCCATTAACCCTAGCCGTTGGCTTCCTTGTTTTAGGGCTCAGCATACCTTTTTATACCCCCATTCTGGAATATCTGGTGCACGATGGTTTGAAGTTGATGATGGGCATTCTTAATATCGATGATATCAATATGCCATAGAAGTTATCAGATATCGCCGAAACAAATCTTGATAGACATTAATTTAAATTTTTCTCGGATAAACAGGTAATATTTCCCTTCTTTTTCAAGGCAAATCTATTATCTAAAAACTGCTAAAGTAGTTATCCATTTTCTGGAAATCGCTTATTAACATGGATAATTCCAATAACTGCTGGTTTGGTTAAAATTTATGACATTCAAGTCACGCTTATTCAATTCACTGCGTAAATTCTCTTCATCGACGGAACCGCATCCAGATGATACGTTGGTTTTATCCACCGAAGATTCAGAGTATTGCAATGTGTCGAGTGAAAATCAGCAGTTTGCATCAGCGGATGAAATTAAACAATTGTTGGATACCGCATTCCGCGATCGACTGAGTGTTGAAGATCAAGCGATCAAAGAGGCGCATAGGCGAATTGAAGCAGAGAATATTGCCAGGGTAGCCGCTGAAGCAAGAGTCCGGGCAGAAGCCAATGCCCGAATTGCAGCTGAAACCCGGATCCAGGCTGAAGCAATGGCTACTGACCAGGCTCGCGCTAGAGCAAAGGTTGAAACACTGGCATTTAGAGAAGCCAATGCTCGCCGGGAGCTTGAAATAAAAACCAAACTACTTGCGGATGAGAAAGTAAAGGCTGAAAAAGCCTTGAATGCCTTATTGGAAGCTAAAATCAAAGCAGAAGCTTCGATTGTTCAGAAAATGCAGGAACGTGTTGAACAAGAAGCAACGATGCTGGATAAGGCACACGCAGCCGCACAAAAAGAAAAAGAAGCCACAGAAGCAGCTAAATATCGGACTCAAATGGCAAATGACGCGCATCTTGCCGCACTGACTGCAATCGAAGCGGAGACCAGAGCTGCTGCACTGGCAACAGCCAGAATCCAGGAAAAGCAAAAAATCATCGCATTGGCGGGAGCGCAGGAAGAAACTGAAAAGCAAGCGCTCGAAGAGTTGCAAATGCGCGCACGAATTGAGGCGCAAGTCCTGGCGCAAGCTTCTCGGCGCTTGGAAAAAGAGAAGCAGGCAAGAGAAATGGAAGAAGAAAGGCTGAAAGCCGAAACGATTGCCACAAATGCAGCACTGGAAAGAGCTGAGGTTGAGGCTGTCGCTGCAGAGCAGGCTCGAAAAAGAGCTGAGTCAGATATTCGAGCAACAATTGCCGCGCGCGATAAAATTGATGCGGAGAAAATTGCGGCAGAAATGGCAGAGTCCATTCTTGCACAAGAAAATGCAGCGGCTGCAGCTATCCAGACCCGGCTGGCTCTGGAATCCAGGCTGCCTGAAGAAGCCAAGCAGCGGATGCAGATTGAATCAGAGGCATTGATTGCTGCCGAAATGGCTCTAAATGCAGAAAAAGAAGCTGCCGCAATTGCAAAAGAAAAGCAAAAATCCGAAGTTGCTGCAACAAAAGAATATCAAAAACGCGCCAAGGCAGATGAGGAAGCCATCAAAGAAGCCAAAGCACGTGCCGAAGCTGAAAAATCCGCGCGGGATGCCGCGAAAAGAAAAACTGAAGCTGAAGTAAAATTAAAAGCAGCCATAGAAGCAAAGACCCAAATGGACATTTTTATCGCTCAAGAGACTAATAGCAAAGCTGATTTGGAACAACGCTTGCACGAAGATGCAGCAATTCGCGCCAAGACGATAGCGGATGCAAAGCAGGCAGCAGCGGAACGTCTTGAGATTGAACAAAAAATTACAGGCCTGGCAATCACCCGAGCGCAAGCCAAAATTATGGCTGCCAATAAAGCCAGAGGACAACTTGAGGCCGAAAAGAATGCCACCAGAATTGCATTGGAGAAAGCGAGAAAAGAATCCTCAGCTCTGGCCGCCATGCAAGAACGTATAGCCCTGGAATCAGCCGCACTGGAAGCTGCCGCAGCCAGAGAAGCTGTTGAGACAATGGCAAAGGAAGCACTGTTTGCCCGTTCTCAAGCCGATAAAGAGGCAACCGCCGCAGCTACTGTAAGAATACGGGCAGAAATTGCCGCTGCAGAACATTCCCGCAACAACATAACCTCAGAAACAAGAAATCAACTTCCGCATAATTCCAAGTTAACTCCCGCAACCGCAAGCTCTCTTTCCGGCGCATCGAAAGCGCAGTAATCGCAACTGAATCGACAGTTAACCAGATTTATCGAAATATGCCTCTAAGCCATTCTCAGGTCAACCTGAGAATGGCTTAGAGGCATAAACTAAAAAGTCTCCGGAAAATCCGGGGCGATTCATTTGCAGATTATTTAAATGCTCTGATGGATACTTCAGTATAGAAAAAATTGGAGCCCCCATCAGCTTCTCCAAATGCGGCCAGCTGTCTATTTTTCACAAACCCTCCATTCATAAAACGCGAATACCCAATCGTCACATCAACTAGAGGGGCCAGTTTGTAGTTAATACGAGCGTTAATCGATTGCCCGATAAAATCTCCACTCTGACCGGTACTGTCACGATTAAAGACGGTAGGGGTCGAAACATTCATCAGATTGTTAAAACGATCGGTAGTGCTTGCCAGCCAGAACCAGCTATAACCGCCATCTATGGATACATCTTTGTGCGGCGAGAATTCAAACACTAGTTTGGGCGCCTTAACGTTTTCCATAATAAGATAATCATCGGGTGACCAAGGACGAGCAAACCCGAAGAACCGTTCAAAACGATTATCGGTATTGTCATTTGGATTACGATCGCCACTTACAAAGCCATAGAAGGCACTCAATCTTGGCTTCCAATCATGTTTAATGGAATATCCTACTTCCAATAAATAAGACCAGGCCGATTTCTTCCTGCCATTATCCTGACCAAACTGGTAAATGGTACCAAAATCGAAATCAATGCCGGTATTGGGTACGACCCCGTAAACACGTATGGCAGGGGAGTAGATATCCCGCTCAGCTTGCCGCCCATGCCTGTCATCCTGCTTTAGGCCCATGAAATAAGGCTGTATTGTCATTACATCAGACCATTTGCGCCAATGTCCCACAGCACCATAGAACCACTGGTCTTTGCTGCGCCCATCAAATTCGTTGATGTTACGAATGACAGGCTGCATTCCCCATGCATCAAGCTCCCAATCATTCGATTCTTGTCCGAAAGTGACACGAAAGCCTTCGAAATTATTGGTGGTATTACGCCATTGATTGTTGCCCAGCAATCGCCGGTCTACTGCTTCCCAGGACATGCGGCCACCTCGAATTCTGAGCGGACGATTGTTTCCCAAATCATCCTTGCCTAAAGCGTCCTTGAAATACAATTCACCATATGTCTGAATCAGCTCAAAAGGATTCCAGTCACGATTATCTTTTGGAAAATGGCTATTGTAGCCTCGAGAATCCTGAAATTCGACCGCCATACGAAAAGGGTCGAGTATATTTCTGATACCGATATAGGCACGAGTTCGAAGCAGGAATTGATGATCAGTTAAAACTTGATTACGACGAATATCATCATTACGCAACTCATAGCGTGTTCGATGATCAATTCCAACATCTAACCAGTCAAGATTTCTGAATGCTTCATATTCAGTTTTGGCCAAGTTACGCACGTAACGGGGTGGATCCGACTCAGGGTGAGTGGAATAACTGCGGGCACGCTGAAAATAGGTTGTTTTTTTTGTAACTTCTGATTCTGCGGTTGCTGCATGAGCAACTGGTTGAGTTGTCGGCTGATCTGCAGACACCTGAATAGGATTAATAGATATTGCACTTAAAATCGCAGTGTGTAACAAAAGCAAAAGAAACTTCACTTTATTCTCCTAAGTGAACTCTCCGCTGCTACGGTTAAGTCACTGATATCTTATTGTTCTTTAACCTCCTATTTTTAGGTCAGTACTATATCATTGTTTTTGGGCTAATCTGATCTTAATTATCAAATCAAGAATTAATCAAGCTGGAAAAGCGCCCTACACTTGGGTATTTATTAATGGT
This sequence comes from Nitrosomonas ureae, assembly GCF_900108305.1. GTDB lineage: Bacteria > Pseudomonadota > Gammaproteobacteria > Burkholderiales > Nitrosomonadaceae > Nitrosomonas > Nitrosomonas ureae_B. The sequence continues at coordinate 243,536 of NZ_FNUX01000001.1, forward strand.
GCTTAGTATTGTTGACTATTTACTGCTATTCCTTCAGTCGGTACCGGAAATGTTATTTAGCAAAGTAAACATTCATGTTTAATACAAGCTTGGGATACTAAGGCGAGGAACGCTTGATGTATATTGGCCAAACTATTATTATTTATAGGATACTCAATTAGATGAACTACAACTAATACCTAGGATTTCTACGCGTTTCTATTAGATTTACTGAACGAATCAAATTGGAGAGAAATTAAGTTTTACTGGATTAATTTTTCAACATATTGAAATAAAATTAATTATAGTATTCAATGAAGCACTTCGATCCATTGAGCCAAGCGGCTTGTTGCGTGTCGCACGGAATCTCGACTAGCATATTTAGATACAAAATTATCTCTAGTACCATATTTTTATTTCGGAATGGAAATACATGATTATTATTATCTCACCGGCCAAAACACTGGATTTTGAAACCCCGCCCATCACTCGGGAATATACGCAACCTGTTTTTCTCGATGACTCCGCCAAGTTGATCAGTGCGCTCAAGAAACTGGAACCGGAGCAAATCAGTCAGTTAATGTCGATCAGCCCCAAACTGGGTATTTTGAATTCAAACCGTTATTACGCCTGGAATCGCCCATTTACGCTGAAAAACTCAAAACAAGCGATGCTTGCATTCAAAGGGGATGTTTATACCGGCCTGGATGCCGGAACTATGACTACTGCGGAATTGGCTTTTGCTCAGGATCATTTGCGTATTTTGTCCGGCTTATATGGCATGTTGCACCCACTGGACCTGATACAACCCTATCGACTGGAAATGGGTACGCAATTTAAAAATCCCCACGGCAAAAACCTGTACGAGTTCTGGGGAGATAGAATCACTCAAGCACTGAGTCTGGATTTAAAGAAACAGAAGGACAGCATTCTGATCAACCTGGCATCCAACGAGTATTTCCAATCCATCCATGCAAAGAACCTGGAAGCGCGTATCATTACGCCTGTTTTTAAAGACGAAAAAAATGGAATTTATAAAATCATCAGTTTTTTTGCCAAGAAAGCCAGAGGCATGATGAGTCGCTATATCATCCGAAACAAACTTACAAATCCCGAAGCCATTAAAAAATTTGATGTTGCAGGCTATCAATTTGACGCAAGAAGCAGCAATCAGGATGAATGGGTTTTCACTCGCGCAGAATCAAAAGCAGCGTAATTCGCAGCACACGATTTAATAGGCTTCCGGCAGGAAAATGCTATGACCACCAATCTATTCATCGAACGAGCCAAAAAATACGTGACGTTATCCAACGATCATGATCTTGCACGCATAAAATGCTTGTTTGCTGATGATGCCACTTACCACTCCGATTATTTCGGTACATACCACGGCAGCGACGCGATCCATACCATGATGACCAGCTTTTTTGCACGCTTTCCCGATGCATACTGGGAAGTCCCCGAGTATCGCGACAACGGGCAAAATGGTATTGAATTCGCATTTGTCATGACTGGCACGGATGTCTCTACCGGCGAGCCGGTAACACGGCATGGACTGGAACGCATCTACTTCACTTCGACGGGACTAATTCAGCATATCGCGGTCTACAAGCCGGCGTAGTCGCTTGGTAAAAAAACCGCGGGCGTACACATGGCCGCAATCGCGTATTTGGTTCGATACCTCTATCTTCCGGCAAGAATGTAATCTCCCGATTAAGCTGGGAACAGCACATGAGAAAGCTAATTCTTCCAATGGAAACCATTAGATAAAAAACAGGGTTTCCCCAATATACTCACTATATCGAGTCCATTATTATGACAGTCATGAATTCACCACTGGAGGAACTGATCATGAAAGCACAAAAATTATTTGCACTAATCTCTATTTTGGCATTCAGTTTAACTGTTTCATCAGCATTCGCAGTAGAAGGTATTGATGACAACGATCATGCCGCATTGGCGCAATATTATGAAAATGTTGCCAAGGAAACCGAAGCAAAATTACAAAAAAATAAAGCGGCACTCGATGAATACGAAGCACATTCTTACTACTATGGTAGACGAGGCCAGGATTTCAAATCACACACAGTTGCGAATATTCGTGAATACGAAGCAGTGTTGGCAGAAAGCCTGAATAATGCAGACCTGCATAAAAGAATAGCAATGGATCAAGGTAATCCAGCAATCAACAAAGCTCAACTTAATCTTAATCAAAGCACATCAGCAACCAGATAATCTAATCATACCCTAATTGGATCCGATAGGATTCAGTCGAAAAAACAGCCATCAATTTATCGATGGCTGTTTTTTTATTCCGATAACGGTATTCTCCAATCGTAATAACAAAAACCATCATAATCTTCCCTATTCATAGGTAATAGCAATTGGCATCTTATTAATATTCCTGCTTATTCCGGTATAACCGAGCGTCCCGCAACATCACATAAAAGAACGTAGCATCTCACTCGACCGCATCAATCTCATAAAGCATGATTGACGCCCCCCCCCCACTCCGGCATGATGCAAGTCCTTCGATGTCACAGCGTCTTTGGTAGATCTCTCATCACTAAAATTCAAATCTTATGACCATTACTCCCAATCGTGAGTGGGCTTTGATAGCCGGTCCGCTGCTTGCAATCATTATGTTCTTTGCGATGTCTCGGTCTGGTTGGGAGGAATATGCCTGCTGGACCGGAGCTGTGGCTATTTTATGCGTAATTTGGTGGATTTTTGAACCGATCCCGATTCCCGCAACATCGATTATTCCGTTAGCGGTTTTACCACTCCTCGGTGTATTGCCACAGGAAAAAGTAGCTATGGCGTATGGTAACGAGCTGATTCTACTGATGCTCGGTGGTTTTATCTTGTCAGCGGCAATGGAACGTTCCGGCGCACATCGACGGATTGCACTCGGAATGGTCAATCTAGTGGGCGGTACCAGTAGCCGCCGCATTGTGCTGGGATTCATGGTAGCTACTGCCGCGTTAAGCATGTGGATCTCAAACACGGCAACAACATTAATGATGCTGCCGATTGCACTGGCGGTCATTACGCAGAGCCCCGACAAGAAACTGGCCGTACCTCTGCTATTGGCGATTGCCTACGGCAGTAATATCGGCGGTCTGGGCACACCGATCGGTACACCGCCAAACCTGGTTTTCATGCAGCAGTATGAGAATTTTACCGGAACGGCAGTGAGTTTCTCACAGTGGATGAGTTGGGGATTACCCGTCGTGGTGATCTTTATCCCGATTGCCGGACTATGGCTCACGCGCGCATTGGATTATCGCGGCACATTGGTAATTCCTCCAGCAGGAGATTGGCGTCCCGAAGAACGCCGCGTGCTAATCATTTTTGGTTTGACCGCTTTGGCATGGATTACGCGCCTTGAACCCCTTGGCGGCTGGAGCACCTGGTTTGATCTCAAGGGGGCGAATGATGCGATTGTCGCTTTAGTTGCTGTAGTAATTTTGTTTCTGGTACCCAACGGTCATGGTGGCAAGCTGCTCGATTGGCAGACCGCAGAGAAAATTCCTTGGGGCATTCTCATTTTGTTTGCCGCAGGTATTTGCATTGCCCAGGCCTTTGTCGAATCCGGACTATCCCGCGCAATCGGCGATCAACTCGCAATTCTTGCCAGCTTGCATCCACTGATCATCATTGCTGTCATCGCGTTGAGCATGACTTTTCTTACTGAAACCACGAGCAATACCGCGACCACCATATTATTGATGCCGATCCTGGCGTCCGCTGCGCTAGCGGCAGGCATTGAGCCAAGCCTGTTAATGGTGCCTGCTGCGATGAGCGCGAGCTGCGCCTTTATGCTGCCGGTTGCCACCGCACCAAACGCCATCGTCTTTGGCAGCGGTCATATTCCTATTGCTCATATGGTGAGAGAGGGGATAGTACTGAATTTTATCGGCGCTATAGTGATTACAGTGGTGTGTTATTTATTAGTTGCATAGCGAACCCGAAGCCGGAATGAATAATACGAAAAATTATTGGCGTTAGAAATAGCCGTCAGATAACCCCCACGCTTTCCATCCGGCCAGGCACAAGAGGGTAAAGAATGCAGCCAGTAAATCATCGAACATAACGCCAAATCCACCTTTCAGACGATTCTCGTAATAACGGATGGGCTGAGGTTTAGCGATATCGAACAGACGAAACAAGGCAAATGCGGCTAATTGCCACGCCCAGTGATGCGGGGTAAAGTACAGCACCAAAAGAAATGCCACCGTTTCATCCCATACCATGCCGCCGTGATCGGGATCTCCCAGCGCCTTACCGGTAATACCGCAAGCCCAGATGCCTAAGATAAAAAAAACATCAATCAGCAACAAAAGATAAGCAGGACTAAGGTAATGATTAAGTAAAGAAAATAATGGAAAAGCAACTAATGTTCCCACTGTTCCCGGCGCAACAGGGCTTAATCCCGCCCCACCGGAGAACGCAATCATATAAGCGGGGTGGCGGTAAAGAAAATCCACATTCGGCCGGAATGATGAAGGTGAAGCACCGGATGATTTGTGAATATCAGAATCTGAAATGGTCATAGCCTTGAATTTCCAAAGTCATTGTGCCTCCCTGTGCGTCCTTCACAATTAAGCCCTCCCCTGAATAAATCTCGCCGATGCGGGTGAGCGGGATAGCCAGCTCGGAAGAAAGCATTTCAATTTTCCGGCGATTTATTTTCGGCGCTGTAAAGCAGAGTTCATAATCATCACCGCCAGCCAGCAGGCAATTCATTGCTACTGATTGCTGACGATATTTTTTCAATACTGAGGAACAGGGTATATCAGTCATCTTAATCCAGGCTGCTTTTCCTGAGGCAGTCAAAATATGTCCTAAATCGGCCATTAATCCATCAGAAATATCGATGGCACTGTGTGCCAGGCCAATCAAACGTTGGCCAAGCTCTACCCTGGCGGTCGGTGCCCGTAGCGCTGGCAGACATTGCTCAATCTCAGCGGCAGGCAAAGTGAATTGCCCCAATTCATGCTGCAGTGCCAAAGCCGCATCACCTATTTCACCGGAAACCCAGATATCGTCATCCAGCTTGGCGTCACCTCGGCGTAACGCTTTACCTGCCGCAACCTCACCAATAATTTGTACCCCGATATTCAGCGCTCCTGCGGTAGTGTCTCCCCCGATCAACTCAATGTGATACAAATCAGCCAAGGCAAAAAAACCATCACTGAATCCAGATAACCAGGCAATATTCTGTTTCACCAAATCCTCAGGCAATGTCAGAGTCAGCAATACCCAACGTGGCTTGGCGCCCATTGCCGCCATATCGGACAAATTAACTGCGAGGGATTTATATCCAAGATTGTAAGGATCTGTTTCAGGGAAGAAATGCTTACCACACACCAACGTATCCGTTGAAATGGCAAGCTCGATTCCTGCTGTTGATGCAATGAGCGCTGCATCGTCACCGATCCCCAGCACCGCACCTGATGCAGACCGCTTGAAATACCGGTGAATGATATCGAATTCTGAGCACATGCTGGAAAATCACACGCGATTCTTAATCGCCTTTTGCATTTGAATCTCGCTGCTGCGCAATTGAATAGCCAATTTATCCAGCACACCGTTGACGTATTTGTGCCCGTCACTACCCCCGTAGGTTCTGGCTAATTCGATCGCTTCATTGAGAATGGCGCGATAAGGAATCTCTGGGTGGTGGATGAGCTCGAAAGTACTCAATAATAAAATTGCAAACTCTACCGGGCTCAGCTCATCGAGAGAGCGATCTAAACAAGGCCGGATAATCTTTTCCAGCTCGTCAACATGTTGCAGCGCACCTTGCAGCACATGGGTAAAATGCTTTTCATCGACATGTCTGAATTCGCCGGATTCACGCAACTGCTGTTCGATAAAACTCGTTGTACCACCCACAGTCCGCCATTGATATATACCCTGCAATACAAATTCACGCGCAATCCGGCGACGGCTTTTATATTTCTCCGTTTTCTTTTCTGTGGGGGAGTTTGCGTCAGGAAGTGTGCTGATCATATATCGACTTCATCAATTTTGATATGTAAATTGGCCACTTCCAGCGCAACCTGAGCGGCTTCCATGCCTTTAACGCTCATCCGAGCAATTGCTTGATCTTCATTATCGGTCGTCAATATGCCATTGGCAATAGGAATCTCAGCTTCAAGCTGCACCATGAGCAAACCACGTGCGGACTCAGTGGCAACTATTTCGAAATGATACGTATCGCCGCGTATCACCGCGCCCAGTGCGATCAGTGCATCAAACTGATCGGACATGGCCATTCTTTTGATCGTGAGCGGAATTTCCAATGCACCCGGTACGGTTACGATGAGAATATTTGAATCCTGCATGCCATTCTTTTTCAGCTCTGCGGTACAAGCACTCAGGAGTCCTTCACCAATATCGATATTAAAACGGCTCATGACAATACCAACACGCAAATCCGACCCATCCAGATTCGGTTCAAATTCAAGAATATCGTCATAATACGGCATAACAAGCTCCTGTTTATTTAGTATAAGTGATTACTATTAATTAATTAGAAGTTAAAGTTTATTGATTGTGCGTCTCAACGTAGCTCGTCACTTCCAATCCAAACCCTGTCACGCTGGGCATTTTTCTTGGGGCCGCCATTAAGCGCATTTTTCCTACACCGAGATCTTTAAGTATTTGAGCGCCAATACCATGATCGCGCAAATCTGTCTTAATCGCGTTGGAAAAATGAAGTTCCTGTAATTGAATGCGCTCAATCAGTCTGGCCGAGCTTTCTTTTCGATGCAACAGTACGATAACGCCATGCCCTTCTTCAGCAATAAATTTCATCGCCGCATGGATACTCCAGGGATGCGTGCTGTCATGAATATCCAACAAATCAATGACCGACAATGGCTCATGCACGCGCACCAATGTTTCGGTTGCGGGGTTTATTTGGCCTTTGACCAATGCCAAATGGATCATATGCGTTATCTCATCACGGTAGGCCGTTAGCTGAAATTCACCATGCAAAGTTTGGATGGCCCGCTCAGCAACTCGAGTAACCAGGCTTTCTGTCTGATTACGGTATTGAATTAAATCCGCGATCGCGCCAATTTTAAGCTGATGCTTATGCGCAAACGCCATGAGATCGGGTAATCGCGCCATATCGCCATCCTCTTTCAGAATTTCGCAGATTACCGAAGCCGCGCTCAAATCCGCCATCCTGGCTAAATCACAACCCGCTTCAGTGTGTCCGGCACGCATCAACACGCCACCTTTCTGGGCCATCAACGGAAAAATATGCCCTGGTTGCACAATATCTTCTGGCTTTGCATTTTTCTTAACAGCGACTTGAATGGTGCGCGCACGATCCGCTGCCGAAATACCCGTTGTAACGCCACTAGCGGCCTCGATAGAAAGTGTAAAATTCGTACCCAGCGGCGCACGATTAGAAGATACCATCAAAGGGAGATCCAGTTGATGGCATTTCTCCTCGGTTAAAGTCAAACATATCAATCCGCGGCCATAGGTCGCCATGAAATTGATGGCTTCCGGTGTTACAAAATCCGCCGCGAGAACCAGATCGCCTTCATTCTCCCGATCTTCCTCGTCAATCAGGATGACCATTTTACCCAACTTTAGGTCGGCAATGATCTCCTGAATCGCACTGATACTCATAGTCACTTTTTCCGAAGTACGTTAAATGTTTAACAACTTTGCTACATAGCGTGCCAGCATATCAGTTTCCAGATTTACGCGCATTTCCGGCGCAAGCTCTTTTAAAGTGGTCATTGCTAACGTATGCGGAATAAGATTGATAGAAAATTCATTTCCCTCAACCTGATTAACCGTCAGGCTGACCCCATTCACTGTAATCGAACCTTTATGGGTCAGATACCGCAGTATTGAATCCGGTGCCCGAATAATCAATTCATAACTTTCTCCAGCGGGTTCAAATTTAACTACGAGACCAATCGCATCCACATGGCCGCTAACCAGGTGACCACCCAACCGGTCTGACAAACGCAGAGCTTTCTCCAGATTGACGCGTATGCCGGACTGACTAAGCCCTTCAGTGCAGTTTAGTGTTTCTTGCGAAACATCTACGGTAAATTTACCAACGATCAATGAAGTAACTGTGAGACAAACGCCGTTCACAGCAATGCTATCACCGATCCTGACATCATCCAGATCCAGCTTTCCAGCAGAAATACATAGAGATAAACCATTATTGCCATGACCGATAATAGGCCGGACCTGAGTTATTTCACCCACCGCTTGTATGATTCCGGTAAACATCTCGCTATGTGTTGCTTCGAATGTAAAAAAGATGACAGGGATTGTGAATCAATGTTCGTTCAATAACCCGTTCGCTATAGCTTTTGCAAGTATACCTTGCTGAAATTGTAAATACTTATCTCTGGGAAATTTTTACTTGAAGTTAAATTACTGGCCGGCTGACGTTTGGGTTCCAATAAATAACACAACATGGAATTAAGGGCGCCTCCAAGAATCCGCATTTCGTCATAATACGTTGTTGTTCACAAAAAATACCCATTACCTATCAATTATATGCTGCACTAATATTTTTTGTTCTCGCCACTTCTTGTTTAATACTCTGAATTTTTAGAGGTACCTTTAATAGATTAACGGAATGTCATTTTCCGCAACTCAATCTGGCTACATATTTCCGATTATGCCTGCAGCCAATAGAAAGACCGTGCAGGGCAGATTAAGCTCTCATCCGCTACATGCAAGGTTTCTCCACTCAATAAATCTCTGATTAATTCGTACTGAAAGAAACCCATGTGTTGAAGTGGAGGCAGCTTTAAGGGTTGCGGCTCGTCATCAAAATTTCCAACCACCAGGACTCGCGGGCTGTTATTGATTTGATCAAATCGTGAAAATACAAAAAGATGAGGATTGTCCACATTCAATAATTCGCGATTATTTCTATCTGCAAAAGCTGGTATCTCCTTGCGCACAGCAATCATTTTCTTCATCGCGCAAAAAATGCTGTATTCGACCGTTCCCGGTTGTGTCCTTAACATTGCCCTGTTCCAGTCCATTTTGGGACGATGCGCCCAACGGTTATCTGTACTCTTTGATTCATCATCAAGATAGGAATCATCATTGAGCGTCCCGATGGCATCTCCATAATAAAGCATCGGAATCCCGCCAAAAGAAAGGATCATTCCGTGTAACAGGAGAATGATCTTAATCGCCGTATTCGTGGCATTAGCGTCATTATTCGCCAGCGCGTGCTTAAGTCCCGCGAGCGAAGCCAGCGATCCTGAAATACGCGCATCGCCCGTCTCCAAATTTCTTCCAAAAGCGAGCCCGGCTGCCAGTGATTCTTCAAAATTCCCAGTAAAATAATCAATCAGGAAGCGTCTATGCGATAACGGCTCATACCCGGCCGAGACAATATCCGCATCACTGAACCCCAAGCCAATATCATCATGGCTACGTGCGTAATTGAGCCAGGTGGCTCGTTCCAGTTTCTGAGGAATATTCTGTATACCGATATTGAGCAGTGTGGCTTTTTTTGTCGCAACGGCGTCCCACAACAACGCCATATAAGTTGCATTGTAGGCAATCTCGCACTCTTTCGCATTGATCGCATCCTCGCCGAAATACTTAATAATCTCGGTAGGAGAGACTATGGCTTCCGCGATAAACAAAACGCCTGGGGCAGTAACTTGACAGCAATCTTTCATGAGTTGCAGTATCAGATGCGCTTCACGCTCATTCTGACAGGAACTGCCTATTTTTTTCCATAGAAATGCTACTGCATCCAATCGAAGAATATCGGCGCCATGATTGGCCCAAAACAAAATAATGTCGAGCATTTCTATCAGCACTGTCGGATTCTGATAATTTAAATCCCACTGATAGTGGTTAAATACAGTCATTGCCCACTTATCCATCTTTTCATCCCAAGTGAAGTTACCCGGCGCGGTTTCCGGGAACACTTCCGGCATTGACTCTTCATAAATGTCCGGAATCGACCGGTCGTCAAAGATAAAGTAGTAATCCTGATAGGTCTTATCGCCTTCGCGCGCTTTCTCGGCCCATTCATGCTGATCGGAAGTATGATTCACCACCACATCCAGAACCAGCAACATATCGCGCTTTTTCATGCTGGCGGCCAATTTATCAAAATCCTTAAAGGTGCCGAACCGGCTATCGATCTTGCGATAATCCCTTACGGCATAGCCGCCATCGCTCTTACCTTGAGGGCAATCACAGATAGGCATAATATGCACCAAATTAACACCCAACTCCTGCAGGTAACTTAATCTTGAGAGCATACCCTTCAGATTGTCGGCGTATCCATCGCAATACAGGGCCATGCCCACCCATTTCTGGCTTAGAAACCAGTTGTGATCCTTTTCCCGCTCCAGATCCATTTTCCTTAGATGGCTTGGTCGATTGACATATTGCCGCATAAGCGTTTCCACCAGATTCCGCATATGTTCTTTGAAATCCGGGCGATTCCCGTAAAGTGTATTGAATAGAGAGTAAATCGCATAGAAATTTGCACCCAGGCGCGTATAAAAAAGTTGCAGATTCTGAGGCTTTGATTTTTGCCTCAATTCAACCAAAATATCATTTAGCAATGAATGTGAAATCTGTTCATACATAATTTTTTACACCCGCAATTATCCGTGATCCGCAATTCGCCAGCCATAGTGCGCCAGCCCTTCCAGAATGCCATCCGCCTGATGTCCCCGGGCAAAGTATATCCGCTCCATGCCCCGCAGCTGCTCAAGCTCCAGGCCGTGATTGCCAACCACTATACCTAGCGTATCACCCAGCAGCATTTCCTTATCATTACCAGAGTCGCCCACGACCAAAAAATTCTCCAGAGGCAACTCCCACTTGTAGGCCAGATAGCGGATAGCATGTCCCTTGGAAGCACGTACCGGCAACACATCCAGAAACTGGTCATGCGAATATATCAGCCGCGCATGCAAACGATGTTCCCTCAGTAACCGGTAAAGATCATGCAGCGATGGCATTTTCTCTGACACGACGTTATAACTCAGCTTGAATTTACGTTGATTTACGGCAGGCTGAAGCGTCAACCCGGGAATGTCGGACAATACCTGCTCCAGGGCTTCCCGCCGCCACAAATGCGCGATACGATTCGCCCAGCCGACATCCGGTTGAAGCTTATAGCTATAATTAATTTCGCTACCCACTGAAGTGATTAATACGTTGGGAATTGGAACCCGTGCATTTTTGAGCACATTGACCGCACTTTCCAGAGAACGTCCTGTCGCAATACCGAAGGCTATTGATCCCGCATGATTTTTCAGCCAGGCAATCAGTTGCTGCAATCCCTTCTTATTGCCTATCAGGGTATTGTCTATGTCGCTGATCAGTGCTTTGCGCGCCAATGGCATGGGTGATTTGCCATCTTGCATGGTAAACGCAATCTGGCGACGCATGCGTTTACGATCGCGGCGCAGCAACTTGCGCACCTCTCTCACGTACTTGCTTACGTGAGCGTCCCAACTATAATGACGACGCGCACCCGCGACGCCATTTTTTGCCCACAATCGCCATTGCTGTTTATCCGATAGCGCGCTGTCAAGCGCGCAAGCAATAGCGGCTGGATCCAGCGGGTTTACCAGCAGGCCGTTACAACAATTGGCCACAATGTCGCATGGCCCGCCGTCTTCCGTAGCCACAAAAGGCAAGCCGCTAGCGGCTGCTTCAATCAAGGTCAGACCGAAAGGCTCGGTTAATGCAGGATTGACAAATACGCCGCGACGACGCGCAGCAAGGCGATATAACTCCGGAACATCTTCAGCGTTATGATGCTTGGGTATTGCAACCTTACCCCATAAGTCATAGCGATCAATATCCAACAGCAGCTCCCTCAGGATTTTTTGCGACGCTCCATCGAGTTCGCATATATCGTCGCGATTGCCTGCAACAATAACCAGATTAGCCTTTTCTTGTAATGCTGAACTGCTCCCGTAGGCATCAATCAGCCCTTTAAGATTCTTATGAATGGCAGGACGGCAGATTGCAAGTATCATCGGCTTGGCAGGATCAGAAAGAAATTTATCCACCATATGCATGACATTGGAATTAATTTTTCTGCGCCCCGGCGGTGAAAATCGGGCAATATCGGTGCCCGGAGGAATCACGACAAAACGGGCACTTGCGTGGTTGTGATACATCCCGTATTGCGCGGTAACTTCCTGTCTGGTGCTCGTAATCACCATGGCAACGTTAACCAGCAAATCCTCTTCTACCGTGATACGACGCTCAAAATTGAATTGTCGTTCAATAGCGGTTTCTTTTCGTCCACTGGTCAACAAGCGGGATTGTTTGGGGCGTCCCAGTGAATGACCTGTATGTATTTGCGGTATGCCTAGAAGCTGCGATAGTTGTTGCCCCACATATCCGGCATCCGCGTAATGCGTGTGAATCAGATCCGGCAATCGGCCCCGCTCGCGCAAAAAATGCAGACTGCGATCCACCAGTTGATCCAGATGCGGCCATAGCAACTCCTTCCGCACGTAGTGTGGCGGACCGAAGGGCAAACGGAGAATACGCGCGCCATTACCGATATCTTCAACGGGCTGCGAATAATCTGACGCCAGCGCAGGATCTGTGATCAACCGAGTCAATAAATCGACTTGCCCGACCTCGCGATGGCGAACCAATGCACGCATCAACTCCACTACATAGGTGGTTTGCCCGCCTGTATCGGCATCACGCCCCAACTCCATATTTTTTCCCCTGATCAATCCATGCGGACTAATCATCAAAATATACAAGGCATTCTCATTATTATTCCAATCCATCGTCATCTCTTCCAATCCGCAATAAACGGTCCATAAAAATCAGAAGAATCAGGAATAGCTCCCCGTATTTCGCACAAAGCTGCGGCAAAGGCATTAGCGCGCGATAAGGTAAGCATAATAGGCCATTTGCGCAAAAGCCCAAGGATATACACAGCTGCAAAACCATCTCCGGCACCGACTGTATCCATCACAGGGCGTGAAGATATCAATCCCTCTATATTGGTCACTTTGCCATCTTTATCGAGTTGCCAGGCACCTTCTTCGCCACAGGTGATCAGCATGCTATCCAAGCCAAACCGTTTGAGCAGTGCTGCTGCTTTTTGTACTCGGCTTACACCGGTCAGCCGAAAAAGTAGTGCCAATACATCCAGCTCTTCCTGATTTATTTTAATCAAATTTGCATGTATCAAAGAATGCTCTATGGTGCGCAAGTCATACCAAGGCTTGCGTAAATTGATATCCAGCAAGCATGGCGCCTTGCCTTGATTACTGAGTAGCAATGCTGCCAAGGCATGAGCGGATATCGCGTTGCGCTGCGCCAGGGTACCAAAGTAAATTAATTGCGGACACATGGCCAGAGAAGTGCTATGCGACATACCTGCATGGATAAAGTCATAAGCCTGTTCCGGCAAAATTTCAAAACGATGCCCACCTTCTTCCAAGTGAACCATGACTTGCCCGGTCGGGTGTAAATCATCAAGCTGTATACCGTAATCATCCATCCCGGTATCTTTGATCTGAGCAAGCAGTTCTCGACCCAACTCGTCATTTCCGATACGCGAAATTAATACCGGATGCAGACCAAATGCCTGCAAATGACGCGCAACATTAAACGGAGCACCGCCGAACACTCTTCGGTCACCGAATATGTCTGCCAGAACTTCCCCGAATAATATTATTGTTTCCGATCTGATAGAGGACATGGCTACCAACCACTTTTTTGGTTTAATTACATAGCGAAAATCCTGAGGTTCGCTGCAGCGCAGGATAGTTCATAATGAAACCGTCTCAGACAATAAGCTTTTGAGACTACTGAAAACAGCTATTGCTTATCTTGGTCAAGAAATAGCATTTTGTGCGACACAGAATTGCCAGCGAACATCCTTTACACCTTACCACACCCAGTGCGTAAATAGGAAATCGAGCAATAAATTGATGATAACTTCCATTGTTACCATCCTCAAGGATTAAATCCAGTTCAGCAGAATAATTCTTTACTCAGTTGATTCCAGAATCAACTATTCAATGCCATACAGAATGACAAAACCAGACTTGAAATCGATTCCGATTTAACCAAAGAATCATCAGGCAGAAAAATAACCGGAGGCATACCCGTGTTTACAAGGCAAACGACAGATTAGTAGTTTTTGACCAAATTTGGCGCGCCCAACACGATTCGAACGTGCGACCCCCGCCTTCGGAGGGCGGTACTCTATCCAACTGAGCTATGGGCGCTCTGATAAACAAACGGGTTACATATTTGCCGAGCGACAGAATAACCGCTTTTATTATTCCCGTCCAACCGGGATTGTGCAGGGTATAACAATCCTACGCAGTAGAAGCGCTAAAATTAATACTTCTCTCATCTGATCATTCAGAATGCTTTGCTTCAACTTCTGCAGAAGCAGGGAAAATTTTAACAGTTTTTACAATTCTATTTTTAGTTTGAATAACCTCCATTGGATAACCAGCAATATTGAGACCCGTGCCTGCTTCGGGAATATCTTCAAAATATTCTAAAATTAATCCATTGAGAGTTTTCGGCCCATCCAGCGGAAACTGAAAATCAAGTTTGCGATTCAATTCGCGCAACAATGTTCTTCCTTCGACAATAATACTGCCATCTTCCTGCTTCAGAAAAATACTGGTTTGGGTAGGCGCTTGCGTAGTAAATTCACCAATAATTTCTTCAATGATATCTTCCAGTGTGATCAACCCCATCCATTCTCCATATTCATCAACCACTAATCCCACTCTTTTCTGGTTTTCCTGAAATAGCTGTAGCTGTGAGAATAATGAAGTACCCGAAGGAATGAAATAAGGTTCACGCATCACTTTTTCCAGAGTAGATGCTGTGATTTTTCCTCCTTGCATTTGATTCAGCACCTTACGCACATGCACAAGACCAACAATATTATCCATGCGCTCACGATAAATTGGCAGGCGTGTATGATGACAAGTCAACAATTGCGCATGAATAAGCTCATCATCAGCGTTTAGATCAATTGCTTCAATCTGGTTACGTGGAACAATGACATCATCAACTGTAATTTGTTCAAGATCAAACAGATTCAACAGCATATTCTGGTGCTTATGCTGTATGAAGTGTCCTCCTTCCAAAACCAGCATCTTAAGTTCTTCCGTGCTTATTTTTTGCTCCAGTCCTGTGCTTTGAGGCTTCAACCGAAACAGGATTAATAATCCACTGACAAACAAATTGACAAACCACACAATGGGATAGCAAATAATCAACAGGGGCGTCAACACATAGCTCGCCGCTAACGCGATACGCTCGGGATAAGCGGCAGCAATCACTTTGGGAGTAATTTCGCTAAATACGAGAATGGCAAAGGTAACTGCTATTGTTCCCATAAACAACGCAAACTCATCTTGCACAAAGAGTGTAGCAACAATAACCGCCACTAGCGTTGCAGAAGCGGTGTTCAACAAGTTATTTCCGAGTAATATGACACCCAGCAACCGATCCGTTTTTTCCAGCAATTTTATCGTTAATCTGGCACCACGGTGACCTTGCTTGGCAAGATGTCTTAATCGATAGCGGTTAATTGCCATCATACTGGTTTCGGATAACGAGAAAAAACCTGACACAACCAACAAAATAACCAATATAATCAGCATGATGTGCAATGGCATATCATCCAAGGAGCACCTCTACTTGAAATAATGAATTGATAGTAATTTTTAGCAAACTGTTGTTATTCTGAATTCAAATCGATGTTTGTCAATAAGAAAAAATAATAATTCATCGCGCTCATCTTATAAACTCATATACATCAACGATCGAAATTCTGAATTGCAGCACAATCCACAATAGTTCTGAGAATTTGTTCTGTACGTGTAAACCAATTGATTTAGAAAGCGTTAGGATGAAGTTTTCTTCTTAATTCCAAATCTTATGTCTGACAGCTTTAATTCCAATGATAATGGTATAAAAGATATCAAGTTTCTGGAAATTAAGCACCTGAACGGCCCGAATATTTGGACTTATTACCCTGTGCTTGAAGCAATAGTTGACATTGGTGAACTGGAAGACTTTCCTTCCGATAAGATCCCGGGTTTTTATGATCGCCTATTACAATGGCTCCCAACCTTAATTGAACATCGCTGCAGTTATGAAGAGCGTGGCGGTTTCCTGCGCCGAGTGAAAGAAGGCACTTGGCCATGGCCATATTCTTGAACACGTCACACTGGAATTGCAGAACCTGGCCGGTATGCGCGGCGGTTTCGGCAGAGCTCGCGAAACTGCAGTGCGTGGTGTCTATAAAGTAGCTGTAAGCGCCTGGCATGCAGAAGTGACAAATCTGCGATGTATGCAGCGCGTGAATTAGTCCTGACGGCAATGAATTTTCAACAATTGCGCAATCCAGCTTTTGATGTCGGGCGCACTATTGAACATCTGCGGGATTTGGTTGATTCACTTTGGCTTGGCCCTTCAACAGCATGTATTGTAGATGCAGCTGTAGCACGCAATATTCCAGCAACCCGTCTTACCGCAAAAGGAAATCTGGTACAGCTTGGCTATGGAGTTCGTTGCCGTCATATCTGGACTGCCGAGACAGATTCTACTCCAGCCATTGCAGAAGGTATTTCACGTGATAAAGACTTAACCAAGACACTATTGCAATCCTGTGGCGTTCCTGTTCCTGCAGGGCGCATTGTAGAAAGTGCCAAGGCCGCAATGGGAGGCCGCCAAAGATATCGGATTGCCAGTTGTCATCAAGCCATGTGATGGAAATCATGGACGCGGGGTCTTCATTGAATTATTTCATCAGAGTGAAATTGAATCCGCTTACCGGATTGCTTTAAAAGAAGGCTCAAGTGTTCTGGTTGAACGTTATGTTGCAGGTACTGAACATCGCCTGTTAATTATTGGAGGAAAACTGATAGCCGCGACCAAGGGCGATTCAGTTTCAGTAATCGGAGACGGCGTTGCCACTATTACTGAATTAGTCGAATCACAAATCAACTCTGATCCGCGGCGTGGATCAACAGAAGATCACCCGCTCAATCCAATCCGTTTGGATAGCGCTGCTCAAATGGAAATCGCACATCAAGGATATCAGAGCGATTCCATTGTGCCTACTGGGATCAAAGTTTTGATTCAAAGAAATGGCAATCATGCATTTGATGTGACAGATCAGGTTCATCCTAGCACTGCAGCTGCAGCATCATTAGCTGCGCGTGTCATTGGACTGGACATCGCTGGCATAGATTTTTTCGCGCCCACTGAATGAACAAGGAGGGGCTATTGTTGAGGTCAATGCGGACCCTAGCTTGTTGATGCATATCGAACCAGCGGTGGGTATGCCTCGGCCGGTTGGAAAGACTATCATAGATCACTTATTTCCGGATCAAGAAAATGGCCGGATTCCTATAGTTGGGGTTTCTGGCAGTTATGGCAAAACATCAGTAGCTTCATTAATTGCAAGATTGCTTATTCTTTCTGGGAAACAAACCGGTTTGGCATGCAGCGATGGACTTTATCTCAATAATCGGCAAGTTGATAAACACAATTGTGCCAATTGGGCAGCGGCAAACCGTACGCTAATCAATCCAACAGTTGAGGCCGCAGTTTTTGAGAATGGTTTTGATGCTCTGATGAATGAAGGCTTGGCATACGATAGTTGTCATGTCGGCGTAATTACCAATATTCATCCGGCCAATCATCTGGGTCGTCATGGAATCGAAACGCACAAACAAATTTTCACGGTATTCCGCACACAAGTCGATGTGGTAACACCCACGGCTGCGGCCATTGATGATGTCGATACAGCGGTAAAGCTACCTATTGGGGCCGCGGTGCTCAATGCACGGAACGGGATGTTGATCGAGATATCTACACTCTGCCACGGCGAGGTGATTTTCTTCAGTATCGAACCCGAATTACCAGTGATCATCCAGCACCGCACGCATGGAACTGGATCACGCCTTGGCAAGCAGGCTGTCATAGTACGCAATGGCATGATTATGCTTGCATCGGGTGCAAATGAGTTGCCACTGATAAGTATTGGCACCATAGCCGGCACATATAATGCCCAAGCTCTGGAAAATATTCTTGCAGCTGTCGGTGCGGCATGGGCACTGGGAATTGAACCTGATCTTATGCGCGCGGGAATTAACGCCTTTGGTTTCCTCCAAGAAAAATATGTAACAGAGAATCAGTCTGTTGCAATAGATTTATAGACTCAGGGAAATGGTTTATGAAAATACTGCGTATTCGTACATTGCGTGGGCCTAATTTATGGAGTCAGCACACTTCTATTGAAGCTATTATTCGTTGTGTCGGTTCTGAAAATAATATAGAAAACATCCAAGGTTTTAAGGCACGATTACATAACTGCTTTCCTGAAATTTCTTTGCTACAGCTTTCCGATCAGCATGAAACCATCACAATAGCGCATGTGCTCGAATCTGCCACACGCGATTTGCAACTGCAAGCGGGTTGTCCAGTAAATTTCAGTCGCACGGCTCAAACATCCGAGGTTGATACATTTCATGTCATAGTCGGTTACAGCGAAGAAAAAGCAGGGCAACTTGCATTTGAGTTGGCGCAGACCTTATGTATATCAACTATCAATGATACCGGCTTTGATTTAGCCAATGCTTTGCACCGATTACGCAAACTCTATGAAGCTATTCGTCTGGGCCCCAGCACGGGCGCAATTGTTCAGGCTGCTGTTGCGCGTGGAATTCCTTTCCGCCGGTTAACTGAAGGCAGTTTGGTGCAATTTGGCTGGGGTAGTAAGCAACGCCGCATTCAGGCTTCCGAGAGCGACAGGACTAGCGCAGTTGCCGAATCAATAGTGCAGGATAAGGAATTAACCAAAACTTTGTTGCATGCCGCCGGAATACCTGTCCCTCTGGGCCGGAACGTAAGTAACGCGGAGGATGCCTGGGCAGCCGCTCACGAAGTAGGTATGCCGGTAGTCATAAAACCACGGGATAGCAATCAAGGAAAAGGCGTAACCGTTAACCGGATTAACGAAAACGATGTGAAAGCGGCTTACATGATTGCAGCTGAAATTAGCGATAATGTGATCGTGGAGCGCTACATTCCCGGATATGATTATCGTAGGCAACAGATTAATCGCAGCAGCACGACGCGATCCGCCGCAGGTGATTGGAGACGGCATTCGTAACATTCAAGAATTGGTAGAACCAATTAATCGTGATCCAATGCGGGGGGAGGGACATATCGCTTCATTGACCAAGATTCAACTGGATGAAATTTCTCTCGCTCATCTTGCCACACAGGGATTGACAGCAAAGTCAGTTCCGCTTAAAGGAATGCGTGTTGTATTGCGAAATAATGCCAATTTATCCACAGGTGGTACGGCTACTGATGTAACTGATGATGTTCATCCCGATTTAGCAGCACATGCGATTGCTGCAGCGCAGGTAGTAGGCCTGGATATTTGCGGCGTTGATGTAATTTGTAACACCGTGATGAAATCTTTGGAAGATCAAGGGGGCGGCATAATAGAAATTAATGCATCGCCGGGCTTACGCATGCATATACAACCTTCTTTCGGTAAAGGTCGCGCTGTAGGCAAAGCTATCATTGATTACATGTTTGCGCTAGAAGAAGACGCGCGCGTTCCGGTTATCGCTGTGACGGGCAACAATGGCAAAACCACCACTACCCAGCTGATAGCCAGTATTCTGGAACAAAACAACAAACGGACAGGCGTCGCTTGTACAAATGGCGTTTTTATTGCCGGACAATGTATCGATACTGGAGATTGCAGTGGTCCTAAAAGTGCCAGAAATATTCTTTCTCATCCAGATGTTGATGCTGCAGTACTAGAAACTGCACGAGGTGGATTATTGCGCGAAGGCTTGGGATTCGATCACTGTGATGTAGCTGTTGTAACGAATATTGGCATGGGCGATCATCTCGGCATGGCTTACGTCAATACTGTGGAAGAGCTGTCTTTAGTCAAACGGGTTGTTGTCCAGAATGTGAAATCCGAGACTGGTTTTGCTGTGCTTAATGCGGCGGATCCGCTCGTCGCCAGCATGGCTGAATATTGTCCTGGCTCCGTCATTTTCTTTGCGCACGATAGCCATCATCCGGTATTGACGATGCATCGCGCTCAACATAAGCGTGTGGTCTATGCCGAAAATGGCTACATTGTCGCTGTGAATGATTGCAGTGAATATCGTATTCCGTTGAGCGAAATTCCATTAACAAAAAATGGCACAATCCGGTTTCAAATCGAAAATGTAATGGCAGCTGTTGGCGCTGGTTGGGCACTAGGAATAGGATGGTCAGATATTTGTGCCGGTGTAACTAATTTTGTAAATAATACACAAACTACACCGGGTCGCTTTAATCTTTTTAATTACCGCAATGCAACCTTAATT
Organism: Nitrosomonas ureae; assembly: GCF_900108305.1. Taxonomy (GTDB): domain Bacteria; phylum Pseudomonadota; class Gammaproteobacteria; order Burkholderiales; family Nitrosomonadaceae; genus Nitrosomonas; species Nitrosomonas ureae_B. The sequence goes on from NZ_FNUX01000001.1 coordinate 263,929, forward strand.
GCGGACTACGGGCATAACCCAGACGCCATACAGGCGTTGGTAAGCGCAATCGAAAACATTCCATCCAGGAAACGATCGGTGGTTATTAGTGCAGCCGGAGATCGACGTGACGAAGACATTCGCCAGCAGACACGGATTCTCGGTGACGCATTCGATGAAGTCGTTTTATATCAGGACAAATGCCAGAGAGGACGGGCAGATGGTGAAGTTTTATCTTTATTACGGGAAGGCTTGGAAAACGCGAAACGTACACAAAAAATAAGAGAAATCATCGGCGAAGCTATTGCAATTGATACAGCACTATCCAATTTACAGGATGGCGATTTATGCCTTATTCTTGTAGATCAAGTTGAGCAATTACTGGGGCAAATTAATAATCGCATTGCATCAGTAAAGCACTCTCCTAAGCTGTACACTGTGTAGGCGGAATAGGCTCTGACTGAGATATGCTGATTTTCATGGAGTCCGAAGTTTCATAAAATGGAATGTCAATCGGCATTGAAAACTTCCCAGGTATTGGCGTCGAAAAGTTTCCACCCGGTATAGTTGGTTAATCGGTTTTTATACACTTTTTACGATGCTTGAATCGGTAAGATTCATTCCCTGTTTCCACAATACGCGTACCAGACAGGTTCTGAAAACTTTCAACAGGTGTTCAATGTAATCGGCGAAAGGTGGTTATTTGCCGTAACAATGGTTGTTCTTGTTGAAAGCATTCAGTAATTGTTCGTGATGGGAAGTCAGGGTGTTGTCGTGCCGATAACTCATGACACCGCTTTTCTAACCAACGATTCAGATCATCCAGAGTCTCGAATTTTACACGTGGCGTAAACAGCCATTCTCTGACATTCCCAGCTTGATTCTCAACTTTCCCTTTCTCCCATCCAGCTACCGGTTCAAACAAATAGTGGTTGGCCAATGCCATAAACCGCCGGTTAACTGTCACCCCTTGCCCACAAAAACAGTATCCACAATCGTTTTAGGATTGTCATAAATCATCTGCAAGGTCACGCCGCCATAAAACGCAAATGCTTTATCATGCGCATCCATCACCATTTCTTGTGCTTCTCTGAGATAGGCGACTACAAACATTTTACGGCTGCATGCAAGGCGAAAGTGCGCCGCTTTGATGGCTTGCTTTAATGAAGGTGTATTCTTGTAACTGGCCTTCCATTGTTTAACAAATCGCCGAATACTGTCATAAGCACCTGTATAGCCCTCATCAACCAAACCTTCAAATAATCGCATGGCTGCACGGCGTCGCTTTTGGGCAGCAATGCTTCCGCTTCAAGCCATTTCATTAATAACACCTTGAATTCACTCAGTTTGGGCGCAATTTGAATTTGACACTGATATACCGGCTCAGCTTCTGTCTGTAAATGTTTCCTGACCGCGGGGCGTAATACCCTCAATGAACGAGCTATCGAACTGATACTTTCCTTGCTAACAAAATGACGCCCTCTTATTTCGGCAATTATATCCATTGTTATCACTCCAGATTTCTCCGACTAAGTGCCGGATATTTAACAATCCTGGGTGGAAACTTTTCAACACCGACTTACCCAAAATCCTGGAAAGTTTTGCACGCCGATCGACACACCGGGAATGTGGTTAACCTTAGAAATCCAGCCCCGACCAGCCGTAATATTCATAAATTTGCTGTACTTCTTTTTCAGCTCTCTTTATGATTGAGCTGGCGATTTCCCCTGTACGTCTTGTGCCTGAAAGGCAAAAATGCTTTTATTTAGGGGATCGGTAATCATTTCATGGTTTCAAGACACAGAAAACTCCTCTTGTCCGTCGCGGATTACGCCGATACTGAAGCCTGGCTGAATGAGCTGGCTGGGCAGTTTGCGCCTGCCGAAATGATGCTGTTGCGCCAGGCATGCGCGATGGCCGCGCCGCTCTACAGTGAGCAGCGCACGCTGACCGGCATGCCATTGCTGCAGCATGCCATGGGTGCGGCATCTATCCTCATCGGCATGCGCATGGATGCCGAGACCGTCGCGGCCACCCTGCTGCACGCGGTAGCTGAGTATCTGGGCGATTGGCATGCACTGGTGGAGAGCCAATTCGGCGCCAACGTCGCCCGCTTGGTGGAAGGCATTGCGCGCATGGAGCAAATCCACCAGTTCAGCGAAATTGAGCAGTTGCACGCACCAGACAGAACGGGCGACCAAGTGGAGCAGATCGAGAGTCTGCGCCAGATGTTGTTAGCCATGGTGCAAGATATCCGCGTGGTGCTGATCAAGTTGGCCGAGCGCACGCAGACCCTGCGTCATCTCTCTGGCGCCAGCCACGAGCAGCAGCAGCGAATCGCTCGCGAGACGCGGGGTATCTTCGCGCCGCTCGCCAACCGGTTGGGCGTATGGCAGATCAAATGGGAGCTGGAAGACCTCGCGCTGCGCTACCTGGAGCCGCAGCTGTACAAGGAAATCGCCCGTCTGCTGGACGAGCGACGCGTGGATCGTGAGCAGTACATCGAGGATGTGCTCGCCCAGTTCAGGCAGGAACTGCTGCAGGCTGATATCAAGGGAGAAGTCAGTGGACGGCCCAAGCACATCTACAGCATTATCAACAAGATGCGTCGGAAGCATCTGGAATTCAGCGAACTCTACGATGTACGTGCAGTGCGTATCCTGGTGGACGATGTCAAGGACTGTTACGCTGCGCTGGGGCTGGTGCATCACCTGTGGCAACCGATTCCCGGCGAGTTTGATGACTACATTGCTCGTCCCAAGAGTAATGGTTACCGCTCGCTGCACACCGCCGTGATCGGCCCGCGTGGTCTGGCGCTTGAGGTGCAGATCCGCACCCACGACATGCACCACAGCTCTGAGTTGGGCGTAGCCGCGCACTGGCGCTATAAAGAAGGTGGCAAGTCGAATAGTGAATTCGATGAGAAAATCGCCTGGTTACGCCAGATCCTGACGTGGAAGGATGAAGTCAGCGACGGCGGCGATTTGCTCGAGCAATTCAAGAGCGAGTTGTTCAAGGACAAAGTTTTTGTGCTCACGCCGCAAGGAAAGGTGATCGACCTGCCTAAGGGCTCGACGCCTATCGATTTTGCCTACGCCCTGCACACTGACCTCGGCCACCGCACACGCGGCGCCAAGGTAGACGGCAGCATCGTACCGCTCAACACTCGGCTGCAGAATGGCCAACGCGTGGAAATCCTCACCTCTAAGATGGGTGCGCCAAGCCGCGACTGGCTTAACCCTATGCTCGGCTATCTGCAGAGCCCGCGCGCACGAGCCAAGGTGCGCCACTGGTTCAAGTATCAGAATTTCGAGGAGAATGTGGCAGTCGGACGCGCCAAACTGGACCGCGAACTCCATAGGGCCGGGGCTGGTAGCGTGAATCAGGAGAAACTTGCACAAAAGCTGCGCTACAACCATCTTGAAGACCTGCTCGCCGCCGTCGGCCGTGGCGATGTCAGTGAGCACCAACTTGCTCTCGCCATTCAAGAAGCTATGCCGCCCAAGCTCGTAGAAGCACTCCCAGCCTTCACCAACAGGCGCACGCACACGCCCAAAGCGCCGTTAGGTATCGTGGTGGAGGGTATCGGCAATCTGTACACCAACCTGGCCAAGTGCTGCAAGCCGGTACCGCCGGAGGTCATCGTCGGTTACATCACGCGCGAGCGCGGGGTAACCATCCACCGCCAGGCCTGCGCCTTCATTACTGGCCTGCCGGAAGAGCGGCGTGGTCGCCTACTGTACGTGCACTGGGGTGCTGGCGCAAATTTCGTCGCCAGCGTCGATATCGAAGTGGAAGCCCATAACCGCCAGGGCTTGCTGCGTGACATCAGCGACCTGTTCGTACGTGAGAAGATCAACGTTACCAAGCGCAATACCCTAAGCCGCGGCAATCTGGCAAAGATGCAGTTTTCGCTTGAGATTGTCGATTTGGATCAGCTGCAGCGCCTGCTAATACTGATCCGGCAGGTGCCTGAGGTTATTTCAGCGCAGCGGCGGGAGTGATTCTCACTTGTTCGCACGCACTGTGTAGCCTGCCTGACGCAACAGGAATAAAAGCTCATCAGTGCTGCATGCGAGGCATCACCCACAACTGACCATACATGGACGCTCACGTTATGCCAAGCTTTCAGTCGATGATTTTAAGAAGGTAATGGAGGTGAGCTGGGCAAATGATCTGACTGACTGGATCTAGAGTATTAAGTGTGAGCCGCTATTGCCTGTTTTGTTCAGCAAGAAATTATCCCTTGCAAAAATAACCCAACAATAGAATAATAAAAAAGCGCTGATTTGTTTCGATTGCGGGCGCATTATAAATACTGCTAAACCGAGAGTCGATAACCCGTTCTCTTACGCTGCTGAGAAACGGGTTTTGCTTTTTATGTCGCCGATTTACCGATACTTGCGGGCGACTCATAAATACCGCTAAACATCGCCATAATCCTCCTCTCCCAGGGAACCGGCGATCACCGGGATCAATGGGGAAGGAGAATTCACATGAAACAAATCAATATCACCGATTTGTATTGGGTACAGCCGCTCAGCACGCAAAAATTGGCTTTTAGAAATCAGATCAGAGGCGCCCAATGAATCGCCGGGAATGCTTAAAAGCGCTTGCAGCACTGGGAGCGAGTCTGTCGTTGCCTGCTTTGGCCATAGAATCCGCAAGTCAAAACGATATCAATGCAGCGTGGCTGAAATTGCAATCCTCAAGCGATCATGGATTGGCTGATCATCCTCGCGTCGTGTTGCTCAGAAATGATGTTCTGGATCTGCCAGTGGATAATGAATACAAAGCGCACCTTCTAAATTCGGTCGAAAAATATCGCGAGCAGATAATAAATCGCCCGGTATATGCCCCCGACGAAGGCTGGGATGATTTGGAAGTGATTCAGCAGGTTACGCTGGGCGATATGAATGCACGGTGGTTCAGGGAGCAACAAGCAATTCAAGTGCATGAAGAAAAGAAATCCAGCCATGGGAAATCCAAGTACTTTGAATCTTCTACACATCACGAGCAGTTTGATATTGATAAAGAATATATTTCACTCTGGTTATCTTACCGCCGTCATTCTGGATGCAGAAGCCCTGAAAATATTAGGGCACATGCAGACTGGCCGATCTATCCTCAAGCCTCGATCAGTGGCATGGCGGCTGGCGCTGTTGCCTGGCAGTCGAAATTGGAAATCGATAGCAATACCACAAAAGAAGAATTGACCTCAGAGGTGGTCGCGAAAGTAATGGACAGAGAATACATTATCCGAGGTGGGTGGGTTGCCTGGTCAGAGTCTGAGCAAATCCGCATTTTAAAAACATCACATCCTTGTTTCTCAATGCGGAAATATCCACATATTGAGACATACAATTGTATTCTGTATTACCCCGAGGCTATGACAAAAGAAGAGCTTATTAATAACGCTGTAGGGATTACGAATACATGGTGCCCTACGGCACATGTCGTTCTGTCGGAGAACGAGGTCATCTATCCACTGGAATATATGCTTCAGCAAGCTCTATTATCCAGGAATAAATGAAAACCTGATTAATTTCGTGAGTACAACACTGATATGGGTGAAAGATGTCGAGAGAACAACAAGCAATTCAAGCGCAAATAGAGGGGAGCATAGCAAAGGAATGCCAAAGAACACATAACCTAATTGGCGAAATACTTGCACCGAACTAGGACCGGTTAACACAATCTAACTGCTTCGACAAAATTTCTTGAGTCTGTGTTATCGCATTAGAAGCCAGATTAGGTAAAGTAATTTCGCTGAAGACTTATTGCTTGCTATAGATGATCAGAAAAGAAGGAATAAAAGTTTCTGAAAAGAGCGGTAGCGTATTCGGATTTCTCGTGTTTGCAGATTTATATAATATTCTGTTTATAAGGATAAAATTTCTGTGTACCAGAACCTGAATAAACAGCGAAGATGCGAGATTTGAAGATATTTCAACCCAAAAGAGGTTAATCATTTTCCAGAAAATAATATCAGGTGGTCAGTCTGGAGTGGATCGTGCAGCGCTGGATTGGGCAATACAAAACAATATCCCTCATGGCGGCTGGTGCCCTAAAGAGCGACGGGCGGAAGATGGCGTTATTTCTGATCGTTATGTATTGGAAGAAACCGAAAGTAAAGGCTATAGGCAGCGAACGAAATGGAATGTTCAAGATAGTGATGCTACGTTGATTATAACGCTGGTACCAGAAATAGCTGGTGGGTCACTTTTTACCTATGAATATGCCAAAAAAATTGCAAAGCCATGTCTTCACGTTTTTCCCGATAGTCAATGGCGTAAAAAGACTCAAGTATTTTTGGAAGCAAATCCAATTCAGATACTGAATGTGGCAGGACCACGCTGTTCAAATGCAGTGGGTATTGAGCAATTTGTTTATGAAGTTCTGAATGAGATAGTAATAACAATATCTTTTTGAGACTAACAAATAGCTTGGTCAAAGTCTGAGCAAATCCGCATTTTAGAAACATTACAGCTTTGGTGGGTGTTCGTCGTAGCGGAAAGCAAGGTTGCGGTGCCAAGGGAAAAACCCCAGTACTGGTGACAATTGAGAACCGGAGCAAGTGTGCTGGGTTTATCTGTAGTAGTTCAGATCTGATCTGGTTTTCCAGGGACCTCGCCGGTGAATGACTTCAGCCTTATACAAGCCATTGATGCTCTCCGCCAAGGTCAGATGGTGAGGCGTTATGCTCACCTTGCACCTGAGCAATTTGCCCAGCATGCCCGGGTCTTGGATGGCGTGCTAAATGTCACAAATTTGGCACAATCGAAGTAAAAATGGTTCGGTTATGTTTCTAAGTTATTGATAATTGGTGCTGTTGAGAGGAGTCGAACCTCCGACCTACTGATTACGAATCCATTCTAATCAATAAATTACAACACATAACAACAAACTAAAGCAATTCTATCAAATAGTTAATTCATGACTCTTGTTGCTGCTTGTCATGCTTTTTGCTGGTTTATTATCTGTGAGTGCCCCACTATTGCCCCATATCAATGCCTTCGGCAAATACAACAGTACGAAAAATTTGAATAATCAATTTCCTGATTATGTTATTACCTTAATGCTCATAACTTTGCATATCTTCAGATTATTAAAATGGCAAGAAGTCAATATAGTCGCAACCTAATCCATGTTCTCTTGATTTCCAATCAAAAACATATTCATTCTCGTCTAAGTCTTCGCATGCCATTCCAGGAAATAAGTTTTCTCGTTTATTAGTCACAATCTTCTTTGATATATAATTCCAAGCAACTAATTTTGAATTTTCTATTTCAGGCTCGAAACGTGAAAGTTGGATAACTCCACAAGCTCCAATAGGCTCCCCTTTGGCAACCCAGGTATAAGCACCGGAAACTTCATCTATGATAAGCCGAAAACTTTGCTTCCAGTTATTTGAACTAACTCCACAAGTACGCATTCTTCTATCAAACTCTGCACGAGCCATAGCTAGGTAATTTTCTAGTGTCTTTGATTTGCAGTAGGCATTAGATATTTTAAGAAGATTAATTAAATCTTTTTTCTCCATTTCTGACATGCTATTAATCTTTTCTTGTTGAATTATATTCTGCCCTTGTTTATGGCCTTGCAGTACCAATATGTATTCGTTCATATCCGTACATGCTTGGGATATTTCTTTTCCTTCCCTTTCATTACTTGATTGAAACAATTTTCGCGCTTGATCAAGTTGAGATGTCAATTCTTCAGCCTTCACTTTTTTTTGTACTCGTGTTTGCGTGAATTCACAATCAAGTAAATCGTTTCGAGTTTTCTCGCAGAAGTAGGTTAGTGCATTAGTTTCTTTTGTGTTGTGAACAATCCCTTTATCAGGGGCCTCATTTGCAAGCACTTTGCACGGAATTAACAATGATAAAAAAATGTAAATAAACCCGACTCTCATTTTGTGATGTTCCAAAATATTAAAATTAGATATCAGAATTTAGCTTTGTATTTTGCTTATCTCATGCCCCCCATACACCGGAAATAAGTTTCTCCCATAACGAAGCCCGAAGCAGCTAAACATGATTGCTCTTTCTGTTCACTAGCTGCTTTCATTTGATCTAATTGCATCAAACAATTTGAAAATTCTGGGGTGTTAAGTTTGAACCCATAAGATGTACATTTACTTATCATTTGCTGTCTCACCTGCTCTGGAGTTACGCAACCAAGTACCGCAAACGTAATAATATACATAATTATCAATGATTTAATGTTTGTCATATTTATATATCCACATTTATAATTTCTTATTGATTTTATTTACCTACTCTATTTTCAAATAATCTACTTTTCTGATGTATTTCCAATAGTTCTTCTTCTGAAATACACGCATGTTTACCATCTAGCTTTCTTTGGAAAGCACCCGAAATAGTGCCATCAGATTCAATAATTAATTTGAGAATCCTAATCTCTTGAGATTGAATTTTTGCAAAATCTTCCAGCTTGCGTAATCGGTCTTGAAGTTTCATTGTTTAATTGGCTTTAGTGATCCAGCGTCATCAGCTTATTAATACTTAGTTGCAAATCATTGTTATTGTTTTTTACCCATTCTTGCAGTTCACTTTTATTACACATAGCTGTGATTCTGGCATTTAGCTCCTCATCACTTAAATGCTGTAATCCACTTGGTTGCAATTTTTCGAGTTTCACAATTCTATTTTTAAGCTTTGCCATTGTTAAGGTTTTCCAATGCTTCTATTCGTTTCTCGATATCAGCTAGCTCTATCAATTTGCCAATCTGCGACAACATATATATGAATCTTGAACCATCTTGAGAATTAATACGGCCTGACCTTGCATCCCGATATACGCTTGCCATTTCCCGTCTACAATCGTCAATGGTAGCAAGCTTAATCTTGGGGGTAGGTATAGCTTGTAACACTTGCCCTTCAAGGATTACAGGCGAATTTATTTCTCTATCGTACATAATAATTCTCCAAGCTAAATAGTAATCTCTAGAAATCTGACCACAATAACCACAAAAAGAATTGCATCAGAGCTTCTGTGGTTTTTGTGGTCAAATTCCAAGGCTTATTTTTCTAAAATTATAGGATTAACTTCATAAATCCGACTTGGTCTGCCTTGAGCTTGCTTCAATGCCCTTGGTCGGATGTAGTGCCGCTCGATCAATACTTCCATAATTGGCTCAAGCTCGGCTGTGCGCTTATATCTTGTCTTGTGAGCATAATGGCAATCCCTAAATGTAAATTCTGACTTGCCTTCGCGCTCAATCCATCGTAATACTACGCGGGCGCCATCAAGTGCCGGGTCTGCCCCCATCAGATCAAATACAGCGAAAGCATGTATACTTAACACATCAGCCATGCGTAATGCTGCGCTCATATCTTCTAGGTTGATTTCCTTTTCCCATGGTTTTACAAGTGCATGCCGTGCAATGTGAAGCAAGGCGGCAATTCTAATGACCACACCTGCCAATTTACCCGCCCAATCCGTCAAGTGTGCATAGGTTCCACCTTCCCTCAATTCAGCTTCTACTTTAAGACCAAAGGATTCCCAAGTTTGCAAAGCATCAGCCGTAATTTTTAAGGTATGTGGCAAAGGTTCATCTTTGCTACCAGCCATTTCCTGATTGAGTATGCATGTTAAAATCCCCTCATAGCGGGCTTTGTAATCTGGAAATATTGGGCTTGCATCAAGTGTGCGATAACCTAAATTGGATGCTGGCAGCACATATAGGAAGCGCCCTAATAATCCACGGCCTCGCAAACTAGGTTTTTCTGTCAGTCCGCGCAATACATCCGGCTGTGGTGATAATCCAAAGGTTAGAGCAGGCGTTTGCATAAACACAGGCGGGCGGCAGCCACGATTTACCCTTACCGCGCTTCCTGCATGGCCTTGCAGAAATAAATCAAGATTTGGAATGCCACCAGAATAACGTCCGCCCAAAATATCGAATATTCCCGCTTCATCACTTAAGATAGCCATTCTTTCATTATTATTTGCCATGATAGTACCCAGATTCTCAGGGGTTACATCCTGGGCCCAAATCTGTGGAACTGCTGGAATTTCTGGTAAATTAGCTTCTATATCGGCAATCTCATTTTTTAACTGCTCAAATTCTGCACCCTTAGCCTTACTAGCTTGTTTACGTAGGAAGTTTAATTGCTCACGAATTGTTGCATCATCGGCCTGTGCTTTCTTGATAGCAGGCTCTAATTTTTCACGCTGTAAATTTTCCCATTTAGTCAACGGTGCAGTGGCTGCCATTTGCACGGCTGTTTTACGGCTACCCGGTGGAAGGGCTGCACATGACCAAATATTTACAGGCTCAAAATAATCAGCTTTAACACGCACCCGGTATTTACCTTGAGCGGCAGCGCTTATGGCTGCCAGCACCAACATTGCAGATAATTCAGGCGGGGTTTCAGTGGATTCACTCAAAGCCCTTACAAAATCCTGAATGCTGCCCGGAAAGACATCATCCGGCCATGGTGGAAGCTTGGCAGATTCCAAGCTGATCGGCGCTTGCCAATTGGTTGTGTCTGCCTGTTCTGATGTTACTTTCCATTCATCAGGCACTGGTTTGCAATGCTGTTGTGCTGCTTCTTTAAAATCATTCAGCAAAGCACCATTTTCAATGAGGCTTTGTGGTAATGGCTCATATCCATCCCAATTCGGTAAAACCTCATCAATATTAGATATTATCCAGTCGATCACATCCCCAGCGGGCGGAAGGTTTGGCAAACGTACAATAAATAGGGCGGGCGGCTCATCAAGGCTCATCAGGATTGCAGCCACGGCCTTAATATAGCTTTCGCCAGCCTCATCATTGTCAGGAAGCAAATAAATCCGCTTCCGCCCATTTAATGGCTTCCAGTCTGCTTTATGGGCTGCATTGCTGCCGCCTTGCGAAGTAATCGCCACCAATCCCAAAGATTGCAGGGCAGCGGCGGCTTTTTCGCCTTCAACAATTAATACAGATCGATCATCAGTAGCTTGGTTTAATATGTCCAATCCAAACAGTGGACGCGGTTCGGTTGCGCTGCCATGCTGCCAGCTGTGCCCGTTGATTCGTTTAAAATAAGGCACAATCTCTTTTTTCTTGCCATCATCAAAGCGGGCAACGCAGCCAATCGGTTCACCTTGATTGCTGCGGTATTCCCATACATGGCGGCGCGGCTTGCCGTTAAATGTTTGAGGTATGCCCTGCATCATAACCCCCATTCAGTAGATAGTTTTTGCACCGCTTCAGGGAAGCTCAAACCGTCTCTTTGCTGAATATAGGCGATAATATCCCCGCCCTTAGTTCCACATGAGAAGCAAATAAATGCCCCGGTTTCAAGATTCACTCGAAAGCTTCCGGCTTGTTTATCAGGATGGAATGGGCATAATCCGCCATCGCGCCACCCACCCCCTCGCGGGGGCGGCATTGCAGGTAATTCGTTGCGGTAAAAATCAATGGGGCGAATATATGCTTTTACATTTTGAAGTGATTGAATAGCAGTTTTCATATTGCATCACCCATGCTATTCTCTGGCGTATCGGTTTCTTGCCTATGGACTCCGTCTGCTTTATCGGCTGGAGTGGGTGCAACCACTTCAGCCACCAACACATAACACACTACACGGTGAATTTTTCCGCAATCGCTTGCCCTGTCGATTTCGATTGTTTTGATTCCGACACCACGCTTGCGTAACTCCATCACACGCGCTGCCGGGTGCATTACGTCTAGTTCTTTGCGTGCTGTTAGCGTATCAAGTGGGCGGTTGCGCAAAAAATCCAAGATTCGATTGCGCTGGGCTGCTGCTGAAATGAAGGCGCTCATTTTGCACCTCCTTGCTGTTGATCAATCCATTGAAAGAACTTGGCTTCATCTATCAGCAATTTTCGACCAATACGCACCAAGGCGACATTTAGCCCATTGCCTTGGATTGTGCCTCGGGATGTTGTGCGATTATCAGAAAGGAAAATAAGATTGCGAAGGCTGCCTTGAGTGAATGCCGGATGTTTGTCGCTGAATTGTCGAACACTCAATAGGGTGCGGGGTGGTAGAAAAACTGGATAAGCATCTTTAATTGCTTGCGATTCTAAAATTTGATTCATTTAGACTCTTCTCCTTTGTTATTAAAAACATCACGATATTGCTGTGATTCGGGGAGAGCTTCGCACATGCTATTCTTGGAATAGCGTTACACTAAGAATCATAGGTTAAGTTTTTTTAATTTCGGTCAAAATATCCCGCAGTCTTTTGTAATTTAGTTTTTTTTGAGCATTAGGCTTATCCCCTCGCTTCATGAAAAAGATAATTTCTGCATCGTCATCAACCTCAGTAAATAAAACCCCCGTTGGGTTGCTTGTCGATTCATAATAATCTAAACACTTATCAGCGTCTTTCAATTCATCTAGAACATCATCAAACTTAGTCGAGTGAATATTTTTACTGATTATCTTTATGCTAGCTTTAGGCTCATATATTTTTCCTTTTCGTCTGCTACCACCTTTTTTGAAAAGTTCTAATCTTTCTAAATGCCGCAAAATATTTTGTTGCGCTAAAAGTTCATTTTCCAGAGATCGTGCATTACGTTCTGACTCATAACGCTGCATCTCCCAAGAGGCTTTTATCATTGAGTCAACACGATTTTCAGCAGCTTCCGATAATACCAATATTGCAGAAACATATTGATAGCCAATATCTTTATCTAAATCCAGCAAAAGCGGATAAGCTTCTTTGCGCAACTTTGACAATAAGTCTGCATAATCCAGTATAAAATCCCCAGCACATACATAAGGAGGGCAATCCTCAAATTCACGGTCTTTATATTCACCATTCAAAGGCTGTTTGCCAAAGGCAAGTTTCCAATCTATAAAAACATTCTCAAGTTGATTTCTTAATTCAGTTATTCTAGATTCATTTCCCCAATCCTTTATAAGAATCATTCGGGCATCATGTACTTGTTTTATTAAAGCCCTATTTTTTACTTCCCCTAAAAACCATGATTTTGTTGATGTCGGAAAAATTCCTGACCAACTTATTAAATTAAACATGAATTTAGATGCCAAATATTTTGCTGTTCATAGAAGCTACTACACGGGCTGTGTGGCCTTCGGACAAGTGCGCATATCGCTTCACCATCTGTAAGGTTTTATGTCCTAATACTTCGGCTATTTCAGCTAGGCTTGCGCCATTCATGGCTAAGTAACTTGCTGCACTATGCCGCAAGTCATGAAATTTGAAATCATGCAGCTCTGCTTTTTTAACGGCTGTTTCCCATGGCGTACGTAAGTCCATGGGCTTTTGTGGTTTTTGTGGTGCGTTTTCTTTAGCCGGGAAAAGTAAATTGCAATCAATCCGGCGCACTTTGGAAAGTTCTTTTAATAATTCCAAGGCATGGCCAGTAATCGCCACGGCGCGGCGTTCACCGTTTTTTGTTTCGTGCAGAATCGCCCGGCCTTGGTTTAAATCCACCACATCCCAGGTTAATCCCATGATTTCACCTTGACGCATTCCAGTCGAAAGTGCCAGCACAACAACGGTGTATATATAAGGATTACTGGATTCCTTGCAGGCTTGCAGTAAGCGCATGCGCTCATCATCGGATAGGAAGCGAACCCGTCCGCGTGATTCCTTGGGTTTGGTTACTTTACGCATTGGGCTATCCTCTAACCAGCCCCATTCTTTTACTGCAATAGTAAGCGCGTGAGAAAGCGCAGCCATATACCGTACAACACTGGCAGGTGAACGTAACTTTTTTCTCACTGTGATTTCGCGGCCTAACTTGTCTCTACATTCGCCAATAAGTGAAGGCGTTATATCTGCAAGTGAGTAGCTGCCGATTTCAGATTTCCACCATGCAAGTTGCTGTGTTTGGTCTTTTGCGCTCTTCTTGCTTGGTAATACATCACGGCAATAGCGATCTATCATTTCCGCTAATGTGTGGCGTTTGGCTTCGGTGGTTTTGAAGTGGCGGCCTTCTCGAATCGCTGATTCGGTTTGCTGTGCCCATTTCTTGGCATCAGTCAGGCGTTCAAATGTGGCAGATTGGGAAGGAAATCCTTTTAAGCGTATTTTTGCCCGGTAACTGGTTTTACCATAATTAGAAATACGTTTTTCGATGTTTGCCATGATTGCCTTTGCAAGTGATTAATCACTGTAAATAGATTACAACAAAAAGGCAATAAATAACAACTTATGATTAACATTCATACGTAATAACAATTATTAATAATAAATATTAATTACTTATTTGTATAAAACATTTCAAAGGGACACTAATGGGGTAATTGAAAATTATAAGTGAGACTTTTGTGGTTATTGTGGTGTGATTCTGAAGGAAAGAAAATGAAAACTAGCTAGAAAGTTTATTGCAGTTTGTTATTTTTTAGTGACCCATAATTGCCCCATTTAGGGTGGCTGCAAGATGCTATTCTATTTAACTTATTGATTTTATGGTGCTGTTGAGAGGAATCGAACCTCCGACCTACTGATTACGAAGCCTAGTTATAAATTTTGTGTTTATATAAATCAATCACTTGCAATGCTTGCCAAGCATAAAATCAGTGTCACACAACTACATATGATGGTATTTCAGGCGCAGTTTGGCACAAATCTGGCACAATCAATTTTGCAATCTGTAACATTTAAAATTGTATCAAAATTTAACTGCAAGAGTTGGCTTGCTATTATTGATACAATGAAACCTTGGTAGTTTTATTTGATCGCATATACAGCTCCGATCCTATTGCCAAGATTCGTTGTCGGAGATGGAACTTAAGGAAGCTAAATAAAATACAATGAAAAATAAAGGGATAAGCTGGAGTGATGATTTCCAGGAAAAATAGATGGCATATTTCGTGTTGATAATTTTATCTGATGATATTTTGTCATGAGTGTGACTTTACAACGGGTTATAGCATTAGTTAGTAACGGGGATGTCCGTATATCTGAACATGGTTATGATGAGTTGTCACACGACAATATCTTTGCAAGAGATATTCTCTCAGGTATTGGTGAGGCGATAGTCGTGGAAGATTATCCAGACTATCCGAAAGGCCCATGTGTACTGGTGTTACAAAAAGATAAAAAGAACAAGCCAATTCATGTAGTGTGGGGTATTCCTAGAAATGCAAACATACCAGCTGTTGTCGTTACGGCTTATCGCCCTGACTGTAATAAGTGGAGTAATGATTTTTTGAGGAGATTACGATGAATAATAAACATCTAACAAAATTGGTACGAGAAGGCCAATACATTGCGGAAGTTGAGATCGAGTTGATAGACGCAGGAGAAGGCTGGTCGCCCTATTTGTCGATTGAAGACGCATATAAATTAGATGATGTTCGTGCTGCCTTGCAACGCGGAGATATTCGTACCGCAGGAAAATTTGGTAGAGTTTATACGTTGACGCCTTTAGCAGTATAAATTTTGAGTATTGGTATTAGCTAGAAACTGACTAATAATCTATGTACTTACGCAGCAGGGGCACCTATGTGCGGCGGAATTGAATATCAGAGTGAAAAGATATATTTCCCGCAACTGGGGCGCGGTTGCCGGTGCGTTTGCGAGATGGCAGTGTAACTTGGATAGCCTGGGGCAGACGCAAGGATGAAGCCACTGGTAATTTCCGGTCGGCGGCTGGGCACGACTGAATTCCATCAAAAGCGGAAAATGGAAGCCCTGGCATCCAAGACCGGTTTTAATCGCTGCTGATCAGTTTATGGAAAAGATCACGACAACCAATTCCACTGGATACCCTTGGATACAAGAATGGCGATTCGAGGACTATTGGCAGAAAGAGATGATGAAATGCGGTTTATGTGGTGACTATCAACACGCCACCTGAATATGCCTGGATACATGACCGCTGGCCGAGATTGGTGCGATTGACGGATCAATAATTAGAGTCTTTTTCAATCTGACATTGATTGACTGGATTCGGCCAAAACCGATCTATCTATCAATAAATAATTCCAGATTAACGACGGGATATAGCCTTAAAACTGCCGTTCAACGCTGCGCTTACCGGTAAATTAGGAGCGCAGCGAGTAATTTATCCGTGTGCAGTGCTTTGTTAGAGCTATTCATTTGGGATTGGATTAATCAACCCTCTACTTCGCCATCTATTGCTGTTAACAAGCGTTTCAAACTCCGTTTCATCTGAGAGTTTTAGATCATCAGCATGGTCAGTTACGATTATTTGAGGGGAAAAACCGTCTTCTTTTTCTGTTTCAGTGCAATAAATAGACAGTTGACTAAAAAGGTTCTCTACCGCTTTCATGTCATCATCAATCTGTCTTTCACCTTCGGCACGTTGTTCCATCTCCTTTATTGATTCCTTATTAAAGGTATCTGACTTATCGAATTTAAAGCTCGGGAAATAAACTTGCGTTGGCTGATCAAGGAACAGAATTGAAGGAATAGCGCACTGCTCGCCGAGGGATGCAAAGTATTTATGCAATGCAAGAAACAGAGCAACATGACTATAAAGCCAGTTCGCACCGCTCCCCATCGAACGCAGGAAGATCTTTTCGTCTTTTGGAGTTAAGTGGTAAAGATCAAAGGTTTCGAAGGAAAAGTGCAAGTTAATCGGTTTATAGCTGTCTTCAAACTCAAAATGCTGACCAATTTTATTCATAATGGCATTTACAACATCATTAGCTTTATTTAAACCGTCTTTGTAGTCGTATTCTTTTAGTTGTTGGTCTAACTTGCGAAGCGCGTCTTTGGCTGCCTTCATCCGCTCTTCGACCTCTGCATCGTTAGCAAGATTGAGTGAATCTAGTAGCATATCAAGTTTGGCTTTATAGAGTAGAATGGACTCATATAGGTTTTTCTTCTCACTCAAAACCTTCTCAGACCTCTCGATTTCTATAATTTGCGAAGAGATATTCGTAACTTCCTTTGACAAACCTTCAGTCTGCCTTTGCACATCAACGAGTGAAGACTCAAATTTTGCACGCATCGGTTTGGCTTGCTTGAGGTTGCTAGAAAGTTTGGAAATGGCTTGCTGCAATTGCTCGGCGCTTCGCAGTAACTGCTCGTGTTCGGTATGGCAGAATGGACACACAGATTTTGCGATATGTACTGTTTCACCAAGCTGATGGATTACGCCACTTGCCACAAACTTTTCTTCCTCTGCTATATGGTGCTTTATCGAACCTGCTTGCCGCTGTAGGCGACGCAATTCACTAGTTTTATCAGCTAAATCTTCTTTCAACCTTAAATACAGTTGGGTAATAGCGTCTGACAAAGGCACAATCTTTTCGGGGCGTAGAATTTTTTCTAGCCTTTCTTTAGAATCTTGAGGATGTCGCAGGATATCCTGTAACGAAATAGGATCTTCACTAAATCCCATAGCCGCATAAAGTTGTCGAAGCACAGGCTCTATTTTTTGCTTTTGATTTTCAGCAAGACGTTTATTACTTTCCTGTTCACGCTTTATTCGATTGACTTCGGTTGCTAGTCGTTCTTTTTCCTGTGATAAATGAAAGAACTTCTGATCGACCAGTCCCAAAAATATTTTCGTATGTTCAATAACTTGCTCTCTTTTCTCTTTTTCATCGAAGCGATAGAACAAAGCGTGTTTATTTGCGACCAGATTTTGGTGCTGTAACATAAAAGAAGTAAAACTACGAATAGACGGTGTGGGAGCTTTCGCGTTGAAACGCCTATTTTCTCTAGCCGCCAATGAATCATCGACATCATCGATATCTAAAAACAGTGCCCTAACATGCTTTTTGAAATCACTTAACGTCATAAAGTGACTATCTAGAAAATAATCACGATTGATCTTCTCTGGATAATAATTCTCTTCACGCCTAAAGAAAGCCTTTTTGTCACCATCGGGCAAGCGACCAAGCACAACATCTTGTCCATTCACGTTTAAATATACATAGTAGAGCGCTGCACTGTCAGTGATCACTCCTTTGGGAACGGTATACTCACCACTACCAAAGCAATAATCAAATATCTCTATTAGCGCACTTTTACCAGTCGACGATTTCCCAGTAACAACGTTAAGGCCTTGTTTAAACCTAACTGGGTGAGTTTTACCTGTTTTATCTAGCACCCCCAGTTCATGAATATAGGCTTTCATCGCGGCGTCACTCCTAACAACGCATATATCTCCACCACAGAAAGGTGACTAAACAACTTTCCTAAATTGACCGCACTTTTTTGTTTTACAAACGATAACTCGCTTGTCGGAATTGGATTCACTCCCAGATTTTCTGAATCAATCTCTACCCAATCATTCACCAGGCAATATTGTAACCCTTGGTCAGTCAACGATTTGAAACCATCAAGACGTTCTTGCAAATCATACAATTGGCTTCTATCATTAAAGACCGTCCAGATGGTACTTTTGCTTTTAGAACCAAACTTTGCATTTGAAAGCTTATGAAAGTACAGTGGGTGGCTACACAAAGGGATTATCAACTGCGACAAAAGAAGGTTATTGTCTACACTAATTAACTCTGAATAGAATGAAGCCAGAAACTCGCCATATTTAAATGGGTTGTATTTTGCATGATACAGCGCGTCGGTCAAACTGGTCATGGCTCAACCCTCCATTTTAAATTTTGCTCTTCATCGTCCATTGCGTCATGTATAAGACCATTTTTATATTCAATGGGAGGAATTTCAGAATCCATATTCAGTGGAGATTCACTAATCGTTTGGTTATAAAATATTTTTGAATCCCGAGTTGGAGATGTGCTATTTAGCTTTGCTGAGGAATAATTCAGCTTTAGTCTTTTAATAAGCTTGTGTTGATACTCAACAGTTTTATTCCTAAAGTAGGGAAATTCATCTAATTCCCCATTCAAGGAATTCTGAAGCTCTATCCAATTGCCTACTGCATCAGGTATGACTTCGTAATGTTCGATATCATTTATTTTCTTAACAAAGGGCTTTTCATCATGTTGTTCTAATTCTTCGTTTGTTGCCTCATGGCCTTTAAATAAAGGGAATGTAAACTTCTTGCGGCAATAAGTAGAAGTGAGCTCTTCACACTTGGTATCGAATGCAGATTTAGTAATTACCCATTCTATCGAATCTGCACTTTCGTAGACAAATCCAACAATACCGTGCAGGTAACTTAGCTGATTATTCTTGGGAATACCTGTCAGGTAACCAAGTATTTTACCCCTTACCAATTCTTCATCATCCGCTTCTGTAAACAATACAACCTTAGCCAACACGGCTTTAAGTTTTTCAGTTTCAGCGGTCATCACTGTTTTTTGCAGTTGGACGATAGGTTTAGGTTTTTCTGCTATCAGCTCTTCATTAGTCCTTGTATGAAAAATATCGTGTAGGGTTTGCAATCGCTTATCAGTAGCTTGTTGATTCCAATCCTTCAAAGACGATTTGACACCAAAAGCTTGAGTAGTGTGTAGTACCAATGAGCTATATATCTCGTGATTAAACTCAGGTGCCAGCCAGTTTTTTAGGGTTTTCCAAAAATTCTCGTGGTGGTCAGTCAACGCATCAGCATAATTTTTAACTTCAGCCTGTGTTGATTCATCAGCCGAATTGCCAATGAAGCTAACATCACCGTCCCTTTCAAACCAGACTGATTGACCTTCCTGCATCGCAAAACATTGTTTCAGGCCAATCAATACTTGATAGTGGAAAGCAAGCGACGTCGTTAATGCTGCATTCTTAGTTTGACCGCCTCCCATAAGCACTCCATAGAATTTATAAATCTTACTTTATGGTCTTCAATTTACGTTTGTCTAGTTACGACAGCACTAGCAAGTTATTATCCAAGTCAAGCTAACTTAAGCCTTTTCTTACTTAGCCGTCAAGAATCATCTAAGACACTAGATTTTCTAAACGGTATAGCCTTCTTTTATTCGTGAAAAACGGATCTGGATAAGTCAGAATGTTCAATCACTGGAATTGACTGCCTGGTTATTTGCCCTTCTTTGACATTTAGAAAAAAGTTGTCAGAATGGTCGATGAAATAACTGTGGGCATTAACAGCACCTACAGTATAATTTTCCCCAGGGAATTGTTATACCTTGATGATTCCCTGGTACTTCCAATCAAAACACACCCAATCGTATTATTTCTTTTTTTCAGTCTGTTTAGGTTTTGCTGATTTAGCTGCATTGGTTTTCTTAACAGAAGCCGCTGCATCTGATAGGGCTTTACCTGGTTTGAATTTAACGACTTTCTTGGCAGGAATTGTCATGGTTACACCAGTCGCTGGATTGCGGCCTTCACGACTTGCACGTTCTGTCACTGAGAAAGTACCAAATCCCACAAGCTGAACATCGCTGCCACTAGCCATGGCTTCCTGAATAACTTCAAGCAATTCGTTCAGCATGGCGGTTGTTTGGGCTTTGGTAGTATTAGAGCGCGTAGCAATGGCTTCAATCAATTCGGTCTTGTTCATGGGGATGCCCTATTAGTGGTTTAAGAAGTGGTTGATAATCTAGCATTGCTTATGAAGATATGATGTTGCAAGCTTCAGGTAAGGCAATACAAACAAAAATTACTGGAATTTGATCCAGTTAGTTAATTTAAATAACGACTATTCTATGATCTTTCCAAGATTTGGATCATATCTATAATTCACAATTGACCTATTTCGGATCTTCTCAATCGTTTCATCAATCACGAATAAAGGAACTAAGAACCATTCGCGCGGCACTACAGGATTCCCAAACCTATCCATAATTTCAATATCAAGTTTTGCTGGTTCAAAAAACCTGTGAATCAGGTTCTCCAGCTTTGTGCGATTAATGTTCGAAAGTTCATAAGTAGCCACAATCTCAACATCAGCCATGAGGAAAGTGGGGTCTAGCTTGGCATTGCTGATTCGTCTTTCAATATTGCCGTTGGTTACGCCGATTTTATGAATAACATCGCGGTGTTCCTTAATTAAGGGATGTTCAGATTTACTGCGCAGCACATAAATTGTGCCTGCTTCCATATCTTCCTCTTCAATAACATCGGAAAATAGCGGGCCTGGGGAAGGATCGGTAATCCTGCGACTGGCTTCATCTTTGTTTAGTGCCCGTTGCAGTGATCTCATTAAAATATCGCTTTCGGTACCATTGTCGTATATCACACGCAACCTACGGTCTGGTCGTCCATACTCTGCAATGAATTCAACACCTATTTCTGCAACATAGATTTTTTGGCCCCCGAGGATAAAGAAATCCCCTTGTCTGATCTGCGCATCATCTTTGAATTTACGGGTTAGGCGAATACCGGATGCCAATTCTTCTTGCACCTTGACAAATAATGGCTTGAATTTGTCAAAATCCATGCATGGATTACGTTTGGCGATCTCTTCAGCAGCTTTGATTTCTGCGCGGGATTTTACATACGTTAACTTAGTGATGTCATTTTCACCAGTATCCAAAATACCTAACTCAGACAATAACGCATCATCGTCCAGATTATCCAAATCATTCACAACAGCAGTCGGTTCACCGGCAAGAAGACCATGTTTATCTTTATCCGCTAGAACGGCCCGGCATTCTTCGGAAGCACGGATTTTATCGAGCCTTATTGCATAAAGCCGCTCAAAAATATCGCGATCCTCGCCGTGTGCAGGGGCACGTCCATGCTGTTCATAGAACCGCTCAATATCTTCAAAACCGGCAATGATGCGTTCTTCGCGTGGCGTGTGGCTTCCCGTATTTTTAACCTCCACCTCAACACCAAGCTCAGCAAGAAGCGCATCATCTTCATCAGTAAAACTTGCTTTAGCCATTTGCTGCCTCCGCTTTCACTCGCGCTAGAAATGCAATACCCTCGGCCATTCGTTTTTCCCAAGGATCTTGTGATGTCAGCGATGGAAGCCTTCCACGTTCTTGCTTGAATTTCAGTGCACGCTTGGCCAGTTCGCGTGCTTCCTCGATGGTGAGATTCACTTTCTTACCGGCAATCACCAATGCCACTTGCTTTAGACTGTCCTCATTCATGGCCTTGGCCAGAATTGCATAAGCTTCACCAAAAGGGTTGATACGATCAATCAAATCAATATCAAGATCACGCACATCCATCGCAAACTTGCGAACCCCGTCGATAAGAGCGGTATTGCCAGCTTTTAATGCATCGTCAGCGGAATTGAGGATTTTCTTAGCCTGCTGAGTAAGGTTCAAGGCGGCAATCGCATGCTGACGCACAGCTTCTTGATCATTTTCATCCAGTTCCGGGTATTTATCTTTGACGATTTTACCCATACGCACTTGCGTGAGTTCTTCTGGCACCATCTCGGAATCAAATAAGCCCCGTTCCAACGATGTTTTATCCTGCACAAATGCCGCAATGACCTCGTTCAAATCTTCTTGGCAAATGCGGGTAGCTTCTTTGCTCTTTGGTTCAACCAGCCCTTTAATCTCTATCTGAAACTGTCCGGTCTGCTGGTTAAAGCCGACATTCTCTTTTTTAGGATCGTAACCGCCTTCACCGTAGTCGAAGCCATCTACTGGAACGCTTTGGCTGTTTTTGGGCGTGAAATTGAACTTGGGTGCCAGCACCTGTTCCATCAGCAAGCTGGCCGCAATTGCCTTGAGCGTATCGTTCACCGCATCCGTTACAGCATCTTCGGCGGCATCCGGTTCGGCAATCAGGTTAGTAAAGCGTGCCTTGGTTTTGCCTTTAGCATCACGGGTAGCACGGCCAATGATTTGAATGATTTCCGTTAAGCTGGAACGGTAGCCTACAGTCAATGCATGCTCGCACCAAATCCAGTCAAAACCTTCCTTGGCCATACCGAGAGCGATAATGATATCAACATGCTCACGGTTATGTTTGGCTGCCGGATCACGTAAGGTATTGAGTACAATATCTCGCTTAGCCTCATCATCGACCAGGTCGGCAATCTTCAGTACACCAATAGGAGTTTTTACCAGGTGGAAGCCAGTTTTATCGTCAATGCCCTGCCATTCACCAAGCTCATGGATGATATGTTCCACTTCTTTGATCTTATCTTTAGTGCTTTCCCGTGAATTGACGTTGGGAATATGGATAATCGTTTTTTCCTCTGGGTTCAGCACGCTGAGGATTTCATCAGTATATGAGCCGGTGTAAAAGTAATATCCGATATCCAATTGCTTCAAGTACTGATAGCCGTTTAGCTGTTCATAATAGGTATAAGTTACTACCTCGAATTTAGCTTCATCGTGCGGTGCAAGCACAGCCTCGGCATCGCCACGGAAATAGGAGCCGGTCATGGCGACGATATGTACTTTATCTCGTGCAATGAACTGACCGAGTTGAATTCCCAGTTTATTATCTGAATTTGCACTGACATGATGAAATTCATCAACAGCAATCAAACATCCATCAAACGCTTCCACTCCGAACCTATCCACTGCAAACCGGAAAGTGGCGTGCGTACAAATCAGCACGCGGTCTGTACTATTGAGGAAGCTTTTTACCGCTCCCACTTTACCGCCATTATCATCCCCCGGCGCATTGCAAAGATTCCATTGCGGAGCAACTTCCCAATCCGCCCAGAAACCGTATTTGGTCAGCGGCTCGTTGTTGAAGCTAGCGCCGATGGTTTTCTCCGGCACCACGATAAATGCTTTTTTCAGTCCTTGGTTATATAACTTATCCAGTGTAATAAACATCAACGCACGACTTTTGCCGGATGCCGGTGGGGATTTGATCAGCAGATATTGCTCGCCGCGTTTTTCATATGCACGTTCCTGCATCGCACGCATACCCATCTCGTTGGCCTTTGTGGAACTGCCATTGCAGGCGTAGTTTACGGATACGGAAGGGATGGATTTAATGTCAGTCATGTAAGGCTACCTTTTTTGTTTTGCTGGCTATATCATTGTTGACGCTAACTCAAAACTGACCAGAAAAGGCTGTTTGTGCTAACTGAATTTTGACCAGGTAATCCACGTATCCTGCTTAATTTTTAAGCGGG
>NZ_FNUX01000007.1 GCF_900108305.1 Nitrosomonas ureae
TACGAATTGCTCGTTCACGGATTTCAGGTGAGTATCTTATCGATTTATTCATAGCTCCATTCTCTCAAGAAATGGAGTCTCCGATAAACCCGGGGCGGTTCACTTTCGATGAAAATCCAACCAACCAAAGTTATTCTCCACATTGAATGGAAATATCAGATTCAATTTCTCAACAACAATTGTTGGGTACTTTTTTCAGGGATGACTACTTATACTTGGCAATTTCCCAATCTGTATGGTATTTGCTAGCGCAAGACCTGACAGGTAATGTTCTAATCAGCTTAGTGCGGCACGCCTATTGACTACCTTTAATGATGAGATCTTAGAAAGCAGCGCATCCAGGCTGATTAGACTAACTGAGCGTTTTTTTATTCTAATCCTCATCGCTGTCTTGTTTATGGTCTTTGCCAGGCTTGGATGATTCATACTCATAGTTCATTGAATTGCCTCGACGTCCCAGTACAACCGAAATGATATCATCACCGTATTTAAGGCATGGTACGATTAATTTGTCACCTTGTACCGCTGCATAACATTCACTGATATCAGTAGTATAGATAATTGGACAGTTTTTAACATCCACCAGCTTAACATCAGTTATCTGACTAACAGTATTTAAAGTCGTAACCACTGCGGTACCTTTTTTGATAATAACGTCAGTTGCAGTTGTGTCTATATTTAAACCAAGAAGATTCAAACCGGAATCGGCAAGACACGAATTCAAAGTGCCATCATTAAGGTTTCTCACAACTAATTGAGAGCCTGCCACACTGTTATCAAGAATAAAAATGGAATTACCTTCCACTGCAATAGTTTCAGCCATAATAGACTGTATATTTGCAATAAGCAGTGATATTGCGCAAGACATTGTTAAAATAATTTTTTTCATAAAATCCCCTGAAATATTAGCTTATTGTAAAACGTAACTGTCGATTAGTTATTCATCGTATCATCGTCAAGATCTCTGACAACCTTAGAAGTTTCGTTAGGCAGCTGAAATATAATTAATTTCGTTAAATGTTGTGAAAAATACAACATTAGTCAAAAATGCACTCACAAATCAGCTGTCCCAAACCAACGACTGAGCTGAACGTGTTATTCGCACCCTCGTGCAGATGTGGCATTCATTGCCAAACCAATTCCAAAGATTGCTTCTACTGACAGATTCATATGGCGGTACCCAACAATAGCAGTACCAATAAGTGCAGGGCCGCGCGGAGAAAATTTATTACCATGGTCGATCATTAATATGATCTAAACAAGCAGAAACGATCATATACTCGACTAAAATTCCATTCCAGAAAATGTGACACTTTATTCTAGAAAATACGAGTACCAAAGCTCTCAAAATAACATTGGTCAATTTCATCACGAGAGAACTGGTGATTTTGTCCGCCGCGCTGGGCGATTTTTAAGGAACCCATCAGCGAACTCAGCTGTCCTGTGGTTTGCCAGTCCAGATTATTGACAATGCCGTATAGCAATCCGGCTCGATAGGCGTCGCCGCAGCCGGTGGGATCGACGATTTCTTTAGGTTTAATACTAGGGATCTCAAATTTCTTGCCATCGGCGTAAATGAGGGATCCTTGCGCACCCAAGGTGATGATCAGGGCTTTGGCTTTGTTCGCCAAGGATTCCAGATTAATTCCTGTGCGGTCTTGCAGCATCTGACCTTCATAATCATTGACGGCGATGTAATCGGCTTTGTCGATAAAATCGAGTAGCTCTTCTCCGTTATACATCGGCAGCCCTTGCCCTGGATCAAAAACAAACGGAATGCCGGTTTTGTGAAATTCGTGCGCATGCTGCATCATGCCATCGCGTCCGTCCGGCGCAATAATGCCCAACTGAATATCGCAGGTTTCCTGCACGGAATTAAGGTGCGAGAAGTTCATCGCTCCCGGATGAAACGCGGTGATTTGATTATCATCCAGATCAGTGGTAATGAAGGCTTGTGCGGTGAAGGTATCGGCTACGTGCAGTACATGCTCCTGGGTCAGGCTTAATCGCTCAAACCGCGCGGCATAGGGCGCATAGTCATCGCCGACGGTAGCCATCATGACAGGCTCACCACCCAACATTTTTAGATTGTATGCAATATTACCGGCACAACCGCCGAATTCGCGGCGCATTTCAGGAACCAGAAATGCGACATTCAATACGTGGATTTTCTCAGGCAAAATGTGATTCTTAAATCGATCCTGGAAAACCATAATATTATCGTAAGCGATAGAACCACATATCAATGTGCGCATTATTTGGCTTCCATTTCGATTAATGGGGCTGACTTTATTGGGTCAGGCACCCTGCTTCCAGGCCAAATCCGGTTCACGCGCAGCCTTGACATCATCCAGCTTACGCACTGGCATGGTATGCGGCGCGCCTTTCACCATATCCGGTTGCTCTTCGATTTCCTGCAAGATTTCCTTCATCGACGTGACAAAAGCATCCAGCGTCTCTTTGGATTCCGTCTCGGCTGGTTCGATCAACAAGCATTCGGGAACCAACAGTGGAAAATACGTCGTTGGGGCATGGTAACCTTTATCGAGCAGGCGTTTTGCCAGATTCATCGCTGTTACGCCGGTTTTATCCTTGATATCTTTTAGCGTTACAATGAATTCATGGCTGGCGCGGCGATTAGGATAAGCAATTTCAAATCCCGCTTTGCGTAATTCAGCCATCAGATAGTTGGCATTCAGTGTGGCAAACTCGGAAATACGATGCATACCATCCAATCCCAGCAAGCGAACATAGATATATGCTCGTAGCAGGACACCAGCATTACCCATGTGCGCGGATAACCGGCCAATGGATTGCGGTTTGTCTTTTTCAGTAACCCAGCGATAGGTTTCGCCTTCCTTGGCAACAATCGGGATCGGTATAAAAGGCAATAAGCGTTCAGCCACACCTACCGGCGCAGAGCCTGGCCCTCCACCGCCATGCGGAGTCGAAAAGGTTTTGTGCAGATTGATATGGATCACATCAAAACCCATATCGCCCGGCTTCACTTTACCCAATACCGCATTAAGATTAGCGCCGTCGTAATACAGCAAACCACCCGCTTGATGCACCACACGACTCATTTCAGCAACATTTTTCTCGAATACGCCCAGTGTCGATGGGTTAGTCAGCATCAGCCCGGCGGTTTTTGGCCCAACGGCGGCTTTCAATGCGTCCAGATCCACATTGCCATCTTTATCGGTAGCAATTTCCACCACTTTGAAACCGCACATTACGGCAGTAGCCGGATTTGTACCATGCGCGGCATCGGGAACAATGATTTCAGTGCGTTCAAAATCACCGCGCGATTCGTGATAGGCACGAATCATCATGACACCGATCAATTCGCCCTGCGCACCCGCCATCGGTGTCAAGCTGACACCGGCCATGCCGGTAACCGACTTCAGGATTTCCTGCAACTCATACATGCAAGCAAGATAACCTTGCCCGGTATCTTCCGGTGCCAGTGGATGCCGGGATAGAAACTGCGGTAACATCGCTAATGAGTTACACGCACGCGGATTGTATTTCATCGTGCATGAACCTAGTGGATAAAACTCGGTATCAATCGAAAAATTCTTTTGTGATAAGCGAGTGAAGTGACGCACCGTATCCATCTCGGAAACTTCCGGCAGCAGCACTTTCGATTTGCGCTGCAGATTCTGCGGAATTGCAGACTTGCTCGCCGGTTTTGTCGGTGATTGGGAATAATTAAAACGCCCTGGGCGCGAGTGTTCAAATATCAACATGATCTATAAATTCAATCTTAATTTATTGCTTCAAGGCAACTATGGCTGCATCATAATTAGGTTCGTCTGCAATTTCCGGAACCAGTTCGGCATGAATGATTGTGTCTGACTCATCCAGCACAATTACTGCGCGCGCTGTAATCCCACCAAATGGGCTATCGGCGATCAAGACACCATAATCCTTCATAAAATTGGCGCCACGCATGGTCGATAATGTAATTACTTTATCCAAACCTTCAGCGTCAGTAAATCGGCTCATGGCGAAAGGCAAATCAGCGGCAATAATCAATACTACGGTATTGTCCATATTACTTGCCTGCTGGTTGAATTTACGGGTTGAAATTGCACATACCGGCGTATCCAGACTGGGAACAATATTCAATACTTTCTTTTTTCCTGCATAATTGGCCAATGTAACATCCTGCAGATCTCGATTGACCAAAGAAAATGCCGGTGCCTTTTGACCGACTTTTGGAAAAGTACCTTCAATTTTGATGGGATTTCCTTTGAGAGTAACCATGATTTTTCCTTAACGATATAGTTGAAAGTAATAGGTTTAAGTAAAGCGCGGTTTAACCAAGCGCTTGCTGCATGGCGGTTGCATAATTTCGCAAATCAGATTCAGTCTTGGTTTCCGTTGCACAAACCAACAAGGTATTACCCAATTCAGGATATTGCCCTTGCAAATTATATCCCCCCAGAATGCCTTTCTGCTTCAGCTTATTCAACACATCAGCAACAGGCTTAGACAAAGTTAATGCAGTCTCATGAAATACGGGCCCGCTAAATGTTCTTTCTACTCCCTTAAACTTCACCAGCTGTTCGACCAATTCCAGCGTATTGGCGTGAGATTGTGCCGCCACCCGACGCAATCCTTCCGGCCCCACTAACGACATAAAAATAGTGGCTGCGGTCACCATCAACCCTTGATTGGTACAAATATTGGATGTTGCTTTGGAACGGCGGATATGTTGTTCGCGCGCCTGCAAGGTCAGCACAAATCCTTCTTTGCCATCCAAATCCGTAGTACGACCAATAATACGTCCTGGCATCTGACGCACCAGCTCGTTTTTGCACGCCATAAAACCAAAGTATGGACCACCGCTGGATAAAGGTATTCCAAGGGGCTGGCCTTCACCGACAGCAATATCGGCACCCTTGCTGCCCCACTCTCCAGGAGGAGTCAATACTGCCAACGTAGTTGGATTAACAACACCGATGGCAAAAGCATTTTTGCTATGCGCCCAATCGGTCAATGCATCGACTTGTTCCAACACCCCAAAGAAATTAGGTTGCGGAATCACCAGAGCGGCAAAATCTTCATGATTCGAGTTGACTAATGATTCCGGTAGAATTTGTCCGCATTCAGTGCAGTAAGGCAATTCCACCACTTCAATTTTTTGATTGCTGACAATAGCACGAACCACCTGACGATAAACAGGATGAACTGTTTGCGGAATCAAAATACGCCGCGATGTTTTGTGCGAACGCACTGCCATTAGAGCAGCTTCAGCCAGCGCCGTAGCACCGTCATACATGCTGGCATTGGATACATCCATCCCGGTCAGAGAAGCCATCATGGATTGATATTCATACAATAACTGCAAAGTCCCTTGACTGGCTTCTGCTTGATAAGGTGTATAGGAAGAATAAAACTCTCCGCGCGTGGTGATCTGCCAAACCGCCGCAGGTATATGATGCTCATAAGCACCCGCACCAATGAAGTTTTGATAAAACCCATCTTGAGTAGCACGTGCCATCATCAGTCGAGTTATTTCCATTTCACTCAGTCCGGGAGGAACGCCCGTTAATTCACCGCTGATCAATTCTTTTGGAATTTCATCAAAAAGCTCTTCAATTGTTTTCGCGCCAATGCTGGCAAGCATTTCAGCAATATCTTCTTTGGTATGTGGAATAAACGGCATGATTTATCTAGAAAACTTTCAGAAATAAGACATTAAAATAGTAAAACAAAATACATTTCAATCCTGGATGGATATTAGTGATCCTCGTTCTCGACCAACTCGTTATAAGCAGTTGCATCCATTAATCCATCCAGCTCGGCTGTATTACTGGGTTTCAATTTAAATAACCAGGCGGAATAAGCATCTTCGTTTATTTTTCCTGGCTCGTCGACCAGCGGAGAATTCACCGCGGTAACTTCACCCGAGATAGGAGAATATACATCTGCAGCTGCCTTGACTGATTCCGCAACCGCGCATTCCTCTTTTTGTTTAAGTACACGCCCAACTTCCGGCAATTCGATAAACACCATATCACCGAGTAATTCCTGTGCATGATGGGTAATACCGACAGTTACTGTACCGTCTGCTTCAGATTTTACCCATTCATGAGATTTGCTATATTTTAAATGTGTTGGAATACTCATTTTTCACTCCGGATTAAAGTAATCTAATATTTTTAATTAATTTTTATTAAACTAATACCTTGCCATTCCGCACGAATGGGTATTTTACCACCTTTGCGCGCAGCTTTTTATCGCGCACGATGACATTGACTTCATCACCGATGGTTATTTGCGTGGGGACACGCGCCAAAGCAATCGATTGGTTCATGGTTGGCGAGAATCCGCCGCTGGTAATCTCACCCGAATACTCAACGTCATCTTTTTGCCCGGCAACCTGCTGATGGCTTCTCAGTACGCCACGATCAACCAGTACCAATCCTACCAATTGATGCGTGACAACGGTATCCGACAGCGCCTGTTTGCCAATGAAATCACGCTCGCTTTTCAGATCGACGGTCCAAGCCAATCCGGATTCCAACGGGTTCTTCGTCTCATCCATATCTTGACCATATAAATTCATACCCGCTTCCAGACGCAGCGTATCACGCGCACCCAATCCGGCAGGAGCAACGCCGGCAGCATACAACGCTTTCCAGAATGCTGGCGCATCGGCGGCAGGCAAAATGATCTCAAAACCATCTTCGCCGGTATAGCCCGTACGCGCAATGAAGTATTGCCCGACAACTGCGGATTGAAATTGTTTTAGTTCTTCGGTCGCTGATTGAGAATTTGGGATGACTTGCCATACTTTGGCTCGGGCATTGGGTCCTTGCACGGCAACCATGGCAAGATCGCGTCTTGGCGTAATTTCGAGATCAGGTGCCCATTCATCACGTTTTTTGAGCATCCAGGCGACATCCTTATCCGCTGTACCGGCATTGACCACGATACGGAACCAGGTTTCGGACAGGAAATAGATGATCAGATCATCGATGATACCTGCTTGCGGAGTCAGCATGCAGGAATATAGCGCTTTGCCAGGAAGCGTCAATTTATCAACATTGTTTGCCACCAGCCGGCGTAGAAAGTCGCGCACATTGTCGCCTTTAATATCCACGGGCAACATGTGTGAGACATCAAACATGCCCGCATCCTGACGGACTTTATGATGTTCGTCTAACTGTGAGCCGTAATGCAACGGCATATCCCAGCCACCAAAATCCACCATTTTGGCGTTCATATCGCGGTGGGTTTGATTAAGGGGTGTCATTTTCAGCACGGAATTCTCCCGGAAATAAATAAAAGTCAGCTCAGATGACTTCGCACCCCTCTGTCCTTTTACCTGAGAGATTTACAGATTAGCATCCGCGTGCCCCTTCGGTGGCCAAGGACAATTCCTTGGCACTCTCCAGATTGCCCGTCACAAGCGGTTCTTAAGGAACAAGTCTGACTTGACCATGCCTGAGCGATTCCGGGGGGTTACGCCTTCGGCGGCGCTTCTTAATAATTAGCGCGCTCTCCTGCTTGGACTTCAAATGGCTGAATGCGAACTATACGCTAGTAACAATGTTTTATACAAGCCATTCAAATAAATTTTCTGACGGATTACAAACGATGATGATCAAAAAAACAAACTGATTGACAGATACAAAGAGAACTCGAATCATCAGCTTGAAACAATAAATAATTATTTTAATATCAATTTCTTGAAAATCTTATCCCAACCGTTGCATGGGTATCCGATGCAGTCAATATGGCAGAAAAATGATCATCAATTTGAATCCATTGCCCGCGACCGAACCTGATATTAGCCGAAGTAAGAGGGTCGCATGCTCTTTCATTTTGCAATTCTTCTGAAATATTCATGCAAACCGAATGATATAGATGCTGCGCCATATCGACATCGGAATCAGGTATCGGGGCATCACGCACTGTGGGGCTTTTGTTCCGCCCGCCACTCATGCCCCGATAGTAGGCGATTTGACGAAAAACCGGATTATCATCGACTTCCACACGAGAAATCGTACTCCGGCCTTTATCTGCATACTTCTGTTTGGTATACAGAGATTCATTGACCTTCGTGTAATCTCGCGCTTGCAGAATTTCCGCAATCATTTCCAATGGTGTATTGATTGAAATACCCTCGATTTCAATCGTTTCTAAAACTCTCTTTTCCGGGCTGCCAGTCCACCCTTGCGATGCAGCGCTACATGATACCGCGGCAATCCATAACACTATGAACCCCCGGACAACACAGCCCTGCCATGAATTTTGCCATTTCATATTGCTCATCTCAACCTCCTTGTAAAAACATTAATGCGCATGTTCCCCAGGCGGTGGCATGATTTCATCTTCCTCATTAAGTTGTCTCAATTGGAGTGTTAAAGCATCGAAATTTTGCCAGCCGAATCCTTCGAATTGAGCCACCCATCGCGCACGCAAGTAACCGAAACGATCGGTAATAAATTCCATGTGCCCGGGAAACATTCCTTTGCCCGATAGATCAGGAACTGCTCTAATCCGCCGGTAGAGCCAATAACTATCTTTGATTTCTGACCATCCCTCAATAACTACAGGGAAATTTGCAATTTCAGCGATTTGCTCCAATTCCCATGGCTCCAGGGCACGAATCGGTATCGCCAGAACTTCGGTATCTAGCGCCTTGATTCGGTCATACGAAGCAGCCAATTGAAAAAAACGCTCTTTGGATTGAGGCCAGGAAAACAACACCAGCAATACATTCTTCTGTAAGCGAAAATCCCTTAAATTACCACCGGAACCATCATTCGCTGCATAGTTAAACACCGGTGATGCGATGGCGGGCATCTCGGGTAAAATCATGCTTCCCAACAAGCGCGCATCAAAACCGCGCGATAATGCATGAAGAAAATTGATCAAATCCCAGCGATCATCTTCGGATAAAGTTGCAGCAAAACCCGGCATCTGCGTTCCCGGAATGCCATGCGTCAACAGATGAAAAACATTACCTACGGTATATTGTGCCGTATGTTGCTGTGTTAGCAGATCGGTGGGATCTCGTACGTCGGGATCAGCAACAGGCTGCGTACCCTTGCCTTGCGGACCGTGACAGTTGATGCAGTTTTCTGCAAACAGCCGGGAACCATTGACAATGGAAATGGTATCAAAAGGTACCGTCGGTTTCAGATAAGTCTCAGGATAGGCTTCGATCGCCAAAGGCGGCAAAGCAATCGCCATTGAACTGATCCCCAGCAAGCCAGGTACTAAAATCTTCGTCATCTTGCTCCAATGATACTTCCTGCCCAGCCAAATGGTACACAATGCAATGAAGAACAAAGCAATTCCAGACCACACCATTTCCTGTACATACGGTTCATCCCAGGTTGCATTGATCGAAAAACGGAATGGATAGGGCCAATTCTCAATTATCGCATGCTTGGCAGGCAGCGTGTTGGCCAGGATGGTCGCAAGCAGCACCAGCAATAATGCCAGCAAGAACTCAATGCCGACCCACTGCCTTAAATGTTTGGTACTGCGACGGGTCCGTTCAGTACCGTCCTCGAACAACATGGGAAGCCACCGGTAACGTGCTTGATAGGCAATCACCAGAATAACCGCCAGAACGCTTAACTTCGCGATCAATAGCCAGCCGTAAGGACTGGCAACCAGAGTATGATAAAAGGTTTCGACCAGGCGATCGGTGACAATCAGGCCGGTAACGGCCAGTAAAAGTATTACAGGCAACGCAACAACCGAGAATTTCTTCAGATAATTTGCCGTTTTCAAATCTACTGCTTTACCGGATTCACTGTGGTTGCTATATAAGATAAACAGAAAGGCCGGTAACGCGCCAAACCAGGCTCCTGCCAACAATATATGCACTGCATACGGCGCAACCGCTGCAAACGACATCTCATCCGCACTGGAATGACTCATCAGCGTACCCGTTATCAACGGAAATGAAGCGGCAACAGCCCATAACAGATAATGCCATCGCTCCCGCTTAACACGCTGGAAATAAAGTATAACCATCAATAACACACTGGCCAGTACCGCTCGTGCCACCCAAATATAGCCAATCTGCGTATTCTGCACGATCTCCAGCCAGGCGAATGGGCTCCAAACGTTCGCAACAACTCCCGTCGCTTCACCCGTAGTGACGGCCAGAATGCCCATCAATCCTAATAAGATGATACCTGTCATCCACGGAAACCACCTTTCCAGCCGGACAACCCAGGGAGCTTCAAACAATGCTTTCTGATGACCAATGGTTACCAAAAAAACACAACTTCCGAACAAAATTAAATTAGCGGTCAATTGTGACCACCGTGCAATTGCAGCAATGATTTCAATCATGGTTTTACGATAGGAATATTTCTATTATTGTGATAATTCCCGCAAGATAGATTGTGATAGACAACAACTCGATCAGCAGGAAATTTAGAATTTTGGATTCAGATAAAATAAAACACCCCAACACAAGTGGTAAGGTATTAACCGCGTACTTCAATCAGTTTTGTCTCAAAAAGCAGAAAATTGAACTCGCAGAGACAGAGATTGAATTAGATAATAGTGCTTATAAATTAACTTGGCAAACCTAAAAAAGAGAATACTATCACTTCTCATTTTGGTTATGACACAAAAAAATGGAGATAAAAACTCATGGCCGTACCAGCAGAAAAAGATCTGCTCGACACGATTAGTGCGATAGCTACATTGGTAACACCTTTGCTCCTGATCGCTCTGGGTGGAATAGGTTGGCTAATTCAAAATAGATTTAGTTCATCACAAGCAAAGCAGGATGCTCAACTCTCAAGGATTCGCGAGCTTGAAAACAAGCTGCGGGAAGACAGAATTGCAACCTACAATTCACTTCTGGAGCCTTTCTTTTTGCTATTTACGAGCGAAGATGCTTTCGCACAAGATCTGAAATTCAAAAACAAGAATAAAAATAACATCGCAATCGCAAAGATGCTGTCTGTCGAATATCGACAGATTGGTTTTAAACTCTCTTTAGTTGCAAATGACTCTGTAGTGCGCGCATACAACAAGTTAATGCAATTCTTCTACCATACCGAAGCTGATCCGAGACCGATCGACGAGAAGACTCGAGATTGGATTGCGTTAATGGGGACGCTTCTACTTGAAATAAGAAAAAGCATGGGTAATGAATCCAGTTCGCTCGATCGATGGGAAATGATTGAATGGTTCATGTCAGATGCGTTAGATATAAAAGCAAAATATGAAAGTACATTTCACTAGGCATATTATTCGACCCAGCTGGGCAGCTACTTTGTTTAGAGATATAAATATCTCAATCGGCAAAACACCATCGCATCGATCATGTGTTCAAGGGGAATGCACGGTCGCGCAGGTTAGAAAGGAGCAATTACCGTGCAACGGCAAAGTATGAAAAAATTGATGAATTACGTCACCATGAAACAGACTGTAAAATAAAGGAAGGGCGGAACGGGGTACTAAATAAATGTAAAGGTGATGCGATTCCGATGGGTTTGGCAGCAAGCCATCTTGTACTGTCTAAATGTAAACATGGCTTGCCGGATTGTTTTTCGTACTATCTATTTGAGATGCATGCTATTTTTGATCGACTTTACCCCGGCGACACCGCTTGCCACTTCGATCGCTTTATTAATACTGGCGGAGGAGCTTACAAAGCCGCTTAGCTGCACTACCCCCTTGAATGTTTCGACATTAATTTCAGCAGACTTCAGCGTTGGCTCATTAAGTATGGCAGCCTTTACCTTGGCGGTAATGACAGTATCATCAAAATACTCTCCTGTCCCTTCCTGTTTATGCGTTGACCCGCATCCCACGGTAACGAGTAATGCCACAGTCAAAAAAGGTAAAAGGAATAATCTCGTGAAGTACTTCATAATTCAATCTCCTGTCAATTGCTCATCTCAAACGATCAGCTAAGTTAGATCAATAAAAAAACTCCAAGCTGGCTATTCAACCACCCCTCTTATATTACACTTGCGATCATGATCAATCTAGTGGTGCATATCCGCCATTTGCTTGCATGTCTCGGCACAGTCTCTACAAGCTTCGACACATTCGTTCATATCTCCGGTTTTCTCGCAATCTATTGCACATGCTTCGCAAATCTCGGCACAAATACCGCAAACAGCGCTGGAATGAACAGCACCGCTGAGCATAAGATTAGCTGATGTCTGACAGATTTCGGCACAACTCATCAGTAGTCGGAAGTGGCTGGGTTCAACATGTTTTCCGCCGGTTTCAAGGCAATGATTCATCCCCATTTGCAGGCAAATCTGATGACAGCTGGTACAGGCCGCGATACAGGCTTGCATATCATGTTTGACGTAGGTTGACTGATCCATGAAAGTCTCCTAAGGTAAGTGGTAAGTGAATAAAAATAAATGAACAATACAATCAAGGAAGTCCTGAAAAACTTGCATCAGTCATTCCGAGAAAGATAATAAGTATTTAATAATTAAAGCAATAAATTTATCAATATACTTGAAATGACGCCTGTTCGAAATTTCCTTAAAACGATGTTGCAGTAAAATAATCCGATAACATATTGTTTTGATGAGAGAATCCGGAACCATACGAATAACTGCAACTATAGCTACAATGCTAATCGTGGTCTGTGCGGTATCATACATATTCAAAAAATGATCAGACGAAACGATCATCGGCTTGATCTGAATCTTGGGCCGAGGCTTAACCCATTTATTTATACAAAATATGAATGCGATTGATACTTTTCAGTTTGCCTTACAGTCGTTACTGGCTCATCGGCTGCGCACCGTATTATCAGCCTCTGGAATTGCTATCGGAATTGCTGCGGTTATTCTCCTGACCGCCATTGGCGATGGCGTGCAACGCTTTGTATTATCGGAATTTACCCAGTTTGGAACCAACATTGTCACAATCACGCCAGGAAAAATCAATACTCATGGCGGCTCCCTGGGCGCTATCAGCAGCGCGCGATTATTGACAATAGAGGACGCGATGGCACTGCGACAGAGTCGCCACGCCGAATATATCAATGCCAGCGTAGTCGGCAATGCGGAGATCCGTGCGCAAGGCCGTAGCCGGCGCGTAACGGCATATGGTCAGGGACCCGATTTTGCCAAGGCTTTTAATATGCAAATCGAAATCGGGCAATTTTTACCCGATGATGATCCGCGCAATCCACGGGCGTATGCGGTATTGGGTGCCAAAGTACGCGCTGAGATTTTCGGCGATACTAACCCTCTGGGTGCAATCTTGCAGGTTGGCGGCTCGCGCTTCCGCGTTATCGGTGTCATGGCATCCAAGGGACAAATACTCGGTTTTGATCTGGATGACACCGTTTTCATACCCACAACCCGGGCATTGGAAGTATTCAACCGGCAAGGTGTAATGGAAATTCAATTGGCATATTTTCCCGATATTCCGGTGCACGTTGTTGTCGAAGATATCCAGCGCATTCTGATTTCCCGTCACGGGCGTGAGGATTTCACCATCAAACCACAACAACAAATGCTCAGCACTTTATCCACTGTACTGAGCGTATTAAAGTTTGCGGTTGCTGCACTGGGCGGTATTTCCCTGGTAGTAGGCGCAGTCGGTATGGTCACGCTGATGCATATTGCAGTTTCTGAACGGGTATCCGAAATCGGCCTGCTTACCGCTTTAGGCGCGACACGCACGCGCATCCGCATTTTATTTTTGTTGGAATCCATTGCGCTTTCCACACTGGGGGGGTTAGCAGGATTGCTCATCGGATCGGGTATCGCCTGGTTGCTCAAATTATTGATCAGCGATCTGCCCGTGAATATTCCATGGGATTATGTACTTGGCGCCCTGTGCATATCGATGGTGATCGGCCTCGCCGCCGGTGTAATCCCAGCCATGCAGGCGGCAAAGCTAAACCCTGTGGATGCATTACGCACGGATTAGCCGGTAGGTAACTCATTGTTATTTTCATCTTTACCGTCTTGGGCACTACTTCATTCATGCGGTTTAGGCTGATATATAATCTGGCATACTTCACTCTTTCCAAGCTGCCACGAACAGAATGAGCCCAAATGTGATATATGAAGCGCACTATAAAGTTCTGTAGCCTCATAATACTGGCGAACGTGAGTATTGCCTCATGTCATGCAGTTAATTTCACCTACAAAGGTGGCCCCAGGATCAAGACCGATGACGGTAATTTTGAAATTGGGTTAAACGGCCGCGGACACTTCGATGTGCATGCGTTATATCCCGATCAGGCAAATCCGGATTACCCTGCATTGGGCAGTCAGCTTCTGCATGGCAATGATCGTGATGGCTTTAATTGGCGCAGAACCTACGCCACTATTACCGGAAGAATTTATGGCGTTAATTTTAAATTCGAAGATGATTTCGCAATCAATGCGACTACCGGATTTCCACATAGTCTTCGTGAGGCCTGGATAGCTACGGGGCTGGGAACGGGTCAGTTAACTATCGGGCAATTCAAACCGTACCGGGGATTGGAAGAAATAACCAGCTCCAATGAAATTACCTTGATGGAACGGCCATCAACATCGTCAACCGGAATATATAGCGGACGTCAATTTCTGACTGGTATTGGCTACCGGGGAATGGTCAAGGATAATCTGGGTTTTGGCATTCATGTGATGAGCCTGTCGCACTTTGGCTTGCCGTTTGCAGGAATCAGCTATGGCGGTCGCGCTGTCTGGCTGCCGATCGACAAAACAGGCCACATTCTGCATCTTGGACTTTCAGCCAGTCGGGATACCACCAGTAAAGATTCCCTATCGGCCGGAGTTGCCGACGTTTATGGTGGACGTCAAGGCATCACCCAATCTTTGGGAATCGCCGGAACCAGTTTGGGCGCGCCTAACCACAATAGTCAGTCCACTTTTGCTGCAGAAACCGCGTATTCCTTCGGACCACTTACACTACAGGGGGAATACGCCGTCACAAGGCTCGACAATACCCATCAAACAGCTGGAAACAACAGGGATTCCACCATTCATGCTTTTTATGTGCAAGCCAGCTGGTTTGTAACCGGAGAAACTGTCGTGTATAAGAAAGATCGCGGTGCTTTTGGTAAACCTCAGCCAAACGGCCGATGGGGCGCACTGGAATTTGCCGGACGTTATGATCTTGCCGAGAATTCCAACCAAAGCCTCACCGCCAATCCATGTAGAACCGGTACCTCAAAATGCCAGATTCAAGTCATCACACTGGGTGTAAATTGGTATCCCCATATGAATATCCGGTTTATGCTGAATTATTACCTGACCGATGCCGCATTTGGAAATACCGGTTTGGATACGCCAACGCGCACCGATCATTTTTCAGTGCTTTCTTTCCGAACTCAGGTCAGCTTCTAATATACTAATAGGACAGCTGCCGGAATTTCCAGTTTGCTGTTAATCCATTAATCAAGGAGGTGTCTCATGCGCATTCCGCTCGTTTTAATCATGCTTTCTCTAGCGAATTCCGCTCTTGCCTGCAACAGCACGCTTTTGGATCAGAATTTTCGTAAGCTTGCAGAATCGGA
Organism: Nitrosomonas ureae; assembly: GCF_900108305.1. Classification (GTDB taxonomy): domain Bacteria; phylum Pseudomonadota; class Gammaproteobacteria; order Burkholderiales; family Nitrosomonadaceae; genus Nitrosomonas; species Nitrosomonas ureae_B. The sequence continues at coordinate 15,509 of NZ_FNUX01000007.1, forward strand.
GATGGTGAATTTATGCGAGACCTACGCCGGCAAGGTGCTACTCGTTGTGAATACTGCCAGTAAATGCGGCTATACACCGCAGTATGAAGAGTTAGAACAACTATATAATAAATATCAATCCAAGGGATTGGTCGTGCTGGGTTTTCCATCCAATGATTTTATGGGACAGGAACCTGGAACCGAAGCTGAAATTCAGGATTTCTGCCGCTTGACCTACGATGTAAAATTCCCGATGTTTGAGAAAACCACGGTAAAAAAAGGCCATGCACATCCATTTTATGTTCAGCTGGCTGAATTATCCGGCACCTATCCGACCTGGAATTTTCAAAAATATTTAATCAATCGCGACGGCCAATTCATTACTCAATTCAGTCCACATACCAAGCCTTCTGATCCAGCTGTGGTGACAGCAATAGAGCAAGCACTAAGACAATAAATTAATGAACAAGCAACCGCAATCTTCAACTGATTTACCAGAAAATCAAAAACCACAAATAAGTATCCTAGCGCTCTTGATCGTGTCCTTGTTTATCGGATTGATCGCCGGTGCCGGTGTCGATAAGTCTTATATACTTCCGATAGTATTTATCTCTGCAGTGATACTTATTTCCAATCGAAACAAAATTGCTAATGCAGTTCAACCGGAAAAAAGCCCACAGCAGCATATAAAGCCGGCAGCAGACTATTATAACTGGCCTGAATCAGGCCAGTTTGCCTGCATAATTGCAGCGGCCCCTCGTCAGCAAGTGATTCAACAATTGGCGCAGGAAAATGGCATTAATCCGGATGACAACCCAGTTACAAAAACGCATATCCTGAAAGCCCGTCTGATAACGGACAATAGCAACCCTTTTGACAGTGACGTGGTTCATATCGACATTGACGGGCGTACCGTCTATTATCTAAGTCGTGAAGAATCCAGAAGTTTCCGCCGCAGACTCGACGAAAAAGGAGTTTCTAATCAGATCATTATTTGTAATGCAATTATTTCAGGAAGCAGCGAAGCAAATAATAAACCTCTTCGCTATACAGTAAAGCTCGACATAGAGCCATTCTGAAAAATAATAACTCATAGAAACTACCAGTACTAATCAATTCCGAGAGGATTCACTTTCAGCATTTTTTCCACCGACTGGTTACAATCAAACTGTAATAAACCGGCTATTCTGCTCAACTTAAAGCAAGGTAATCGGAATTTAATCACTACCCGCTTAAAAGCTCCCAAATCTCTCAGGAGCATATCGAACCATGTCATGTTCCAGAGACTGTAATTTTTCTCTCATCAAATTGCCTACAAACAATTGAGAATTTGAAGGAATCAGATTTTCTGATATTTCACGTTGTTTGATTTTTTCTATCGCTTGATTAAAACCATCTATGAATTGGTATGACTTGCCTTCTACATTCTTGAATAGCGCTTCGCCAAAATAAGTAAATTCATTTTCACTGGAACATCCAAAAGAAGCCTTGTCTGCAGCTGCAGCAGTCAAAATCAGACTGGTTTCATTTTTCAGTGCATCAATAAAAGCACCGGAGTAACACGCAGAAACCAGAATAATGCGCCATTGTATGCCTGCATCATCCAGATAAGCTCTAACATCATTCGGACCTATGTCGTTGAGTTCAAGCGGCCACATACTAACTGAAAGCTCATGATCGTAAGAACCGTGGCTAGTTAAATACAACAGCACAATATCTTCCTCAGGATTTATTTTACCGCCTAAGTGATTTAATGCAATTTTCAGATTTGTGGATGAAGCAAGCGGTGTTGTATCGATTGTTTTCAAGTTATTAATCAACGCAATAGATCTACCTGCTGCGCCAAGATTCTGATTCATGACATTCTGTACATTAATAACTTCTTTCATGAACACATCTTGCGAAGAATCAGCACCAAATCCGATAAAAAATAGATCGGTTATGCCCTTTACGCCGGGCTCGATAGCATTGAGCGCATTATTCAGCAATTGATACTGGTTATAGTAAACTTGTTCCTGATTGACGTAGCTTAACTCATCATCATTATAAGCGGTCAACGCTTCTGAATAATCAAAATCCTCATGCCAGAAACTTAACGAAACATTCGTCAGTGGATATGAAATACCTATCCAGAGCATGACAATCAGCAGTGCCTTAATTTTTTTCCCATTTAATAACTGCAATGCAACATAAAAACAGACACCCAGAATCCATAGGGTATAAACCATATACCCAGCTTCAAAGTAAGCATCTGGCAAGAAAGGTATAACCACAATAGAAAAGAGATAAAAGAAAGGCAATATGCTGTATGTAGCAGTCAGGAACCGTAATAAGTGGTCTTGTTCATCACAGAGTTTTGCCAGTACAAACCCCACCAGAAGAACACCCAACAGCTCCACACCGATATATCCCAAACCGAACCACCCAAAAACCGGATTAGGCGTCATCACATACGAAGCAACAAGTGCTGTCAGGCCATAAAAACCCAACAGCAAAATGAACTGATCATACGAAACCGTTATCTGGTGAATGATATTACGACGGAACATCAACAGTTTTATGCCGCAGGCAAGATTCAAAAATAATGTTTGAAGCTCTTTAATTGCCCCAGATTGCTTCAGCTCTTTAGGAACACTTGCATATAAATCCATGTTTATCTCCAGGGTTAGTATCGGCCAATACAACAAACCAAACTAAGTACGGCATTAACTCATTCTAAGTGAAGATGCCATCAGCGTCTCGCTATCATTTTTTAATACTTTTGCTATCAAAGCCCGATTAGTGCGTTTCTTCAGAAACCAGCGAAAAAGCAATAAAAATAGGCCTTATTCAATCAATCAAAAAATACTCACTGCATTGATAATAAACCAGCCTGGAATTTTTCTAAAGAAGGTAACTTTGCCCCTTAATTTGACAAGAAAGTATCCGACTAGTTGATAGCATTTACAACTTATGTCCATTAATGCCTGGGCAAATAACCGTTTCGTCATATTTTTCAAGATCCCGTAACTTTAGCCGATACCGCACACGATTATCCATTCTAATTTGCTTAACAAATTTGGAGAGCACACTATGAGCACAGCCTTACATGAGATTGATGAACGCACCAATCTGACTGCCAATAACAAATTCGAATTGTTACTGTTCAGATTAGGCGAAGCTCCGGGTACCAATCATCGTGAACTATTTGGCATTAACGTTTTTAAGGTGCGTGAAATCCTGGTCATGCCAGATATCACAGAAATAGCAAACGCTCCCCCCTACGTAATGGGCATAGCCAATATTCGCGGTCAAGTCATTACGGTTATCAATTTGCCTAAAGTCGTGGGTTGCAATCCGAGCAAAGGAACTTCGATACTTTTGGTCACCGAATATGCGCGTTCGACTCAGGCTTTCGCAGTCGAGGAAGTCAACGAAATCGCGCGTCTGGATTGGAATCAAGTGATCGCTGCAGAAGGCAAGGGTGGCAACTTGATCACCAGTATCGCACGGCTTGATGGCGATAAAGAAGGCTCCCGCCTAGCCCAGGTACTGGATGTTGAGCAGATCTTACGCGATGTGCTTCCCAGTCCTGCCGGCGAAATGATACCCGAAAATATTGGCAACAAAATAACCCTCCCTGCTGGAAAAATAATCCTGGCCGCTGACGATTCGCCATTGGCACGCAGCTTGATTGAAAATGCACTAAAAGCACTGGAAGTATCTTATGTAATGACTAGGACCGGACTCGAAGCTTGGTCCAAAATTCAATCCATGTCGGAAATTGCCGCAGCCGAAGGTAAAACCATTCATGACAAGATCGCTTTAATCTTAACTGACCTGGAAATGCCGGAAATGGATGGCTTCACGCTTACCCGCTACATCAAGAGCGATCAACGATATAAGTCCATTCCGGTGATCATTCATTCCTCGCTCACGGGTGAAGCAAACGAAAATCACGTTAAATCGGTAGGTGCAGATGCTTATGTCGCTAAATTTGTCGCAGAGGAATTAGCTGATGCAATGAGAAAGGTATTGACATAGCAGAGTCTGTTTTTACAATAATCCATCAACTCGCAACTCACGAATAGACAAAGTTACCGTGTTTATTGCCAACCGGTAACTTCATAGCCTTTCTCCTCCAAACAACGCGACACAAAGTTTGCATATGCCTGATTCGGTTGCGAAGATCTTGTCGAGAACAGAATTCCTCGCAGCAGTCCGGCAACAGCTCCGCTGGCAGCACCAATCAGCGAGCCTTGACCCACTGATCCATATATAGCGCCCCCAGCAGCACCGCTTGCGGCACCAATACCAGCTCCCATAGCCGTACTAGTTGCCACATTCCCCGTCTGTCCCTTGCCTTCCCGGGCACCCGCCGACTCAGCCAGCCGTTCACAAGCCTCAACATCCCGCTCCGCAGAATCTTTACCTACTGATAAAAAATGTGTGTTGGGATATAGGACTGGCCCGGTACTAGAGCAAGCCGACAAACCAATAAAAATCAATCCGGTCATCAATACTGTGGCAAATTTCATCGTTCATCCTCATCTCGTAAACATTTTTACCTAGTTAAGCAGTATAGCCGGAATATATAGTATTCTTAAAAAAACATATCCATCCAAATTACAATATATTTAGTTCATTATACAATATACTTAGTTCATTAGCGCCCAAAGCGAGATCTCTGCAGTTTTATGTCGGCACGCGCCCACGCTTGCTCAAAACGTGCCGTGATAATCGCCGCTTCATCAATTTTATTTTGCGCTTGCAATGCCTGTGCTAAACCATAAAGTGCCCATCCGTTGTTGCGATTCCGGCGCAAATCTTCCCAATAAACTGTTTCTGCTTCGTTCGGTCGTCCTGATTCCAAGAGAATAGCGCCCAATGCCAGACGTGGCGGCAAGGGAAATTCTGATGGCTCGGTATACACCAAAGCATCTTCCAGGCGCACCGCTTTCTCAAGATATGCAATGGCCTGATCAAATTTTCCATGCGCAGCGGCAATTTCTCCGGCGAGAACTTCAGGTGCAGCGCTCAGTACGGTCTTGGTCGTATTTTTCGAGAGTAACGGACCATCCAACAAAGGATCTCTCATAATCTTGCGCAACACCTCCAGTTCTTTCTCGGCTTGCTGCAATTGTTCTGTCGCGACAAATGCGAGCCCACGCACATAATGCCAGCTCCCGGTTAAAAACAGATTGGTTACGGGAGGTGCGGGCTGAGCGAGAATTTCCTGCCAGTATCCAAATCGCGCAAGTGCCCAATAAGGCGTTACGCGGAATATGGCTGTCAGCGGTATCGTTTCCAGCACTTCATTACCAATCTTACTGGCTGTTTCCTGTGCCGCGCTGATAGCAAGCTTGCTTTGACCATCCAATGTCGCTGCAAACCAGAGAAAATGAATGTTATGCGGATAGTACACCATCGGATATACACCTTGCGCCTGACATTGGGCGATATAGTTCTCATCTGCCGCGATTGCAAGCTGGTTACTTTTTATTGAATCGGCATAACGGCCTACACGCTGATAAATATGCGATGACATGTGTATCATGTGCCCTGCTTCAGGCATCAACGTCAACAACTTATCAGCTGCTTGCTCTGCACGCTCGGGGGTATCAGTCGGTTCTATCAGATGGATATACATATGCAGAGCGCCGGGATGTTCCGGATTGCGCCGCAACACTTCTTCAGTTAACGCCACAATCTCTGCTGTTCCTTCATGGGCTTGACCATCCAGCATCCAGTAGCCCCAGGGCCGCAGATCCATCATGGATTCTACATACAGCATTGCAATATCCTCATCATGCGAGAAACGTTGAAGCACTTTCTTCATGGCCTGCGCGTAAGCTTTATCATTTTCTTCTCGATGCTCGGCTCGTCCTGAGTAGCGTTTTTCAAGAGCACTGATTAACGCCTGCTCTTTCGAAGATGCATTCATCATCAGCGCTTTGGCCTTTTGCACGATCTCCAAAGCATTCGGTTCTTCATTCGGCTCCATCATTACGTTGATGTTGGGACCAAGTACCAGCGCTTGTCCCCAGTACGCCATTGCGAGGTTGGGATCCAGCCGCGCCGCTTCACGAAATGCCCGGCGTGCCTCGGCATGGTTGAATGCATAAGCGAGATTAAGACCCTGGTTGATATATTGTTGCGCCAACGGGTTACGCGTGCTGACCGGGAAAGTATGCGAACCCAGGTTAAGCAGCCTGGGAGCAAGCTGGCCGTCTGCGCCTGGCTGAGGTGTCAATTCAGATGCCACATGATGCTGATGCCCTCGTTCCGATCCTGCGGCAGCTAATTGTTTGGGCGTTATGTCTAGTGCTTTAGCCTCGGCGAATGATTCACCAATACTTGCTAAAATCAACGTCAAAATGAATGGTGTGAAACGAACAGCAGCATAAAATCGCATGATATGTACCCCTTGAATAAATTGCCATTGCTAAATGACTATAGTTACCTGTCTGCAGCTTACTAAAAAGCGCTATAACCAAGTCAGTTTTTTATACATAGCCAAGAATACCGTAAAAAACCAACGCTCATAAACAGGCATGGTTTTCATGTCTCTATTCGGCCGTAGTTGGGTCAATCACCGTTTTGATTCGAGAAATACGGTTGGCTGGAAACTCGCCTTGTTCAGCGTGCGCTCTGACGGCAGCTTCATCTGGGGCAATGTAGATGCAATAGACTTTATCATCCGTTATGTAACTTTCCAGCCATTGAACTCGTGCACCCATATTGCTCAATACACCGCATGATTTTTGAGAAATAGCTTGCAAATCCTGCGATGTCAATGATCCTGCTCCAGGAATTTCACGTTCTATAATATATTTTGGCATAGTAGTTCCAGTAAGATTGATTAAATTAACATGACCAGTCGTATTTTAATTACATAAAAAAACTAAGACATAAAATAATCTCCTAGCAAATTATGACAACATTGCTTAACCGAGGCGGATGATTTTTCTATTTTCATCCGCAATAAGGCGCCTTGCCAGGAATTTATCAGCAAATCAGCCATTTCTTCAGCTGATTTATCCAATCTGACTGTCCCTTGCTGCTGCGCTTTCTCTAATCCAAACTGCAACAATTCCCGATAACGTCTGACCGCTGCTTGAAGAGATTTCTGGCACACTCTACTGGTATCCCCTAATTCACCCATCAGATTGCCTAAAAGACACCCGCCCTTAAACTCATTTTTCTCAAGCTCTACAATAAGCTCATCAAAATAACCTTGAATTGCACCAAGCGCATCCGTATCAGAATCATCCAAATGTCTGGCTAATTGCGTAATAAATGGACCAATATAGTGCTGGATGACATCAGCTCCAAAATCTTCTTTGCTGTCGAAATAATTATAAAAAGAACCCTTGGGAACGTTCACTGCATCGAGAATCTCCTGCAATCCGGTCCCATGATAACCTTGCCCCATGAATAGAGTTACACCCTGATTCAACAGGCTCTCGCGATTAAATTCTTTTTTGGTTGATTTTGACATCGGAATACAATACGACCAGTTGTCTTGAATGTCAATCACTAAAAATTTCCCGATAGCTTTTTAACAGCATGCATTCACTTTTTTAGGAAGCGTTTGACAACAGGCTTTTTATATTCGGTATTCTTCCGTAGGTACGCTAGGCCCGTCATAGGTCGGGTTGCAAATCAGGGGCGACAACACACAGCTTTCATAAAGTGAGGCAAATCCCTATAGCCGGCGCTGCACAACGCAATGAGTATCAGATGTGGAATATTGCTGCTATACCAACCTGGTAAGCAACTTGAGGATAATTCCGCCAAACTCGTCGGCATTATCAACAATTTTATTGATTTTTTCATTTTGATCGCCAGAACGCTTAATGATTTCCATCAACTCCGCAAGCTTCTTGACTTCAGCCGGTTCTGGAAAAAGTTTCTCAATTTCATCGTCCGATAAGCGAGTAATTACTGAAATCTTCCCTGCAAGCTTATTATCTGTTCTATCTCCCGCTTCATTAATGACCTGATCCAATTCCGCTTGAAATTTATCCCAGTCGATTGTCATCATCACACCTCATTTACGCAGTTTATCAAGAATCATTTTGATCTTTTCGCGATATTTCTCCGCGTCTTGCACACGGTCTTCAATACTGCGAGAAGCAACAACCAACTCGGATACAGCTTGATCGGTTTGGTTGACGAATTTATCGATATCCGTACTTGCCGCTCCGATCATGTCGAGGTAACGCTTTCTGTTTTCCTCGACTTTTGATGCGGACTGCAGAAAAGCGGTCAATGAATTATTAATCGCTCGCGCCTGATCATATTCCGATTTAAGTTTGCTTCGTATCACCGCTTCAAGCTCATCCAGCGGCTGAATCAGTTCAACACGCTTTTGATTAATTTTCACTTGAAGTTTGGGTCCGGTCAGCGTAATAAAGGTTAGGCGATCTTTTGCATCTTGCGACCGAACGACTTGCTTCCAAGTTGCATCGACTTTGGGGTCACTGAAAAATTCCTGGGCAAATATCGGCACCCATACTTCTTGCACAAAATCATCGACACGCAACCTTTTGTCACGAAAGAACTCTTGCAAAAGCCTGACATGCGCCGCTTCCAGCGAAGAAATCCGGGCGCCAAGCTGCGCCGAAAGCTCCGGAGCCTCAGATGGTATCGATGCACATCCCACCAATAACATCAGCATGATCGAAAGTATTTTCTGCTTCATGAACGCCTCCATAATCAATGGATCAAAACCTCAATAAATATTCTGAGGCAGAATATATCCTGTACCAAGAAATATTTTTTAAGATGCACAGATATTAATCTTTGCGCGAACTCGATCAGTTAATTATCGCTGAACCAATAAAATCAGGTTCGTTGATTTATAATCTCTCTCAAATATTATTTAAACTACTTCTCTGTTAAGGATATTGAATGGCTAATCTATCACAATCAATGAGACTCCCTCTATTTATTATAATATTAATGACTGTTTCGTATCCTGCATTGACTAACGAATCTCTTACCACTCCAGATTGTTGTCGGCAATCCGATGCGCAACACCCGAATCCAATCGAATTACCCACAGAAGCAATTCAACAACTTAAAATTGACGCGGGATTCGGCTGGGGGATTTTCAGTGGCACCATCTATAATGGCAATGATCATTATCATGTGACACAGTTGGTTGTCAGCATGACCCCGATCCATGATCATCATCAGATGCACATGCATGCAAATATGTCCCACGAAACGAAACAACACCAAATCAACCTGGAGCTGCCACCAATAACGAAAAGCGCCCTTTCCATGCCACTGACAGGTGACGATGCTCATGTGCATGATTTCAAGTGGGAAATCATCAGAGTGATGGGATACCAAGTACGCTAAACAATTAACATGATACAACTTATACAAGCAATTTCACAATTCATGCCATATCGGTAAAAGTGATTTCTATCATTTTTTTCACGACACAGTGTATGATCGTACGATACTGTATGCAGTAATTTTGCACCTCTTTCAAACTATATAATAATAAAGGCAAGTCATGGTTAGCGCATCCAACGTCAAAATAATGATCCTCGATGACGACACCTTCATGCTCAAACTCCTGACGCGCATGCTTGCCAAGCTGGGTTATGCTTCCGTCGTCACTTGCGATAACGGTTCGGATGCTCTGAGAAAAATCGACCACATCGACACCCGTCCGGATTTGATATTACTCGATTTAAACATGCCGGATATGGATGGCATCGAGTTTGTGCGTTACCTGGTAGATCGACAGTATCATGGCAAACTGATTCTAGTCAGTGGCGAAGACGAACGCATGCTCAAAACCGCTGAGAGACTGGTTCATGCACACAAAATATCCATGCTGGGTTACCTTCTCAAGCCTGTAGATCCTGAAAAATTATCTGAAATATTGCAACAATGGAAACCTGATTCTTCAGCCGGGCAGCAACCCAGTCAGAAAATTTACACTGCCGCGGATATTCAATCCGCCCTTGCGCATCATGAATTAGTCAATTATTACCAGCCCAAGGTATCGGTAGCGACGGGCGATGTTATCGGAGCGGAAACATTAGTGCGCTGGCATCACCCGAAAGATGGGATCATTTTGCCTGATCGGTTTATCCACATCGCAGAAGAAAATAATCTGATTGACGATTTGACGCACCAGGTTTTGCAGCAGGCTGTAGCTCAAGCCAAGCAGTGGCATCAAAACGGGCTAACATTACGGACTGGAATTAATGTTTCGATGGATAACCTGGCCTCACTGGATTTCCAGGATTTCGTTGTTAATCTGGTAACCGAAAGCGGCCTTCCACCACAAAAAATCGTACTCGAAGTCACAGAAAGCCAATTAATGGGATCCGATACGCGCATACCTCTGGAAATCCTGGCACGGCTACGTCTCAAAAGATTCCATTTATCGATTGACGATTTTGGTACCGGGCATTCATCATTAGCGCAATTACGCGATATTCCTTTCAATGAACTTAAAATCGACCAGAGCTTCGTGCACCGCGCATGTGAAGATGACACATTGCGCGCCATTTACGACGCCAGTTTATCGATGGGTAAGCAATTGGGCATGGATATCGTAGCGGAAGGCGTCGAGGATCGTAACGATTGGGAATTTTTGCGGCAAACAGGATGCGATATGGCTCAAGGTAATTTTATTTCCAGACCGTTGCTGCCTGATGACTTCTCCCGCTGGATGCACGAATGGCAAAACAAGGTACATACCGAATTGATCATCGCACCGGAATCTTCCTGATTCTTCGTCTCTGGAATTACAAAGCCCAGCATTTAATGTGGCGGCGTAAACACTTCATGTACTTGGCTGAACGATGCTCCAGGCGTCAAACCACCACTGATGACATGTAACCGGTCATTGACCACAGCTGCTCCCAATCCATGCCGGGCCGTCGGCATCGGCATCATCATCACCCAGCGATCCTCTTTTGGCAGATACATTTCATGAGTATTGAACGTGCCTTCACCGGATTCACCTCCCACCACGTAAATGCGTCCGTCGATCACACCGGCGGCAATGCCGCTACGTGCGGTCGGTAATTTGGCGCGCGCGTGCCATTGATTCGTGACGAAGTCATAAGCTTCGACCACATCCATATTTTTGCGGTAATTCAGGTCCGGACGTCCGCCAATGGCATAAATCTTATCGCTTGCAGTTACAACCGCCAAATGATCGCGTGCGGTCGGCATAGGTGCAGCAGAAGTCCAAACGTTGGTTTGCGGATCGAATACTTCTACAGCTGCGGAGTTGTTATCACCGTCATATCCGCCAACGGCATAGAGGCGACCTTGATGTACCGCCACACCCAATGCGCCGCGCGCAGTGGGCATGGATTTCAGTTCGCGCCAGGTTTGATTAACCGGATTAAATTGATATAGCGTGGCAACTGCGCGCCATACTGATAAACCGCCTTTAGTAAAGCCGCCAATCACATATAAATGGCCATTCAGGGCAGCAATTCCAGCATGATGCCGGCCTTCTGGCAGCGGCGTTGTTTCAGTCCAGGTATCGGTGGCGGGATCATAAACTTCCACCATGCGGCTGACGGCGAAATCCAGCACATTGCTCAGGCTCGGTTGACTGAATCCACCCACCACATAAATTTTTCCATCCAGCGCCGCGGCTGCAATTTCGGTGCGTTTCTCCAGTGTCGGCGCTGCATTATGCCAAATACCAGGATCAGCGGATTGCGCATGTACCAGTGCAGTTTTGCAAAAAACCAATAAGACAATCAGAAATTTTAATTTTGCCATGGGATGCTCCCTTATGATTGGCTAAATGATAATCGCAAGGATCAGGTTCTACCTTACACAACCTTTTCCAGATAATCAATCGTCAGACCGGAAGCCTTCGGTATGCCCAAATGTGACGGACAAGCTTTCACTTGACCAGTCAAACGATAGCCTCTGCGTTGATAAAACGCAATCAATTCAGGACGCTGCGACACTACGAACATGCTAAATTTGCGCACTTGCATCATGTTATAGGCAAAGGCCTCCGTATATTCAAGCATATATTTGCCAAGCCCTTGTTGTTGCAGACTGGGATGAACTGAGAGAAAACCGATGTATGCATGCTCTTTTTCTTTTGCCACATAAATACACGACACCAGCATGAATGATTGATAAGCAACAAAGAAACAGCTATCAGAGCGCGTCATGGCAGCTTCTATTTCCAGCCGATCGGTTCTGTCGCCCTGAATAATCGCAGCTTCTGTAGTCCATCCGACCTCTCCGCGATAGGTCTGATTGATTAGATCGCTAATAGCTTGCGCCTGGTGATAACCGGCCTTTTCAAGACGAAAAGTAGAAAAATCCATTCGACCGTACTCACTACTCTGAAATATAGTGCCGGATAAGTCTAGCCGATACCCAAGACGGGACTTTTAGTTAATGCGACCAGAACAATATACGCAAACACGCAAAGCGCGGCTATCCACGAGGTGATCCTGGCTTTGCGGGTTTTGCCAAAACGCATCGCTACCATACCCAGGCCAATATAAACCAGCAAGCCGAATACCTTCGCAGTCAGCCAAGCATGATCCAGCGGATTTTGCTGAATCACGACCGCCAGCAGAATGGCACTGATAAGTAATACCGTATCATTGATATGCGGCAGAATCTTGACCCAACGCTGATGTAGCTTTTGGGAATCCTGAATCAACCAGACCCCGCGAAAAAAGAATAATGAGAAACTTAAAATCACACTGCTGACATGAATCATTTTTAATACCGCATAATCCATTATCAATTCCCAGGAATCAGCCATCCATGGCTACCGGCCACGGCACCAGCTATGGTGATCAGGCTGAGTATCAATAAGGTCATATGCTTACGCTGAATTTTGGCGAACATCTCAGGAGCGATGTTTTTCTGTGCGGATACCGCAGCCTGGCGGCGGGAACGTGGCTCCATAACAAACAGCATTACGCTAAAAAACAGCCAGATTAACACCATGGCATGCATCCACCAATATTGCCATTGTACAAAGCGCTGCCAGACATCCAGTGCGTATACCATGTAAAAACCACTTAAACCAACGATCAATGTGGAAATCCGTGCTTGCGCGGCAAAACGCCGCCGGAAACGAGCAAAAATTTCCATTGCTTCCGTTGCCGATGACATGCGCGCGAGCAGCGGCAACAGCACCAACGTTACCATCGCCACGCCACCAATCCACAAAACCACGCCCAGTACATGCAATATCCGAGCAAGTATCAATTCATCCATAATGATTATTATCGTTCATAAACAAAACTATAGAGCACCAAAGATCATCATGTTTGATCGAAGTGCATCCATCTCTGTGCAATACATGCCTACATATAAACAAAGTCGTTGAAATGGAACGGATTTTCCGGTTACTCATTCTCCAAGACCCATTCTTCGGCTTCTTCATAATTATGAAATACTGCTACGTTGGCACTTACAAACAAATTAAAAACCCAAGTACCCCAAGTTTGCCATTCGTCATCCGTGACAACTGCTACCCGGTTAAACTCGTTGCCATGATCGCGCATGAACTTGATTTCTTCCCAGGCGACATCAACGGTGTAGTCGAGCATGTCGCGCCAATCAAACAAAAGATTTGCTTTACCATCAAAATGTTGCCGGTATAGAACCTGTTGCTCAAATTCACGATAATCGGTCAAGGTAAACTCACCAATAACCGCGACAATTACCAAATTACCCTTTTTTTGAATAGTAATCATAATTCCATTCCAAATGATAACAAGCTCATCATAGGCAATTAAACGAATTGGTGCAAATTTTGCCTGCTGGCAGACAATTACAGAGTTATTTTGAAGTGACAGCTGGCGTCAATTTAAAACCTAAGATACCGCTGAATAATCCACCCGCAACAATCAGCCCCATACCCAACCAGGCAACCGGTGATAAAATTTCATTCCAAAACCAAATTCCCCAAAGACTGGAAAACAATACCGTGCTATAACCCAATGACGATACCACCAAGGTAATACCTTGATGGTAAGCGCGCGTCATCGCCAATTGCGCCAGGGTTGCGGCCAGGCCGATCCCGAGCAACAACAGCAACCCATGTCCGGTGATGGGACTAAATGAGGTAAACAGCAGCCACACGCCCGTTAATACGGTGCTAATCAAGGTAAAATAGAATACTACATGCCATTCCGTTTCACCCAGATTACCTAGCTGCTTGACATTGATATATGCAATTGCCGCAAAAAAACCTGAAGCAATGCCCATTACACCCGAGAACCATTGATCATCAGGCACGGTAGGACGCAACAACAACATGACTCCCATAAAACCCAATATCACGGTTACAACCAGTGACCAGTGAATATGCTCTTTCAGAATCAGGGTGGAAAATAACGCAGCAAAAAGCGGCCAAGTATAATTCAGCGAAACGGCAGTGGCTAACGGCAACTGCGTTAAGCAGTAAAAAAACATCAGCAGACTGACCAGACCCGTTACTCCACGCCAGCAGTGAATCCGCCAATGTGGCGTGCGTATCGACAAGCGATAAAAACGAAGGATCAGGTAGGTTATCCAGGCACCAAACAACGATCGATAAAATACCAGCTCGGTGCTGGAAAAATAAGCAGCTCCGAGCTTAACCAGTACACCCATACCAGCAAACATAAATGCAGCGACCAGCATCCACATCGAGCGCATTAATCCGTCTTCCTTAAATATTATAATTACGAGTGAACAGCCATCAAAGATGGGGTTCGATCTCACGCCGCAGAAATTGATGAAAATGCTCCATTCCGGCTTCCATTGGCATTTGATAAGGCCCGGTTTCGCTAAGATTCTGAGCATATAATGCACGCCGGCCTGCGGTTATTGATCGACAGATTTCTTCATCCTCACGTGCGGTTTCTCTATAGGCGGCCTGTTCAGCCTCCACAAAATCGCGCTCGAATAAAACAATTTCTTCCGGATAATAGAACTCAATGATATTCATGCAACTTTCAATCCCGGTTGGCAATATCGTGCTAATGACCAGCGTATAGGGATACCACTCCACCATGATATTAGGAAAATACAACAACCATATGGCGCCATGTGACGGCATCTTTCCTTCAGTTTGCTGCAGCACTTGCTCATGCCATTTGGCATATACAGGGCTGCCTGGTTTCTGCAGGCGCGCGCTATCGATGGCTACGGTTTGTGCACTGTACCAACTGTCAAATTCCCAATTGAGTTTTTCGGTATTGACGAAATGACCCAGGCCCGGATGAAACGAATCAACATGGTAATCCTCCAAATAAACTTCTATAAAGGTCTTCCAGTTGCAATCATAGTGATCGACCTGCACATGATCCAGCAAGTAACCGGAAAAATCAAAGCCCTGAAGGACATCGGTACTTAGATTTGTCAAATCCCGCGACACATTGCGCTGACCGGAAAACAACAAGCCATTCCAGTTTTGCAACGATGTTTTTGCAAGATTGAGGCAGGGATTCTGATCAAAATGCGGTGCACCCAGCAGTTTTCCATCCAGTGCATACGTCCAGCGATGAATCGGACATACGATACTTTTGGTATTACTCCTACCATTCAGTAGCAGGGCTTGTCGATGCCGACAAACATTGGAAAGCAATTCAATCCCTTGTTCATTGCGCACCAGCACTCTAGCCTTCTCCATTCGTTCCGGTACATAATAATCTCCTATATTTGGCACCATTACTTCGTGACCCACGTATCCCGGCCCTTGATCAAAAAGGATATGTTTCTCAATTTCAAGAATTTTTGGATCCAGGTACCAGTCAATGGGGAGTTGCGCTGACATTCCAGTCAGTTGTGAGATCTCAGCCATATTTGACATATTAATACCCTATATTCTCCCTAGTAAAAAATTAGCGGCGAAAATACACGAAAAGACAAAAATTTGAAACCCGACGATGCAAGTAAGAAACGAAAAAACGATTGCTTGGCTATAATAGCAATCTTAATAGTAGAATATCAGCATCCGCTTTTTGTTGTAACAATCGCAAAGTGTAAATTGTACAAGATTGAATTTTTTAATTAATCAAAAAGAGAGCATCTTAATGAAATCCACACCCCCACTTAAAAAGAGTTCATGGATAATATTATTATCCACAGTGTTTGTTGCCGGGCTTGCCGCCTGTGACAGCAGTAACGAGAACACTGCTGCAACATCGGCATCTTCATCCTCCGCGTCGGCTACCAAAAGAAATATGCCCACTGGCCCGGCAGTCGGTATTTTAGTTGATTCTCCAGTCTCTGGAGTTACCTACAACGCTTCTTCAGGCAAATCGGGCACAACCGATGAGAAAGGTAATTTCAGCTTCAACCATGGCGACAAGATCGAATTCAAACTGGGCGGTTTGACACTGGGAAATATCCCGGGTTCACAAATCGTAACGCCGATTGAGCTGGCAGGAGATAGCAACAACAAATTACAAAATTTATTGATTCTATTGCAATCCCTTGATTCCGATAGAGATTTATCCAACGGCATTTCCATTTCACGCGAAACAGCCGCTGCTGTCAACGGATCCATTAATCTCGACAGTGATCCGCAAACATTTGCTGAATCCGCTAATTTAAAAAGTATCATGGAAGCTGGAAACATCGAAGGAGAAACCAGAACTCCCGAGGAAGCCCGCGATCACTTTATGTCACAGGGTGTCGCGCTGCTCAGTGCACAAATCTGGGTAAGCTATACCAATCAAACCGCCAGCGTACTGCGAGTGGCCGCCGATAACAGCGGGGAATATTTGCATGCCGAAGCCAGGCCGGATGATTCCTGTGACGAAAATCGCGTCTGCGGTGGACGTACCATATTTCAGGCAGGCGTCGAAGCAGGCATTGCCAATGCTATTGATTTTGATAATCGCGGATTCAAACTGGTTGGAAAACCCACTATCGATACTAATATCAAAGCCGGCTTATCTGATCCGGGACCAACTCGCAGGGTACGTACCGATGGTTTTGAATTGATATATTCTGACATCGTGACAGTACAAAGAGAGCGGGAAAAAACCAGCGTTTTTGGCGAACTCTTTCATATCGCCAAGCCAATCGAACTCAGCAACGAAAATGAAGTTGCAGAAAAAGAGGTCAAGGAAACACGTTTCGCAAAAATTGATAACGATGCAACCGGAATTATCGGAGCCTGGGCTTATGATGAAAATGCCATCAAAACTCAAACGCTGGTATTTTTTCCAAACGGTAAATTCCTGATGCTTGACCCAACGGGTGAAGCACAACGCGAAGATCAAGAGAAATGCGGAAAACCTGGTATCGAATTTGCATCTTATACCTACGACAAAGGAAACAACAAACTCATATTTTCAGGTTATACTTATAATACAAATGGTTGTGTCGGTTTCTCCGATGTGGAAGGCAGCACAAGCTTCGCGATCAGCTCCGACGGAGCAACGGCAAAATTAGAGAAATCCGGCGAAGCGCCCACTACACTGTATCGCGTTTCGAAATAATTTATTACTTCACTCTGGACAGTTACGCACTGGAATTAATTCAAAATCCGGTGAGTAACGTCCCCCAGTCGCGATAATTCCGGCTGCTTATGGTCATCATTCGCGTCGCCCTCAGCGTTCCTGTCGACACTCTGTTTGATTATCAAGCCGAAAATGCCAGCTCGCATGATATTGGTCTGCGTGTGTGCGTACCCTTTGGTAAAAAAAAGCTCACGGGCATTATTATGGCAATCGATACGGAGACCCAGGTTCCGATCGAGAAGCTTAAATCCGTTTACTGCATTTTCCGGGAAATTAATCCGCTCCCGCCAGCATTGCTGGATCTGTTTCAATTCTGCAGTCGGTATTATCATCATCCGCTCGGCATGGTGATCATGAACGGCTTGCCCGTACTGCTGCGCAATAATAAACCGGTTAAACTGAAAGATCCGGTACACCATCCATTGAGTCTCACGGATTCAGGCAGACTGATCGATATCACCATGATTTCTGCGCGCAACCGCGTGGCGCGGCGCTTGCTGACGGAATTTCAAAATGCAACCATACTGACTACCCAGCAAATTAAACAAATTTCGCCACGTGCCAGTAAGTTACTGATTGAATGGAAGCGACTCGGTTGGGTAGCCGAAAAACCGACAATCGAGACATCTCCATCCAAAACTGCAATCGTTCCCACCTTGACAGCCGATCAAGCCAATGCAGTAACAACCGTGACTGCGGAACTTGAACGATTCAATACCTGGTTGCTGCATGGGATAACCGGAAGCGGCAAGACCGAAGTATATTTGCGTCTCATCGAATCGGCTTTGTCACACGGCAAACAGACATTGGTGCTGATTCCAGAAATCAATTTAACACCTCAGCTGGAAGCAGTTTTTCGTGCACGCTTTCGTACCGTTTTATTGATCAATCTGCACAGCGGGCTCAACGACACGGAACGATTAACCGGTTGGCTGCAAGCCCAACGGGGTGAAGCTAAAATTATCCTAGGCACACGCCTGGCTGTTTTCACGCCACTATCCAAGCTGGGGCTGATCATCGTCGACGAAGAACACGACAGCTCATTCAAGCAACAAGATGGATTACGTTATTCCGCGCGTGACTTGGCGATTTTTCGCGCACGGGAAACAAATATTCCTGTGGTGCTGGGTTCCGCTACGCCGTCCCTGGAAAGTTATTTCAATGCGATCAATGGCCGTTACCAATATATTCGCCTAGCTTCTCGCGCAATGAAAAACGCCAAGCTGCCTTCAATTCAGTATATTGATACACGTATTCATAAACCGCAGGATGGACTCTCGGAACCGCTACTCAAATCATTGGAAAAATGTCTGACAAACAAATACCAAAGCCTGATTTTCATCAACCGGCGCGGCTATGCGCCGGTGCTGCTATGCAAATCCTGCACCTGGAGTGCGCTCTGTCAGCGCTGCTCCAGTCGTCTTGTGGTTCATTTACGCGATAAAAAATTATGCTGTCATCATTGCGGTCATGAAGAAAGCTTCCCGCGTGCTTGTCCGCAATGCGGCAATCAGGATATCGCACCGTTTGGTCAAGGTACGCAGCGTGTGGAAGAAGCGCTGCGAGCACATTTTCCATCAGCGCGAATTCTGCGCATCGACCGCGACAGCACACGCCGCAAGAATGCCTGGAAAGAAATTTTGCACGCCATTCATACCCATCAAGTAGATATTCTGATCGGCACCCAATTGCTAGCCAAAGGGCATGATTTTCCTAACTTATCACTGGTCGGTATTTTGAATGCCGACACCTCGCTCTATAGTACGGATTTTCGTGCCAGCGAACGTTTATTTGCGCAGCTCATGCAAGTTTCCGGTCGCGCAGGCCGGGCCAATGTTGCAGGACATGTGTTAATTCAAACCGGGTTTCCCGATCATCCTCTGTATCATGCGTTGCAACGGCACAATTATGATACCCTTGCGCAGGCACTGTTGATGGAAAGAAAAATAGCCGGATTTCCGCCTTATGTATATCAAGCACTTTTGCGTGCCGAAGCCCATAGCATCAAAATCGTGCTTAATTTTCTAAAGCAAGCCGCGCACTTGGCCAAACCTGCTCAAATGATAGAAATTTATGATCCAGTGCCTGCCCAGCTGTTGCGTTTAAAAGGAATGGAACGCGCATACTTACTCATACAATCGACTTCACGCAAACAATTACAGACATTTCTCGCTGGCTGGTATAGGCAAATAAATGCATTGCCTGTCCGCGAAGTACGCTGGGTACTGGATGTTGATCCAATTGAATTTTGATTTATAACGGACTTCTATCCTTGGCAAGCGCCCGATGAAATATTCTAGCAATCATGTGCGCCTTCACAAGACGATGACTTGCGAAGGTGAATGGTATTTCAGTAAACTTCGGGTTGTATTCGAGAAATTTGGCTGGCACTGAAAAAATAATCCCGCGAACCTGCGAATAAACTATGAAGGTCCAGCAAATATTACTTATCTCTATTAATCCAGAATCTGTACTTTTATCCACCTTAATTAAATATGGCATACTGACTCCAATTTGGTTGCAGGAGTATTCTGCATAATTTTAATCAGCAAAAGCCATAGACCGATAATCCTATTGAGGAGGACAGCTTGCTTTTTACACGTGACGATCACAAGATTAGTATCATTGGCGGCTTACTCCTGCTGGGATTAACATTATCAACCGGTATTGCTGTTTACAGTGCAATGCGGCAACAAATTGAATCCGTACTGGGGATAGGTTTACGTGTTGCGTTGCAAGGCAAGGCGCTTCTCGTAGAAAATCAGATTCAAAAAGGAATGGCGGATACACGCACTTTAGCCATTCGTCCGTTCTTGATTCAGTCCATGCAGGAACTCAATGCGCAACCAGAAAATAAAAGCGCATTGCACGATCTTGAGCGAAGTGTTAATTCACTCCCGGAGACAGGTTTTTCTGCCGCAGTTGTTTATGATGCAAAGGGCAATAAATTATCCCAAATCGGCCATTTTTCTGAAAATATAGCTCAGTCAATACCACTGCCGGAATACCATGACACATTCCTCATATGGGATAAGCAATTTATTTTGCGCACTCAGGTCGATATTACAGATCAGGAAAAGCGTCATATCGGCAGAATTGTGACAGAAATCAAACTACCACAAGTAACGCGCAGATTCAGCGAGATAAGATCCATTGGCAAAACCGGCGAGTTCATATTGTGCGCCCCTCCGGCCATCGATACACAGGCGATGGCTTGTTTGATCAGTCAAATTGACGGCGTAAAATTCACCCATCTGCGATATGCAAGCGAAGGGGGAATATTGCCAATAAATCTTGCGCTCAATGGCACAAGCGGCGTCATTGCGGTAAAAGATTATCGCCACATACCGGTAATCGAAGCATATGCGCCACTCCATGGTATTGGTCTAGGCATGGTTCTGAAGCTGGATCAGGAAGAATTATTCAATCCGATTAATGATCAATTAATGACTATCGTCCTTTATCTCGCTGGATTGATTATTGCTGAAATATTGCTATTGAATTGGTTTGTCCGCAAACTGATTAAATCCGAAAGAGAATCACGCGATGCCAAAGAAACCGCAGAACAGATTTCTATCGAACTAAGCCATAAGGAAATTGAGCTGCGTGAACGCTTGAAAGAAATTACCTGCCTGTATGAGATTCGCCGCAGCATCGGATCTGATTTGTCCGTCGACAAAGTTTGCCAGCAGATAATTGCACATCTGACTCCTGCCATGCAATATCCAGAACATGCTTCGGTAATCATCGAGCTCGATGGAAAGCGTATTTGTTCTACGACTTCGAATCAAGATTCGACACACGGATTAAGCTCAAAGATCAGTGTCAACGGGAAGATATGTGGCCAGCTAAGCGTTTTTTACCCCCAGGACAAACCTTTTCTGATTCTGGAAGAACAAAAGCTTATCGATGCGATTACCAGTGATCTGGCACGATGGCTGGAACGTAAACAAGTCGATGAGTTACTGCATGAGCGCCTTAAAGAGATCACTTGCCTTTATGAAATTCGCCGCGGCATCGGCATGGAATCATCGATAGACAACGTTTGCCAGAATATTTTTGAACATCTGATACCGGCTATGCAATTTCCCGAAATTGCAAGTGCCGTAATCGAACTCAATGGCTGGAGATTTACCATAGGGAAATTTGACCCGGAAGTTGGGCATCGATTACAGTCAAAAGCCAAAATCACTCATAGGAAAACCAATTATTGGCGCACAGAACGAGATCCTGCGTGTACCTGCAGCTCCATGATTCGTGTTAATGGCAAAGTGTGCGGTCAAATACGAGTTTATTACCCGGCAGATCACCCCCATATGGTGGTGGAAGAGCAGAAACTCGTTAACGCGATCGCCAGCGACTTGGAAAGCTGGCTGGAACGCAAACGATTGGAACAAGCCCTGGTGTTCGTAGCTGAAGAACAAGCACATACAATAGGACAGGAGTTGCATGATAATCTAGGGCAGCAAATAGCCGCTATCGGCTATCAAGCCAGGGCGCTGGAGAAGCAAATCATTGCCGCAGGAAACACCAGCATGGCAACAGTTGCCGCTTCCATTGCCTCACAAGCACAAATCTCGGTAATACACATCAAGCAACTGGCGCAAGGACTGCTTCCGTTTGAAATAGAAGCCAATGGCGTGATTGCCGCACTACAAGCGCTAGCGAATAGAATAGCAACGACTTACAGCATATCTTGCGTATTTTCATGCAAAAGTAACATTATTATTCATGATGATACCCTGGCGCTTAATCTGTATCGAATTGCCCAGGAAGCCGCCAACAATGCAATTCGCCATGGCAAGGCGCAACACATCGCTATATCCTTATCTTCAAATGAAGGACTACTGTGCTTGTCAATTTCCGATGACGGCGGCGGATTTATTGAAACGAGTGAGACCTCGCAAACAACCTCCGGAATGGGTATAAAAATAATGCAATATCGTGCCAAGCAATTAGGTGCAAAATTGGATTTTCTCCCACGCTCCGAAGGTGGCACGGAAGTTCGTTTAGAAATGCGGATGGCCTAAAATGTCTACAAATAAAATAAAAATAATGTTAGTGGATGACCATGCCATGCTAAGGCATGGCATGGCGATGATGATCAACATGGAATCCGATATGGAAGTAATTGCCGAAGCTGGTGATGGCAACGAGGCATTGGCAATACTGAAGAAAAATGAACCTGTCGATATTGTTTTATTGGATGTCACGCTTAAAACCGTATCCGGTTTTGAAGTGATTAAAAGTATGCATGCGCTGATACCTACACTTCCCGTCCTATTTGTCTCCATGCATGATGAATCAATGTATGCCGAACGCGCTTTACGCGCCGGCGCGCGCGGCTATGTGATGAAACAAGAACCAGGCGAAATATTGCTGGCGGCGATTCATGAAGTACTCAAGGGTAACGTTTATTTAAGCAAGCAAATGCACGAGAAATTGTTGAAACGCATCGCATCGGGTCACTCCGAGCCCGAGCAGCTTATCAATACACTTACTCCCAGTGAATTTGAAATACTCCACTTGATCGGACAAGGACATAGCAGTCAAGAAATTGCAAAATTGCTTTGCCGCAGCATCAAAACAATCGAGACGCATCGCTTCAATATCCGGATCAAACTACATTTAAAAGATGGCGCCGACTTAATCCGCTACGCCACGCGTTGGATTTCTGAAGAGCACTAAACTGACATGGTTTAATAAATCCGCATAGTCCAGTTATGAGAAAATAGCTTTAGCTGGAGGAAGAAATGGTAACGAGAAAGCAATACACAAAGAAATACAAATTTGATGCAATCAACCTGGTATTGGATCAGGGGCATACGACGGCAGAAGTATCTCGAAGCCTGGAAATCAATACGATATGCCGAGGAAGTAACGGATATTGGCACATGCGTTCAGCAGCGCCGTTTTGACCTCCGGGGTAAACATTAACAAGCCGCAATTGGCAGCCTTGGTGAGTTGATTGAGATTATTCACCAGTCTCGAATGACTCAGCTCGCCAAGTAATTGGCTCAAAAATTTATGATCTTTAACCGGATGTTTGTTATGGGTGCGACGCTTAGCTCGGTTTTCATCAAATACACGCTCTCGGATATATCCGCCTAATAGCAATCCGGCGGCTTCGCACTCAAGCGTGGCACGCTCTTCCGGGGTCAGGCGCAAACCAGTAACATAAGCCCACCAAACTTATATAATCAAACAAGCTCGCTAAACACGAATAAACAGATGATTTACGTGTTTTTTATATCCGATAGAATACAGTAACACCCTTTACAATCTAGTCAAATATGTAGTAGCCCATCCTGTACTGCTTTTTACTTGGAGAGTCATTGTAATGGCCCGACACAAAATCAAAGCTGACGTGGCAATAAAACCACAAAACCTATGTCAACAATGTACCGCCTGAACGATGACCATCGCTTTGGCAGCCATGCATGCTCCTTTTTCGTATTGAACCAAGTCTAAAAGAAACAGTATATTTTAAGTTAAAATGAAAATCGTCGACAACATCAATCACCTGCTTGATAAAAACCAAGCTTACATAGCTCACGTCCGCACAACGGATAAAGAAAAGCAAACTCTCGCCATTCATTTACAAGAAGTGGCTGATATCACCAAGAAATTAGCCAGTAAAATCAATGTTGCCGAAGCAGGCGAGTTGATAGGACTGTTACACGATTTCGGTAAATACAGTACCGCTTTTCAAAACTACATCCAGTCCGGTACCGGATTACTCAATCCTGATATGGATGCTAATTACGTTGATGTCATTGCCCTGAAAGGTAAAATAGATCATTCCACGGCAGGTGCGCAATTGATATGGGAAGCATTGAGTAAATTCGGCAAAAATGGCGAAGGCAAATTATGCGGTCAAATACTTGGGTTGTGTGTTGCATCGCATCACAGCGGTTTAATTGATTGCTTAACACCGGAAGGTGTCAATGGCTTTAATCTGCGCATAAGCAAAGATGATGAACGAGTGCACCTAACTGAATGTAAGCAAAATACTGATGCACATATTCTGGAACAAGCCAAAAATCTGATCGACAAACAATTGGTGTTATCCATGTGCAAACAGATAAGACTACTCATCAAAAATGAACAGCATGAGCAAGCCATATCTGAAGCCATTAAATGTTTTTATATCGGTTTTTGGACGCGGTTTTTATTCAGTATGTCGACATCAAATTAAGGAGGTCAATTGATCATTAATCAACCAGCCTACAATGACGAAATCGATAATTTTTTTTATGCACACTCGACAGAACGAAGTGATAAAAGTGACTGGCAACATTTACAAAACCACCTTGTAAATGTTGGAGAACTAGCCGAGGGTTTTGCAGAAACTTTTAAGTGTGCTGAATATGGCAAAGCTGCTGGTTTATTGCATGATTTAGGCAAATATACGGTAGAGTTTCAACAGCGGCTTGAAGGTAAGCATCCAAGAATCGATCATGCCACATGGGGCGCGAAAATCGCGTTTGAAAAATATGACGATTTCGGATTTTTCATCGCTTATGCAATCGCTGGACACCATGCTGGACTTGCAAATGGTGATTACCGGACGGATCAAAAGCTCACCCCTTTAACAGAACGCTGTAATAAAACTGACTTGCCTATTCTAAAATTGGCATGGATAGATGAAATTGCACAGAAATTGCCCAGAAAATTATCAGTCCCGCCGTTAAAGCCCAAAAAAGGCTTTGTCTGTTTTCAACAGACTTTTTTATCTCGCATGATTCTTTCCTGCTTGGTTGATGCCGATCGACTGGATACGGAAGTGTTTTGCAATCGTGTTGCAGGGCTACCGTTGGCATCACGGGGGCAATATCCCAGCTTGGCGCAACTGAAAACGAATTTTGATAAATCATTACAATCACTTAAATGCGATAAGGATATAAATCTAAAACGCGCAAGCATTTTGTCGGCGGTACGTCATAACGCTAAAACGCTTGAACCTGGTTTATTTAGCTTAACTGTTCCAACGGGCGGCGGTAAAACCTTGGCATCTATGGCTTTTGCCCTTGATCATGCCGAAACATATCAAAAACGGCGCATCATTTATGTCATCCCTTTTACCAGCATTATTGAACAAAATGCTGCCGTATTTCGTGAGCAGTTTGGAAAGGAATATCAGGATGCCATCATTGAACATCACAGCGCGTTTAATGATCCCGCCCTTGAAAGTAACGTAAAACAGCCTGACAGCAAAACAAAGTTAAAAATGGCGATGGAAAACTGGGATGCACCTGTGATAGTTACCACCGTCGTGCAGTTCATGGAATCGCTTTTCTCTAATCGCCCCAGCGATTGCCGTAAATTACACCGTATAGTCAATAGTGTGGTGATTTTAGATGAAGCACAAACCTTACCTATGTACTTACTGCGCCCTTGTATGGCTGCTCTTGATGAATTGGCAAAAAATTATGGTTGCTCAATTGTATTGTGTACCGCCACACAACCTGCATTTAAGGAAGAAGATGGTTTTTCGGGCGGTCTGCAAAATGTACGCGAATTAGCCGTATCTGACAGTATTAATCCCAAACAGCTTTACGAGCAGTTTCAACGTGTTTCGGTAAAGCATATAGGCATGTTAGATGATGCCCAAGTCATTGCCAATTTACGCGACAAACAGCAAGTATTGTGTATCGTCAACAATAGAAAACAGGCACAAGAACTGTATCAAGGTATCGCGGATTTAACAGGTTCGTTTCATTTATCAACGTATATGTGTGCGGTACACCGAAAATTGCTGCTCGCAAAAATTCGTTTGGCATTAAAGCAGGGCAAAACCTGTCGCGTGGTATCCACCTCGTTGATAGAAGCGGGGGTAGATGTTGATTTTCCTTTTGTCATGCGTAGTGATGCGGGCTTAGATTCCATTGCTCAAGCGGCTGGGCGTTGTAACCGTGAGGGTAAACGTAAAACTGACGAAAGCCCCGTATGGATATTTACCGCCAAAGACCACGCCCCACCACCCGAACTTAAAACATACTCAGACAAAATGAAAGAAACCCTCAGCCTTCATACTTTTAGCAGTGACCCGTTAGGATTAGAGGCTATTCAAGATTATTTTGAGCGCGTTTATTGGCATAAAGAAACAGGGCAAACCAGTGAGCTAGATAAACACAACATTTTAGGAGTCATACGAGACAGCAAGCTTCAAAACCTGCCTTTTGATTGGATTGCACAAAAGTTTAAAGTCATTAGCAACACCATGAAAACAGTCATCGTACGCTATGATCAAACGGCGGTTGATGGTATCAAACAATTGTATGAACTACCTGATTACATGAGTGTTGGACAGATCGCAAGAACTTTGCAGGTTTATACCATTTCTGTGCCGCAGCATTTAGCAGGGGAGTTAATCAAGCTAAGAGCATTACAATACGTTCAGTCCAAAAGATTCGGTGAACAATTTTTAGTGCTGGAAAGTGACAATTTATATACAGATACCGTTGGCTTCAATCTCGAAGCTAACCCGTTAATAATGAACGGAGAAGACTGTGTTTGGTGATAAAAATGCATAAATTGGAGTGAAAAACAAATGACGAAAGGCATTATTTTAAAAGTCTGGGGCGACAATGCCTGTTTTACCCGACCTGAAATGAAAGTAGAGCGTGTTTCTTATGATGTCATTACACCGTCAGCAGCACGCGGCATTATTGAAGCGATACATTGGAAACCAGCGATTCGTTGGGTAATAGACCGTATTCATGTGTTAGAGCCGATTTGTTTTGAAAACATAAAACGTAATGAAGTGGCGGACATTATAAAACCAAGTAATGTGAAGGCTGCTATGAAAAGCGGCAATCTTGGCAAGCTGACTTATCACGTTGATGACGGCGATAATCGTCAACAACGCGCTGCCATTATTCTTAAAAAAGTGTGCTACATCATTGAAGCCCATTTTGAATTCACGGAACAGGCTGGTGTTGATGATAATGCGGGCAAACACATTGAAATATTCAAGCGCAGAGCCAGTAAGGGACAGTGTTTTCAACAACCCTGTTTAGGAAATCGAGAGTTTAGTGCGTCATTTGAATTACTGGATAGCCTAGCTGATATTCCCATCTGTCACGAACAACTCAAAGGAGAACGCGATTTAGGCTGGATGTTATGGGATATAGATTTTACTAACGGCATGACACCGCGCTTTTTTAGAGCAAACATGATTAACGGCATCATTACCATACCCTCAATGTTGGAGATTTTGTCATGATTCTTCAATCATTGAATGCGTATTACGATAGGCTCTTTACAACCAAACAAGGTGTTCTTCCTCCTTACGGTTGGAGTTGGGAAAAAATTAGTTACTGTATCGCGCTGAATGCGGACGGCTCAATTCATCATATTGAGGATTTACGCATTCCTTATGCAGTGAAAAAAAAGACAATTTACACGCCGAGATCATTGATGATTCCTATGCTCGAAGGAAGAACATCAGGTGTGAAAGCTAATTATCTATGGGATAACTCAGCCTATACATTAGGTCTCTCAGAAAAACCTAATGACTTGGACAAAAAATATGAAGATTTTTGGGCTAAGGTAAGTACTTTTGACAGCACCAATTCAAAGGCATTAAAAGCTTTGCAAAAATTTCCAACGTTCTGGAATGACAATAAGCAAAATTACCACGAAGAAACAAAAGAAGCTTTAGATGCTAATTTTGTTTTTAGACTACTTGACGATGGAAATAAGTACATCCATGACTGTGAGGAGTTTAAAAAACAATGGGCAATCGTACTTTCTAACTATCTTAATAAACTTTCCGATGGACAATGCCTTATTGAGGGAGAAACTGCAAAAATAGCTGAGCTACATAGTTCAATTAAAGGCGTAGATAACGCACAATCGTCTGGCGCGTTAATCGTATCGTTTAACAAAGATTCTTTTGAATCCTATGGTTTGAAAAAAGGCAAAAATGCCAGTGTCGGCACGAATGCCGCGTTCAAATATGTCACAGTCCTAAATTATCTGCTACGCAAAGACAATACCAACAAACAACGCTTAAAAATTGGTGATGCGGTGACTATTTTTTGGGCAGAATCGGCTGATAGCACTGATGCTGAAATGGCAGAAAGCTTTATGTCGGAAGCAATCAATCCTACTGATGGACAAGAAACAGCAAGTTTAGCTAGTTTATTACAACAAGTTTCACAAGGTATTCCACTGCAAACCCTCCGCCCAAGCCTTAATCCAGCAACTAAATTTTATATTTTGGGTTTATCGCCTAATGCTGCGCGTATATCGATACGATTTTGGTATGTGTCCACACTCGATGAAATGACGCAACGTATAGCACAGCATTACCATGATTTGCATCTTGAACCACAATGGGGGAATGGACTGCCAGAAATTTGGAAATTAACCTATGCTACCGCGCCTATTTATAATGGAAAAACAAAAGCTGATGAAATTTCCCCTCAATTAGCGGGTGGACTGGCACGCGCAATTTTCACGGGACAAAACTATCCACAAAGTCTGTTAGCACAAGTGCTACTGCGTATACGTTCAGATGGCGTAGTGAATTCCATACGAGTATCGTTGTGTAAAGCCGTTATCAATCGTCAAATCCGTTTAAAACAATTGACCAACACAAAGGAGTTATCTATGAGTCTGGATGTAGAAGAAAAAAATGTCGCCTATCGAATGGGACGGCTTTTTGCGGTACTAGAAAGCATACAAAAGCAGGCGTTAGGCAAGGACATCAATGCCACCATACGCGATCGTTACTGGGGAGCAGCTTCCGCCACACCCGCTTTAGTATTTCCCATGCTGATACGCAATGCCATGAATCATCTCGCAAAAATAAGAAAGGATAACACTGATAAAAAACATTTGGCATCATTTTTCGACTGGCAAATAAGAGATATTGAAAATGATATGCCGACTTCATGGCCGCGTAATTTGAATCTTCAAGATCAAGGACGTTTCGCTATTGGTTATTACCATCAACGCTACACTCGGAAAATAAAAGATAAAGCGGGCAAGGAAATTGAAAACCTTGTAGCTGTACATGATGATGAAGACCAAACACTAAGCCAAGCGAGTGAAGACTAGCTCGAAAACAAAACACACACGACTCAATTTCAAAGGAATATCTCACATGACCATAATTAACAACCGCTACGAATTTGTTTTACTGTTTGACGTTAAAAACGGCAACCCCAATGGTGATCCCGATGCTGGCAATATGCCACGTTTAGACCCTGAAACTAACCAGGGCTTAGTCACCGATGTTTGTTTAAAACGCAAGATTCGTAATTTTGTAGAGTTAACACAAGCAGATAAACCGGGTTACGCAATTTATATGCAGGAAAAAGCCGTGTTAAATAACCTGAACAAAAAAGCGTATGAAGCACAAGATTTGAAACCAGTAGCAAAAAAATTACCCCTTGATGCGGATAAAGCAAAAGCCTTGACACAATTCATGTGCAACCACTTTTTCGATATTCGTACATTTGGCGCAGTAATGACCACAGAGATAAATACAGGTACTGTTCGTGGTCCTATACAAATGGCCTTTGCACGTTCAATTGATCCGGTTTTTCCTCAAGAAATTTCCATAACCCGCATGACGGTCACTAACGAAAAAGACGCAGAAAAAGAACGCACAATGGGCCGTAAACATATTATTCCTTATGGTTTATATCGCGCTCATGGATTTGTTTCAGCCGCACTTGCTGAGAAAACAGGCTTCACAGAACAGGATTTGCAAATTTTATGGGACTCACTGGCGCAAATTTTTGAACATGACCATTCAGCCGCGCGTGGCGAAATGGCAACGCAAAAACTCATTGTTTTTAAACATGCAGATAAATTAGGCAATGCACCATCACATAAGCTGTTTGACCTCATCAAGATTGATCGTGTCAATCCAGATGATATTCCACCGCGCAGTTTTAGTGATTATGTCGTCAACATCAATCGAGCTGATTTACCACAAGCCGTTGAGATTATAGAAATAATATAACCACAAATACTGTCATTTTATTTATCTCCGTTGTGGGTGCTAAATTGAGCCATGCAAACCCTAGAACCCATCTACCTATCACGCTTGCAGCATTATCTATATTGCCCGCGTCAATTCGCTTTAATTGAACTGGAAAATATCTGGATAGAAAACCAATTTACGGCAGAAGGTCAGGTATTGCATCAACGCGTAAATCAGGCTGATCAGCAAAAACGCGGTGCAGTGCGTACCGCGCGAGCGTTGCGCTTGGCTAACGCAGAACTACGCATCGAAGGCGTAGCCGATGTGGTGGAATACCATCAACAAGCAGACGGCACAGAAATCCCCTTCCCCATCGAATACAAACGTGGCAAACCCAAAGCGCATCGCGCCGATGAGGTGCAATTGTGCGCACAAGCACTTTGTTTGGAAGAAATGCACGGTGTTGCAATACCGGAAGGCGCATTGTTTTATGGCGAAGTACGTCGGCGGCACCCGGTAATTTTTGATGCTGAACTACGCAATTTAACGCTACAAACCATCTTAGCCTGCCGAGACATCGTACAAACCAACATTACTCCTCATGCAATCTACCAAGCAAGAAAATGTAACGGTTGCTCGCTAATCGATCAATGCCATCCCAAAGATTTTGGCAAATCGGCATCTGCCTGGCTGGCAGAACAGTTAAAAAAGGATTAAATATGCGTCCATTACGCAACGTAATTTATGTTCAAACGCAAAACGCCTGGTTGCATAAAGACAACGAGAATTTGGTTTTAAAAGTGTATAAGGAAACTAAAGCACGCGTACCTATTCATAAATTACAGGGTTTAGTGTGTTTTGGGCAAGTAACTATTTCACCTTACTTGATGGCGCATTGTGCAGAAAATGGCATAACCATTACTTTTTTAAATATGTTCGGCAAATATCTAGCTCGCGTTGAAGGTCCCGTAAGCGGTAATGTGCTGTTACGTAGAACGCAACATATAACCGGGCACAATGTGGAAAAGAGTGTTGCCATTGCCCAGACCATGCTAACCGGGAAATTGTATAACCAGCGCTATGTGATTAGAAGATATCTGCGTGATCACAGTGAACAAATTATCGACGACAAAATACTTGCTGACTTACAAATCGCTGAAAAACGCTTGACTCGCTGTTTAACACAGCTTATCGATTGCAAAACTATTGATACTTTGATGGGGCGGGAAGGTGAAGCGGCGCAAGTATATTTTGGCGTGTTTAACCATTTAATACGACAAGCTGATTTCGAGTTTGACTCCCGCAGACGCCGACCACCAACTGATCCTGTAAATGCTTTGCTGTCGTTTTTCTACACCTTGCTCACCCATGATTGTCGCTCTGCCTTGGAAACAACCGGATTAGATCCTGCCAGTGGATTTTTGCATCAACTACGTAGCGGCAGACCGTCATTAGCTTTAGATATGGCGGAAGAATTTCGGCCTATGGTTGATAGGTTTGTATTATCACTAATTAACAAGCGACAAGTAGTGTCTAAGGATTTTGAGACTTGGCCCAACAGATCAGTGACATTGAAAGATGAACCTCGAAAAAAATTGTTGGCGGCTTGGCAAGACCGTAAGCAAGATAACTTATTTCATCCGTGGTTTGAAGAAACGGTTCCGATTGGCTTACTTCCTTGGTTACAAGCTCAAATCTTAGCGCGTTTCTTGCGGGGTGACTGCGACAGCTATGTGCCTTTTCTGTGGAAATAGATTAGAGGTTTTCAGATGATGATTTTAGTAACTTACGATGTCAGCTTTAAAATCGATACCGGGCCAAAACGTTTACGCAGGATTGCAAAATTATGCCTAAACTACGGCCAGAGAGTACAGTATTCAGTATTTGAAATAGAGGTTGATATGGCACAATGGACAAAGCTAAAAAATGAACTAATCGACGTTATTGATGAAGAATTCGATAGCTTAAGATTTTACTACCTGGGAAATAACTGGGAACGGCGTGTTGAACATATTGGCGCTAAAACAGTATTAGATTTAAATGGCTTGATATTACTGTAATGCGAATCCTAAGCGAGCATAAAAGGATCAATATTTTTGCATTCATTAAGATAATGATTTTTCTTATTTTTTATTTCAGCAGTAAATAATTTATAATACTTTTCGCAAATGCGTCCATTGATTCGCAATTTATTGGTTCTTTAACCAATGATTCCAATCAATTAAGCATACGCTGTCGCGCCCCACGTGGGCGCGTGGATTGAAACTCCAAAAGTAACGCCTGAAATAGAGGCGGTGAAGTCGCGCCCCACGTGGGCGCGTGGATTGAAACACCGATAGACGCACCAAACATGCCCATAGTGGCTGTCGCGCCCCACGTGGGCGCGTGGATTGAAACGGGTGTGGAGCATCCGGTATTGATGTTGTACATGGTCGCGCCCCACGTGGGCGCGTGGATTGAAACTTGACTATTACGCCATTCTTTATCGTTAAACTCGTCGCGCCCCACGTGGGCGCGTGGATTGAAACGGCATTCAGTGATTATAAGCCTAATTTGCTGAAGTCGCGCCCCACGTGGGCGCGTGGATTGAAACAGAACTTTTTTGGAGCGGTAGTTGCTGCAAGGCGTCGCGCCCCACGTGGGCGCGTGGATTGAAACCGCCGGCGTCGAATCGCGTCATCTCATCGATGAAGTCGCGCCCCACGTGGGCGCGTGGATTGAAACTGAATACGGTTAAAAACGTATTTTGGCCGGGTGGTCGCGCCCCACGTGGGCGCGTGGATTGAAACAGATATCGGACTCACCTTGATTTCTATGGACGACGTCGCGCCCCACGTGGGCGCGTGGATTGAAACATCACACCGAAACATCTGAGCCAATTCGAGGCAGTCGCGCCCCACGTGGGCGCGTGGATTGAAACTAATGAGAATCGAACGATTCGATATGTTTTAACAGTCGCGCCCCACGTGGGCGCGTGGATTGAAACACCACTCCTTGTTTCCCGTGGACTTGTCAGAGTCGTCGCGCCCCACGTGGGCGCGTGGATTGAAACATCAGTTATTAATTCAACCATATCGGTTGTCAGCGCAGTGGTGTACGACATGACACGGAAGGTAAAAAAACCACTCTTTGCTTTAACTTCCGCAGCTATTCATGCCTACTTCGTTATAGTTCGATGTTTCGTCACTTTACCCATCTGCTCGAAGAAGCCTTCTGAAGTAATTCAATGGCAAATTGGGTTAGGTGCATTCTAAAAGTTTGATGTATTACAGAAAAATTAAGAATTCAGAGGTCAAGAGAATATAAAATACAGTAATATTTACAGTAGTTTTTATAAAAGTAATAAATATCCTCTGTCTGTCGATGTTTTCGATTCCGGCTCCGCTTGAAATTTCATGTTATATCAGACCGTGAAGCTAAATTACCTGGTTTTTTGCCGAGGATAAAAGTAATTTAACTAACCTAATAGCGATTCAATATGATTTCCAGCACAAATTTACTGCCGATATAGGCTAGTAATAATATAATGAATCCGATCAATGTCCAGCGAATTGCAATACGCCCTCGCCACCCATAGAACTGCCTACCTATCAATAACGCTGCAAAAACCCCCCAGGAGATAAAACCAAATAGGGTTTTATGAGAAAACGTCAGCGATTGGCCAAACACTTCCTGCGAAAATACGATACCGCTCACGAGTGTCAACGTGAGTAAGATAAACCCAACCCAGATAATATGAAATAGCAATTTTTCCATTGCCAGCAACGGTGGCAAATTGGGAAATACTGAACGTGATGCGGGATGGTGTAACTGACGTTCGACTACTGTCATGAACAATGCGTGTAACGCCGCTATTGTCAGCAAGCTATAAGCCATCATTGCAACCAGCAAGTGCGCTTTGAATGCAGGCAATTCAGTATTCTCAAGCGGACGCAAGGATGGGAAAAACAATGGCAGCAATACCGCTATCGCCGCAGCTCCTGCTATGGGCGCGATCAAAGTCTGCAATCCCTGTAAGCGTTCAAAAAATCCTGAGAACCAATAAATGAAAGCCGTCAACCAAACAATGGATGAGATTGCATTGCTCAAACCGAAACTAAGTCCTGAACCAACAAATATGGATTGATAAAGTATTAGGGTATGCAGCAGCAACGGAACAATCATCGCATAATGCCCCCATGTAGCTTGCACCAATACATGGTCATTCGTTCCAGATGCGGTTTGACTCCATGTATTTCGCCAAAAAAACCAACCAATCAGTATATAAAGCAAAAAGGCCGCGAGATAAGTTAAAATGCTGATCATTGATAGTTAAATTTGATATGCCGAAATAATTGTTTAGTCTACATGGCACTTTAGCAAATTCAAAGACCTGATCCTGATATTTATTAAAACGGATTATTATTTTGTTCTCTAATTATTGATTTACGAGGCTTAAATATGTTTGACAATCTGACCCATCGACTCAGCGGAGTTATCAAGACATTACGCGGCGAAGCAAGGCTTTCTGAAAATAATATCCAGGATGCTTTGCGAGAAGTTCGCTTAGCGTTACTGGAAGCAGATGTGGCTTTACCAGTAGTCAAAGATTTCATCGCGCGCGTCAAAGAAAAAGCTGTTGGTCATGAAGTGATGAGTAGCCTCACCCCAGGACAGGCTCTAGTTGGAGTGGTTCATCAAGAATTAATTGCCATCATAGGTGGAGAAAAGGCTGATCTTAATCTTGCCACAGTCCCGCCTGCGGTTATTCTCATGGCAGGACTACAAGGCGCCGGCAAGACTACTAGCAGCGGGAAGCTGGCCAAGTGGCTTATGGAAAACAAAAAAAAGAAAGTATTGCTAGTTTCCTGTGATATTTATCGTCCAGCTGCGATTCGTCAACTTGAACTTCTAGCCAATCAAGTGGGCGCCGATTTTTTCCCTGTTCAGGAAGGGCAAAAACCCGGAGAAATTGGTGCCGCTGCATTGGATTATGCACGCAGGCATCATCATGAGGTTATGATTGTTGATACTGCGGGCCGGTTAGGTATTGATGAAGCCATGATGCAGGAAATCAGTGAGCTTGAGGCGCTTTTGCGACCCATTGAAACCTTGTTTGTTGTTGATGCAATGCAAGGCCAGGATGCGGTAAATACTGCCAAAGCATTTTCTGAAGCATTACCATTGACCGGCGTCATTCTTACCAAGCTCGACGGTGATGCGCGTGGCGGTGCCGCATTGTCAGTCAAGCATGTTACGGGAAAACCGATCAAATTCGCCGGTATCGCAGAAAAACTGACAGGCCTGGAAGCATTTCATCCTGATCGAATGGCATCCCGCATTTTGGGTATGGGTGATGTACTCGGTTTGATCGAGGAAGCGCAGCGTAGCGCCGATCAGCAAGAAGCTGAGAGATTGATGAAGAAAATGAAATCGGGTAAAGCATTTGACCTTGATGATTTCAAAGCACAGTTTCAACAGATGCGCAACATGGGTGGAATGAATGCCCTGATGGATAAATTACCAGCCCAATTCAGTCAGGCGGCGCAAAACGTTAAAGTGGACGATAAAATAATTAACCGGACAGAAGGCATTATCAATTCCATGACCAAGCAAGAACGTGCGAAACCAGAAATTCTAAAAGCCTCAAGAAAACGCCGAATCGCCGCAGGTGCAGGCGTATCCGTGCAGGAAGTTAATCGCTTGCTAGCACAATTTGAACAAGCCAGGAAAATGATGAAAATGATGAATAAAGGCGGAATGGCAAAAATGATGCGTGGAATCAAGGGAATGTTACCGCGCTTTCATTGAGATTCTTAATCGTTGCGAGCTTCTTTCCATCCCGTGCAATTACTGAGTATTATTCTAAGCCATATATAGGCAATATTCAGAATAACGCTACATAAGGTAATAGTTTATTAATGTTTCCCTGTACTGCCAAACCCATCTTCACCACGGTGGCTGTAGTCAAAACTGTCTACCCGATTAAACGCTACTTGAATCACAGGAACCACAACAAGCTGAGCAATCCGTTCTAACGGATTAAGACAAAAAGCTGTTTGGCTACGATTCCAGCAAGAAACCAAAATTTGCCCTTGATAATCTGAATCAATCAAACCTACTAAATTTCCTAATACGATCCCATGCTTATGGCCTAACCCAGAGCGTGGCAATATCAGCGCCGCCAATCCAGTATCCGCTAAATGTATTGCGATGCCCACTGGAATGAGATTAGTTTCTCCAGGATTGATCGTCACCGGGTGTTCAATACACGCACGCAAATCCAAACCGGCTGAACCCGGTGTAGCATACGCTGGAAATTGTTCATTTAATCGATCATCGAGAATTTTGATATCAATTTTTTTCATCATTTTTCTTAAGGTTGCTATACAGTGAGTGAATATGCATCATCAGACGCCGCGCTTGTTCTATTTTTGCTGCCTTGGGAAGAACATGTTTGCCTTCGTCATCCAGAAAAATCAACTCATTCTCATCAGAACCAATCGCATCTTGAGCCAGATTGGCGACCAGTAAAGGTAATTTTTTCTTATTTCTTTTCGCAGCTGCATTCTTCTCGAGATTTTCTGTTTCCGCTGCAAAACCAACACAAAAAGGCGGATTGGGAGATGTAGAGACCGTCATCAGAATATCCGGATTAGGAATTAATTCAATCAACAGATTGGTAGGTGATTTTTTTAGTTTTTGTTGTTGGATGCTTGCAGTACGGTAGTCAGCGACAGCAGCGACACTGATAAAAATGTCAGCTTGTAATACTTCTGCTTGCACTGCATGTAACATTTCTTCAGCACTCACTACCGAAATAAACTTGCCAACTGCAGGTGGCGATAAACATGTTGGTCCGGAAATCAGAGTGGTTTTTGCGCCCATTTCTAATGCAGCTTTAGCAACAGCATATCCCATTTTCCCGGAGCTATTGTTGGTAATTCCTCGGACAGCATCAATTGCTTCATAAGTAGGTCCGGCTGTCACCAAAATATTTTTACCCCGTAACAATGTATCAGCCTGGAAAGCAATTTGTACCGCTTCTACCAGCTCACTTACTTCCACCATGCGCCCCATCCCTATTTCACCACAAGCTTGTTCACCGCAGGCCGGACCGATTATTGTTACATCATCCTGGCGTAACAATGACAAATTACGCTGCGTTGCAGGATTCTCCCACATTTGACGATTCATTGCCGGTGCTATCATGAGCGGACAATCACGTGCCATACATAATACCGATAGCAAATCATCTGCCAGTCCATTGGCAAGCTTGCCCATAAAATTTGCGCTGGCCGGAGCCACTAAAATCATGTCGGCGTTGCGGGATATATCAATGTGCGCCATATTATGCACGGCATTGGTTTTCCACAAATCAGTGTATACAGAATTTCCAGTTAATGACTGGAAAGTTGCCGGCCCCATAAAATGACAAGCTGCTTCGGTCATTATTGTCTGCACATCGATTCCATGCTGAGTTAACAGACGTGCTAGTTCCGCTGTTTTGTAGGCGGCCACACCGCCGGTTACTCCCAACAGTAAACGCTTCTTTGATACAGTCGATGCTCCTATTTTCATTACAAGTAATATCTCAACTAAACAACCACCGGCCAAAGCCGGTAGGTTTGAGTTACGGACTGAAAGTCCGGATATGCGCCATCTAAACGACGCGTCTTATTCGGGTTCCATTTTAAAATTATCATTTGAATTTGGTTCAAAGTATATGACCTGATCCTTACTCACTACACCACGCACTATCCTGATTTCAAATGCTTCGCACGTCTGACGAACCAATTCTCGAACCCGCCCGGCTATCTCTCCTATCAGAACCTTGTATCTATACTTCGTTACCCGCACAAATGATAATCAATCTGATAAACCGTATGACTTCCATATCTATAATCCATGCCACACCTCCTGCGCAGCATATTTTTTCAACTAAATCAGGTGGTTCTAATCTTATGATGAACAATAAATTTAATTTTGCAATACGATAAATTACCTAAAATACTAAAACATTCATTCGGCTCAATTGGATCACACTAATGCCGCTATCCTATCAATTATGGTTAATCACGTTAGCTTCACTAATCAACACTTAATACAACCGCTCGTCTTATTTTACATCACTGTGCACCACATCATATATGGCAATTACAAATTGGCCGGTATCTGAACGACCACGTGAAAAACTGTTACAAAAAGGTGCTTCGACACTTTCTGATACAGAACTACTGGCTATATTCTTACGTACCGGCATTAGCGGAAAAAGCGCTGTAGATCTCGCAAGAGAATTGCTTTTACATTTTGGTAGCTTAACCAATGTGTTTGCAGCCAGTCAGTTAAATTTTTGTCAACTTCCTGGAATGGGTATCGCTAAATATGCACAATTGCAAGCGGTATTAGAAATGGCTCGCCGTACCTTAGGTGAGGAGCTAAAGTGTGGCAATGCTATGAATTCACCTAAACTGGTTCGAGATTTTTTACGACTGAGCTTGGCAAATAAGCAACACGAAGTATTTATTGGCATTTTCCTTGACGCAAAGAATCATGCTATTGCTACCGAAGAACTATTTAGCGGAACCTTGACGCAAGCCAGTGTTTATCCTAGGGAAATTATCAAACGTGCTTTACATCATAATGCGGCTGCAATCATCTTTGCGCACAATCACCCTTCGGGCACTGCTGAACCCAGTCATGCCGATAAAGTATTAACCCAATCCTTAAAACAAGCATTGTCTCTGATTGATGTTCAAGTATTGGATCACTTTATTGTCGGTAACGGCACTGCTCTTTCATTTTCCGAGCATGATTTAATTTGAGCAAATGCCCAAAATCAGGATATAATTCCTCTTTTTAAGAATCCTGGAGTGCGCTATATGGCACGAGTATGTGAAGTAACTGGCAAGAAGCCAATGTCTGGTCACAATGTTTCTCACGCAAATAATAAAACCAAAAGACGTTTTTTACCTAATCTGCAACACCGAAAATTCTGGGTTGAGAGCGAGAATCGCTGGATTAAACTGCGCTTAACTAATGCAGCACTGCGTACTATCGATAAGAATGGTATTGATGCAGTATTGGTTAAAATGCGATTGGAAGGAAAAAACATTTAAAGATCTTTCAAGAATATTAATCAAGGAGTTACCGTCATTATGCGTGAAAAAGTAAAACTTGAATCCTCGGCTGGAACGGGGCATTTTTATACGACCACTAAAAACAAACGGGCTAAGCCTGAAAAAATGGAATTTATGAAATTTGATCCTGTTGTACGCAAGCATGTCCTATATAAAGAAACAAAACTCAAGTAATATCGAGTAATAATAAATAGAATAAAAAAGCCTGCATATGCAGGCTTTTTTATTCTCATTTCACTTTTTCAAGGCATTAAGCATAGCACCGTAGTCGCTGAGAAAATACTCTCAATACTTCGATTCCACTCTCCTCTGCACGTCGGCACCAATCTTCCAATTGCTTAACCAATTCTTCCGTTGTTGCAGTAGATCGTTGCCATATTTGAGCTAACTCGTCTCGCATGGTATAGACTTTATCGAGAGTTTTAGCATTACTGAGCACTTGGGTCAGTTTCTCGCGCTCATGATCCTGCAAGGTTTTAGAATCAGCCAGAACCCAGCGCTTCAAGGTGGAACTGTCCACTCCATAGTGAACGGTTGCCTCTTTCAAATGGATCATTTCTTTTGCAAAAGTTGCTTTTAATGATTTCGTATACTTTGCAAGAACTTCATAACGGTGAGAGATAACAGCTTGCAAGGTATCTGAGTCACATTGAGTTTTTGCTTGGTCAATGCGTAATTTAGGTGCAATCTTTTTGACTTTTGCAAGCCCTAACGCTTCCAAAATTCGGATATACATCCAACCGATATCGAACTCATACCACTTATTAGATAAGCGTGCAGATGTCGCATATGCATGATGATTATTATGTAGCTCCTCCCCGCCAATCAGAATTCCCCAAGGAACAATATTTCTGCTGGCATCTTCCGCCTGAAAATTACGATATCCCCAGTAATGACCAACACCATTAACGATACCCGCAGCAAAAACAGGAGCCCATAACATTTGAACGGCCCAAATAGTAATCCCAATCGGACCAAATAAAATCACATTAATAATCAACATAAGCGCAACGCCTTTTGCGCTATGCTTACTATACACATTACGCTCTAGCCAATCATCAGGAGTACCATAACCATATCTCTTCAGAGTGTCCGCATTTTTAGCTTCTGCTCTGTAGAGTTCTGAACCTTCCGCTAATACTTTTTCGATACCAAAAATAACCGGACTATGGGGATCCTCCTTGGTTTCACACTTTGCATGATGTTTGCGATGAATTGCTGTCCATTCCTTCGTAACCATTCCAGTCGTCAGCCAGAGCCAGAAACGAAAAAAATGACTCGGTATAGCATGTAGCTCCAAAGCTCTGTGTGCCGAATGACGATGCAAGTAAATCGTAATAGCGGCAATTGTAATATGTGTAAAAATCAGGGTAATAACAATATATCCCCACCACGGCATATCGATCACACCCGAAATTAAATTAAGAAAATCATAAATCATATGGTTATCATCCTATTAAAGACCCAGTACAACTTAACATGGGGTCCATCCAATAAAAAACTACACTCTGTACATCAATATTTAATTCAATCAATTAATCATATTTGTATCAAAAACTACTGCATGTCCTACTTCTTTATTTCGTACTTATTACTCTTCAGCCAAAATGTTACACTATCATTTATTTGAAAGGAAATATCAATCTTTTCAGTTTGCTATTCACATGTGGATCTAATCAAATAAGACATTACACTCTGATTCTTAGTAGAAATTCATTGTCATAAAAATTTCAGAGAAAGATCCGGCAACATTTATCTTTAGCTTATATCAGAATCAGCAAGCATGCGCCATTCTCCTGGTGCAATACCCTTCAGGGTATGCAAACCGATTGCATAACGAATTAATCGCAATGTAGGAAAAAATACCGCCGCCGTCATTCGCCTTATCTGACGATTCTTTCCCTCCTTGAGAATCAAAGATAACCACGTAGTCGGAATATTCCTGCGAAAACGAATAGGCGGCTTTCTGTCCCAGAGAAAACTGGGCTCATTCATCAGGCTTACC
This sequence comes from Nitrosomonas ureae, assembly GCF_900108305.1. GTDB lineage: Bacteria > Pseudomonadota > Gammaproteobacteria > Burkholderiales > Nitrosomonadaceae > Nitrosomonas > Nitrosomonas ureae_B. The sequence goes on from NZ_FNUX01000007.1 coordinate 57,032, forward strand.
TGCGCAGATTTTGTCTTAAAGCCATTGAGAACAATGCCACGACGCATTGCATTGAGTGCACCGTTATCTGGCTTACCTTCCACTTGAACCCAATAAGTTTTAGGAAGTTTAAACTTTGGGCTGCAAATTTTATTCTGCAGCTTACCATTATCGGTTAATAACACTAAACCTTCGCTATCAGCATCCAATCTACCTGCCGGATAAAAACCCGGAAAAGGAATGAAATCCTGCAATGATCGATGTCCATCTGCTGGTGTAAATTGGCAAATCACACCGTAGGGTTTATTGAACAGAATTATCCTGGGCATATGCAGCGTCAATAAGTGCGATACCAACCTCAATTTATTCATAACATCTCAGGGTAGATCACAGTATGCAGCACTGGTTCAAATCCGCTCTTACTTTTCTGATATCGAATCCACCAAACAGAGCCTTTTTTTACACTCAGCTCTGCAGGAATAGTTGGAATCAGATAACTGGCCACATTCCTCAATGTGGGTTGATGGCCGACGATTACAACTGCTCCCTGGAAATTAGGCCAATCAGCCACAGCAAGTATATCGTGTACATTTGCGCCTGGGCCAATTGTAGCTTCCGTTATAAAATCAGAGCATAGCGCCATTGCTGTTTGCTGTGTACGCTGTGCCGGACTTGCTATCACCTTAGTGTTTTCTGGCAATTTAGATTTAAGCCAATCAGACATACACTTCGCTTGATTTAATCCTTCCTCGGTCAACTTACGAGCCGCATCTGGAAAACCTTCCTCAGCATCTGCGTGACGCCATAAAATCAAATCCATCGTATTTATCAGATAAGTCATTATTAATAATCCCTATACAATATTGGATAGTACACTGGGATTATGCATAGATCGATGGATCACGATTACTTTATGGCGCGATTTGCCACCCTGTTTCAATCTTACTTGTCCGACCGGCACATCGAATTGCGCCGCAAGAAATTTAATCAATGTCGCATTCGCCTTGCCTTCCATAGGTACAGCTGCAAGTCTTATTTTAAGGGCATCTCCGAATAAGCCCGCTGCTTCAGTAATTTTTGCGCCAGTCTGAATATACAATGTCAGAACAAGATTGTTTGTTCCATCATATCGATACCAGCTCACTTGCGGCATACCTATAACAGCATTGCAGCGATTTCCATATGTACCCCCGCAATCAGCATTAACAGTACCTGAATTAAAATCAATACGAATAGCGGCGACAAATCCACATTCGCAATGGGCGGGATATGTTTACGAAAAACGGCGAGAAATGGACGTGTAAAACTATTCAGCAATGGTGCTAGCGGACTGTTCGGATTGACCCAGGACAAAACAGCTTGCACGATGATCATCAACAATACTATATAAAGGGTTGTTTTAATAATCTCAACAATACCCAGCAATCCGATTACCCCCGATGAGGTAATAATATTAGCTTCAAGGTCATAACCTTGCATCGCATACATAATGGTCACGACAATACATTCCAGTAACCAGGCAAGCATCAGCGTAGATAAATCAATACCCGCCCAACCGGGAATAAAACGACGTGTGGGCCTTACAATAAAATCAGTTACAGCAATCAGAAACTGAGATACTGGATTGTAGTAAGGAACGCGCAGTAATTGAAAATAAAAACGCAGCAATAACGCCAAAGAAAACAACCCCAAAATGGTATCAAGAAGAAAAACCAAGATCTGATTGGACATAGATATTTCCTAAAAAACGATAATTAAAACCATTGAAAAGCCATCTGCGTTGCATTACGGCACTACAGATAGGAATAATAAAAACTATTCCTTATCGTCTGCTTTTGCTTTATATCGATCTTTTGGAAAGAAAAAGAAAGAACTTTTCAATGACTTGTTAAGCAATTCCAACTGGTTTCTTAAACCTTATCTTCTACCGAACTCATCACTCATTTCATGGGAGCGATCACTTGCAACATGAATGGCAGCCATGATCTTATGCTTAATATCACTTTTTTCCATAGCTTGAATCGCCCGTTCGGTAATGCCGCCTTTTGAAGTTACCCGGGCGCGCAACGTAATCACATCTTCATCACTTAAACTAGCCAACTTACTAGCACCCAAGAAAGTTTGCAAACTGAGCTGTCTGGCTTGAACCGGCGTTAACCCTAATTCTATCGCCGCTTGCTGCATGGATTCAATAAAATAAAAAATATATGCGGGCCCACTCCCGGAAATTGCAGTCACTGCATGTAACATTTCCTCTTCTACCACCCACAGTGTCGAACCCACTGCAGCTAAAATCGACTCGGCATTTTTTCTATCCAATTCATTCACACTTGAAGCAGCATAAAGACCCGTAACACCTGAGCGCACCAGTGAGGGGGTATTCGGCATAGCACGCACCACTCTTTCATAACCGCCCAGCCAACGCATAATATCTGATGCACGAATGCCTGCAGCAATCGATATTAACAATTGATTCTGTAACAAGGGCATAACATCTTGAGTCAACTCATGTAATTGCTGCGGCTTCACAGATAATAAAACAACATCACTCTTTGCGACGCCCTCGGCAAGATCGCTCGTAGCCAGAATACCAAATTCAAGCTTTAGCTTTTCGCAATTTTCTACATTAATTTCGACCACATACAATTGCTCTGCTGCAAAACCTTGTTGCAACAATCCGCTGATTAATGCAGACGCCATATTACCGCCACCAATGAATGTAATATTCATAACATTGTAATTAGTTGATTGATTCATCAATAAAACGAAAGAACTTGCATATTAAAAAACTCCCTCAATCCAATAGGTAGAAGCAATCTCCCGAAATTTATTCGGTTAAGACAACCCTCCCCTCGCAAAAAATTTGCAACTCGATTCAAGTTATAATCTTCTTCAATGCTGGCAACCTGAGCAATAAAAACTGGAACGCTGGCCTTGCTTAATCTGCTTGATTACGCTTGAACACTGCTTGCATCGTTTACCACTACGCCCATAAACCCAATAGTGCTGTTGAAAATATCCCCGGGTTCCATCACTGTGCACAAAATTACGCAAACTGCTCCCTCCAGCTTCGATTGCCAACTGCAAAGTATGCTTAACCGCTTGAACCAATTTTTCATAACGTCCTATTCCGATTCTGCCAGCGATTGCTTTAGGATTGATCCCGGCTAAATACAAGGCTTCATTTGCGTAAATATTACCAATACCCGCTACCACACGACTATTCATCAGAGTTTGTTTGATACACGCTCGCAATCCCCTGGTCTCTCTAAATAAATATTGCGCATTAAAATCCGCCGTCAACGGCTCCGGCCCCAAATTCATCAAAAGCGGATGCTGCGCAACATTCCCTGCATGCCATAGCACTGCACCAAAGCGGCGGGGATCATGCAACCTGAGTACAGTTTGACTATTAAGAATTAAATCAAAATGATCATGCTTGCGTGGTGAGGATTCCGGCAATTGCATCAATTCTGGCAGCAAAACACGTAAACTGCCTGACATACCCAGATGAAGAATCAGCATTCCTTTACCACAATCCAACAGTAAATATTTAGCTCGGCGCGTCACTCTCTGAATCGTCAATCCCGGCAATAATACAGGTAAATTTTCTGGTATTGGCCAACGCAGCATCGCATTACGAATAATTACGCTTGCAATCACTTGGCCAGTCAAATGCGGGGCAATACCACGACCTGTCGTCTCAACTTCTGGCAATTCCGGCATCAGCGTTCAGAGATTTATTGATTTAGCACTATAGCATGGGGGCTAATTAGTCGCTGTCCCAATTTAATCGGAAACTGATAACCAATCCCTTTTGCCATGCGCAACAGTACGAGTGAATATTTATTTTGCAGAATCTTAAACTCTATTACTTTTCCACTTTGCAGGCTGATTCGAATGACACCCGCTTCGACCCAATCAGAATCAAGCTCATTCTCTAATTTCAGTGCCTCAGCTCGGGCAGTTTGCCACAATTGAATCCACTTTTCCGGTATTTCATCGTCAAGCTCATCATCAGAATAATGCTTGATTATGCGCCATCCGTCATTTTGAAATTCTGCCGTCCATCGCTCCATTTCAAACCTGACAGGAATTTCTCCGGACACTAGCAATCCGGGGTTAATCAGATCGCTGACAGTTAACGGGAGTGCCAGCGCATAGCGCGGTGAAATCAAGTAAGCAAAATCATTGGTCGCAAGATATTGCTGATTGGTTGTCGGTGAAAATCCGCCAAAACCAAAATATTCATTATCTACATGCAGCTGAAGATAAGGTTGATCCAGACCAAAACGCTCCAGATTTTCCAGTGCAAGGCGCTGATAACTACTCGCCGTTAAAATTTCCAGAATTTTTCCGATTTTTTCCTCATCTGCACGTACTTGCACCGGCTCTATCAAGTGCCATTGATTATTCGATTGCTTGAGAACAATTTCTTGATGCTTATTCAGGATGCGTAAGCTCTGTACCGCATCAGCAGCAGTGGTAGAAGTCGAATATTGCTGAATCGCGGCAGATTGCGGTCTAAAGTAGAGAAATATCGCTAAGCCGCCGATAGTGACAAGCATGATCAGATTTAAACGGGAGTGGTGTGTCATTTTGTTATTCTTCTACGATGCCACCAAATAAAGAACCCACATATCATGAAAAACGCTGGTAGTAATACAAGAAAACCCACGGCAATCCAAGTAAGCTCAGATTCACTCAAAATCAAGCTGCCATCTATCGTTGCACGTGGCTGTATCACCATTAATTCTTCGTCTCCGGTCAACCAGTTAACCAGATTAATGCCAAAATCCAGATTGCTGCCATTTCCCAAATACGTATTGGCTAGAAAGTGTCCACTACCAACAACGACAATGCGTTGTTCGCGATCGCTGATATTACGTGTCAATGCAACCGCTATGGTAACCGGACCAGACACATCAGTCGCTTGATCAAACGTAATGTTTCCATTCAGATCACCGGTTTCTATCCACCCCTGTTGAGCTGCTTCAACCAGTGCAACACTGCTCCAATCTTCATTTTCATTTATTGTAATCTGACGCGCATAGGGAAATACCGTAATATAATTAAAATCATTGGTTATTGCATGCCGCCCATAAATTGCCCCTAGGGAAAATGTAATCGGTGCTTTAAGTTGTCCGGCTTGAGGATCAATCACAACGCCGGGTGTAAGCGTTAAACGCAATTTCTCCGTCAACGGCAGTAATCCACGCAGTGATTCCTGGTCAACCAACCATAACAAATTTCCACCTCGGTCAATGTAATTCAGGAGCTTATCGACCTCTCCCGGCAGCAAGTCAGTCTGAGGTGAGGCAATCAGCAATAAGCTTGCATTCATGGGAATATCCTGCTCAATCGCAAGATTCGTTGCTTGACTACTAAAACCATTGGTACGAAGGTATCTGCCGAATTCACCTAAATCGTAATTAGCATCCCCTTCCAGCCGACGCTCTCCATGACCGCTCAATGTAACGACCAATTTATTTTCTGCTCGTGCCAGGCGCATCAAAGCATTGGAAAACGCCTGCTCATTGATAGTAGTAAGATGCTCAGTCCTTTGGTTATATTTGATTACCAATTCACCATTGACTTTCACATCAGCTTGTTGCGTCAGCACGGGTTGTTCGACTGGATCAATAAACGTTAAGGAAAGATCCGGCTTTATTCTCTGATAAAGCGCAACAAAATCGGCAATAATTTTCCGAATATCACCTAACTGTGCATGCTGTTCAGTTGCATAAGCCGTAACTAGGATCGGAGCATGCAGTTTTTGTAGAATTTCAATGCTGGTTTCACTCAGACTATTACGTCCATTCTGACTGACATCCCATTGGAAACGATATTGCACTGCAATAAAACCAAGCATTATGATCAATAATAATAACAAAATAACAAATACGCCATTTTGTATCCGGTAATGCCGCCGTAATTTCTTATTCAGTATGATCATGACGTATCGTCAAATTACCTATCCATGTAAACGCTCTTCATCCAGGTGACGAATTGTCAACACCAAGAAGGTCACGATAAACAATATAAAATAGGCGATGCTTAAGGTATCAATCAAACCCTGATTAAAATATCTGAAATGCTTCAGTAAAGAAATATAATGCATCCAGCCATTTGTTTCATTTGCAACCAGATCAATCATCCACAATCCTAATAGCATCCCCAAAGAACCAATAGCAGCAATCACCGGTTGTGCCGTTAGGCTTGAAATATAAAGACCCAGCGCTGAAAAGCACGCAGTCAGCAGAAATAATCCTATCGCATTACTGAATAACAAACCGAAATCCAACATACCGCCTATCCGCAATGATATGGATAATGCGATTATCAGCATAATCACGAGCGCAAAAAAAATCATTATGCTGAGAAATTTACCCAGTACGATATCGATGATAGAAACAGGCGCAGAAATAAGTAAGGTCAGGGTGTGGTTACGGCGTTCTTCAGCCAGTAAGCGCATCGATAGTATCGGTGTTATCATCAGCAAAACAATCGCTGCTGATGCAAAGCTGGGAGAAATAACAATCTCTGTAATTCCCGGGGAATTGATCACTTGCAGTAATTGTGATTGTATCTCAAGGAAAGCATCCAAGCGCATCAGAAAGAAACCTGCAAACATGAGCTGAATCAGTGCGAGCAATATCCATGCTAAAGGAGAAATAAACAGCATTCTTAATTCCTTACGGATAATAGTTGCTAGCATGACAAACATTTCCGTTTATTCATGATCGCGTAAGCTGCGCAAATATGTCTTCCAGACTCGCATCCTGTTGTCGCAATTCGATCATGGTTTGATCAAAAACTACCGCCCCTTTATGCATGATTTGCACTCTGTCACAGACATTCTCTACCTCAAGCAAAATATGCGTTGATAAAATAACACTGCTCGTTTTACCTAATTCTCTAATTAATAATCTTATTTCTTGTACTTGATTAGGATCAAGGCCAACCGTAGGTTCGTCCAATATAATCACATCCGGGTTATGTATAATTGCTTGCGCAATACCAACCCGTTGCTGGAAGCCCTTGGATAACGTTCCGATCAAATACTTCCCCTTATCTCTTAAACCACAGCGTTGCTTTACATTTTTCAATACAATCTGCATAACTTGTTTATTAACGCGATGTAATCGAGCAGCCAGCAATAAGTATTCATTGACCGTCATGTCAAAATAAAGCGGTGGAATCTCAGGCAGATAACCTAAATGCGCCTTGGCTTCTAACGGCTTATCCAATAAGTCGATGCCACAGATTTCTATACTGCCACTGCTTGGCGCAAGATTTCCCGTCAACATGCGCATGGCAGTGCTTTTACCTGCACCATTAGGTCCGAGCAACCCCAATACTTCTCCTCGCCTTAATTGCAAGTTAACATCACATACCGCAATATGATGTCCAAAATTACGATGCAGATTTTGCGTGGACAAAGTTACCAGCCCCGTCACATCGACCATACCAGTAAATTCCTATAATCGCCTAATAAATCACTTAACTGATGAATTAATTGCAAGATTGCGCAGTTCGAATTGCCTGACTGAATAGTATATTTCGAATAACTCTGGAATTGCTAGTTTTGGCTTAATTGCCACAATAACAAATGAAACAAAGAAATATTTCTCTTTTCACTGGAATGCTGATTCGATTGATTATTAATATGAAAACTATATAATTTCTACTACTTAAGCATATTAATCCACTCATTTCACTTTAATGCACAGTACAGCTTTGTTGCAACTAAACAACATATCAATTTGCGATAATGTACAAACAAACTGATAATAGAACACTAATTAGTTCGAAGTAGTAGAATAGCAAAGACTTTCAATTGTAATGGTAAAGCATTTATTTGCATTACCGATAGAATTCTCAGAAACATAGTTTTCATTAAAGGACAACATCATGAAAAAAATATCAGCCAAAAATACTCTTATTGGAATGGTTCTTATATCAGCAATGTTTTCTGGTGCTGTCTTAGCACAAGAAGCAAACGCTGATCAATCGGCAGACGCCGCAGCAGCTAAGCCGCAAGCTTACAGTATTGATGGCCGTGGTGAGGTTGCAAGAAACTCGACCGGATTATGCTGGCGCACCAGCTATTGGACACCGGCGATGGCTATTCATGAATGTGATCCGGATTTGCTCAAGAAACCAGAAGTCGTAGCAGAGGCCCCTCCGCCTGTTATACTACCGCCTGAAAAAATCACATTTTCTGCCGATGCCTTATTTGATTTTGATAGCTCAAAATTAAAACCCAATGGCATCCAATCTCTTAATGAATTCGTTACGGGCATAGAGGGTGTAAAATATGATCTCATCATTGCTGTGGGTTATGCTGATCGCATTGGGTCGGATGCATACAACAAAGCACTCTCGCTACGTCGCGCCGAATCGGTAAAATCGCATCTGGTATCAAGAGGCATAGATCCAAGCCTCATCTTTGTTGATGGTAAAGGCGAGGCCAATCCGGTAACAGGTAACAGTTGTGCCGGTGAAAGAAGATCCAAAGCGTTGATTGAGTGTTTAGCACCTGATCGCCGGGTTGAAATTGAAGTAGCAGGCACTCGATAAGTCAGATTAATTTATTATTTTTATTAAAAAAGCCCTGCACATTCCGCAGGGCTTTTTTCTTATTACCAGCCCATGAGTAATCGGGAAGAAATTGATACACTAATTGAAGCGAAATGGATTATTCCTGTTGAGCCCGCTAAAATTGTATTAAATCAACATGCCATTGCAATTGATCACGGCATCATCAAAAATATCCTTCCGATTGCCGAAGCCAGTCAACGTTACAAGCCACAACAAACGTTCACTCTAAACGATCATGCTCTGATTCCGGGATTGGTCAATTTGCACACTCATGCAGCCATGACTCTCATGCGGGGGCTTGCTGATGATTTACCTCTAATGGAATGGCTCAATAAATATATCTGGCCAGCAGAAAATCAGCATGTCAACGCACAATTTGTACTGGATGGCACCCAGCTTGCTTGTGCCGAGATGATCAAAGGAGGCATCACTTGCTTCAATGACATGTATTTTTTCCCTGAATCCTGCGCGCAAGCTACAATAAGCTCAGGAATGCGCGCTGCTATTGGTATGATTGTCATTGATTTCCCGACAACTTATGCCAGCGATGCGGATGATTATCTGGCCAAAGGATTGGAATTGCGCGACCAGTATCAACATAATCCGCTGTTATCTTTCTGCTTTGCACCCCACGCGCCTTATACCGTCAGCGACAAAACCTTCAGCAGCATTCTGACTTATGCAGAACAACTCAATGCCCCGATTCATATCCATTTACACGAAACCCAGGATGAAATTCGTATCAGCATGGAATCCAGTGGCGTAAGGCCCTTAGAACGCATGCAGCAATTAGGATTGCTCAGTCCCAATTTAATTGCCGTACATATGGTGCACCTGACCGACCACGAAATTAAATTGTTACATCAATATAATTGCAGCATTGCTCACTGTCCTTCATCTAATATGAAATTGGCCAGCGGATTTGCGTCCATTCCATCATTAGTCAATCAAGGTATTAATGTCGGTCTAGGCACAGATGGTGCCGCCAGCAATAATCGTTTGGATATGTTTGAAGAAATGCGTTTCGCAGCATTGCTGGCTAAAGCAAACAGTGGTCGGGCTGATACCCTTCCCGCCCATCAAGTGCTGCGAATGGCCACTCTGAACGGCGCTAATGCTCTAGGATTAGGTGAATCAACTGGTTCATTAATCGTTGGCAAAGCAGCCGATATCACAGCCATTAATTTCTCTCATCTTAATCTTACTCCTTGCTATGATCCCGTTTCACATTTAGTCTATGCGGCTAGCCGCGAACACGTGAGCCATGTGTGGGTAAATGGTAGAATGCTGCTTGAAGATAAAGAATTGAAGACGCTGAACCAAGCTGAACTGCACTATCGCGCAACCATGTGGCAAGAACGTATCGCAGCAACGTCAAAACAATTGCTTTAAAGGAACACGTATGGAAAATGACGGTATCAATGCTGATCCGCTGGAACTTGAAAAATTCAGCCAACTCGCTCACCGCTGGTGGGATCCGCACAGTGAATTTAAACCCTTACATGAAATCAATCCATTACGCCTTAACTACATTAATGATCTGACAAATGGATTAATGGGAAAGACCATACTGGATGTCGGCTGTGGCGGTGGTATTCTATCCGAAGGCATGGCATCAATGGACGCACATGTCACCGGCATTGATCTCAGTGATAAAGCGCTCAAGGTTGCCAAGCTGCACCTGTTGGAAAGCGGCTATGACGTTGATTACCGCAAAATTACCGTAGAGTCGTTGGCGCAAGAAAAACCACAGCATTACGATATTGTCACTTGTATGGAAATGCTCGAGCATGTGCCCGATCCAATGAGCGTTATTCGCGCGTGCGCGCAATTAGCCAAACCAAATGGCTGGATATTTTTCTCAACCATCAATCGCAACCCGAAGTCCTACCTATTTGCAATTATTGGCGCGGAATATGTTTTAAATCTATTACCGCGCGGTACGCATGAGTATGCAAAATTCATCAAACCTTCCGAGCTTGCTCGCATGGCGCGTAATGCCAGCCTGATCGATGAAAAACTGATCGGCATGACGTACAACCCCTTCACTAAAATTTATGCACTGGAAGAGGATACCGATGTCAACTACATCATGGCTTACCGCAACTAACTTCCATCAATCTCAGCAAGCGTACTTTAATGATTGAAGCTGTTCTCTTTGATTTTGATGGAACCTTAGCCGACACCGCACCTGATCTTGGTCATGCCTTAAACCGACAGCGCACTGCACGAGGCCTCACTGAACTCCCCATTGAACAGATCCGTCCGTTGGCATCCGCTGGGTCGCGAGGATTGCTAGGACTCGGCTTTAATATCAAACCAGGTGATGAGGGCTATGAATTCATGCGCGATGAATTTCTGGATTTTTACACCCAGTGTCTGTGTCACGACACTTGTTTGTTTCCGGGCGTAGAAGCGTTGTTGAATCAAATGAAAATGATGAATATACCATGGGGCATTGTCACCAACAAACCTGCCCGTTTTGCACATCCACTCATCCAAACACTTGGGCTAGGACAGCGAGTTGCCTGTGTCATATGTGGCGACGAAACCGCTCATACCAAGCCACACCCTGCACCACTCCTGGCAGCCAGCAACAAAATGATCATCTCCCCTGCTCACTGCATTTATTTAGGAGACGACATTCGCGATGTTCAAGCCAGTCTGGCAGCCGGCATGCAATCCATCGTTGCACGCTATGGCTATCTGGGCATTGATCAAGCCCCTGAAACCTGGGGTGCACATCACCTGATCGATCACCCCGAAGAATTGCTGGTTCATCTGTAAAGAAATACTTATTAATTCTGTTAGAATATCAACGCAGAACTTGAACTTTTAGATTTCATCACCATCCTAAGCACTACCAAAACGAATACCGGGGACGATCTGGTTTCGACGTGGGTTGCAAAGCAGCGCAGGGCATACCGAGGATCAGATTACCTCGTAAATCCATCTGAAAACAATAGTCGCAAACGACGAAAACTACGCTTTAGCCGCTTAATTCGGCTAGCCTCTGCACCGATGGGCCTCAACGCCGGGTCTGGCAACAGACAGCAGAGTTACTAACGAGGATCGCGTTTTATAGGGTTACTTTATAGAACGTTAAACGCAAGGTGACTCGCCTGTCATCAGCCTGCCGGTTGGCGGTTGCCAGGTCAAACTAAATAACATGGCTAAGTATGTAGAACTGTCTGTAGAGGGCTTGCGGACGCGGGTTCGATTCCCGCCGTCTCCACCAACTTCCGGTCTAACTCAGACCACCTTAGACCAACTAAGACCCATAAAAAACAGGGTCTTAGTACCGGTCTCACAAATACCCCATTAGGTCTCCAAAGGCCTCGGTTGTGGCACAAAAATGACACAAAATTGGCACAAGTTGTTTATGCCGATAATCACACCGCGCAGCCTATGGAACAGAAAATTGCCGTCGCATACGGCGCCATATTTTCAGCGAGCTTTCCCCGATTGCGGGAGACTTGGCGGCTCACTACATCAAAACGGCTGAACGTTCCAACTTTGGGCAAGCAAACCATGAACTGCAAGATATTTATAATCAGCTGCGCATTGAAGATTTAAATTTATGCGCTGATCATGAAGAATTGCTCAATGCCGCCCGGCGTTATGCAGAAAAATGTTATCTGGCACGCAACCGCGCAAAATCACCTTCTGATGCTTATCAAGCCTGTTTGCGCATAGTCGATCATTATCAAGTCAAGCGGCCATCCATTAAAGGCGATAATTTGGAACCGGCACTGATTCGCATGTGCTGTCATCACTGGTGGTTTCGCAGAATAAAAATATTACGACTACGCAAGATTGAAACCATAGCCAGAAATATTGAGTTGGTCAGCCGCTTGCGTGGCACGTATGCCAGCGACTTCATCATTCATGCTAAACGCAAACAAAAGGAAAGAAATCGTCTGTATCTGGCCACGAATTTTGTAAGTAACCAGAACGGCGATATTTTTTCCCTGCAGACCCTAGCCGATCGTTCGGTATCCAATCCAGCCATTCGCCGTGCTGAATTGATGACCCGTATCAGAGGTTTTGAAATGGTGGCCGATCATCTGGGGCATGTGGGCGAATTCTATACCGTGACCACCCCTTCGCGCATGCATGCGTGTCTGCATCATGGCGTAACCAATCCACGCTATGACGGCACCAGCGTTTTACAAGCGCACGAATACCTCACCCATATTTGGTCACTGATCCGCGCTGAATTGCATCGTCAGGGTATTCAACCCTATGGCTTCCGCGTAGTCGAACCGCATCACGACGGCACCCCGCATTGGCATTTACTATTATTCATGCCGGAAAAACACCGCGAAGCCGTGAGAAAAGTCATGCTTCATTACGCCCTTCTCGATAATGGCAACGAACCAGGAGCGCAAGAACGCCGTTTCAAAGCGGAGTCGATTGATCCAGCGAAAGGCACGGCAGTGGGTTACATCGCCAAGTACGTTTCCAAAAACATAGACGGCTTTGCACTCGATCAGGATTTGTATGGCAATGATGCTGCAAAAGCAGCCGAGCGTATTACCGCATGGGCCAATACATGGGGCATTCGCCAGTTTCAGCAAATCGGCGGCCCGAGCGTGACCGTATGGCGTCAATTGAGAAAACTCGACAAAGCCGACGATCCGGAACTCGAATCCATCCGTCAATCAGTAACTGCCAGCGATTGGGCAGCTTTCATGCTGGCGATGGGAAACCCTGAAACTGCGCATCGTTTCCATGCTATCAAACCATTCTACGATGAGAGCAAGCGATTAAATCCAATGAATGGCGAAGTATATTCCCCGGCAACCGGACATTATGGCGATTCTGCTCCATTGCGCGTATCCGGAATACTTTGGAAAGGATCGAGCTATAGCACACGCAAACATGTTTAGATGCTTTTCAAAGTCGACAGCGAGGACGTGACATTAAGGAGCGAGGCGCAAGCCGAGCGCACGCAATGTCACGCCGGAGCTGTTTCTCTTGGAATTCACTGGTTTAAATCTGCGAATGGCAGAATTTTCATAAGCATGAAGGCTGCAAATCTATGGATGCAAGGCAAAGAGGCATAACGATCCGCGGCAATAGCGCCCAGATATCGTTCACCTATCAAGGTGAACGCTGCCGCGAATCAATACCCATACCTCCAACCAAAACCGCGCAAAAGGAACTGGCGCTTAAGCTGCAATCCATCAAGTACGAAATCAAGACCGGCACTTTCGATTACAACCGGCATTTTCCGTACAGCAAGAAAACCAAAGAATTCAGAAAGAATCATCCTGATCTCTACACGATCAAAGAAGCCCTGATAAGCTGGCTGCAACGCAATCAAGCAAAACTGCAATTAAGCACCCTGCAAGACTATAACAGCGCCATCTATCACCATTTGATTCCAACCTTTGGCAGTCTCACTATTTCCGAACTGACTGCCAGCAAAATAAAGGAATGGTTATCTGAACTCCCCTGCTCCAACAAACGCAAAAGCAACATTCTGACCCCACTTCGTCAAATGTATGAAGAGCTCTACCTTGATGAAATTATTGACAAGAACCCACTTTCAAGAGTTAAAAACCTCCCAAACAAAACCCGTGAACCCGAACCTTTCACGCAAGACGAAATCACCAAAATTTTAAACGAACTGAAAGGCCAAGAAAGAAACTTGATTCAATTTGCTTTTTATTCAGGCCTCAGAACCTCCGAACTCATCGCATTACGCTGGCAAGATGTTGAGTTTGAGCAAAACCGAATATTTATTAAACAAGCTCATGTACGCGGCCAACTGAAAGACACCAAAACAAAATCGGGAAAACGGGAAGTCACACTTCAACCACAAGCCAAAGAAGCTTTGCTTAATCAGCAAGCATTTACAGAAAAACAAAACGAAACCGTATTCCATAATCCGCAAACCAACCAGCCCTGGAAAAACGATCAACCTATCCGCAAGAATGTTTGGATTCCGGCACTGAAAAGAGCAAATATCAAATACCGCAATCCTTATCAAACCCGCCACACTTTTGCATCAACATTACTTTCAAAAGGTGAAAAACCGTTGTGGGTTGCCCAGCAAATGGGACACAAAGATTGGAGCATGATCATCAAAGTTTATGGCCGATGGATTCCGCAATCAAAATGAACTAACTTATAAATGCTGCTCAATATCAATGCGACCATGGAGAATACGCACAATCTCGATTTGATCTTTTTCTTTATAGTGATAAAAAATTAAATGTTTACCAACACCATATTTATGGTACCCATTACTGATATCATCGCATAAATGACCTAGTTCCGGTTCGTCAGCGAGATCATAAAAAGCCAGATCAAGTTGCCTTAGATAATTTCTTTGCTGTACCTTTCCAAATTCTTTGCATATGTAACGTCCAATTAAACGCATATCACTTCTTGCCTTTTGAGTGAGGATAAATGATCCCATCTAATCTTCACTTTCCAATTCATCCAAGATGCTTTGCAAAGAATAGTTGGATGAGCCGCTCTGTTCGCCTTCAATCAAAGCTTGGCGCAATATTTCTAATTTGGTTTCACGCTCTTCAAGCAAACGCAACCCTGCCCGTATGGCCTCACTGGCCGTACCATAGCGCCCCGTTTCAATTTGGTTGGCCAGAAATTTCTCGAAATGTTCGCCCAATGTCACACTCGTATTCTTTTGTACAGGCATAACCACCTCCATGCAAAATTGCAAACATCAATATTGAATTATAATATTTATTGGTACGTTACAATAAATAAGCATATTAGTATGTTCAAGTCTATTGATTATCAATCGGCTCAACTTCATTGATGTAAGCTATGGTCAAATTAATGGATAAACGATTTAACACTTGGAACAACCTATATGAACATCAAACCCATCAAAACAGATGCCGATTACCGCGAAGCACTAAAAGAAACAGAATCACTGATGACAGCAGATTTCAACACGCCGGAAGGCAAGAAACTGGATGTTCTGGTTACACTAATTGAAGCATACGAGCTCAAACACTTCTTGCTTGATAAAAAATGATAATTCTTCATTCTGGACCTGACACCGACTTATGTGCGAATAAAATATAACTTAGCTTTTTGGTTGCTTTAACATTCAATCTTCGTTTAACTAATTCATTACTTATGAAAACATCTTTATTGAAAATTATTTTTTATTTTAGTAGCTTGCAAATTTCACCATAGTTACCTTCCATTGCATAATTAAGCGCTGACTTTTTATTTTTATCAATCAGTTGAGAATCTGCACCAGATTGAATTAAAAATTTGACAATAGATGTATGACCTAATTTTGAAGCCAACATCAAAGCTGTGAGACCAGCGAAATCACGTTGATTTACATCGGCTTTATAATGTATGAGCAATTTGCACAAAGATAATTTGCCGTATTGCGCTGCAAAGTGTAAAGGCGTTGCACCATATTTTGTTGATATACTTGGGTCTGCAGCCTTTTGTAATAAATATTTAGCATTTTTTTCTGCTCCATTTGCTACTGATACCAGCAAAGATGACCACCCATTTGGAGCAATAAAATTTATCATAGGGTTTCTGTTTTTAAATAAATCTTTTAAGTTACTGTTAGTTGCATCGCTAAAAGCATATTCAAACATCAATTCATTTGGATCTTTTTCATGAGTTATCTGAAGTGTATAAGCTTTAAAAGCCATGGAATTAAAAAAACTTCTTATATCATTCCCAGGTATTAATTTTGGAGCTTGTTCACAAGCCATTTTTACGTATTTAAATTTAATATCATCTGTTTTTATAATTTCTTGAGTATTTTTTTTAATTAAATCAACTCTTATAATAGAATCATTATCATTAGCTCCTTCAATGAAAGGAACAGGGTGGGCATTTCCTTCCTGAAAAGCTATTTGTTCAAGCATAGTGAATCTTGGAAAGGTAGATTTTTTTTGCTCTTCCCTGTCTCTTTTTATATTCGACATGATGTATTTAAAAGCTCTTTTTTTTGGTACAGAAAATGGTTTCCTTAAGGAGGAAATATATTCCAAAACTTCATCATCCCTATCAATATATGCTAAGTGTTTTTTCATAGTCTCCAAATTTTCAATAGAAAATATCTTTCTCTTTGGAGCTAAGATTGTGAAGAGGATCAAAAATACAATTGCAAAAATTAAATAGCGAACGGGGAAAATAGCTATTTCTTCTTCTCCGTTAAACCAATTGATAGATGCAATTCCAACGATTACCATAGTGCCAAAAAACGCCATCATTATTAACAGGAAGGGAGATATTGATTTTTTAAATTTATAAAAAACCAACGTAGTATTTATAACAACATTCAGTAGCAGCGCAGCTATTGTGGAGAAAATAGCTGATAAGAAAGGTATGATGAGATCTAATCTATTAGTTTCTTGAAGAAAAGTGTTTTCAATTAATTTCGGGTAAATAATAACAAGGGAAATTAGAGGTATTGCTATGAATATTATTAATTGAAGATTTGATTGCCAAGAATTGTAATCATTTTTTGAATATTCTATAAGACTTAATATATTACAAAGCGCAATTATCGATAATAAAATATATGATGTTATTTGTTGATTTTGAATGTCAAAATTTTGAAGATAATCTATTTTTGAAATATTAATACCAAAAAAATACCATATTATTAAAAGAATTGAAGAAGATAAAGAAAGTTTATTACATTTATAATAAAAATCTTGGTTCATAACATAATTGTTTCAAAACATTAAGAAATTACAATATCATATAATATATAATACATGCTAAAGCTATTTACCGGATCAGCAAAAAATTCATTTAAGAATAAATAAATTCTAATTCCTTCCCGTTTACAACTTAAACACAGCCTTGTTAATTTTATGATTTATCGTTTATTTGAGAAACCATCGAAAATAATTATCTAAAGTTTCTAAGTAGATTGAATCTTTTCAAAATGCTACTATATCGTGTTAAATATTAAACTTACTTTATTCTTATAAGCAAGTGCTTATCCAATTCTGAGTAAAAAATTGAATTACTTTGTTAAGAATAAAATATTGAGAAATTGTATTATAGGGTTTAGAGTAATTTACAGAATCAACCAAATTGGGTAAAAAGATTGGCACATAAATAACAAAGGCTAACAGTAAATGATTAATTCTTTAGAATTAGATGCGGGTTCGATTCCCGCCGTACCATTTAAACATCCGAGAACATCTAACACAATCCTAAAACCCGCGTAATAGCGGGTTTTTTATTGCATGTTGATTTTTGACACCTAATAGCACATTTTTAGATGAGGATAGGAGCGATTAAGGTCGTTTAAAGCGCTTTTTTCTGCGAGATATCGATACAGAGTTTCTTTTACGATCCTTCAGTAACTTTTTATCCCTCCTTATTAATTGGAAGAAACACTATGATCCTGCGCTCTCATTTACTGTTTATTATTCTGATTGGCATTACCTTGAGTAGCATTCAATCTGTCCATGCGGATGACTATAAACCTACAAGTGTAGATTCAATTTTGTATTTTCAGGCCGGTATTAAGGATGCTGAATACTGTTCAATGATTGTTAAAGATGGTGAATTGCTTACCATTAATAGCAATACAGGCAAGATACTAAGCAATGCTGCCATGACTTGTCCGGATATGTTTTCCTGGAAGCTATTTGCCGAAGCAGTTCAGGCTAAATTCTGGTCAAACTGGGCTGATGAGAACGACAATTGGCCAGCACAGCCCTATGCACTCTGTCAGTCTGGACAAGCCCCTGGTAAAGATCATTGTTGTCAACCTGGATCAACAAACAACGATCTCGATCATTGTCCAGTTTATCCAGGGGTTCAGCACGCCGCTAAACTCAAAAGTCTGACTGATGCTTTGACAGAGGAAGCGCAAGTGCAGGCGCGCGATCCTGCTTTACAGCGCGATACCCGTCTACCCTTCCATGACGTACTTAATCCCCTCGGTCGTATGGTTAAATTGAAGTCAATGAAGAAAGCAACAGATGCACCGATATCTTCCTGTTCTGCGGTATCTGTCGATGGTAAGACTAAGGATCTGATACCAGATATCATAAAGAAATTTAATCCATCCGATGCAGAAAGTACAGGTCGCGTCATTCGTCAGACAAATGCTGAGCTGACCATTCGCAATAAGGTATTTCATGATTACCTTTTCACCAATAATTTATATAATGCCAACGGCGTAATAGATATATTTAAGATTAATCAGAAAAATCTGCAAACAGAAGCACCTTATCATTTAGCCAATCATTCGTCTCAGGGCGGGAAGCCCGGTGCGTTGTCGCGCATAGACTTACCGCCAGATGCCATCATGATCAAGAGTAACTGGCTGCATCATGATCTTGCTGTTGCACTTGGATTGCCGGAGGACCCCAAGCAGTACATTAGCAAATTATTACAGACACAGATTGATCTTCAAGCGCTTGGTATCAGCAAATCATCCCTCACTTGCAATTTGGAAGGGATTCATCACCTAGTGGCATTCCATATTTCTTCTAAAGATATTCCCAACTGGGTATGGACCACCTTCGAGCATATTAGCCTGCCAGGTCGTTGTGATATCACCGGCTGCAATGATGCTTACGGTTATGCAAGCAGCGATAAGAATCGCCCAGCTGGCACTGCAGATAATTACACCAAACCCAATCAACATAGCGATCAATTGAACTCTCCCAGTATCGTTTTCAATTCTGACAAAAGTTATCCGTTGGAAAAAATTCGCCCGGAATGGGACAAGCTGCTAATTCAATTAAATATTGGCGACGGCAGCAGCACGAGTCAGATTGAACCTGATCCGGAGGATATTGCGTGGCGTAACTTCCGCCTCAAAGGTTCGCAAGTGGAGTTTGTTAACTCAATGGGTCAATCGACGCTATTGGGTAATTCGGTAACCGAAGCTGGTTTTATGGATGGTTCGAGTTGTATTAGTTGTCACGCAAGAGCAGGTGCGGCACTGAATGGCGATGGCTCAGCTAATTTTCTTGCATTATCAGTGTTTGAGCGCAATTTGACCGACTTTGGCTATGCACGCAGCCATCACGGTATCCCTAATCCGTTCTGGTTCTACAACGATAACAACAGCCGTCCCAACCTGATGGTAATGCAAACAGACTTCATTTGGGGTTTCCTCAACGCCAGCCCTATCGTGACTAGTAAACCATAAAAGCAATGTCATGCTGTTTCAACCTGTGTTACCAAGTTGCGCAGGTTGAAACGATGCACATTACTATTATGCTACGGTTTACAAACAGCTATGTTGCTCCCAAGATAATCCTCCCCGATATTAAAGGTGCAATACAGTAGAATTTTCAAGTAAAGGAAAAGCTATGCAAATTTTGTCAAAAAAATACCTACAGAATTTATTGATCGTGTCCACTTTACTGCTTGGTAGTTCTTTTGCCTCGGCGGGAAAAAATCATCCCTCTTGTGCCTACGAACCCATCGATATTGAAAAATACGGCAAGCAACCGTTCCAGAATCCACCCGATCTGCACGCACAAAATGGTAGGCTCGAAACTGTACTGACCGTACAATATACCGACCCAAAAACCACCAGCATCGCAGGTTGCGGCGTGAAACTGCGCACCTATGAAGGAAAACTGGTGGGGCCGACATTGCGTGTCAAGCAAGGTGATATCGTCAATTTGTTGTTGAAAAACCAGTTGCCGAAAGAATCACCCGATGAAATTCAGGCACAATTCGATCAGGAGAACCAAAACGCTTATCTGGATACCATTCCGGCGTCTTTCAATACCACCAACGTACACTTCCACGGCTTACACGTATCGCCCACCGGTAACAGCGACAATGTACTGCTCGCCATTTCGCCGCAAAGTAATTTCCCTTATGAAGTGACGTTGCCGAAAGACCATCCGATCGGCTCCTATTGGTATCATGCCCACGCACATGGCTCGACATCGATTCAGGTCGGCAGCGGCATGGCTGGCGCCATTGTAATTGAGGATAATCCAAGTACCACGCCGAAAGCGCTGTTGGCCGCTAATGCCAACGAAAAAATCTTCGTACTGCAAACGATTTTATACAATCAGAAAGGCGAACTGAACAATATCACCAGCCTGTTCCCTGGCCCATCCACACCCAATCCGAAAGATTGCAGCACTGCCACCAACAAGGACACATGGCCTTGCTCGCACCGGCGTATCACTATCAATGGCCAGATCGTTCCGATCATCACCATGAAACGCGGCGAAGTACAACGCTGGCGTTTGATCGATACCGCTTTTCGTGAATCCATCGCATTCGCGGTTGAGAAGCATGATTTACATGAAATTGCTTTGGACGGCAATTACCTAGGGCGCATTGATACCTGGAAAGCAGGAACGCCGATCGATCTGCAGCCGGGCTACCGTAGCGACATCTTGATTAAAGCCAGCATGAAGCCAGGAGAATATCGCATCATCGATCAGCCGACCTCTAGTTTGAAATCGCTACGGCAAGCTGATGAACCGGAAAATTTACTGGCCATTCTGAAAGTCGTTGACGAAACCAACGACATGGCTTTGCCAACCAACGAGGAAATGGCTGCGCTGGCGCCCTTTGGCAATCTCGATTTGAGCAAACAAGCTATAGGCGTGCAGGAAGTTGCGTTCAAGCTCGGTCAGGACATGGCAGGCAAAAAAAATTATTTCCAAGTCAATTACCGCGCTTTTAATCCCGACCATGTACGTCAATTGGAGTTAGGCGCTGTCGATATGTGGTCGCTCACGACCGTTGGTGATCCGGCTGCAGTACCGGGTGCTATTCCACCGTTACCGCATGTATTTCATATTCATGTCAATCCATTCCAGTGGCAGCGAATCGGTCCGGACGGTAAACCGCAAATGGTTTGGAAAGATACGCTGTTGGTGCAAGGCCCGGCGGTGACCAATGTGTATACGCACTATCAGACCTACACCGGAAAATTTGTCATGCATTGCCACATTCTCGATCACGAAGACTTAGGCATGATGGAAATCGAAGAAGTGATCAACACGCCGATTGCACATAGTCATTAGCCATCAGAACAACTTGCGATGCCGATCCGACTGTATCAGGGGTTTTTCAACAGGCCGGCTACATCAAACAACTTTTCTATCCATTATTACAGAATCGTGATTTATTCGGATACCGCTTGCTTGATCAGCGCCGCCAGTGAATCCGGTAATCTGATGTGTCCTGCGAGTATGAATTGATGAGCTTGAGCGGACATCTTATTCCAAATTCTACGAATGATATCGAGCCACTTCTGTTCGTCGTATTCAGGGTGCTCGCCAGCAAAGTCGAGCAGGTAATGTTCCAAGAAAACCAGTCCGGCAACATCCTCCAATAACTGTGTATCCGGATTGGTTTTAAGCGATTTCTTGCCAACGGCCTGGGTTACGCGTGCAATGAATGTATTTTCATATCCAGCTTTAGCGAGCAAATCGGCAACGGTGTCGGCATGAAATTTGTTTAACTCGGTACGCCATTGATGATACCCCTTTCGATCCATCGGATAATCGCTGCGTGGCGATTTCCAGCGCTGGATGTGCTGAGCACTCACCGCCAGTTTTATGGCATCATCGGCATCGGGCGCATAGCGTTCGAGCATGTCAGACATGCGGCGCGAATAAAGCAATTCTTTCGGCCAATCCTTCCCTTCGCTGATTTCGCGGTTCGGATCTTCACAATTCGCTGCGTCGATTAGCGCTTTTGCTTTGTCGAAGCATTGCCTGGTCATATGATTGCCGGTTAATCTGGTATTTGTTGAACGATGCAGGATTAAAACATATTTCCTGACAGGCCGCTAAAAAGCACTCGAAGCATAAGTATTAGCAATTGAAGTTAAAGCGCTTCTGTTTTGAATAAACATAATTGAAACATAAAGAAGAAGATTCATCTTAGCAGTTTCTATTTCAGCCGGACAAATCATGCCATCTTCGCCAGGTGAGTCAATGCATTCATGATCTGGCCGAACAGGCTTTGCAACTGCTCTTGTTTGAAAAATTTCATTTTGGTGGAAAGTGCTGTTTCGCTCTTTCAAACGCTTGCTCCATCGATTTGAACGATTTTCTCAAGCCGGTTTGAATATCCTCCCACGCGCTTTCCGAGCTGCTTTCAAAAGCCTCCCATTTTTCTTTGGCCTGGCTTAATTCCTGCTCGAGTTCTTCCAGATGCGGCTGTAGTTTATCTTGTAGTTCCTTAGTCCCGAGGTGCATTTGCAATTTAACTTCGTCAACGACCGATTGCAGATTGGTAAGCTCCTCTTGTAATCTTTGGGGAATGGATTTGTCAGTCATTTTAATATCTCCTTGTTGATAAAATTTGAACGTCTTTCACTATGGCCATAGTATCAGCAAAATTACTGCATGTATTGTTGCTGATCAAAGGAATGCGATAATGACTTGCAATCCGGAGTGCGGCTGTTTTCAAGGTACTGGTCTGCTCGTTTCCCGGAACCACACGCGGTATTGCGCCATCCGGGCGCGTTGTTCCGCAGGTGCTTGGCGGCGGCAAGTCGCATACTCTTCGGTATCCGGTTGCGCACCCCAGCGTATCTCGGCGCAGTCGTTGGGATTGTAAGCGATTTCGAAATCGGGCCTGCGCGCCAGTACCTCAGCGATGGTCAATTCCCATTCGCTGCCATTCGAACGGATATAACGGATGCTACGTTCCTTGGCGCGCTTGGCGTGATGCCGTTCGATCATGGTCTTGGCTTGTTCCGGGCTTTGGCCGTTCAGCACGAATAATTCCGGGTGTCGCACGATTTTCTCCGGAAGACCGTTCAACACATTGATCGCAATGATCAAGCGCATATCGCGCGATGGTGTCGAATAATCTTCCCAAGGACCGATCGTTTGAAAAATTGCTGCGCCTCTGGGCATCGCGATTGTGTTGCGCGGATTTTTGTGGAAATACATTTCACCGTTCTGTACTGAATTGATGCGGGTTTCCACTTGCTCGACCAGTGCCGTCAGCATGGCTTCGTACGCTTGCAATGGATCCAATCCCTGCGGATTGATCAACTGCGTTAGCCGGGCATAGAAATCATCGGGTGTGAGATAGTCCTGTTCCAAAGAAAAGGGCATAAAATCGGGGTGATCATTCAATTCCTGATTCGACAGCATGCGCCCTGCGCCCGATGCGGGCAGCACGACCGGGCGGAATGCTTTAAAACCGGGCCCGGCATTCTCCGTGTTGGAAAATAACATCGTTCCTTCCCATACGCGCTTACGTGCCACCGAGTTATCCGGTTGGGCGTCGACCGCCAGCAGCATGCCGGGTCGATCGGCTGTTTGCGGCACCCATTCGGCCAATACCAAAATATGGCCATAGGGATCGGCATACACGCTACCCGGCCATAACGTTTCGCGGCTGAGTGGAATCGGGTACCAGTCGGTATTATCAGCGGTGAGACCGGTTCGCAACGAACCGGAATGCACGGTATCGGCCAGTTGCCGGTAGCGCTTGCGGAAATTGGTTTGCGACTGCACGCCACGAGTAAATTCGCTGATGATGGTGGGTGTGCCGCAACTCGGCGGTGCTTTGGCCGAGCCGCGTCCACACGCGCGAAAAGCCATCGGCAGGCCGATTTTCCAGGAGAAATAAGCGCGCAACGTGTAGGGCAGATCCGCGCAGTCCGGCGTCAGCGGCAGGTTGCTGTCTTCATTAAGTCCTAAATAATTATGAAGAAAATTTCGCTCGTTGTTGCGCAACACCGGTTCCAGCGAATTGAAACTGAGATTTTCCTCTGGCGGCGCGCCGAATAATTCCTCGATCCAGGCAGAATAAAAGGCTTCGGTGGCCAGATTCCATGTCTCCGGTTTTTCCTGAACGGCGGCTTCGCCAATGACCATCGAACGGCATCCAGCTTGTTGGCTATTTCGGGTTGCGGTGATGCGATAGAGGCCGCTATCCAGGTTTTTCAAGCTTGCGATTAAACTCCAGGGTGGCCCGCCGCGCTGCCGGAATTGCAACGGTATTGGCTGGTCCTGCGAATCCATCAGAATCAATTCCGATAGCGGGCCGTCAATTGACACAGCCATGATTTTGACCGGTTGACCGGTTTGAGGAGACAGCGGCGAAATCCAGATACGTGCCGCACCGGTTTGCTCGCATGCAATATCGTTGGCCGATACCAACGGTATGTGAAGCCACGCCCATAGACATATCATCCAAAAATTTAGTCGCAAAAAATTCATTGATGACCTCGGTAAGGTTATGGCTCGGAAACGATCAATGCGCTTATGAAGGGAATTGTACCCCGTATTGCGCAATTGCTATTAGCACGTTGAAAAACGATCTGCGTTGCTGTTACGATGTGTTAAGAACAGGATCAAAAGGTTCATTAATGACCTATAAAATGCGCCTTTTCACCTGTTTATACCTTGCATCGGCTTTCTCGAAAACGTTTTTTGACGGCTTGTTAGCGGATTTGACAGCGGTTAATCGTGTATGTTTGAATAGTGCGCGGATATCAAATCAGGATTCATTGTACGCCGCCTCGCGAACGGTATCTCTGGATAATCGCTTCTTCCCAGCTTCCAGAAATTCCTTCGACCAGCGGTAATAAATATTGGTATTGATGCCTTCACGACGACATAGCTCTGCAATACTGTCTTCTCCTCGAAGACCTTCTGGCACAATGCGGATCTTTTCTTCTGTTGAATAATTGCGGCGGGTTGCACGACGTATATCGCGTATGGTTTTCTCAACACTGCGGTTTTGATTGTTCTTCTCTGTCATCATCGTACCTTCTATTTAGAGTTACGATGAGCCAAAACTCTCTCTTATGCAATCAGGCTATTTTGTCCAATTTGCGCTGACGGGATACACTCTGCAAATCTACTCGCCGCCCCATATTTGACGGCATACATCACCTTGACCAGGTCAAAATTATCATTAGCTATACGGGGCGGATTCAAGAATAACTTCAAAAGTGACTTCTATTTCAACAGGCGTGTTAAGCGGCAAACTCACAACACCAACCACCGAGCGAACGGATAGCCTGTCCGCACCAAAGACATCACGGAAAAGCTCAGAAGCTCCGTCTGCCACTATCGGGTGATCGATAAAATCATTCGAGACCGCCAAAAAGAAGCTGGTGCGGACGATACACTTTACTTTATCGAGTGAACCTAAATGCTTACGAACGACGGCAAGCGCGTTTAGTGCTGCCATACGCGCAGCTTCTCGCCCTGCTTCTGCATTCAGTTCCTTGCCAAGCTTCCCGATAAATTTCGGCTCGCGCCTTTTAATCGAAAGCATACCGGTGAGGAAGAGCAGATTGTCGGCCTGCACAGCCATTTCGTAAGCTCCGAGCGGCATCGGCATCGACGGGAGCGTAATGCCGAGAGTCTTGAGTTTCTGTTCCGCGCTTACCATTTGCCGACATGTGCGCCGTTATCCACGTGTAGCACCTCCCCAGTAATAGCTTGCGCTTCCGTCAGATAAATGACTGCATCGACGATTTCCTTCGTGTCCGAAATGCGCCCCATGGGAGAAAGTGATTTAAGAAATTCCTTCGGGTTATCCTTATGCAGCGGCGTATCGACAATACCGGCAGCAACGGTGTTGAAACGTATGCCCTCCTTTGCATATTCACTGGCAAGGTTTAATGAACTTGCCGTTATGCCACCTTTGGTAATCATGGGAACCGAAGCGCTTAAACCAGCAATCGGATGTGTTACCAACGAACTCGTAATGCTAACGACGCTACCCCCGGATTTTTGCTTCAGCATCTGCTTGACAACGAACTGCGTGATATAGAGGAAGCCTTCTACATTGGTCGAAATCAGGGACCTGAAATCTTCTGCTGTGTAATCGGTGAAAGGCTTGGATAAAAAGATACCTGCGTTGTTGACCAGCGCATCGATGGAGTCAAACCTGGTGATTGCAGTTTCGGCGACTTTCTGCGCTGTAACGGCCTGTCCGATATCGCCGTCGATTAACGCTAAATTGTCAGACTGCACAAGCTCTTTGGATTTGGTTACGTTGCGTGAAGTCGCAACGACATTGTAACCACGCTCAATAAAGGCATTGACAACGCCCGCGCCGATACCCTGAGAACCTCCGGTGACAATGATGGTTTTTTGCTTAAACATAAAATTCTCCTTTGTTATATTAAGTTGACGAAGAAGATTGTGCATCAAATAGAGTTATTTGATTAGATGAGAATTTATGGAATCTCTTTTCCATTTATGCAAAAATTGGATATGTTGAATTTGAACGATATCGCAGTTTTTGTAAAAGTGGCGCAGTTCAGAAGTTTCAGTCGCGCCGCGCAGGCTATGAGCATGCCTGTCTCAACCGTGAGCCGTGCGGTTTCCAACCTTGAAGAGCAGCTGGGCGTGACCCTGCTGCAAAGAACGACACGTAAGTTGAACCTCACTGCACAGGGCCGCGATTATTACAATCAGTGCAACGGGCTGCTGAACGATCTCTATGATGCCGAGAATGTCTTAACGCAGATCCAAAGAAACCCGGAAGGCACGCTCAGAATCACCGTGCCGGTAATTATGGGGCAAGAACCGTTTTATAAGTTTCTTTCAGACTTCCAGAACAATTATCCGAAGATCAAAATCGATCTTTTCATTACCAATTCCTATCTTGATCTAATAGCGGAAAACATCGATGCCGGTATCCGTTTTGGGGGATTGAAGGATTCGACACTCATTACCAAACGTATCGGTACGAGTATCCGCTATGTCGTCGCAGCACCTGACTATTTAAAAGGGCGATCGCTTCCTTCTAAGCCACATGATTTAATGCAGCATCAATGCGTCATCCTTGGCGGGAGAAATAATGAGACAGAGTGGGAACTGGTAAATGGGCGAAAAACAGCGAAAGTGCAGGTAGCTGGTTCAATAGCCAGCCGCGATTTTCAGTCGGTCAGCGACTTTACTTATCGGGGGCATGGGATCGGCTTGTTGCCGATGACGTATTGTGATGAGCAAATCAGAAACGGCAAGCTTATCCGCCTTTTGCCCGAATGGTCTTCTCCTGAAATTGTAGTCCATACCGTTTATCCAACAAGGAAATTCCTACCTTCACGGCTTCATGTCTTTCTTGAAGCTTTAAAGGAATGGAAAAGTCCATTTTGGCTATTTCTGCCCATTCCCCAAAAATAGAAGAGCTTGATACTTTAAAAAATTGAATAGCATTAACACATTGTTTATAGAATTATAATATCGGTTGTGTTATTTATTACTAATGCTGTAGTTCAACACTTAAAGTTAAGAGGATTAGGTTTATTTATGTTTCATTATGTTTGTCCTATACTGATAGATTGTGATTATAAATTGGAGCTATCTTGGCATCTACACGACTTGCAGCAAAAAATGAACCAGAAGAACCAACGCTACGATTAGCAGTTCTGATTGATGCTGACAATGCTCAAGCAGCCGTCATCGAAGGTCTTCTTGCCGAAATCGCAAGGTTTGGGGAAGCTACTGTAAAACGCATATATGGCGATTTCACTGCCTCAGCGAGCTCATCCTGGAAGAAAGTGCTGCAAAAATATGCCATCAAGCCGGTACAGCAGTTTGCGTATGCAACTGGTAAGAATGCTACGGATAGCGCATTGATTATTGATGCGATGGATTTACTCTATACGCGAAAATTTGATGGATTTTGTTTGATCACCAGTGACAGTGATTTTACTGGCCTTGTCATACGACTTCGTGAAGAGGGTCTTATGGTTCTTGGGTTTGGTGAAAAGAAAACGCCAGATGCTTTCCGCAATGCTTGCCACAAGTTTGTATTTACTGAAATTCTGCGTTCAAGCTCAGCCAGCGAATTGACCGAACCCCCACCCGAAGCTAAGACTAAAAAGAAATCTACAGAAACTAAAGCTGCTACAAAGGCAGTAGAGCAAAAACCCCAATTTCCAGAAGAGTTTGTGCTGACCGCACTTGAACAATCCATAGATGATACAGGATGGGCAAGCCTCGGTGTTTTTGGTAGCTACTTGACTAAACTGCAACCAGATTTTGATTCAAGGCTATATGGCTATAAAAAACTCTCTGATCTCGTAAAAGCCAAGAAGGACCTGTTTGAAACCGAAGAACGGCAAACATCAGGATCAAATAGGAAGATTTTCTATCTTCGTACTAAAAACTGAAAGATTTATCAGCGGTTAGGCAGCCGATTCATTGGCAATCATTTCTGCCTATCTCAACATCATTTCAGTCACCAGCAATTGCATGTCAGGTGAATAACTAAAAACTGGTGGACAATTTTCGACATTGATGACTGGATAATGAGGTATGCTGATTTTCATGGAATCCGAAGTCTCATAAAATAGAAACATGCAATGGAGGATAGAGATGGAATTACCCCGCACACAATATAGTCAGAAATCCAGGGAGCAATCAGTTAAATTTTTCAAAGAAAGTGGATTAACTGTGGTTGAGGCAGAAAAACGGCTGTCTTGGAGTTTGCTACCTTGGAATGGGTGGATTGGCTCAACAATCGCCGGTTACTGGAGCCGATCGGAAATATTCCACCAGTGGAATTTGAAATGGCATATTATCGGCAACTAAGCGAGTCAGTCGATGCGATTTGACTCAAACCAAACAGTCTCAGGAAACCCGGGGCGATTCACCCTATTTCAGGTGCTTTGTACGATTAGCTCGAAACTAATACAGATAAAGAACTCCGCCGCAAGCAGCGGGATTTCTTATTCTTGCGAGTTGGTTGTTACATCGAACGGTTTTAGTGAGTATTCAACATCTTTCATATACCAATTAGGGAAGCAAGTCTGCGTTCCAGGGAATTCCTTGGAAGAAAATATGGAGCGATACCAAATTGGTTGACCTGTTTCTGCCTGCCTGATTTTTATATTACGCAATGAATCGTATTCAATTATCAAGTAATGCGTCGAATCATTATTATCAATATATTCCAAAACATGCTCATCAGAATCAAAGTCAGTTACTTTTAGAACAGGGGATTCGGTTCCAAGAATATTCTTCATTATGAATCCATCTTCAGACATCGTCATTTCTTGAAGTTGTTCTTTAGTCCCGGTCCATGCTTTCCAGTCAGCCATTCGATAACCTCTCTACATTTAACATATTAATTTTCAACGTAAGAATATCGTATATCATTTAGTTACCTCATTGAATGTTATGTTGATACCATCACTTTACCAATATCTGTTAAATGAATTCGGTTGTTTTTCTATTCACAGTTACAAGACTGTTGGGTTTCGGTTAACAAACTGCAATCTTTGAACCTGATCACTATCCAGATGCCTCAGTTCGTATGTATGACCAGGAGCGATCTCTTTCATTTCCTGGTTAATTCCTTCCAGGCTTCTTCTGTATAGGGTATCCATTCATAAGCATTCATAATTGCAGATCTACGCATTCTGCTGATCATGTAACTTGGCAGGATGTAATAAGTCCCTTGATCTGAAACAATTATGTCCGAATCATCATCCTGCGGCATCTGTTCTTTGCATTTGATCCAGTTAATTTGCATGATCGTTTTTCATTTCTATTAAACTCAGGATAAAAAACTCGATCGCAATCGACCAGCTTTTGAAAGAAGGATAGTTGCTCAAACCTTCCATCTCATCCATTGCTTTGAGCTGATTTTATACATATCCACGAATAACCTCTTCGTATCATTTCAACAAAATAGCTTTTGTCCACATATTTCCTCCCCAAAAATACCTTCTTTTTATCTCTGGGCAAATACGGAAAAATTCCCGGACTGATATACCTTTCTTTTTTATAACTTGCGTAACATGTTCTGACTGAATCCTTCACCCCTCTCTCACCACCATAGAATATGGTCTATTAGAATCACGAGCTCCACAATCTCTATCGACCATATTTCAAGATCGCGAGTAAGCCTGCGGAACTTTTGCTATGCGGTTAAATAACCTTCTTTTCTCATGCTATGAGATGTTTTATCGGGAAAAACCTCGGTCGCCATCCAGTCAAATCCCATTGAGAAAAATGTAGTATCCTATTTATTTTATAAGAAAAAACAGGAATTAAAGAATTGAGAGCATTTGAAATCCGGCACAGGATGACAATCATGCAGAGATCTCAAGCACGCGCAAACACCATGAGATGGCCTCTATCAAGGCTCATGTTGACTCAACCGATCAATGGCACCCCATCGTGATCATTTCATTTCACTGCATGAAGCACCAAATCGAAAACAACTGTAACAGCGATGATGCTTCATACTTATCGGTTCTTGCAGACTCTCAGCCAATGTTTTCCCCAACGCATAATCGGCATCATCATCAACCAGCGTACACGCATAGACCTTGCACTCGCCGGCATTTTTTACCACCATGCGGCTGAAAGCGCACATGAATTTACGCCGGGTCGATTCGGTCTGATAATCCACCATGCAACTTTGTGTAATCTGAGGAGCAGGAACTGCGGCATTGGGTGGATAGAATTCAGGAAATTCAATCCGCGGCAAATCTTCCGGCAAACCCGCACCGCGAAAGACCTCGGCAAAGCACTTGGCCACTTTACTTGCCGGCAAGCCGGCAATTTTCTGATTAGCTACGGATACACTGAATCCCATATCGTTCAAAGCGCATAAACCATCCAATGCCATGGAAAACATTCCTTCACCACGGCCTTTATCGTGCTCATGCGCCAGGAAATGATCCAAACTAACCCGGAAATGCACGGTATGAAAATGCTCACGCAATGATTCCAATTGCGGTAAACGCCTGATCAGTGGTTCCGTAGCATTGGTCAACACCATGCAAGGGCGATACTGTAACGCATGATCAAGAATTCGCACTATGTCCTTATTAATGAAAGGTTCTCCTCCGGTAAAGGAAAATTGCTTAACACCCAGAGCCATCGCTTCGTCAATAAACGGTTTAACATCATCGAGACGCATGAGCTGCAGACGATCATCACCCGGTTTTGATCCTTCCAGGCAAAAAGGGCAAGCCAGATTACACGCGGTACCGGTATGAAACCACAGTTCTTCTAAAGCATGCGAACGGATAAAGCCACGCGGCTTATCGTCGTGTGTGACGTACCATGACCTAGAACGAGCATGAAATTTTTCGGATGCAGATAAAACAGTAGCATTCATGCTCAACAACACCCGCTGGTTCGCTCACTGGTGGTTGCATCAGCAAACGGAATGCCCATGCCACAACCTGGAAAAATACCGAAGTGCCGGTCAAAGTTGCCATAAAAATCGAAATGCTCCCTGAATCGCGTGTCATGCAGCATGCGCCAGGTATTGCCACACACTGGAAACTGCTTGCCTGTTTCAATGAAATGATGCTTATCCAGCCGGAAGGCATGAGGGTAATGGGGAATCGTGCCTCTATATACCACCGCTTGCCCATGATCCTCACAAGCTGGTTCCAGATCGCGCAATTTGAACAACCTATACGTTGCGGAATAAAAACGAATACTGCCAATCTTGTCTGATAATTCAGGATTATTAGTGTCAATTGATCGATCATCGACCAAACGTGGATCGGAAAAGCCATTCTTGCGCGCCAATTGCAAAAAATCATTCCAATATAGTGCACCGCTCAAGCATTCGCCATACAACACCGGATCATGCGTCAATGCCGCTGGTATGCGGCGATCGCTGTAGACATCGGAAAAATACAATTCGCCTCCGGGCTTCAATACACGAAAGGCTTCACGTAATACCGCCGCCTTATCCGGCGCCAGATTAATAACGCAATTCGATACGATCAAATCCATGCTGGCATCCGCCAATTCAAGTTCGTGCAACCGTTCGATATAGCCTTGCAGGAAGCGCACATTGCTGCGTTTGTAACCAAAGGCTTTCTGATGATATTTGTCATGCTGACGTGCAACCGCCAATTGCTCCTCAGTCATATCCACGCCGACAATTCGTCCTTTTTCTCCGACCAACTGCGAGAGCACATACACATCCCTCCCCGCACCGCATCCCAAATCCAGAATGGTTAATCCCTCCAGTAATTCAGGCAGCACCAGGCCACAGCCATAATAGCGCGCTCGCACTTCCGCATGCACCCGGTTCAGCAGTGGTTTTACAAAATACGGCAACCCGGTATCGGTGCAACATGCATTCGTCAATAAATCCTGAGTACCCGTGAGAGTTTCGCCATAATATTTTTGCACGCTCTCTTGCATTATGTTTCCTCTTATTGAATGGTTTGTACCATTATGTCATTCACGAACCAATTTTAGAACGATATCTTGCGGCAAGTTCCTGCGGTCTGGCGCCACGCATAAAATTCCAGGCCAGCCTGCGATTATGCCAGGTACGCCGCCACCAGCCATCACGCTGCCAACGGCGCGAATCTACAAAAACAGGCTCGGACAAAGATACAAACTTACCACAACGGCGGACTGATCGCACCAAAGGCACTTCCTCGAATAACGGCCAAGGTGCATGTCCGCCGGTTTGTTGATAAATTGAACGCTTGATAAAAATCCCCTGGTCACCGTAGGGAACGCCAAAGCGGCATCGCAGCGCAATCGCCGGTTCCAGGATAAAAGCTTGCCAGGCACGCGGTTTGGCAAAGCGAAACCGAAAATAACCACCGATCGCGCCTCGTGCTAACGCGCTTGATATCGCTCTGATTGAATCGGTTGAGAGTTGCGCATCCGCATGCAAAAACCACAGCACATCACCCGTAGCCTGACTTGCGCCAATGCGCAATTGCTGCCCGCGGCAAGGATCACTCACCAACCGCTGCACCCTGAATTGTTTACAAATATTTAAGCAGCAGGCGCTATTGGCAGCATCAACAACAATAATTTCGTACGGCTCATTCGGTAATTGCTGCAATTGCTCCAGTAGACGCGCTAATTCCCCATCATCGTGATAGCAGGGAATGATGACGCTACACTTAACCATAAGGTATTTCTGAAGACGAAACAATCGTATCAACAAGTTCCAGCAACATACGGCGCGCAGGCCGTTTATCCTGTCGCAGCAAACTACTCAACCTTATCAAATCTTTCAGCTCATCAACATCATGACCTTGTTTTATCGTCGTCACGGATTTTCCTGCATTGCGGCAAATGTCTCTCAAAGAGATGCCCAAGCGATCGCTGCTCCACGGCAAAACGCTCAGGTTTGGCCATGCACATCGATTTGCCATCAGCACAACGCCGCCATCCAGAGCGGGGATCAACACGATATCATGATGCTGCAGTGCGGCGCGCGCTGTCTCATAATCTACCGTAGTCAATCCTGGTGCGTCACTGCCAATAAATATTAATTGCTCACCACCTTGCGCACGCAATGCCCGATCTAGCGCATTGAGCCGTTGCCCCAGATTTCCCGTCACCTGCGGCATAACAGTTACCGGAAAATGAGTTGACAATGATAAGGCTTGCGCCCACTCCACGTCGCCCTGATCGGCGGGGGAAATGACTACCGGGCCCGGCCATGCCCTTGCATCTTCCAGTGCGCAGGCCAGTAATGCATCAGCAACTTTCCGAGCTGCTTTCACACCTAAGCTCGCAGCCAGCCTTTGCTTACCTACTCCGGGAGCCGACCGCTTGCACAGTAAAACAAGAATAACTTTGCTCATGTGATCATCAAGATAAATTCTCTCAGTTCAAAACCTTGCATGAAAAATAAGGAAATCACATCAAACCACTGCACTATTTAATATTTTACTCATAATAATCAAATAAATAAACTGAAATATACTATAAATTCGTCGCTCCTGATGCAGAAAATGCAGAATAACTACCTGTTACCTGAAAAAGTAGTGTTAGAATTCTGTCGTCTAGTCAATTAACCCTGTTTTAATCATGACATACCGGTTATGTGGCTTTGACGAGATTTGCCCTTTCCTCGCATTTCTTTGAATATGGCAAGTATGAAATAGAAATTATGATCAACTGACCAATTACTACAAAGGATATATAAAATGTTTGAAAGTTTAAAGAATCTGTTAAAACATTTTACAGGCAGTCAAGAATCAGCCTCGGCTACTCCAGGTACCAGCACGCAGCAAGAAACGGCAACTTCATCAACTACCGATGAAGAAAGTAATGCTCAATACATTACCCTGGGTCAATTCAATTTAGGCATAGGGTCTATTGGACCTGACAATCGCAACGATATTGACCGGAAAATTTTAAATGAAATGTATCAAGCCATCTCAGCCGGTTTGTTTAATGTTCCGGTAGACGGCTCAGTACCGGAAATATGTGTTGATGGCCGTACCGATAAAAGCGGCTATCGCAAAAGTGCTCCTTGTGCAGCCGGAGGTACATTAAGCATAGTGTACGGTGGCGATCTTGGAAGCAATTCAGCCGCCACTGACATCAATGAAGAACAGTTAACCACACAAACCATTAACAAACTTAAAGAAAAGGGGCACCAGACTGGCGTACATGGCGACGATCATAGTGACTGCGGTTGCGGCGCATGCTCCAAAGCGCCGACGATATATCAGCATATCACCGAGCGCATTAATGATCTTGCTTCACTGACTAACCAACTGGGTATTAATATAACCGGATCAGAAAAAGAATCCATTGTTCAACAGGCCAAGAATCGCTTAAGTCAGGCAGGTTTCTTCGCTGAAAACAGGGCATCCATAATCCAGGCCGCGCAGGATACAGGCGCAGTCTATGAAGAGTTAACGGGGCAACACAATGAATTAGGTATTGCTTTAAATACACGGGTGGGTACCACTGTGGATCGTTCTGCAATTCGTTCCAAATACGGACCACAATACGACATGTTTGTAGTTGATGCCTGGGCATTCGGCAACGCGGCAAAGGATATCAATTCAACCGCTAATGGGGAAGATGAGCAACGCATCGCCAAAGCCATCACCCTGCAAAATGTAGCCACTGCCTCGATTCTGGGTCATGGATCTTTACCCATTATCCCAATTGCATAACTCGGGCTTGTGAGACATTATCGGGACGAATTCTATCTCGAACCACCTCTCCGTGGACTGTCACGGGGAGGTGCGCATCGCTGTGATGTTGTGATACTACCTCTTTTTGCATTTTATCCGTTTATCAATCTTAGAATCAAAATACAAGAGATTTTAATAATTTATTTCAAACAGTTGCACGGTACGGGCGATATCGATCAGGTGTCGGTTTGAGCAAATTGCACGCGCGCGGGCAAATTCAGAATAGCGTCAGCATTACTGCTTGAAAATACTTGTTCAGCTGCTTGCTGCCAAGGCAGCCAGACATAATTCAAATGTTCCCTGGCCGATATTCTAATCGGCGTTACTTCCGGCAAACGTAAACCGAATACATGCTCAGTGTTGAATCTTACATCAGGTCCATAACGCCAGCGCCATTCCTGGTAAATTTCATATCGATTCTGAATCTGCCAATCGGTCAATTCATAATCAGCGGAATTGAGTCCTGTTTCTTCAGATACTTCCCGCATCGCAGTCTGAAGTAGCGTCTCTCCGGGATCCTGGCTGCCTGTAACCGATTGCCAGTAACCTGGATGATCCGCGCGTTCCAACAATAAAACCTGCAAATCAATCGCATGAATAACCACCAGCACGGAAACCGGAATCTTGTACATTAAAACAATGGCTATCCGCTACTTGATTTGGTATCAACCTGACGTAAGCGAATATTAAGTTCCTTCAATTGCTTTTCATCGACAGTGCTGGGCGCATGAGTCAGCAGGCATTGCGCACGCTGGGTTTTAGGGAACGCAATGACGTCACGAATAGATTCTGAGCCGGTCATCATGGTCAGAATACGATCCAAGCCAAATGCAATGCCGCCATGCGGCGGAGCGCCGTACTGAAGCGCTTCCAGCAGAAAACCAAATTTTTCCTGCGCTTCCTGTTCGGAAATATTTAAAGCACGGAATACCTTGGACTGGACATCCTGGCGATGAATCCGGACTGAGCCGCCGCCAATTTCGGAGCCATTCAGAACCATATCGTAAGCCTTGGAAAGCGCCTGGCCGGGATCGGTTTCGAGCAAATCCTCATGCCCATCAGCCGGTGATGTAAAAGGATGGTGCAACGCCTGCCAGCGATTTTCTTCCTCATCCCGCTCGAACATCGGAAAATCAATTACCCATAACGGCTTCCATTCCGATTCGGCATGACCGTGCTGATGACCAACCTTGATGCGCAATGCGCCTAAAGATTCATTGACGATTTTGGTCTTGTCCGCACCGAAAAAAATCAAGTCGCCATCCTGAGCCTTAGTACGGGCAAGAATGTTTTGAATTGTAGCTTCCGGCAGAAATTTCAGAATCGGCGACTGCAATCCTTCCAAACCATCGGAGAGGCGGTTAATCTTGATATAAGCCAAGCCCTTGGCGCCGTAGATAGCCACAAAAGCCGTATAATCATCAATCTCCTTGCGTGACAATTCACCGCCATTAGGTACACGTAAGGCCGCCACCCGTCCGTCCGGTTTTTCCGCTGCCTCACGGAAAACCTTGAAAGGAACATCTCTCATGATGTCGGTCAGCTCGGTAAATTCCAGTGGAATGCGCAAGTCCGGTTTATCGGAACCATATTTGAACATAGCCTCGGCATAGGTCAATCGCGGGAATGGGTTGGGTAAATCCACATTGCTCACATTCTTGAATAATCCGCGCATCATCTCTTCCATCAGAGACATGATTTCATTCTCTGACAGAAATGAAGTTTCAATATCGATCTGGGTAAACTCAGGCTGCCGGTCCGCGCGCAAATCTTCATCACGAAAACAACGGGTAATCTGATAATAGCGATCAAAACCTGACACCATTAGAAGCTGCTTGAACAACTGTGGTGATTGCGGCAAGGCAAAAAAATGCCCGGCATTTACCCGTGACGGCACCAGATAGTCGCGCGCGCCTTCCGGTGTGGATTTGGTCAGCATTGGCGTTTCAATATCCAGAAACCCATGTTGATCCAGAAATATGCGAACCGCCATGGCAACCTTATGACGCAAACGGAGATTCGATTGCATCGCCGGACGGCGCAGATCCAGATAGCGATGTTCCAACCGCACGACTTCACTGATATTATCGTCATCCATCAAAAATGGCGGCGTCAATGAAATGTTCAAAACCTCAATAGCCGCCACCAGGATCTCGATTTCACCGCTGACCAAAGACGTGTTGATCGTTCCTTCAGGCCGTCTTCGTACCTTACCGGTAATTTTCAGTACATATTCATTGCGTATTTTTTCCGCTGCCTGAAACGTTTCCACGTTATCGGGATCGCATACCACCTGCACCAGACCTTCGCGATCACGCAGATCAATGAATATCACGCCTCCGTGATCCCTGCGCCGGTGCACCCAACCAAAGAGAGTTACTGTTTTATCTAGATATTCGGCATTAATGGCGCCACAGTAATTTGTACGCATAATTGTTTCAAGGGTCTAAGTAGTGAGATCGATAATTTCTGGTTTGATCACCGCGATATGATGACGCTCAGGTCAATCAATCAACGGCTGTTGCAGTCGTTGCCGGACTGCTCTCTTTTTTCGCAGCTGCATCCGCAGCTGCAGGTGGTGCTGATGGCGTACTTTCGGTACTTTCCTTCGCAGCAGGTTTAGTCTCTGCTGGTTTCGTCTTATTTTTAAAATCAGTTACGTACCAACCGCTGCCCTTCAATTGAAATCCCGCAGCAGAAATCAGCTTGGTATAGTTATTACTGCCGCACACAGGGCATGCGGCAATGGGTGCATCGCTAATCTTTTGCAAATGCTCTTTCTCGGCACCGCATGAATTGCAAAGATATTCATAAATAGGCATAGAGACCTCCAACAATCCAAAATTGAGAAACCGGGGATTATACCTTAACCTGTTTTGTTTTAAGTATGCAATCGCTACGAAACGGGAAATCATACTCACCACAATGAATTCTATTTTTTCGGTTACCGTTAATGCGCCGCATGGTATCAAAATTGTCATAATGCCGATGAATTGTGTTTCATTTACACCTACAGACAGGAAAAACCCACTGTCCGCACGTGACTTTATTGGATCAAAATTATATATTATGGCCAGAATCGTTTATTTATCCGCCCAGTCGCACTTATCTTCAGGAAGATTGCCATGAATCACAATTTATTCAACAGCCTGCATGAATTAATTCTTCCCCATGGAAATCGCGTGAAATATTACTCACTTCCCGCATTGGAGAAAAACGGCGCCGGGAAAATCTCCCGTCTGCCGATTTCGATTCGCATTGTTCTGGAATCGGTGTTACGCAACTATGACAATAAAAAAATCACCGAAGCGCATATCCGTCAATTGGCACAGTGGAAACCGGATGCTCCCCGGGTAGACGAAATACCGTTTGTCGTTTCGCGCATTGTATTGCAGGATTTCACCGGCGTGCCATTGCTGGTGGATCTCGCCGCCATGCGCAGTACGGCAGTCAGACTGGGGAAAAACCCAAAACTGGTCGAACCATTGGTGCCGGTTGATCTGGTGGTGGATCACTCGATTCAGGTTGATTATTACGGGAGCAAAGATGCACTGAATCACAACATGGAAATTGAATTCTCCCGCAACAATGAACGCTACCAGTTCATTAAGTGGGGCATGCAGGCGTTTGACACTTTCAAGGTAATTCCACCAGGGATCGGTATTGTGCATCAAGTCAATCTGGAATATCTTGCGCGCGGCATCCATCAAAAAGATGGATTAATGTATCCCGATACTTTAGTCGGCACTGATTCGCATACCACGATGATCAACGGTATCGGCGTGGTGGGCTGGGGTGTCGGCGGCATTGAGGCAGAAGCCGGCATGCTGGGACAGCCGGTTTATTTCCTTACGCCCGATGTAGTCGGTGTAAATCTCACGGGACAGTTGCGCGAGGGTGTCACTGCAACCGATCTGGTTTTGACAATCACAGAAATGCTGCGCAAATCCAACGTAGTGGGTAAATTTGTTGAGTTTTACGGCGCAGGAACAGCCTCATTGACATTGCCCGATCGCGCCACCATCGCCAATATGGCTCCAGAATATGGCGCTACGATGGGATTCTTCCCGGTTGATGATGTCACCATCGAATATTTCAAAGGCACAGGACGCAACGATGAAGAGATCAAAGCATTTCAAAGCTACTTTCAAGCACAGCAGATGTATGGCATTCCCCACCAGGGCGACATCGACTATAGCAGCGAACTGACCCTGGATTTAAGCTCGGTTGCGCCATCACTGGCAGGCCCCAAACGACCACAGGATCGTATTGAGTTGAGCGCGATTAAATCAAAATTTACCGAGCTCTTCAACAAACCCGTTAACGAAAGCGGTTATGGCAAACAAGATGACGATATCGAGCAACGATACTCGACCCGTACTAACCGGGATCAGGATCCCGAGGTATGCACTCATATCGATTCCGGCGATGCGGATGAGAGCCGGTTGTCATCGCCGGTTCCCCGTAAGATATCGAAAGAGGACAGCCCTTCAACAGCAAGCCATGCGGCGCCTGTCGAACGACGAATGGCATCCCGCAACGTCGCCGAGATGACCAGCAATCGGCCCACACCCGATCCGATCGAATTATCTGCGCACAAATTAAATGGCTTTTCGGTCGAATTAGGTCATGGCGATATCCTGATTGCCGCCATCACATCCTGCACCAACACCTCTAACCCCAGCGTACTGCTCGCCGCAGGATTACTGGCCAAAAAGGCTGTCGAGAAAGGATTGTCGGTCAAACATCATATCAAAACTTCACTGGCGCCGGGTTCGCGCGTAGTTACCGATTACCTGACCGTTACCGGATTGTTGCCTTATCTGGAACAACTGGGCTTTAGTCTCGTCGGTTATGGCTGCACCACCTGTATCGGTAATTCCGGACCCTTAGCCGAGCCGATTGAAGAAGCCGTCGTCAAGAATGATCTGATTTGCGCGGCGGTGCTGTCAGGAAACCGCAATTTTGAAGCACGCATTCATTCGAATATCCGCGCCAATTTTTTAGCATCTCCACCGCTAGTGGTTGCTTATGCCATCGCTGGCTCGATGCTGAAAGACTTGACTGTGGAACCCGTCGGCATCGGTAAAAACAATCAACCGGTATGGTTAAAAGATATCTGGCCCAGTAGCGCGGAAATTCATACGTTGATGAAATTTGCCACGAATGCGGATACTTTCCGGCAACTCTACAGCAACCTTACCAAAGATCACGAATTGTGGAATAACGTCACCACCGTCACCGGACAAACCTACAGCTGGCCTCAATCCACTTACATCGCTGAGCCGCCTTTTTTTGAGAATTTTTCGCTGCAACCGGCAGCCTCCAGCAACAGCAACAGCAACAGCAACAGCAATGACATCAAGCATGCCTTTGCACTGGGCGTATTTGGTGATTCCGTGACCACCGATCATATCAGTCCGGCCGGCTCAATCAAGGATATTTCTCCGGCTGGCCAGTATCTGCTGGAACACAATGTCACCAAGGCAGACTTTAACAGCTACGGCGCCCGCCGCGGCAACCATGAAGTGATGATGCGCGGCACCTTTGCGAATGTGCGTATCAAGAACCTGATGATCCCCGGCAGTGAAGGCGGCGTTACACTCTATCAGGGTACAATCGGCGCTGCACCCGAGCAGATGTGCATTTATGATGCCGCAATGAAATATCGTGCACAAGGCATTCCTACCGTTGTTTTCGGTGGCAAGGAATACGGCACTGGCTCAAGCCGCGACTGGGCCGCCAAGGGTACGCAACTTCTGGGAGTCAAAGCGGTGATTGCAGCCAGTTTTGAGCGCATCCACCGCAGCAACCTGATTGGCATGGGTGTTCTGCCACTGCAATTCAAAGACAATGACGACATTGCAACCCTTGGAATTAAAGGTGATGAACGATTTGATATTTCAGGATTGGATAATCTTCAACCGCAGAAAGATGTCACACTGGTGATACACAAAAAAGACGGCAGCCGTCAATCAGTGCAACTGTTGTGCCGCATTGATACCGCCATTGAGGTCGATTATTACAAGCACGGCGGTATTTTGCCTTATGTACTGAGAGATTTAATGAGCTAATCACGAGCGGATATGCACAGCATAACCTTATTTTCCTGCCTTCAGGGTAAACATATCAACCAGACAGATCCTGGTTCTGCTGATATCTTTTTCTGGTACATCAATCCCGATCACATATCCGGTTAAGGTATCTTCTGTTAGCTTAATGCGGATCATGTGGCGAAATTTCTCGGATCGCGCGCCTCCGCCAGCTTCATTATTATGGCAATTAAATGCCAAGGATACCGCCAGATACCAGCCCAGCCAAATACAGCCAAATATCGCTCCTGACAAAAAAGCCATCAGCAAACGCGATGCGTCTACCGCAACAAGCTCACCTTGTTGCATAGCTGCAAAGAATACGGCCATTCCGGTCACAATCCAGGAAATCAATAACCCTTGACCAATTTTTTTCTGAATATCCGGCGAAAATTCCTTGAAAAAATATTGAGATGTAAACAAGCGTCCAGCAATCAATGTTATTGCTATCGCAGCACCACAAATAATCAGCCAGCTTGCCCAATCGGCATACAAAGCCAAACACACCGGTATTGAGATTTGCAGGATGGCATGCCAAAAACCCAAAGCCAGAAATTTGCCTGCATTGGCTTTAGCCACTCCGGGCTTATCCGATGCAAAAAATGGAAATGTGGTTAAGCCTAGAATGACTAATGACCAGACAACGATGACCAGCAAATCAAAACTCATGATCGATGCCTTGTATACGCCATAATGCAGAAAACCCACAGCAATATAAAAAATTCCCATTATGCTCAATATCCATAAGGGAATAAAATCCAACCAGGTTTCTTTTCTGATTCTGGCGCGTTCGAATAAAATATCACTGTAACATCGGATAAGACTGAATATCAGCAGCCCTGCCACACACGACAAACCAATCAAAATAGCCGCCAGGAATAATGGAGGAGTCGACTCTCCCGGCTCAAGGATCAGAATTAATAAGGGAATAAGCCACAATACAACAGGAATGAGAAATGTTGCCAGACGCCTGTTCCAGATATCCCGTGAATCGCTATATTTAACTTTCGATAACTCCGGGACGCTCATTAGCCGCCATGCGATCAAAAATGCAACAAACAAAATGAGGTAAATCAAATCGATCCAATATCCGCTGAGGATTGCATGGGTATCCGGAAGAGTCAGTGCTCTCTGAATACGCGCCAGAAAATCCTGACTTCCCCGGTCCGGGCGTAAGTTGTCGGGAATGAGCTTGAATAAAGACCACGTGCTTTGTGGAACGGTCACTGCAAAATAGGTGATGAAACCAACCATTGCAGCAATTAACCATGCATAACCACCCAGGAAGATCTGCCATGGATTGAGAATCCGCTGCGTCACTTCGCGATGCGAATCCATCTCAGCCGGATACACGCTTTGTTTCTTGATTTCACCAGCATCCGTATGGCTTGGATGCAG
Organism: Nitrosomonas ureae; assembly: GCF_900108305.1. Lineage (GTDB taxonomy): Bacteria > Pseudomonadota > Gammaproteobacteria > Burkholderiales > Nitrosomonadaceae > Nitrosomonas > Nitrosomonas ureae_B. Next base: position 99,962 of record NZ_FNUX01000007.1, read on the forward strand.
AAAGGCGCCACCACCGCCTGCCACCACGGAAGCATAATTACCAGGCTCTCCATGCTCATGGGAGTTGCCCCAATAACGCTCATAATGATGGACATCCCCTGAAATATCCAGACGGCACTTGTTACGGCTCAGCCTGCCGTCATGCAGAAAAGCGGGCTCTAATCCCAATCGTAAAAATAATTCCGTCATGGCGGCATGACTTGCTGCGCACTTTCCCAATACAGTGCTGGGCTCGGGTGTGGCAACAATTAATTTATCGGGAATTGCATTGCGCAGCGTTTCCTGCACTTCCTCTTTTTTGTTTTCATCAAACAAGCTTCCATCCTGGGTAAGCTTGTCACAAAACTGACTGACAAAAAAAGCCTGTTGGCGCTTATCCATCTTGCCTGCTTGTGAATCAAGCCCCCACAGCCTCCAGCCAAAAGGCAAATTTAACCAGACATAGCTTGATTTTTGTTCACGCCTGAAACCATGCAATCCCAATTGAGGATCGGTAAGATCCTCTTGTTCGCGAACAAGAGGATGAATATCTCGCACAATCGGGCGGCAGAATTGCCGGTTGAAGCCATCCAAAGCATCATAATAATCATGATTAGCCGGGATACCATAAATTGGGCGTTGCGCTATCTTTTCTCCGGTAGTAACTGCAATATCCTCATAAGCCCAATTGAAAGGTGTTTGGAAGCGTTCTTTCAAGGCAGCAATATCCGCTGTATGATAGGCCGTATCTCCACCGACGAATAAAAACTCACCTCGCGGCAGCCGCTGATTAAATTCGCCAGTCTGACTTAGTGAAATGGGATGTCCCTGTGTTATCTTTCCATCCTTGAGCCACAATCCGCTCATGCATAAATAGGCAACATTATAGACTGCTCGCGATCCATCGCCGGTATCGGCAATATAATCAAACCAGTATTCTTGTTTACCCTCATTACAGTGAGGAAGTGTAATGGCTTCCGCAAACATCCAGTCCTTGGAATCCTGCTTTTCACCATTTAATAGATAACTTAGAATACTTTCAAGGCTGGCTAGAAGCTCCCTACCTGCCAACCAGCTCACCGGCCGTTTGAACTTGCGCTCTATTCCCATTCAATCGTGGCCGGCGGTTTACCAGAAATGTCGTAAACGACACGATTGATGCCGCGGATTTCATTGATGATACGGTTAGAAACCTTGCCGAGTAGCGAATATGGCAATTCCGCCCAGTTGGCGGTCATGAAATCCTGGGTTTGCACAGCTCGCAGTGCAATCACGTATTCGTAAGTGCGTCCGTCTCCCATCACACCGACGGATTTGACCGGCAGAAAAACCGCAAAGGCTTGCGAGGTTTTCTCGTACCAGCCGGAGTGTTGCAATTCTTCAATAAAGATTTGATCGGCTTGTCTGAGCAGTTCGGCATACTCGTATTTGACTTCGCCCAGAATGCGCACGCCCAACCCAGGCCCTGGGAACGGATGGCGAAATACCATGTCACGCGGCAAACCCAGTACCAATCCCAGCTCGCGCACTTCGTCCTTAAATAATTCCCGCAACGGTTCGAGCAGTTTCAGATGCAATGTTTCCGGCAATCCTCCGACATTGTGATGCGATTTGATCGTATGTGCTTTCTTGGTCTTGCCACCGGCTGATTCGATCACATCGGGATAAATCGTACCTTGTGCGAGCCACTTGGCATCATTGATTTTTGCCGATTCGCGCTGAAATACCTCGACAAATTCACGCCCGATAATCTTGCGTTTGGTTTCCGGATCGCTAATACCGGTAAGACTGCGATAGAAATCACGGCTGGCATCGATATGAATCACTTTAACCGCCAGGTTTCCGGCAAAGGTTTCCCTCACCTGCTTGGCTTCATTGGCACGCAACAAACCATTATCGACAAATACGCAAGTCAATTGATCGCCAATAGCACGATGAATCAACGCCGCTGCCACCGATGAGTCGACACCGCCGGACAATCCCAGAATAACCTGGTCACTGCCAACCGCAGCACGGATTCCATTAATCGCTTCCTCGACATAGTCCGGCATGTTCCAGTCACGCCCCAAGCCGCAAATATCATGCACAAACCGGTCGATTATCGCCTTGCCCTGCGGCGTATGCGTGACTTCGGGATGAAATTGAATGCCGTAGAAGCGGCGCTTATCGTCCGCCATAGCGGCGATAGGCGTAGCAGCGTTAAGCGCCATGACCTCAAACTCTTCCGGTAATGCAATCACAGCATCGCCATGACTCATCCAGACATCCAGAATATTGTTTCCGTCCATACTGACTCGATCTTTAATATCCTGAAACAATATGCCATGCTGCGTTGTTTGAATTTCCGCATAACCGAATTCGCGTACCGGTGCACTCTCCACCGATCCGCCTAACTGTGCCGCCATGGTTTGCATACCATAACAGATACCCAGCACCGGCACACCCAGTTCAAACACAATCTGGCGCGCACGCGGTGTTTCATCTTCGATAACCGAAGCGGGCCCACCGGAAAGAATGATACCTTGGGGTGCAAAGGCTTTAATAAATTTCGCATCGACATCATAGGGATGCAATTCGCAATACACATTCGTTTCGCGGACGCGACGGGCAATCAGCTGTGTATATTGGGAACCGAAGTCCAGGATCAGGATTCTTTGATGCATTATGCGCTGGCCGTTATTTGACGTGATAATTGGGAGCTTCTTTGGTAATCTGAACATCGTGCACATGGGATTCGCGGATGCCGGCAGAGGTAATTTCGACAAATTCCGCCTTGTCATGCATCACCGCAATTGTTTCACACCCCAGATACCCCATGCTCGAACGCACTCCTCCCATTAGCTGATGAATGACTGCAGCGATACTGCCTTTGAATGGAACACGCCCTTCCACGCCTTCAGGAACCAATTTGTCGTTATTCTTATGTTCCTGATCCTGGAAGTAGCGATCGCTGGATCCCTGCTGCATGGCTGAAAGTGAACCCATACCGCGATAGCTCTTATAAGAGCGGCCTTGAAACAATTCAATTTCGCCCGGCGCCTCCGCAGTTCCGGCAAACAATCCGCCGAGCATCACTGAATTCGCCCCGGCCGCCAATGCTTTGGCGATATCACCCGAATAGCGGATACCGCCATCGGCGATCATCGGCACACCACTCCCTTTTAATGCTTCGGATACGTTATGAATAGCGGTTATTTGCGGAATGCCCACGCCCGCGACAATACGCGTGGTGCAGATGGAACCGGGGCCGATGCCCACTTTTACCGCATCCGCGCCATGATCCGCCATCGCTCTGGCAGCAGCCGCTGTCGCCACATTTCCGCCGATCACCTGGATCGACGGCAGATTCTTTTTAACCCACGCAATGCGATCCAGAACACTTTGTGAATGGCCATGCGCAGTATCAACGACAATGACATCGACCCCGGCTTCCGCCAATGCCAATGCACGTTCTTCGCTACCCTCTCCGACCCCGATAGCCGCGCCCACTCGCAACTGCTGCTGTTCATCCTTGCTGGCAAGCGGGTATTCCGAAGTTTTGATGATATCCTTCACCGTAATCAGTCCGCACAATTCAAATTGGTCATCAACGACTAAAACGCGTTCCAGACGGTGTTTATGCAACAATTCCAGCACAGCTTCACGCGTTGTATCTTCCTTGACCGTCACCAGACGGCTTTTCGGTGTCATGATGTGCTTGATGGCTTGGTCAAGATTGGTCTCAAAGCGTAAATCCCGGTTGGTAACGATACCGACAACTTTTTTGCCATTCACCACCGGCAATCCGGATATTTTGTGCCGGCGTATCAGTTCGAGCACTTCGCGCACAGTCATGTTCTGATGAATCGTGATCGGATCTTTGACTACACCGCTTTCAAACCGTTTGACTTGCGCCACATGCGCGGCCTGAGCTTCGATGGACATGTTTTTGTGAATGATGCCGATACCGCCTTCTTGCGCCAAAGCAATAGCCAAAGGCGCCTCTGTCACGGTATCCATGGCAGCGGAGATAAGCGGAATATTCAAGCGAATGGTACGTGTCAACTGTGTCGCCAAACTGACATCGCGCGGCAGAACCATCGAATGAGCCGGAATCAAGAGAACATCATCAAAGGTGAGTGCTTTTTGAATCAATTGCATAATGTCAATCCTTTGCAAAGCGACATTATAGCCAAAAACGGCAACAATTTTCGTGCCAATTCAACCAAGAATACAGCATATTTCCAGCTAATATGTTTTAATGCACGGAATCATTAAGGAAACTCGGAGAAACGCACATTTGCTGTTATTCCAAACGTGATGAGGAATCTTCAACAATCAATGCAGCAGATTTTCCGTCTCGCCCGAAATGATATTTCCCAGAGTCTTTTGAAGTTGCCTAAATACGAGTCCGATAGATTTCAGATCTATTATTTTTGGAGCATGCAATGAGAATTGTTGTGTTTACTGTGGCCGCCTTGCTATTCAGCGCTTCCGTCGGCGCGCAGATTTACAAATGGGCGGATGAAACCGGCAAAATACATTATACCGACCAACCCCCTCCTCCTCATGTGAATACAAAAGAGCAGCAATTAAATATCAATACAGCACCGGCGGCCGGCAACCAGTCGAATGTCCTGTCAGATGAACGGGAAGAATTTGAAAAACGCAGGAAGCAAAGGCAAGAAAACGAAGCCAAAGATCAGGCGCAAGCTGAAATAAACAAAAAAAAATGTACGGAAGCTCAGACTCAACTTAGAATGTACGCCGATTCACCCCGTTTGACGATTCCCGACGGTACTGGTGGAATTGTCTATGTGGATGATGATCTGCGGCAAAGGAGAATTGATGACGCGAATAAAGCAATCGCTACATTCTGTAGATAATCAATATTCTTAAATTAAATGGTCGCAACTATTGGTAAATTAATTACTGTTGTTCTTTTCTTGCTAACAGGTACTTCAGTTTCGGCTGAAGTACCTGTTTCATATTCTGAATCGGATAGCAATCCGTCCAGCCATATTGGTGTCTCCAAACAAGAAAGCTCAAGGCCCGGAATGCTATGGCAAATCCGACCTGGCGAAGATATTTTACAGATTGCACGTCTGATATTTCCTGAAGATATCCATGCCCGCAGGAATCTTGTCCGCGCCATTATACAGAGTAATCCGGAACATTTTCCGGGTGGCGCATATCGACCCATACCAGCCGGAGCAACGCTCCATATCCCGGATTTAAGAACAATCAACGCGTCTGCAAAACCTGCCACCCAATCGCGGCAAAACAGACCGGAAAAGAATCCAACCCAACGTGGATCGCAAGAAACAACCCAGGAATCCGCTCAGTACAAACCTAAAGATCATCGATCGACACTCAATCTGATTGCACAATTGGAACGAATTGCTGATGACGAAGCCAATCAACTCAATCTGCTGACCCGGCACGTTGAATCAATGGAAACACAGATTGCCGCGATGCAATCGTTGTCGTTATTGAAAGCTGCGGCCGCGCAAGAGGAACAAATCGAAAGCGTCGAACTTATTACGGAGATTGAGCTAGAACCCCGGGTTATTGCAATGATACAGCCCGAAGAAAGCACCTCTCCGATAGATGCCGCCATTGTCATGGCGGAAGACATCGTGCAGCCGATTGAAAACTCGGTACCCCCGGATGACTTTAATGCGGCTTCATTAGATGTGGATTTATTTTCGGACACTACTTTTCTTTTTGGGATTTTACTGACTTTATTGATCATTTTTATGATGCTGCGCAGCCATAAAAAGATTAAAGAAAGATTTACGCGGCTCCCGGATGAATCATTGACTAGCACACGGCATCGTTACGCAGAGGTTTTGCTGCAGCACACCGAAAAAATCGCTCAATCCGCAGAAAATCCTTCTGATGCGCGCAACCAGGCAGCACATGCATTCATCGAACAGGAAAAACCCGAAGCGACTATTGAGTTATTACAAAAACAATTGGCGGCTAATCAACACGACATACCTACCTGGCTGATGTTATTTGAATTATTATACAAATCAAACAATAAGCGGGATTTCAAAAAGAACGCACGGCGCTTCAAGAGAATGAAAATATTTCCTGACATATGGCGGCAAATTCAGAGCCTTGGACACAGGTTGGAACCCAATGAATCGCTTTATTTTGATGAACAAAAACGCAGAGAAAAGTTTTTCTCTGACACATCGGCAGCCAGTTAAAAACACAGTGAGAAAATCCGCAATGCTGATTCTAAAAATTCCTCACTGTGCCGAACTTACAAAAATATTTTTTAAACAACTCTGAATACACGCCATTTCGAGCATGGCGGCAAATCCATCCCATCGGCTGTTTAATATTCCTGTTGCGTCCGGAATGGCTGCTGCAAGCTTTTCAGAGTTTTAAGGAAAGCTGATTAATTGACTGCACGAGCGAATCACTTCGTTGCGCGGTACTCACGCCTTCGCCTATCTTGTTGATATGTCTCAGTTGCTGCGTTCCGGGCGCCTCGTGCTTCATCTCGTTCGCCGAATTAATCAGTGTTTCCTTAAACTATTTCAATGAAAGACTTTCCAGCGCTTTTGCGTGATTCCATTGACCATGAAACAACAGCCCCTTTTTCTCCGGAGTGCGGTCACTGGTCCAGGTGATATGATTGCCATCCGGCGTGAACACCGGAAGACCGTCGAAACCTTCCTTATTGGTCACACGAACAGGCTCTTTCTGTCCGTCGGCATCGACAATATACAATTCAAAATTGCGATGCCCATGCAGATTTGTCGCAAAAATAATGTACTTGCCGGAAGGATGATAAAAAGGCGCCCATGACATGACATTCAGGCGCGTGATTTGCTTTTGATCGGTACCATCGATGTTCATGGTGAATATCTCCGCTTCGCGGCCGCTTTCCGAGAAATGCCGCCACACGATCCGTTTTCCGTCGGGGCTGAAGAATGGACCACCATCGTAGCTCTGTGTGTGCGTCAGCCTTTTGACGTTGGAACCATCGGCGTTCATAATGTAAATATCGATCATCGAAGCCGGATTAACTTTGAATAATGCCGCTTCTTCAGCGGACAATTCACCGTCATACGCGCGGCGATTCGATGCAAACGCGATCAGTTTACCGTCCGGCGACCACGATGCCTCAGCATCGTAACCCAGCGTGTTGGTCAGATTCCGTATATTTTTTCCAGAAAAATCGGTCTCGTAAATATCATAAAACTCATCATAATCCCACGAATAAGACCTCTGTTCGCCGGATTTGCGGCGCTCAATCTCCGCAACCATCTTGGCTTTGGCTTCCGCATCTTCGTGAGTCGATGAAAACAATACTTTTTCCTGCTCCGGATGAACCCACGCACACGTGGTTTTACCCGTTCCTGGAGATACCTGCTGCACTGCGCCGCTGTCAATATTCTTCAGAAAAATCTGATAAAACGGATTATCATCCGCCACTTCCGCCTGATAAATCATCCACTTCGAATCCGCGCGGTAGTATGCCTCCCCGGCGCGTTTTTCCTTGACGGAAAGCTGGCGTTCGCCGGTAATGAAATCAAGTGCGCCGGCATGGGCTGTTGTCAGAAAAACCAATGGCAGCAACAAACCGCAAGATGTTATTTGTATAAAATTTCTCATAAAATTAAAAATACCTGGTAACCGGATAAATAGAAAACATTTAAACATAGGCACAAAAGGAAAGTAAACACTCAATGCGATAGAATGCAGGTAGCAATAGCACATCGTTTTGTCCAAACGCTCGAATTTTTATAAACTACCCAATAGATTTAAATAAAAAATGCAAAAATTAACTGACCTCGGCGTGGCATGTATTTTTATTGCTGGTTGTCTGTTTTGCGGCATGATCGCGTCCGCCGGTGCCTCAACTTTCCATCACCAGATGCAAATCCAACTGTCGCCGGACACTTCGGAAATCCGCGTTCAGGATCGGATACAAATCCCTGATCAGGTACGCAATGCAAAACAACCGGTGCAACTTGAATTCTTTCTACATGCCGGTTTGACGATCACTGATGTGCAGGGTGCGACAATCAGGACAAATGGCAATCAGGTCGCCTTGAAATCCCGTCCCATTTCGATCCGCCATTACACGGTCACATTACCGCCAGATCAACAGACCTTCATGCTGCAATTCAATGGCAAGATCCATCACGCGCTTCAGGGGCCGGGACAGGAGTATTCGCGCAGCTTCGGCTCCACACCGGGTGCGATTTCACCGGAAGGCGTGTTCCTGGCCAATTCCAGCGCATGGTATCCGCAGTTTGGTGCTGCCCTGGTATCGTTCCAACTGGACATTCAACTGCCGGCCGGATGGGATGTGGTAAGCCAGGGCGCATTATTGCGCGAGCAGCAAACGAATGCGATGCAAAATGTCGTATGGGAGGAAAAACAACCGCAAGATGATATCTATCTCGCCGCCGGGCGCTATCAGCGTTACACGCAATCCGCCGGCGCGGTGAATTCCCTGGTTTATCTGCGCAGCGCCGATCAAGCATTGGCGCAAAAGTACCTGGATGCAACCGCGCAATACATCGCCATGTACAACAAACTGATCGGTCCGTATCCATACAATAAATTCGCACTGGTCGAAAATTTCTGGGAAAGCGGCTACGGCATGCCGTCGTTCACGCTGCTCGGCTCCAAGGTGATTCGCTTTCCGTTCATTTTGCATTCGTCGTATCCGCATGAAATTCTGCACAACTACTGGGGCAACGGCGTGTTCGTCGATTACGCCAAGGGCAATTGGGCGGAAGGATTAACCGCTTATCTCGCCGACCATCTGATCAATGAACAACGCGGCAAAGGCGACGAATACCGCCGTGACGTACTGCAAAAGTACGCGGATTTCGTCAGCAAAGAGAAGGATTTTCCGATCATCCGCTTTGTATCCCGCCATAGCGCCAGCTCGGAAGCGGTGGGATATGGAAAAACCATGATGTTCTTCCACATGCTGCGCCAGGAATTGGGCGACGAAGCTTTCACGCGCGTATTGCGGCAATTTTATAAGCAGTTCAAATTCAAACAGGCAACTTTTGCAGATTTGCTCGCAACATTCAATGCAACTACCGGTCAGGATTTTTCGCAGCAATTCGCGCAATGGATACACCGCGCCGGTGCGCCGGATCTGGTGCTGCGCCATGCGGAAACCAAGCCTGCCGCACAAGGATTCAAGCTCACTTTAACGGTCGAACAAACCCAGGCAGGCAATCCATATCGATTGAAAGTACCGCTCTCCGTCACGTTGGAAAATGATGACATGGCAGTGGAATCGCATATTCTCGTCGACCAGCGTACACAAACCATCGTCCTGGAATTCGCCAATCGCCCGGTGCGTATCGACCTTGATCCGCATTTCGATGTATTCCGCCGTCTGGATAGCCGCGAGATTCCCTCTGCGTTGTCGCAAGGTTTTGGCGCGGAAAAACCATTACTGATTTTGCCCGCGCAGGAACATCCGTCGATTCTGGCAGCGTACCGGGACTTGGCCATGAACTGGCAGAAGACGCAATCAAGTCCGCTGGAAGTCATCACCGACGATCAACTGCAAACGTTACCTGCAAACCGTACCATCTGGATCATGGGGTGGCAGAATAAATTTACCGGTGCCGTTACCCAGACCTTGGCGGATCGCGGCGTTACTCATCAGCGCAAGCAATTGCAGCTGGATCAGAAAAACTATCCACAGGCGGACCATGCTGTGGTGCTGACAACCCGGCAACCGTCCCATGCGGATAAAACATTGTTATGGGTCGCCGCCGACAATCCCAAGGCAATTGCCGAATTGGCCAATAAATTGCCGCACTACCGCAAATACAGCTATCTGGTGTTTAAAGGCGACGAGCTGATCAATATCGACAAAGGACAATGGCCGATCATGCAATCGCCACTGTCACAGCCGGTACGGCAAAAAGACGGTTACGTTCTTCATGCCGCGCATACCACGCATGCGGGCATCACCAAGCCACGCCGCGCATTGGCGGAACTACCGCCGGCTTTTTCCGAAAGCCGCATGATGGCGGATATTCATCATCTGGCGCATGAATCGTACAAAGGCCGCGAACTCGGCACCCCGGAACTGGACGAAGCGGCCACCTATATCGCCAAACAATTCCAGCAAATCGGCTTGTTGCCGGGCGACGATAGCGGCAGTTTTTTCCAGACCTGGCAACAGGATGTCGGCTTGCCGAAAGGCAACATCACCTTGCGTAACGTCGTCGGCATTCTGCCCGGCACCAACCCGCAGCTCGCCGGACAAAGCCTCATCATCGGCGCGCATTACGATCACCTGGGCACCGGCTGGCCGGATGTGCGCGCCGCACATCAGGGTAAAATCCATCACGGTGCGGATGACAACGCCAGCGGCATTGCGGTGATGCTGGAGCTGGCGCGTCAAGTGGTTGGCAAATGGCAACCGGAGCGCACCGTCATTTTTGTCGCGTTTACCGGCGAAGAAGCGAATCTGCTGGGATCCCAGCATTACATTCGCAACAGCAAAAATTACCCCGCTGAAAAAATCATCGCAATGCTGAATCTGGATACCGTCGGACGATTGGAAAATAACCCGGTCACGATATTCGGCACCGGCACCGCACGCGAACTGGTACATGTTTTCCGTGGCGCAGGCTTTGTCACCGGCATTCCGGTCAACGCGGTGCAGGACGATTTCGGCTCCAGCGACCAAGCCACATTTATCCAGGCGGGTATTCCGGCGGTACAATTTTTCGCCAGCGCGCACGAGGATTATCATGCTCCTGGCGACACCGCCGATAAAATCGACACCGCCGGACTGGTGAAAGTCGCCGCGATTCTCAAGGAAGCCGCCGAATATCTCGCCAACCGCATCGAGCCGCTCACAGTCACGTTATCATCAACTCCCGCACCAGCAACCGAATCCAGAAAACCTAAAGAAAAACGCACCGCCAGCCTCGGCACCGTCCCGGATTTCTCATACCAGGGCGAAGGCGTGCGCGTCGACAACACCCTCCCCGGCTCCCCGGCACAACAAGCAGGACTGCAACAAGGCGACATTCTGATTCAACTGGCCGGGCAACCGGTTAACGATTTGGCGTCGTATGCGGCTGTTTTGCGCACGCTGAAAGCGGGAGAGAAAGTAGAATTGAAATATCGGAGGGATGATGCGGTTATGGTGGCTGAAGTGGTGTTGGTGGAACGGTAGCAGCATGATTGCTGATTCCGGATTGCTTCGATTGTCGGAGCTGCAACCGAGCCGTCCAATGAAGCTTGCCGTCAAAAATAATAGAGTATTAACCTGTGAAAGATTAGTTTTTTTCATACTAAACTGAACCGCGCGTACTCGCATTTTTTCAATGATAGATCGAGTAAATTGTTAATTGAGCCACTTTTTCATTCACGCGGATTAACCGAACCTCCTTCACAAGAATCAAACAAGCAGAAATGTTGAAACGAGTAAACATCCAATCGCTACTACAAGCAAAAGATTCATTGAAAGAAGAAGGCTTCAATGGGTTCTTGAAGCACTATGGCATAGAAATCAAAGATGCAGAAATTGAAGACCTAAGAAGTCTAGCCAAGGCTCTGAGCGACATTGAGTGCAGCATAGGAGCCTTAGATAGGTTTTATGTGGGTTACAAAATTCCGCAGATAGGCAAAGAGTTTGACTTGCTGCGCTTTGGCCGAAAATGCATCATAAACGTAGAACTCAAGAATAACTGCTCGGAAGACAAAATTAAGAAGCAACTAATACGAAACAAATACTACTTGAGCTTCATTGGAAGAAAAATTTGCACCTTCACATTTGTGTCTGAATCCCAAGAGCTGTACTTCCTGCGGGATGACGAACAACTAGAAAAAATCAAAGTTATCCATTTAGCGGAATTACTCACCAAGCAGGAGATAGATGATGCGGAAGTTCCGGATGCATTATTCAATCCATCAGACTACCTAGTTTCACCTTTCAACTCCACGAAAAAGTTCTTAGCTGGGGAATATTTCCTAACACATCAGCAAGAAGATGTGAAAAATCAAATCATTGATTCCCTAAAACCACCCAAAGCAGCGAAATTCATTTCAATCATAGGCAGCGCGGGAACAGGAAAGACCCTACTAACATACGATATCGCAAAGCATCTTATAGGCAGCATAAGAAAGCCGCTCATCATCCACTGCGGACAACTAAATGACGGCCACACAGAGTTGAAAAAAAATGGCTGGGCGATCACTCCAATAAAAAACTACAGCAACCACGATCTTGCAAATTATGATTTAGTTATCATCGATGAAGCTCAACGAATCTATCCCAAACAACTAGACACCATCATTGAAAAAGCAAAACTAGCAAAATGCTGCTGCATCTTCTCACACGACAAACTTCAAACGCTAGCAAACTGGGAAGAAAAGAGTGATGTTAGCGCGAAGATTGGCTCAATCAAACCAATCGCCCAATACAAACTATCGGAGAAGATAAGAACAAACAAAGAAATCGCCGCATTCATAAAAATGCTCTTCAACAACAAAAAATCTCTGCCCATATCAAGCAATGGCAACATTGAAATCAATTATTTCAACACCACCGAAGACGCAAAGAGTTACCTCGACGCACTAGATGAAAGCAAATGGGAAATTTTGAGATTCACCCCATCACAATACAATAAAGAACATCACGAGAAATATTCGGAAGCATCCAACAGAACATCACATCAAGTAATCGGGCAAGAATTTGACGGCGTAGCGATAACTATTGATAAGTTCTTCTCCTACAACGATAAGGGCGATCTGAACTATAGAGGTGGAGCGTACTACGACCCGCCTAAGATGCTATTCCAAAACATCACAAGGTGCAGAAAGAAATTGAATCTAGTAATCATAGGCAATGAAGAATTGCTAAATAGATGTATCGCCATCCTGCAATAGCCATTTAACAGATTTTTACAGATGAGCGGCCAGCACACCAACCGATATTGCAGAAATGGTTGCTTACTATGTCAAGAATCGAGAGTCTGCGGCCTAATTCAAACGTTAGGGACGACATGAAACGAAACATTGTTATCGTACTCTTGCTGCTTGCTGCCTGGCAGTACAAATCGCTCTCAGGCCAATACCGCATCGCGGGTAAAACAGTAATTGATCCGCCGCCATCCATTGGCAAAATTATACCCGTCATCCACGGTACACTCTTACAAACCACATGACTGCCACGATCATCGAATTCAGGCGGACACCGAAACAACACAGGGAGATTGTGTAATGCCTACCTGCTGGATCATTGCCGGTCCCAATGGCGCGGGCAAAACCACATTTGCATTGGAATATTTGCCCAAGGTAGCGGAGTGTACACATTTTGTTAATGCCGATCTGATCGCAGCCGGTCTTTCTCCGCTGGCACCGGAGCGAGAACTCATTGCGGCAAGCCGTATTTTTTTGAACGAAATCGAAGAAAACATCAAACGCCAAGAGAATTTTGCATTCGAAACCACGCTTTCAGGTCGTAGTTATTTACGTCTGATCAATCGGCTGCAACGTGATAGTTGGCAAGTGAAATTGATCTATCTTGCCTTGCCCAGCGTCAAAATATCGGAACTGCGTGTAACAGAAAGGGTTGCGCATGGTGGTCACAATATTCCGCTACGCGATATCGAACGGCGTTTTCCGCGTAGCCTAGTTAATTTACTCACTGTATTCAGCCACAAAGTTGATTGCTGCACTTGTTTTATGAACGATGGTGAAAATCCTATTTTAGTGTTTGAACAAAAAGACGGCAGTCGTGATATTCTCCACGAAGTTTATTATCAACAGTTATTAAAGAGCATCAAGGAATGAAGATCACTTTTAAAACAATACCATCCGAAGAAAGTATAGCAATCCTGGATTCGCTGCAAAAAGCCGTGTCACAGGCACTTGAAAGAAAACGTCGCTTGGGCCATTACGCCGTGATCTGGCGGGATGGCAAGCCAGTAATGATCGGCGAGGATGCGCCGAAAGCATCAGAAGATTCTGCCGGTTCTGAAGCTGGCAGAGGCTTTTAAGCTGAATCCTCTACTGTATGCTCCCATTAAGAATGGGGTGATTAATTGATCAGTCTTCGGTTAGCAGACACATAGTTACCCCATTGAAGTCATTTCATGCAAAAATATAACGATAAATTTAAGCTAAGGAGAGGCCATGTCACTGCGTATTAATGATCAAGCACCTAATTTTCAGGCGGAAACTACCCACGGAAGAATCGATTTTCATGAATGGATCGGCGATAAATGGGCCGTATTATTTTCTCATCCCAAGGATTTCACACCCGTTTGCACGACGGAACTGGGATATATGGCCAGTATTCAAGCCGAGTTCGATAAGCGCGATACCAAACTTATCGGGCTGAGTATTGATCCGCTTAATGATCATGAGAAATGGCTGAAAGACGTTGAAGATGTCGGAGGGTCATCCGTTCGTTACCCGGTTATTGCAGACACGGATCTGCATGTGGCCAAACTCTATAATATGTTCCCTGCAGATGAGACGGGTTCAGCGGAAGGACGGACAGCACTCACCAATGCAACCGTTCGCTCAGTATTTATCATCGGCCCTGATAAAAACATCAAGCTCATGATGACTTATCCCATGACTACGGGCCGTAATTTCAATGAGATCTTGCGTGTTATTGATTCAATGCAGTTAACCGCAAAACACAAAGTCGCGACACCTGTGAATTGGCAACAAGGCGACGATGTCATCATTGTTCCTTCAATCAGCAATGAGGAGGCGCAGAAGATTTATCCGCAAGGCTGGGAAACCGTAAAGCCATACCTGCGCAAGGTCAAGCAGCCATGATTTTTATATACAGCCCCGGTTACACTCTTTAATCCATTGATCGATGGTTTTAGTCTACGATGATCTGCCAATAAAAAAGGATTAGCTTAAATGCCAATCCTTTTTTATTTCCGCACAAAATACAGTTTATTTTTACCATATTGTTAATGTCAGATATTTCTTCGATAATTCCCGGAAGTTAAGAAAATCAATTGACGATGAAATCCGGCCAAACTCATGCAGAATTCCGCTCGATGAGTAAATCGTTGCGTTGTATATAGGCATATCCTTCAATAAAGGGGCATCCAATGAAAAAAATCCTTATTGCTATCTGTAGTGGTTTAATACTGTCTTCTTGTACATGGGTTAAGGTTACTTCAAGAGGCGAAAGTGTGCGCCTGGTGCAATCAGCCAGCACAGTCGAGTCATGCAAGAGATTAGGGCAAGTTAATACCAAAGTTGAAAATAAAATAATAGTGTTTAACCGTGATGCAGATAAAGTCTCAGCTGAACTTGCGGACCTTGCGCGTAATGAAGCGGCTTTGATGAGAGGCGATACGATTGTTCCCATTTCAGAAATTACTGAGGGAAGGCGCAGTTTTGGTGTCTATCAATGTTTTCCGGCAAGAACGCAATGATTGCCCTATCCCGTGCGTGACTTTGCACAAAAAAGACTCTGGCCGGAAAGCAAATGTATATGCCAAAACGTCAGGAATCAAAATGACTAATCCCATAAATTCGGGGCGATTTTTTCCGGGAAAGATGCTCTTAGATACCAAGGACCAGACAAAACTTTCCTCTTAACCGGGTTTTAATGTTCTTAACAAGGAGAGGCAGTCGTATGAATAATAACGCCCCGATTCTGGTTGATCTGGCCAAGCTCCGCGATCTCGTTGCCGGACTCGATCTGCACGACGAAAAGACTAAAGAATACATTGAAGCCCGCTGGCTGAAATATGTCGAGTGGTGGGACTCCCGGGCTACCAGTGCAAAAAAGAAATACTATGCCTTGCGTAGCGCAGTAGTGATCGCAGGAGCGCTCATCCCTGCTCTGGTGGGTCTTCGGGAGTTGGTAGAGGGGGAATACGGTTGGATTTTTGCCGTCGCGTCAATCGTGGCTAGCCTTATCGTGGCAATCTGTGCAGGTATTGAAGGTCTCTTCAATTTTGGCGATATCTGGCGTGAAAAACGTGCTGCTGCGGAACTGATCAAGAGCGAGGGATTCAGTTTTTTTCAGTTAACCGGTGAGTACGCACCCTTCAGATCCCAGCAGGAGGCCTATCCGCTATTTGCCAGGAACGTCGAGAATCTGATCCGCAATGAGATTAAAGACTATGTATTCGCCGTTAGCGCGAAGAATCAGGATTCCAACTTAATCAGCAAATCGGCCGGCAACGAGCAACAAGGCTGAAGCGTGCCGGTTTTTTATAAACGGGTTAAAAAAACAGAATTCTTGAATCATTGAGTAGGTAACGCTTACCGATCTTAAAAAGATATAACTGTAAGATCAGAAAGATGATGTATTCAAAGAATTTAATATCACATCTCTTACCGCTTTAGAGCAATAACTTGCCCGGCTGGGAAAACGCAACAACTTAAACCCGGCAGTTATACATGCTCTCTCCACAAAACTGCTTCTGGCGCGTGCAATGCGTTGAATATGACTTCGATCGTCCAGTACTATAACGGCAACCACTGAAAGTGTACGTTTTTCACATAGAATATAATCGAAATGCTTAGGAGGTATTCGATATATCGCAGCCTTGCTATTTTGAATAGTAAAAATCTCATCCGGCGTAAGCACGTCATTAATACGCACCTTCGCAAATATTTCATAGTCTTTGGATAGCGATTCTTTTAATGCCAGAAAAAAGGAATACTCGGTACTGGAAAGTATTTCCTCAAGAGATTCATACTTAAAATGCTTGGATTTATGACGAAATTTAAATAATGTAAATGTTTTAATAAAAATTGTAATTATGTTCATAATTTAATACGGGTTATACATGAAATAAACATGATATCGGCATGCAGGAAAGCTCTTTGAAGATCTTTCGCAAAATTCAAGCAAACTCTCTCAGCACGCTCTAACCCCTTTAGCCGAAACGATAGAATCTTCCAAACTTTCGCCAAGCTACCAATCTTCAACAGGCATTCAGGATGTACTTTGGTCTACGGAAACCTCCGTTCCCACCGTGATATGGTGTGGGTTCTCGACTTTGAGCGTTGCGTTGACAGCGAAGGCAGAGCAATGCTCCTGCTGCGACGTGTGATGCTGAGCTTCGATACCGCGATTTTTTGGGAGAGCGCCTGGAACACGACCATCCCTCGCAAACAAAGGGATCGGCGCATTTTTTCGGGAGGTACTTGTAGAGAGATGATAATACGGGAAGGGTCGCTAGAATTAGATGTCGTAGATGGCGCAATATAATGCGTCAAAAATGGAATTTTACATGAAAATCTTAACGATATATTTATAAAGGAAAATATATGATTTTTGAAATCAACGATCTCATTCTTTGAAACGAGACCGTTGACTTTACAAGCACCTTATCCGAATCGTTTAGATCACCACGATATCGGCGTTCGTCATAGCCAGTCCAATACCAACACCGGCAATTTCTATTGCAGCGCCTGCGCCATTACCATCCGCATCGTATAACAATGAACCGGTCGCGTCGTTGTAAATAACAAAGTCATTGCTATCTATCGCTTGGGTGCCAATTACAAACTGACTGGATGCTAATGATCCAGTTGTAATTAATGCAGTAAATACAGAATTTTCAAGCTGAATAGTGTCATCCGCTACGTTATAGTCAGTAATTTTGTCTGTATGTCCTGTTGTAGTAAACTTAAAGACGTCGTTACCTGTTCCACCAGTCAGCACATTCTTACCCGCTCCGCCATCAAGCGTATCGTTGCCCGCCCTGCCATTTAACTGATTATTGGCTGCATTTCCAGTGATGACGTTAGCCTTGCCATTGCCTGTACCGTTAATCGCCGATGCGCCGGTCAGTGTAAGATTCTCCACGTCAGCAGATAAAGTGTACGTTACGTTACTATTAATCTTGTCAAGCCCCCCAAAGGAGAATTCTGAAACAACATCATCTATATTATCAACAATATAGATGTCGTTCCCTAACCCTCCATCCATACTATCGGCTCCGGCACCGCCATTGAGTATGTCATCACCGTCAAACCCCAACAGCGTGTCATCACCAGCACCACCCAATAGCGTATCGCTGCTTAATCCGCCTACCAGCTGATTCGTGCTTGCGTTGCCTGTTAACGTATTACTTGCAACAAGGCTACCATTAACATTCTCAATGCTTAGCAAAGTGTCATTTCCTAAACTACCTGTTGCGATTCCGGTAAAAAGGTTTACATTAACGCTACCGGTTGCATTCGAATAATCGGCGGTATCGAAACCGCCTGCGCCACCGTTGAGCGTATCGTTACCTATCCCTCCATTCAGCCAGTCATCGCCAGCACCGCCACTGAGATTGTCATTACCGGCATCACCATTGAGTGTGTCATTGCCTCCACCGCCGCTGAGCGCATCGTTGCCTGCGCCACCATCGAGCTGATTCCAATTATCATCACCAGTTAATGTGTCTGCGTATGAACTGCCAAATATATTTTCGATATCAATCAAGGTGTCTTTTCCGGCACCGCCTGTTGCAGTTCCAGTCACTAGATTGACGGTTACAGCGCTTGTTGCATCTGAATAACTGGCAGTATCACTACCAAATTTACCGCCGCCATCTAGAAAGTCATTGCCGGATCCCCCCGTCAATATGTCATCACTATCCCCACCCAGCAGCGTGTCATCCCCTTTACCGCCATACAATTCATTTGTGTCAGAATTGCCTATTAAAGTATCCGAAAATGCGCTACCGATGATATTTTCAATATTGATTAAGGTATCATTTCCGGCTCCGCCGCTTGCCGATCCGGCGGAAAGATCCACAACGACCGCGCTTGCCGCTTTTGAATAGTTGGCAGTATCTCCCCCTTTACCACTGCTATTACCGCCACCATCGAGTACGTCACTACCTTCTCCGCCTTCCAGAAAATCATTACCTTCTCCGCCATGAAGTTCATCATTTCCCAGGAAACCATATAGGAAATCATCTCTAAACGTACCGAACAATTTATCATTACCTGGTGTGCCGTTGATTATCATAATGCAACCCTTTAAAAATCGAGCTTGCGAAAAAGACCCAACTGACTAAGATGCGATTCGCACCTCAACAGCTTTTTGGAGAGTTTCGCAAGCTGAGTATTCTCTCCAAATTCTTCAATTAACATTGCATTCTGATAAATACTTATCCAGCGATTCAGTTTCTGGTCAAAAAGATGATTTTTTAAAAAGCCTTCCTGTTTGAATCCCAGTGCTAATGTAGATCTTTGCGCATATGAATTTTCAGCATAAACCACACTCGTTAGCTTATTGAACCCAATCTTATTAAATGCAAAATCCAATATCATCAGCATTGCCGTTAGGGGTATGCGGGTACCATTGAATTTCGTCGCATTGGGAAAACCGATCAAAATCTCTGCGCGGCGATGCGCCCAATGAATTTCAGCCAATGAAGCAAGACCTATCGGTGTATGTCGGGATTTCTCCTGATCCAATCGATCAATTTTTTCGATAATCCATTGAATACATTTGTTATTATAAACACTCAAGCGATCTGGGTTAGAATGAGATTTCTGTTGTAACTTAGCTTGTCTAAATGCGCCTGCCGCATAACGATTATAGTTATTCATGAAGGATTCATTGGCATAACAATC
This sequence comes from Nitrosomonas ureae, assembly GCF_900108305.1. Taxonomy (GTDB): domain Bacteria; phylum Pseudomonadota; class Gammaproteobacteria; order Burkholderiales; family Nitrosomonadaceae; genus Nitrosomonas; species Nitrosomonas ureae_B. The sequence goes on from NZ_FNUX01000007.1 coordinate 119,510, forward strand.
CGTCACAAACTGGTAGTCCAGCGGCGTGCGGGTTCTTATCCGAAGCCTATTATTTTCAATAGGCAGCATCCATACCGGATGCAATTGAATATAAAGGTATTTGATTTCAGCATCATCAGGATTGGCTTTTAAACTATGATCTAACACAGCAAATGCTAAATCAATCTCATTATGTAGCAAATGAACGTTAGCAAGATTTATGATACTGTTGGTATTCTTTGGATTTGCTTCCCCTGCTTTCTGGAAGAAAGCGCTTGCATTGCTCAAATCACCCAGGCCGGCATGCGCCACACCCAGACAATCCAGTAAATATGAGTTTTCTCCTGCATAATGCAGCCCCCGCATTGCAACTCCGATTGCTGTTTTAAAATTCCCAAGTTGGCAATGTGCGGTTGATGCAATAATCCAGCCCCAAGATGATTCAGTATTTTTGGTATCAGCCTTATTGAGGTGATCGATGCATGATTTGATTTCCCCCAATGTCAGTAAATTTCCCGCTTCCAGAATATACCCAGGAATTCGTTCACCTGCATTATTCCGATAAAGTGCGGCCGGATCAGGTAATTTACAATTAGGTGTTTTCACGTTGATTCACGTTAATTCACACTGATTCACATTGATTAATCAAGTAGACGACATCTTGCCAAATAAAATACCTCGCAGCAAGCTGCTGAGCGCTTTATTTGATTGAAGAAACAATGAGCTCATGGAGCGTTATTTTTACTTATAAGACTATGTGTATCTGGATGAATGATAGGAATGCACCTTGCGATCAATGGTAGGCAGTCGCATCTGGGATATCCTATTATTGACTAAAACAGCAAAGTACTCGATCTTTCCATGTAACCGCAACAAAATAATAAAATAGTGAAAAAGTCCTCTGCAATTGTCCAAAGCGGCGCAGTACATCGTACGTAACATTATCACTTGACAGTTATGCTATCGCCAAAGCGGAGCTATTACTTGATGCTGAACATGCCTAGGTTAAGCACTCCAACAATCGGGCCGAGAATTTACACTAACCGATCCGGAAACAAGAATACCAAATACGAAGCCTAAAATCTGCTGGGCAAACCGTAAAATTTTTTACGGACTCCAGTGTTGCCGCATCTTTCTTTCACTCCATGCATCATTTATCAGCAGCAAAAACTATCGGAAAATCATGTATGGGCGTTTCGCGCCGCGGACCGGAATTATACATTCATACTTCTACAGCACAGTAATGTATTGATTATAATTGCTTATTCGTCTCATATTTCCCATCGCATCTATCTTGACAATTAATCTGGCAGTATCGGTTTCACAAATAGAAAAATAAACCTTTTTCACGTATAATTTCTTCTTCAATAACCAAGGCATCTAAACGAGTCAGTCCTGGTTCTGTTTTCCAGATCTTGTCAGTTTCCAAGGAGTTTTTCTGTGTCACAACGACCGCATGCCATCCTAGCACTCGCCGATGGAACAATTTTTCGTGGCGTGTCTATTGGCATTGACGGCATCAAAACAGGAGAGGTGGCGTTTAATACCGCGATGACCGGTTATCAGGAAATATTGACTGATCCGTCTTATTGTCAGCAAATTATCACCTTAACATACCCACACATCGGCAATACCGGGGTCAATCCAGAAGATTTCGAATCCGGCAATATCAACAAGGTACATGCGGCAGGTTTGGTAATCCGCGATCTTCCGTTGATGGCAAGCAGTTTTCGCAAAACCCATACTTTGCCTGAGTTTCTTCGTGAGCAGGGAGTCGTTGCCATTGCAGAAATTGATACCCGCAAGCTGACGCGCATTTTGCGCGAAAAAGGCGCGCAATCGGGCTGTCTCATGGCAGGAGATGTGGATGAGGAAAAAGCATTACAAACTGCGAGAGAGTTTCCCGGATTGGCCGGTATGGATCTCGCCAGAGTGGTCAGTTGCCGACAGTCGTATACCTGGACAGAAGGTGAATGGTCGTTGGAATCCGGTTTTCAGACTCCAGAAAATTTCCAGCTTCACGTTGCAGCTTTTGATTTTGGTATCAAGCGCACGATTTTGCGCAAGCTGGCGCAACGCGGCTGCAAGGTAACGGTTTTTCCCGCGCAAACATCCGCCGATGAAGTTCTGGCAGCGCAACCTGATGGCGTATTTCTGTCTAATGGCCCCGGCGACCCTGAACCCTGCGATTACGCCATTTCCGCAACCCAATCCCTATTGAAAAGCAATATCCCGATATTCGGTATCTGCCTGGGTCTCCAATTATTGGGATTGGCTAGCGGCGCACGCACCGTAAAAATGAAATTTGGCCATCATGGCGCAAATCATCCGGTACAGGATATCGTCAGCGGGAAAGTTATCATTACCAGTCAGAATCATGGATTTTCAGTCGATGCTGATACGTTGCCCGCCACGGCACGTATCACGCATGTATCCCTGTTCGATGGAAGCCTGCAAGGCTTTGAATTAATCGACAAGCCGGCGTTCTGTTTTCAGGGACACCCGGAAGCCAGTCCAGGTCCACATGAGGCCGATTATCTGTTTGATAAATTCATCAACATGATGCAGCGTCATAAAAACAATCCTCAATAACCACTACGTGATACCACGTTAGAAAGCATGCCTAAACGTACCGACATTCAATCCATACTCATCATTGGCGCCGGCCCCATCATTATTGGTCAGGCCTGTGAGTTTGATTATTCCGGTGTACAAGCCTGCAAGGCTTTGCGAGAGGAAGGTTATCGCATCATTCTGGTTAATTCCAATCCTGCCACCATCATGACTGATCCTGAAATGGCCGACGCAACATATATCGAGCCAATTACCTGGAAAATGATCGAGAAAATCATTGCCATTGAACGGCCACAGGCTTTGTTACCCACCATGGGTGGCCAAACTGCGTTGAATTGCGCGCTGGATCTGGTCAAACACGGTGTATTGGAAAAATATGAGGTCGAACTGATCGGCGCTTCGCGTGAAGCCATTGATATGGCAGAGGACCGCGAAAAATTCAAGCAAGCCATGACACGTATCGGCTTGGGATCCGCCCGTTCTGCAGTGGCGCACAGTATGGAAGAAGCGTTGCAAGTGCAGGCTATGCTGGGCTATCCGGCCATTATCCGCCCTTCCTTCACCATGGGTGGCAGCGGTGGCGGTATCGCCTACAACCGGGAAGAATTTCTGGATATCTGCGAACGCGGGTTAAAAACCTCCCCTACCAAGGAATTACTGATCGAAGAATCCGTAATCGGCTGGAAAGAGTTTGAAATGGAAGTAGTACGGGACAAGGACGATAATTGCATCATTGTCTGTTCCATTGAAAACATCGATCCGATGGGTGTGCATACCGGCGACTCGATTACGGTAGCGCCCGCACAAACACTGACGGATAAAGAATATCAACTGATGCGCAATGCCTCGATTGCGGTATTGCGTGAAATCGGCGTCGAAACCGGTGGTTCCAATGTTCAGTTTGCCATCAATCCTGACAATGGCCGCATGCTGGTAATTGAAATGAATCCGCGGGTTTCACGTTCTTCGGCCCTGGCATCCAAAGCCACCGGGTTTCCGATTGCCAAAATTGCTGCCAAACTTGCGGTCGGCTATACTCTGAGCGAACTGGGTAATGACATCACTGGCGGAATTACACCCGCCTCGTTTGAGCCGACGATTGATTACATTGTTACCAAAGTACCGCGCTTTGCTTTTGAAAAATTCCCACAAACCAATGATCGCCTGACGACACAAATGAAATCCGTTGGCGAAGTCATGGCAATCGGCCGCACATTTCAGGAATCCTTGCAAAAAGCCTTACGCGGACTGGAAACCGGTGTGGATGGATTGGATGAAAAAACCGACAACCTGGAAACCATCCAAACTGAGCTGGCCAATCCCGGCCCAGAGCGAATCTGGTATGTCGCCGATGCTTTCCGCCACAATCTCTCACTGGAAGAAATTCATCAGTTGACACATATTGATATTTGGTTTCTGGCACAAATCGAAGACCTAATCAAACAAGAACAAGCATTGGCGGAAATTAAGCTTGAAGCACTGGATAAGCAGACATTACGTAAACTGAAGCGTAGCGGTTTTTCCGATCGGCGATTAGCCAAATTACTCTGCATTGATCAAACCGCAGTTCGTAAACAGCGGCATCAGCTTGACTTGCATCCGGTCTACAAACGCGTTGATACCTGTGCGGCCGAGTTTGCTACCAACACAGCTTATTTGTACTCAACCTACGAGGATGAATGCGAATCTTGCCCCACGGATAAAAAGAAAATTATGGTCTTGGGTGGCGGACCTAATCGTATCGGCCAGGGGATAGAATTTGATTATTGTTGCGTTCATGCCGCCTTGGCATTACGCGAAGACGGTTTTGAAACCATCATGGTTAACTGCAATCCGGAAACCGTCTCAACCGATTATGACACGTCAGATCGACTATATTTTGAACCACTGACATTGGAAGATGTACTCGAGATCGTCGCTGTAGAAAAACCTGATGGAGTAATTGTACAGTATGGCGGGCAAACGCCTCTTAAGCTCGCGCGCGACCTGGAAGCCAATGGCGTACCGATTATTGGCACCAGCCCGGACATGATCGATTGCGCCGAAGATCGCGAGCGCTTTCAAAAAATGCTGCGGCAATTAGGCTTAATCCAGCCGCCCAACTGTACCGTACGTAATCCCGAAGCGGCTCTGATCGCCGCCGAGGAAATCGGCTATCCATTAGTGGTACGACCCAGTTATGTATTGGGTGGGCGCGCTATGGAAATCGTACACGAGAAAGCCGATCTGGAACGCTATATGCGCGAAGCCGTCAAGGTTTCCAATGATTCTCCGGTATTGTTAGATCATTTCCTCACTCACGCTACCGAGGTCGATGTCGATGCGATTTGTGACGGAAAAACAGTTCTGATTGGCGGCATCATGGAGCACATTGAACAGGCAGGCGTACATTCCGGTGATTCTGCGTGTTCGCTGCCAACATTTAATTTACAACCCGAGATACTGAATGAATTACGCCGGCAAACTGCTAAAATGGCACGCATGCTTAATGTCGTTGGACTGATGAATGTACAATTTGCGATCCAAGACGATACGGTTTATGTACTTGAAGTCAATCCTAGGGCCTCGCGTACTGTACCTTTCATTTCCAAAGCAACCGGTCTTCAACTGGCTAAAATTTCGGCACGCTGTATGACGGGAAGATCTTTAATTGAGCAAAATATTACCCAAGAAGTAATTCCATCATACTACTCTGTCAAGGAAGCTGTTTTTCCCTTCATAAAACTTCCCGGTGTTGATACGATACTAGGTCCGGAAATGAAGTCTACCGGAGAAGTAATGGGCATGGGATCCACCTTTGCGGAAGCTTTTGTTAAATCCCAACTGGCAACCGATGTTCGTCTGCCCGCTTCCGGAAAAATCTTTATTAGCGTGCGGCGCTCGGATAAATTGCATGCGGTTGAAATCGCACGCAACCTTGCAGAACTTGGCTTCACTCTTTATGCGACGCGAGGCACCGCTGCCGCCATTACAGAAGCAGGAATAGAGGTCATTATCATCAATAAGGTTGCTGAGGGGCGGCCACACATTGTTGACATGATTAAAAATGGCGAAATCAGTTTGATCATTAACACTGTAAAGAATCAACGTAGTGCAATACGGGATTCATATTCAATTCGCCATGCTGCACTCCAGGCAAAAGTAACTTACTATACAACTTTAGCTGGTGCACGTGCTGCCTGTGTAGGCATCACTAACAAACGTGAATTGCAGGTCTATAATCTGCAGAAATTGCATATACAACTCTAAACATAGATAAAATTGGACTCGACTTTTAGAAATAGGATAAAAATGAAAGGCAAAAAATTACAATGAGTACTATTCCCTTAACCGTGACCGGAGCTGAAGCATTGCGTAAAGAATTGCATGATATGAAAACGATTCACCGCCCTGCTGTTATTGCCGCAATTGCAGAAGCACGTGCTCATGGCGATCTTTCAGAAAATGCTGAATATGATGCTGCTAAGGAAAAACAGGGATTTATTGAAGGACGTATCGCCGAACTGGAAAGTAAGCTTTCTAGCGCGCAGATCATTAATCCGACTCTCATCAATGCAGACGGCGCTTGTGTTTTTGGTGCCACAGTTGAATTGGAAGATTTGCAAAATAGCGAAGTGGTGACTTATCAAATTGTAGGAGATGATGAAGCTAACATTAAGGATGGAAAAATATCCATCAGTTCTCCCATTTCACGTGCGCTTATTGGTAAATATGCAGGAGATATTGCAGAAGTTCATGCGCCTAGCGGTATTCGTGAATACGAAATATTGAATGTCAAATACATCTAGGAATTGCTATCAAATTCAGTTCTGGAAACTTCGCTTGGTACGAAAAGGTGTCCTGGTCTTTTTTTGTGATGAACGCTCCTGCTGTTTCTCAGCCTCTTCTGGCCGAGGTCGATAAATAATAAAAATTTTACCAATATGCTGCACAGGTGCAGCATTTAACAGCTGGCATATCTTTTCAAACAACTCGCTTCTGGCAATCCGATCATCTATCAATACCCTGATCTTAATCAATTCATGGCTTGATAATCCACGATCTAATTCTTCTATAACACTGGGGGATAATCCTGATTTTCCAATCATCACAACCGGATTCAACGCATGCGCTTGTGCTTTTAATTCACGCCGATGAGCAATAGTTAGTGTTAACATAAATTCTCTTCAAACATATCATTCTACTTGATGAAACGTGCTAAAACCAGTAAAGCTTGGATGCGGGAGCATGTCAATGATTTTTTTGTCAAACAAGCAAGGAAAGAGGGATATCGTTCGCGTGCTGCGTATAAATTGCTTGAAATTACTGAAAAAGATCAAATATTAAAACCAGGATTAACTGTTGTTGATTTAGGCGCAGCACCCGGCAGTTGGTCTCAGGTAGCCAGCCATAAAATAGGTCGCGGTGGTAAAGTTATTGCGGTTGATATTCTTGAGATGGCGCCGTTACCCGGTGTAGAATTTATTCAAAGTGATTTTAGAGAGGAATGCGCCATCGTTGAATTAAAAAAACATTTAGGAGATGATCAACTCGATCTTGTTATTTCAGATATGTCACCCAATATGAGTGGAATCGTTATCAGCGACCAGGCCAGAAGTATGTATTTAGCAGAACTGGCGTTAGCCTTCTCAACAGAACAACTGAACTATGGCGGAAATTTTCTAGTCAAAGTTTTTCAAGGCAGAGATTTTGATCAATTCCTTTTCGATATGCGCGCTGGATTTAAAAACGTGATTATACGAAAACCTAAAGCGTCGCGTGATCGCAGCAATGAATTATATTTATTGGGGTTAGGAAAAAAGTAATCATTGAAATGAATCAGAAATGAATGGATTCCCTCAGTGATTACAGTAAAAGTTAGTAGTAGGGTGAGAATCCGATAGCACATTTATTATTAAAAACGAACTATTCTGTTATAGTAAAGAGAAGTTAGAGTAACTAATTGATGATTTTTAGGTGCAAACCAAGGAGCTATCTTGAATAACTTAATTAAAAACATGGCCATTTGGCTGGTAATTGCACTAGTGTTGATGACTGTATTTAATCAATTCAGCGTTCGTCAACCGACGCAAGTGCCTATGGAATACTCGCAATTTATAACCGAATTGAATCAAGGCAGAATTGCTAAAGTTATTATCGAAGGACGTACACTTAAAGGGACAAAGTCTGATGGTCGGCGTTTCACGACATACGCTCCATCCGATCCTTGGATGGTAAGCGATCTGTTGAAAGCTGGTGTTATCGTTGAAGCAAAACCGGAAGAAGAGCCATCCATGTTGATGAGTATCTTTATTTCATGGTTCCCAATGCTTCTGCTGATAGCCGTATGGATATTTTTCATGCGCCAAATGCAGGGTGGCGGGCGTAACGGTGGTGCATTCTCATTTGGAAAAAGTAAAGCACGCATGCTCGATAAATCAGCCAATACCGTAACCTTTAATGACGTTGCCGGTTGTGAGGAAGCTAAAGAAGAAGTTGCTGAACTAGTTGAATTCCTGCGCGACCCAACAAAATTCCAGAAACTGGGGGGGCGAATCCCACGCGGCGTCTTGATGGTAGGTAGTCCAGGAACCGGAAAAACGCTGCTTGCTCGAGCTATTGCTGGAGAGGCTCAGGTGCCGTTCTTTAGCATTTCCGGTTCAGATTTCGTTGAAATGTTTGTCGGCGTGGGTGCATCCAGAGTTCGTGATATGTTTGAGCAAGCCAAGAAACATGCGCCTTGCATTATTTTTATCGATGAAATTGATGCGGTAGGCCGTCAACGTGGCGCTGGTCTAGGTGGGGGAAATGATGAACGCGAACAGACGCTTAATCAGTTATTGGTAGAAATGGATGGTTTTGAAGGTGCCATGGGCGTAATTGTAATCGCTGCAACCAACCGCCCCGATGTATTGGATCCAGCTTTGTTACGCCCTGGTCGTTTTGACCGTCAAGTAACGGTGCCATTACCTGATATACGTGGACGCGAGCAAATTCTGCATGTTCATATGCGCAAAGTTCCGCTGTCACCTGATGTAAAAGCAGATATTCTTGCGCGTGGTACGCCTGGTATGTCGGGTGCCGATTTGGCGAACTTAGTCAACGAAGCAGCGCTGTTTGCGGCTCGAAGTAACAAACGCCTGGTGGATATGGATGACTTTGAACGTGCCAAAGACAAAATATTTATGGGTGCAGAACGACGCTCAATGGTTATGCCGGAACATGAACGTAGAAATACTGCTTATCATGAATCAGGGCATGCCGTAGTAGCTCAATTACTACCAAAAACTGACCCGGTTCATAAAGTAACAATCATTCCAAGAGGCCGCGCTTTAGGTGTGACGATGCAACTGCCGACAGAAGATCGTTTCAGTATGGAGCGCGAGGAAATACTGCAAAGGATTTCGGTGATGTTTGGCGGACGTATAGCCGAAGAAGTTTTCATGAAGCAAATGACCACCGGCGCATCGAATGATTTTGAACGTGCGACAGACTTAGCACGGCAAATGGTAACCCAGTGGGGGATGTCTGACGAACTTGGCCCAATGGTTTATGGTGAAAATGAAGGCGAAGTTTTTCTTGGTCGCTCAGTAACTACGCATAAAAACATGAGTGAAGCAACCATGCAAAAAGTTGATGCGGAAGTTCGCCGCATAGTCGATGAACAATATGCTATTGCACGCAAACTCATTGAAGAAAACAAAGACAAAATTGAGGCTATGACCAAGGCTTTACTGGAATGGGAAACGATTGATAGCGACCAGATCAAGGATATTATGGAGGGTCGCCCACCGCGCCCACCTAAACCGCCACAAATCATATCGTCAGCTGCAAACGATGAATCTTCAACGGAAGATGCTGAAGAGCAAAGCGAATCGCCGTCACCGCGAGAGGTCGCGAAAGAAACTGATTAACCATAAGACAACTTAACTAACGGGATACGGTTTTATAACACCGTATCCCGTTTTTAATTACTCGCTCATTTCTTACTGTGCTCTCATTCCCCCACGATTTTATCGCCTCATCGAATCGGCCGTTAATAATGGGAATTATTAACGTAACTCCTGATTCCTTCTCAGATGGTGGACTCTTTTTGTCCACCCGGCAAGCCATTGCACATGCAAGAAACCTCATTGGCGAAGGCGCCGATGTTCTTGATATTGGTGGAGAATCAACGCGTCCCGGAGGCCAGTATGTCAATGCTGATGAAGAATTAACACGTGTTATACCCGTACTGGAAGCACTCGCAGACACCGGCATCCCTATTTCCATAGATACTTCCAAGCCTGAAGTAATGAAACATGCAATCGAGGCGGGAGCTTTCATGATTAATGATGTTAATGCACTACGCAACCCAGGAACACTGGAAGCTGTAGCACCGCATAACCATGTGCAGGTTTGTTTGATGCATATGCAAGGCACACCGCAAAGTATGCAAACCAATCCGCAATACATAGATGTTGTCTCTGAGGTAAAAATTTTTTTACAACAACGAGTCCAGGCGGCTAATGCAGCAGGTATTACGGTTAACCGGCTGGTTATCGATCCTGGTTTTGGATTTGGCAAAACATTGCAACATAATCTCTCATTACTTAATCGACTCAATGAATTCACCACATTAGGCATTCCGATATTAGCAGGCTTGTCTCGCAAATCCATGCTGGGCGCAATTACCGGAAACAATGTAGATCAGCGACTGCATGAGAGTGTTGCCGCAGCCTTGCTTGCTGTAATTAAAGGTGCCAAAATTGTGCGTGTGCATGATGTCAAAGCAAGTAAAGCAGCTCTTGCTATCTATACTTCAATGCGAGATTATGATAAATAAGAAGCTTATCTATCGGTAAATTGCATAGTGGTAAATATTTTGTGACAACACAACCTAGAAGCGAATTGAATATTGAAGACCAGCTCCCATAAAAGGCTGACTAGTTCTCCCACCTTGGATATTACTATAAAATGCTCCGGCGCTGAGCATGTCAGAACCCAATATTGAAATCCCCATAGATACTCGTCCGTTATACCCTAAAGAATCGGCAGGCCATACCCATCCTGCCCACACGTCTGTAAGCAGGAAAGGACGTCTTAGCACACCCTCGTCAGATGCCCCATAACGAAAAACTGTACCCGCACCCATAGTACCAAAGTACTTCGGGATCAGGGTTAGCACTTCTTCTCTGGAAGCTCCCAACAACCCATTCAATTCAGTCGGTAGTGCTGATGCAAGTTGATTGCTTTCCCATGCACCTTGGAGTCTGATCTGCCAATGCTGGTTACCTGTGAGTAAAGTAGTTCCCAAAATCGATTGTAGCTTATAGCCTTTACCAAGATTACTCCCTTCTCTAGTTGTATAACGATGTCCGTCAATATCCACATTAAAGGAAGTCTGACGGGTTAACTGAGTAGTTAAGCCAAGCAAAATTGTATCCTTTGCACCGAGCGCTCGAAACGCTCCTGTTTCATTACTCAATTCATTTACGCTTAAACGAAGATTTGCTTTTAATATATTAGTGATATCATGGTTAAATCTAAATGTACTGTAAGCTAGAGACTTGTCTTCTCTGAGATTGCCACCTAGATTAACCTGAAACATTCCTGCTCGCAGGGGATGTTTAAATTCTGCCATTACGTCTATTTCATTTTTTGCGGGAAAAATAAGATCAGGTCTTGAGGAATCCAATAGAGTATTTTTTAGTTCCAGTGCCAACGCTCCATTCAGATAAGGCGAATTAATACGCGCCCGACTTTCTATAAAACTAACATCTCCCAGCTTTCTGTAATCAAAACCTCCAATTACTTGTTTACTTGTTTTTACAACCAACTCATCTCTGGATTGAAAAAGATATGTTTGCAGATTTGGCTGCTCTTTATGTGATTCAAGTAGATTATAAGTTAATGCTAGAGCCTCTTTATTTCTATTAAGCTTCTTGAGCGTCTCTATTTTATTTAACTCAGTAAGCTTATCATTTTCATTCCTAAGAATTTGCTCAGCAACGATGAGATTATTTTCCGCCAAAGCTAATGCAAGGCGCTGCCAAGTCGGTGTATTTTGCCTGGCAATATGGTTGTGCAATAGCCAATAACGAGCGGTGGAGTAGTTTCTCTGGGAGAGATATGCTGCCACAAGCATTTCTTGGACAACAGGATCACTGTATCCTTTTGCAAGAAGTCTTTTTAAAGTAGATATTTCAGCATTTGCACCTTCCATATCCCGAACCAACGCTAGATATATTGGATGCAGTAACTCCTTAATCTCTTTGTTAGATTCAATTCCGATTTTATTGAAACGGGATCTTATGTTAAACAAAGCGTATTTACGCAGTTGCCAAGCTCTGTCTGCATATCCAGATTGATTCAAGGCATCTGCATAGGTAAGCAACCAAAGATAGTCATCAGAGCTGATTTGTAATTTGCGCTCAAGCCAAGGCAAGGCTTCTTCATACTGACCAAGTCTAGTGTAAGCGTCCAACCCGACCATCTAAAAATTAGAAATAGATCTGGCTATCCTCGAATATTTTCACGGAGGTTAGCCGATGACATCACGGGAGCGACAAGGGGGGCATATCAAAGCATGGGAAGCGAGTGGCCTATCTCAGGCGGCATATTGCCGTGATCATGGTCTGAACAGCAAGACATTTGGGAATTGGCTACGGACTTATCGCGATGTGCAGAAACACAATCAACCGATTTCGTTGATACCGGCGAAGATCACACCAGTTGCATCGGTATCAGGTTATTTAAAACTACGCTGTTCAGGGGGTCATACACTCGAACTGTCGACAAAT
>NZ_FNUX01000055.1 GCF_900108305.1 Nitrosomonas ureae
GAATTATTCCTCATCATCTTCATCTTCATCTTCATCTTCGCTATCAGCCTCATCACTGGCACTGTCCTCTTCTTCGTCTTCGTCTTCGTCTTCGTCCTCATCATCTTCATCCTCGTCCGGCTTCAACACCATCTTGCCCGCAGCCAAACTCGCATTCAGATCCGTCATCGGCACTTCCTCATGCACCAGATTCTGATGACAGTCTATACACGTCGCCCCCTCCGTCTTCATCTTCTTATGCGCTTCCTGGGCATCCGCTCCAGGCGGATTCGGATCTCTATGACAGTCACGACAGGTAACGCTGTCCCATTTCTTCAAATTCATCCGCGCATCGTGCGCCATAATCAGACGGCGCTCATTAAACTTCTCCAGCGTCGAATAATCATTAACCAGTTCCAAATAAAGCTCGCGCGCACCATCTACCGCATGCGTATACAACGCTAAATGAAAATTCTTGAATCCTTGCGGTATATGACAATCCTTACAGCCAGGATTGACTCCTAATGCCCCATAATGAGTCGAGTCCTTAAGTTCCGTCTGCGTATAAGTCATCGAGTGGCAACTGGTACAGAATTCTTCGGTAGATAGCGCCGCTTCTCCTCCAAATACCACCGCTACCAGCAATATCCCCAATAACCCGCCTGTCAGTAGCGTCCCTATCGCTCCTTTCTGTAAGCCGCTCATCAGTCTTTTCCTTTTTTATCTTTTTTGTCCGCCACTTTCTCTTTTGCATTCGCTTGGAATTCATCATGAAACTTGAACTTGGGTTCCCCTACGAATGTACCATCAAGCTTGTAATGCTCATGCATCGCTTTGACATCCTTAACCATCTTGTCAAAATCAAATGTGTATTTCGCGTCAACTTCCGGAGTAAATGGTGTATAGGGAGCTTTCGCACCTTTCCATGGCGAGCCTTCGTAGTTTAAATGACAAGCGCTGCATGCTTCTTCAAAATGAAAGTCCTGTCCTTTGTCTGCCAGAACTTTACGTTGCATGGTGGTTCCTTTGCTCTCAAAAGCCTGTCCTCCCTTACGGTGATCTCCTCGGTAGCTCTTCCCAGGTCCATGACAGGATTCACAACCAACTGCCGCCAGCTGCTTCTTCGGCGCCTCTACCGTATAGCCACCTTTCTTGCCCCATCCATCAACGTGACATCCTACACAGTCCTTGTCTTGCGTGTAGTCTTTGTCCGGATCCAGCTTCGCTTTTATCTTGGCCTCTTTGCGTGTGCCCGGCTTCAACGATTCCATCGCCTTGCCATGTGCCGTGTCATTCCATGATTTAGCTTGTGATTTGTGGCACGAACTGCATTTCGTGCGGCCTTCAAAGTCCGCCGCCAGTACTGTGCCCGAGAAAAATGCTGTCATCGCCAGTATAGCCAATATATGGGTTATCAGGTGTTTCATCTCTCCTCCTTTATACTTTTTTTAATTCAAATTCGATGGGTTCGTATTGTACGCTATCATCGTTTCGTGTAAATGATTATGTGCCTGCCTTGAGCGGTTTTACGTTGCTCGAGGTCGTTTTTATTTTAAGGTAACCTATATACCCAATAGCCTCCTTGCTGGTAGATCAGTTGCGCCAGATCCAGTTCCGTCGGCGCGGTCTTATCTACAAATGGGAGCATCCTTGCCAACAACGTCTGACTGCTTTCTTCATCACTCAGAAAAAATACTCTGATCTCATTGTCTGAAACCGATTGCAGTGTGTAGGTGTCAAAATTATTTTCCTTAACTTGTACTTTCATTTGATTGATCATGCCATGCATGTTCCCCGTCATCGGAAAGTTCTGATAGGCAACACCTATACTTTCCGGGTACATGAGCCCTAGTTTATAGATATCGGTCACGTGTACAATCAGATAGGTTTCACGATCAGAACCAATCAGCTGCCGCAGTTGTTTAATACCGTCTTCCGCTGGTGCCGCCAGTGCCCGGCTGAAGTGCTTAAATCGATCCATTTCCGCTGCGTCCGCATTGCTTTGCCAGAATTGCTTTTCATAGGCCTGGATCTCTTTGCTGTGCTCCAGCCAAGGGGCCGGTATCATGAGGGGTTCGTTCAGGTGATGGGTAAAAAACGTGTCGTGCCCTGTAAGCAGTTTGATTTGCCGGGAGGTATCCCACCAGGATAGTATCAGTGCGTCTTTCGGGGCATGCTTGCTGATCGCTTCAGCCAGAATAGTAAGCTCCGATGGCTTTCTGTCAAAATTGTAAAGCACTTCATTGGTGCTATTCTTCCAATAGATCAGTACCGGCGCTCCATCATTCTGCCTTGCAACAATGAATTCAGCAATTGGCTTGCCCACTCCGTCGGCTTGTACTTTGTATTGACCAAGCTTTAAATCCGGCCAACCTGTCAGATCTATTTTACTAAACTTGCTGCTGTCGCCTTCTTCTACCAATTGATATTGGTAGGGTGCCGGTATCGGCTTAAACCAAAGATACACAAACCAGCCCAACAAAAGCAATCCTCCCGTCACCAGAAAAATTCCTAATGACGGGAGTAGTCTGTCTCCTGACCGCACCACCCGGGTGGTGCGGTCTGTCGTGTCAGCGCCTATCAAGCTTCACTTTGCTTACGTTTGCGCCAGCCCGCCAGTGCCAGTGTTCCGGCCAGCAGCATGCCGCCACCTAAACCGCCCAGTGAGATCTTCTCAGCTGTGCCGTCCAGGTCAAGTAAACTGGTGCGTTTCGATTCAAGATTCTTCACCCGTTCTTGCAGTGCAATCATCTCGCGGATACGAGTATTTTCGTCTTGAATTTCAACATATGCGCGGTTGATCGGACCCCAGCCTTCTGTATAGGTCCAGCCACCCGGATTTACGTGCGCCAACCCTACATGCATCTTGGCCAGGTCATTTTCGTGCATTTCCAGCACCTTGAGCTCAATCGCCGCTGGGCTGTTGCCTTTCGACCAGAACAGCTGCGCAAAGTACGCATAGCCTTCTTTTTCCGGCGCTGGTGGGGCAGGACGGTTAGTTTTTTGACCTGTCAACAAACCTTCCTTATACAGAGTATGCACAATGTCATTAGCTTCCTGATACTTGGCCAGTCCTTCCAGCGTGCCTTTGTCCATCAATTCCAGATATGAACGAGCAAAACGCTCCGAGTGACATTGAGTGCATGTAACCACCCATGAGTCTAAACGCGCTTCCGACCATTCGCTATTAATGTTTTCCGCTACGCCCGGCACAAATGGATAGTTCGCCCAGCGAACCTTCCTTACCATGTTATGGCTGTATTCGCCTTCGTATTCCATGTGACAACCCGCGCAGGTCGGTGCATTCTGACCGCCTACTTCATAAGCGTCTTTCAGCTGTACTTCCCAGTTCCATTTGTCTCCGAGCATCGATACCATCTTGCCGTGCTTGGACATGGAGTAAGCTTCCCAGTTGTTGTGATCAACACCGCTATGACAGGTTGCACAAGCTTCCGGCTTACGCGATTCCGCAGCTGAAAATTCATGGCGCGTATGGCATGAGTCGCATTTGTTCTGATTGGTATGGCACATCGAGCAGCCTTCAGCTACTTCGCGTTGCGGCATCGCCGCCCAAACAGTGGTTTCTACGTTGGCTTTATAGTCCAGCGCGTGTGATGGACGTCCATCAGGCCATTGCCCGTGTGGCCAAATCATCGTGTCGCGTTCCGATTCCCGTTCCACAAATTCCTGCAAGTGGCATTTACCGCATACATCCGCTGTCGGCATAATGATGTCTTTGGTGTGATCCGCCTTCTGCTTCGCATTAACATCCACGTGACAGTCAATACAGCCTACTTCCTTCAGGCTCTCGCCTTCCGCCAATTTACCCAATGAGCGCAAATTCTTCTCTACGTCTTCAAGCTTGCCTTTCTTATAAAACGTAGGATCATTCGGCTTAAGGTTACGAATCTTGTCTAAATTCGCATGACTACTGCGCTTCCACGCCTGCACCCATACCGGTGATTCATCTGTGTGGCATTCCACGCATTCCTTCCGGCTCGCTATCTCTTTATTCGAGGTCGGCGATTTGTAAAATGTCGCAGGATCCAAATATATTCCATACGGAATCGGTTCCCAATATTGCGCCATCGTTCCAGGTCCCGCTCCTTGCTCAGGATCCTTATAACGCTTAACCACCGCTTCGTATACTTCCTTCGGCGTCGCCTTCTCACGATCCAGCTTCAATGCTTCATACAATTCGTCCGGTACGCTCAGTATGTTCGCATGCACCGTTCCTATCAGCATAGCTCCTAGCAGCCCCGCTATTACTCCAGCCCATCGCTTGGCTTTCATCTCTCTCTCCTTTGATTTTCCATAGTCTTCTTTCCCTTCCTTTTATCTTCCAGGTCTCTCAAAAAACCCTCTCCTTTCCTTCGTAAAATCCTACTCTAACTATCCAATCCCAACCAGATAGCAACCTCCCTTAGACTACTTAGTCAACCTTGTACTGTCAA
>NZ_FNUX01000021.1 GCF_900108305.1 Nitrosomonas ureae
GGCCATTTTTTGGTTGTCTTTTCCATGGAGAAAGCTGCAAAATTTCCCAATCTTTCGATGAAAATCCAACCAACCAAAGTTATTCTCCACATTGAATGGAAATATCAGATTCAATTTCTCAACAACAATTGTTGGGTACTTTTTTCAGGGATGACTAAGTAACATCTTAATAAAAATTAAGCAATTACTTATTACTAGACCTTTGCGCGGTTACAACCCTGGAGCAATGGATCAGATGATATAATTATATTTTGAAACAATGGATTGAAGCGATGACCATGAGTTTTTCGGAATATGATGTAACCCGCCGCACGCGGAAAGGGAATTTCTTGAAGCAGATTGATCAATTGATAGACTGGAATTCGATAGAGAAAGCGATCACAGTCCATTACGCACCGGTATTGGATGCAACGGGCCGTCCGGCGTATTCCGGGTTTGCTGCTGTTCAAGATGCTGTTGGCAGGAATCTGGAACGGCGGTTTAAGCGATGAATCGGTGGAAGACATGGCGAACTCGAATCTGCACGTGATGCGATTTCTGGGACTGTCAATAGAAGACGATGTGCCGGATCATTCCGTGCTGTCGCGCTTCCGAACCCGGCTGACGGCAGCGTGCGCTTGGGATGGATTGTTAACGCAGATGAATGAGCAAATACAAATGCACGACATCATGGTCAGGAAAGGCAACCATGTTGATGCGAGCATTACACAGAGTCCGCGTAAACCTAAAACCAGGCCTGCTTATGAAGTGGTGAGCGATCGGGAAGAACGGGACGATGAAGCGGATGCCCGGACAGCGATGCAAGTCATTGAAGTGACTCAGCCCGGTGTGGATTCTGAGGCACGCTGGGTTAGAAAAGGCGGCAAACCGGTATTTGGCTATAAGCAACAAACGGTAGTCGATGACAATGGTTTGGTACTGGCGGTTGAAACTAGGCGGCCAATTGCCATGACAGCAAGCCGCTGCTGGATTTACTCGACAAAGCCAATATCCAGCCGGGAGCCCGTGTTCACGCCGACAAGGCGTATAGCAGCCGGAAACATCGCGCTGCGCTGAAATCACGCGGCATTAAAAACGGCATTCAGGATAAAGCCGCGAAGAACAACCCGTTGACGCGCCGGCAGTTGCAGCGCAATAGCCTGATCGCGAAAGTCCGGTATGTGATAGAGCGCACCTTCGGCAGCCAGGCACGTTGGTTCAATGCCAAAATCCTGCGTTACCGTGGTCTGGTCAAAGCGCATGCCTGGCATCTGCTCCTGGCAATGGCGTATAACTTGAAAAGACTGCCCAAACTCTTCGCCGATCGCAGAATATCACGCAAACATAGGGATATTGCGTCCTCTTGATCGGGAATATCCGATTTAGAGTGATCATTCCTGACTCATTTGTAGAAATTTGTAGAAAAATGGCTAAAAATCACACCGAGTCATATAAAGATATGCCCGGAATTACATCAAAATAAAAAATCGCGTGATTTTGCAAAGGTCTCATTACATTTTACCCAACAAAAGAATACCTTGTGGTATCACAAAATCTTGAAATGTGAAGTGGTGCCACAAAACTGGACAGGTTGTTAAGCTCTGTTATGGACACTATAGAGGATCATAATTATGAGCAAGAAACCCACGCAATATTCCAGTGAATTCAAGGCTAAAGTAGCGCTGGCTGCGATACGGGGAGACGAAACCATTGCCCAACTGGCAGCACGTTATGGGATACATCCCACACAGATCAATAGCTGGAGACGGCAACTCATTGAACAAGTGGCCGAGTTGTTTTCCAGAAACAGCAGTGCTAGCAAAGAGAACGGACAAACCACAGACGATTTACATCGTGTCATAGGACAACTGACGGTAGAACGCGATTTTTTAGCCAGAAAGCTCGATTATTAAGCGCGGCGGAACGCAAGATGATGATCGAGCGCCACGATAAACTGAGTCATGTTCGCCAATGCCGCCTACTGGGTTTGGCACGCTCGACTTATTATTATCAACCTCAACCAGCAAGTGATGTTGAACTGGTTTTGCTGCGAAAGATGGACGAGCAATACCTAAAAACACCACAATATGGTACCCGCAGCTACGCCACGTGGTTTTTGCGCCAGGGAATACTGATTGTGGTCGCAAGAAAGCAGCTTCCATGATGAAGATTCTGGGCATTATCAGCACTGCACCAAAACCCAGAACCAGTATTCCAGCCAAACAACACAAAATATATCCTTACCTGCTTAAAGGTAAGATAATAAACCAGTCCAATCAAGTCTGGGCCGCTGATATTACCTATGTGCCGATGGAGAAAGGCTTTGGTTATTTGGTTGTCATCATGGACTGGCATTCCCGTAAAGTACTGAGCTGGCGCTTGTCCAATACGATGGATACCGGTTTCTGCGTTCAGGCGCTGGAGGCTGCCATTCAAGACCACGGGTATCCGCAGCTATTCAATACCGATCAGGGTGCTCAGTTCACCAGCGAAGCATGGGTGGCTGTTTTGAAGAATCACGATATTCAGATCAGCATGGACGGAACAGGTTGTTATCATGATAATATTTTTGTTGAACGGCTATGGCGTACAGTAAAGTATGAACTCTTATACACTAAGGCATTCAGTGACTTAAAGGAGGTAAGGAAAAGTTTGACTCAGTGGTTTGACTGGTACAATCAGGAACGTTTTCATCAAGGTCTTGATAACCAAACTCCCAATGAGGTCTATTATCAATATCAAGCAATTCATCAGCCTGCCTGGGCTTGATTAACTAACAATACAGAGCTTAATTCTACTCTCAGGTTGTACAGATACAGGTGACCACTTCAAACCTATTCCTAGATTTCATTCAGAAAGCTTCTTGGAGAGTTTATTACAACTTGAGCTAAATCGATTGAGTACCATATTCAGCTCAAGGTCTTGTTTAGCTAGCGTTACAATGATTCTTGAAGATTTTAAGGTTGTGGCCCTGTGAGGATGGCGCTATGCAACGCGTTCACAATGCTGGCGGTATTCATCTCTTGGGCGAAATACCACCAAAAGTAACCACCGACATATCTAGCAGGCATCTTAACACGCGATGCTATGGGGTAAAATTCCTGGATTAGGTTTAGCTCATAGCTTGAACCATACTGTGGATTCGCTGTACCGATTTCCCCGAAACCAATTTTTGCGTTCGGATAAATTGCAGCAAGTTTTGCAAAGACAGTTGCCCAATCAGGCTTGATATTATTACATTGTTGGGGATACCAGCTCACAAAAATATAGTCCACATTCAATCGCATTTTTTCATTTTGCGGATCCCGCTTTTCAACAGACAGATCAAGTTGGTGAAGGCTTTTGATCCAAGTAAACATCTCGTACTGCGTAGCAGGGATACAGTTATTCTTCTGTCCTTGTTCACCGAAGTAAAAAAAAGTAATGGCTGTGGTAGCGCCAGCATCATCAAGGACTTGAAAACCTGCACGGAGTTTATTTTCTACATTGGTACCGAGCCAGTCTCCATTGATTTCATTACCTACTTCCCAAATATCTACAGAATCTTTCAAACCTTTAAAGAAAGTCTGCGCCCGAGACTTAAAGGATTCAATCGTTTGTGATTTCATATCCGCTGAGTCTTGTAGTTCTGCCATGATATAAGCTGAGGTTTTCATGGCGTTAATAGCCATAGAATAATCTGTAGGTATTGTTCCTGGATCCAACACCACACGAGCTGTTGGCATGTGAGGAAATTTCTGCAGTGCGCTTACTTTAGCTTTGTAATTAGCTACATTGTCAAAAGTTACGCCATAGATAGGTACGGGTACGACACGACCGTATTGTGGAGCCAGTTCTACATTTGGTGCCGGACTCGGAGATAGAGTAGGATCAGGTAGCGGCTCAGAACCTGCAGCAAGAATTTGTTGAACTTGACTACTATCCTGATAATTCATTGTTGATACATACAGTGTTTTTGAACCTCGCGACGTACCTTTGAAGAAGAATGAGACGTTATTCGTTCCAGCAAGCATTTGCAGAGTCGAAACCTCTGTCAAGCAGTTGAAGTCTTTAAAAATTTTAAGCTCATAGCTGCCTTGATCAAAATAGATTTTCGTATCGAGTTCCACATTGGCCGCAATCCCATACCTATCCTGAGACTGAAGGTTAACCACATTAGAACATTTTTCTAATTCTACTGATTGTGGAGCCGTCAGAATCTTCATTTTGCTAACTGAGGCTGATTCTGAACTGAACGGTAAGACTATCGCCGCAATAGCAATATAAATTATTATTAGTTGCCTATTAGTTTTCATTCTTTCTCCTATAAAGTTTTACTACATTTGATGTTTTTTCAGTAAATTACGTCAGATCCAATTAGTCTCGACGCCTCTTTTAACAATCTATTCGATCAGGTTTTAATTGCTTCAGGATTTAGCTTAAGCTATGCGGTCTTCTGAGGAACTCTTGATAAACGATGTAATTCCCCATTATTTATGTCAGCCCTGCCAGAGCGTTCCAGATGCAGAGCCATTAATATTCAACTTAATCTCAATGCTCGAATAAATTGTTCCAATGGTTTTAAGCAATTTGCATACCCACCTAGACTCTCGATGTGATTCTCATCTAATACTCTAATATTCGGGAATTTATGGTGTTGCCGTAGTATTAAGATGAATACTCTAAGTGAAGATACTCGAAGCATTTGCACCCGTTTAACTTAATGGGTGACGAGAAAACCAGGCAGCTTTATCAAACTTGATTGTAGGTGGGCAATTGGGAAACCGTTTTCACGTGAATCCAGTAATTTAACGGATTGAAGCGATGCAGACTTAATGAATTTGATAGATATGCTAATACTTAGATATTCAATATGTTGACGAGCTGTCTCAAATATAGAGAAGTCTGACCACGCGCAATGGCGCCGCGTGCTTTTATGGAATATCGATTCCAGGCATTATAAATTGACATTACATTGGGATTAAAAGCTTCTTGGGTACGATAATCCCCCACAAGAGGGTCATTTATACCAAAATAATATTTTTGTTCTATTAATGACTTAGGGTCATCTTGTATGCCAGGCATGGGTAAATTACCTGCAAATTTATCTTGTGCCTAGGTAGTAAACAATCCCATCTCAAACGCTACAATTCTGGATTCTTTGAATTACCGTCACCAAAATCAACCGCAAATACTGATGGTGCCACTGTAATTAGTGGCGCTAACATTGGCGTCACTAACATCATATTTTTTATAAACATTTCTCCCTAAAAAATAATAAATTAATTTTTGTAATGAAGATATAGAACCTCTCGATAAGATTTCATGCTTCCAAAAGTGAATATCAACTGTCCAAATTCACCAGAGTATCTATGTGGCATTTTCTCAATGAACCACCAAGCTTGTTTTTGTGTGAATATTTCCCACTTATTGGAATGGGAAGGGATGGTAGCTTAGAAAAACTTCTATGTCAACAATATGCGTGATTATTTCCCACGCCACCCTATCGTTCTTAATCTTAATTTTGGATATATTGCGGAAGGCATCAGCTCATTTTGCCCAGGCGGAGCTCGATCACTGCCAAAAAAATAAGGATGTTTGTTGATCAACAAAAAAAGCAATACGGAAGCACACCAATCTGCAGACAAATTCAGACTACCTCGTCAAGCTATTGCTATTATGAGCACAAAGCACGCGAGCGAGATCCTGACCGATTGCCTGAAGCATAAAATGAGATGCAGAGCTTGATCGCGATATACAGCGGGACGGGATTTGCTTAGGCAACTTTTATTACGAATGTTTTCACACGGTATATTGTCGGTTGTCGGTTGGCGGTTTAGTCGACGCTGCATACGGATCTGGTGCTTGACGCGCTGGAACAGGCGCTGTGGCTCGACTAGAAACCAAGGAATTAACCACCATAGTGTGAACACGTGAGCCGATCGAAAATATTCCACAGGAAGGATTTGAAATGGCATATTATTGCCAACTGGGGGAGTCAGATGATGCGGCTTGACTCAAGTTAAAAAGTCTCCGGAAAAGCAGGGGCGATTCATTATAATATTTTCATAAAATGACTAAGAAATATTTTGGAACAGATGGCATACGTGGCCGAGTGGGAAAGGAACCTATTACTCCTGAATTCATCATGCATCTGGGCTACTCTGCTGGTAAAGTTCTGGCTGCTGCTGATTGGCATCTTGTGGAAGGAAAACGTCCAACAGTGCTTATTGGTAAAGATACTCGAGTATCTGGTTATTTGCTCGAATCTTCACTTCAAGCAGGCTTGTGTGCCGCAGGTGTGGATGTACTCCTATCCGGCCCCATGCCGACCCCCGCTATTGCTTATCTTATTCGCGCCCTGCGATTGCAGGCTGGTATTGTTATCTCCGCTTCACACAACCTATTCGAAGATAATGGCGTTAAGTTTTTTTCTGCTGATGGGTGCAAACTACCTGATAGCATGGAGCATAGTATTGAATCTTTAATAGATGCAACAATTGAAACCATGCCTTCAGAAAAGCTAGGCAAAGTGCAGCGTCTTAAAGATGCAACAGGCCGTTATATCGAGTTTTGTAAAAGTTCTTTTCCTTATCATCTTGATCTACGTGGGTTAAAGATGGTCGTTGATTGTGCCAATGGCGCTACTTACCATATTGCTGGTCATGTTATGCACGAACTAGGTGCCGATGTTATTACCATTGGTGCGCAACCCAATGGCTTAAATATCAATCTTGAATGTGGAGCTACTCATTGCTCAACACTACAAAAGACCGTTATACATCATCATGCCGACATAGGTATTGCATTGGATGGCGATGGTGACCGCATTATGATGGTGGATAAACAAGGCAGACTCTACGATGGCGATCAATTACTCTATATTATAGCCAAACATCGTAAACAGAGAAGAGTTCTTGAAGGTGGTGTCGTAGGTACGCTAATGACTAACCTTGCAATAGAAAACCGTTTTAAAGAAATGAATATTCCATTTCTTAGAGCTAATGTAGGTGACCGGCATGTACTCGAATTACTGCAAGAAAAAAAATGGTATCTCGGGGGCGAGAATTCCGGGCATATCGTTTGTAAAGACAGGCATACGACCGGTGATGGCATTATCTCTGCTTTGCAGGTACTGTACGCGTTACGTGACACCCAAAAAACTTTGGCTCAATTCACGCGTGGCCTTGTACTATACCCGCAGCGATTGATTAATATAAAGATTCCCAAGTCATTTGATTTTAGATCTAATAAAATTGTCAAAACAGTACAGGAAGAAGCCGAAACTGACTTGAATGATAGCGGGCGTGTTCTTATTCGAGCATCAGGAACGGAGCCTCTCATTCGGGTGATGGTTGAAGGTAAATCAAAACAGAAAGTTAACTACTGGACTGAACGTATCGCTCAGGCTGTTCAAATTGCCAGCGCAGAATAAACGATAATTGCTCGCGAACTACACCATTAATATCCCGCATCCATACAATCTGTATCCATAAACCAGAATCTGGAAAAAATCAGATCTGGGAACAAAACATAAGAATTGTCATAATCCTGTAACAATTCTGAAATAGTATGGCGCGTAGTTTTTTCAAGACGCTCATCCTCTACTTTATTCATTTGGAGCACGTATAAACATGTTGAATTCTTTGAACTTCAGGGTACCCATTGCAGCAGCTTTCCTAAGTGCGCTCTTCTATGCAGGCCTCGCCAGCGCCGCGCCGATCGTGAAAATTGATGGCTCAAGCACTGTTTTTCCCATTACTGAGGCCGTTGCAGAAGATTTTCAAATAGCCAAACGCGGCGCAATTCGAGTCACTGTCGGCATCTCTGGAACAGGCGGCGGATTCAAGAAATTCTGCCGGAATGAAATCGATATCGTGAATGCATCCCGCCCCATTACCGAATTGGAAATGGACGCTTGTAAAAAAGAAGGTGTGCAATTTATTGAAATGCCCATCGCTTTTGACGCCCTAACTGTGGTTGTTAACCCCAAAAACACGTGGAGCAAAACCATCACGGTCGAAGAATTGCAGAAAATCTGGGAACCTTCCGCACAAGGCAAAATCACCAACTGGAATCAAATAAACCCGGCGTGGCCGGACAAAAAAATCAAACTTTATGGTCCAGGAGCGGATTCTGGTACCTTTGAGTACTTTACTGAAGCTATTGTTGGCAAAGCCAAATCAAGCCGTGGCGATTTTACGGCATCAGAAGACGATAACGTTTTGGTGCAAGGCGTTGCAAGTGATCTCTATGCATTAGGGTTTTTCGGTTTTGCCTATTACATCGAAAATAGTAAAAAAATTAATGCTGTTGCAATTGATAGTGGAAATGGCGGCGTGCTTCCCTCTGCAGCAACCGTAGAAAACAACAGTTATAAACCATTATCGCGCCCGATATTCATTTACATTAATGCCAAGTCCACAGAAAAACCGGAAGTAAATGAATTCATTAATTTCTATATGCAAAATGCAACGGAACTGGTGACAGAAGTGAAGTATTTCCCGCTCTCCAAAGCGGTATATGATCTCAATCTCGAACACTTAAACAAGAAAAAGGTAGGTACTGTATTCAAAGGCACCGGAATCAACATAAAACTGGAAGACATCCTTAAACTGGAATCCAGTTTATGACCCCCTATTCGCCATAAGGTATAGGTATTCTATATTCAGGGGTACTTGCTTGTAATGAATACACGCAAGGAAGTGCTGTTCAAAGCATAAGCCTTTTTATCTGGCTTAGAATTGATCAGCACTTCCTTTACCATTTATAAATGGGATAAACTGCGCTAGTAATGGATTACCTGCCAATCTTTTTAGATATTAAAAACAAAGCTTGTCTGATTGTAGGTGGCGGTCAAGTTGCTACCCGCAAGGTTATGCTGTTACTCCAGGCCGGTGCGCAAGTATCGGTGGTAGCACCCAAACTGGATAGCGTTTTAGATGAGTACGCCGCTCACGGCACTATCACCCATCGGGCTGAGTGCTTTCAACCCGAACATCTGCACAACATTGCACTCGTAATCGCTGCAACAAATGATCATGCCATCAATCAGCAAATTTCCGCAGCAGCGCAACAGAGACAGATTCCGGTTAATGTCGTTGATAGTCCAGCATTATGTACTTTCATCATGCCATCCATCGTGGATCGCTCCCCACTCCTAATCGCAGTCTCCAGCGGTGGACAATCTCCGGTCCTGGCGCGATTGCTGCGTGCGCAACTGGAAATCATGATACCTGCCGCTTACGCACGCATCGCCACTATTGCAGGGAAATTTCGCCAGCGCGTAAAACAACATTTCACTCACCCGGAGAAACGGCGTATTTTCTGGGAAAAAATCCTGCAAGGCCCATTTACTGAAATGATATTGACCGGTAAAGATGAGACTGCTCAGGATTATTTTCTGCAATCGCTGCAACAGGAAAAGAATGAACCGCAGCAAGGTGAGGTTTATTTGGTCGGCGCCGGGCCGGGCAATCCTGATTTACTCACTTTCCGTGCCATGCGTCTGATGCAGCAGGCTGATGTAGTCGTTTATGACCGCCTGGTTTCAACCGAAATTCTTGATATGGTGCGTCGTGACGCTGCACGCATTTATGCTGGCAAGGAACGTAACCGCCATACACTGAAACAGGAGTCGATCAATCAACTGCTGGTACGATTGGCGCAGGAAGGTAAACGAGTGTTGCGGCTAAAAGGCGGAGATCCTTTTATTTTTGGCCGAGGTGGTGAAGAAATTGAAACTTTGGCTTTAAACCATATCCCCTTTCAAGTTGTGCCAGGCATTACGGCTGCATCGGGTGTTTCAGCCTATGCAGGAATCCCGCTGACACACCGTGATTACGCGCAATCATGCATTTTTGTAACCGGTCATCTAAAAAATAATACGATTGATCTCGATTGGCCGCGCCTCGCCTGCTCCAACCAGACCATCGTGATTTATATGGGATTGCTTGGATTGCCCGTATTATCCCGGCAACTTATCGCCCACGGCTTGCCGGGCTCCACACCTGCAGCAATCATTCAACAAGGCACGACGCAACAACAAAAAATCGTAATCGGAACCTTACAAACGCTACCTGACTTGGCCGCAGCAGCTCATTTGTCCCCTCCTACGCTGATCATTGTCGGAGAAGTTGTCACACTACACAGAAATCTTGCATGGTTTGAATCCACACCCGAGAATTCTTAAATCAATTTTATTATTATTTAATCAAATAGTTAAATTATAAAATAGCGCTGATTTATTAGTATATTACTTCGATGCCTTGAATCTCATCGACAAGTCAATCGCCTGAATATTCTTGGTTAAGCTACCGATTGAAATTCTGTCAATACCGGTTTCGGCCACCTGACGCACATTATCCAGTGTTATGTTACCGGATGCTTCCAGAATTACCCGCTTTTCAGATTGCTGCTGGATCAGAGTAACCGCTTCCGATAACTGCTTCAGCGTAAAATTATCCAACAATATCATGGCAGCTCCGGCCACCAGAGCCTCTTGTAATTCCGGCAGTGATTCCACTTCAATTTGAATAACAGTTCCCGGAGGGGCTATCGCCAATGCTCTGTTTAAGGCGTGCCGGATACTGCCTGCCGCAATGATATGATTTTCCTTAATTAGAATCCCATCATACAGACCCAAGCGATGATTAACGCCGCCGCCGCATGCCACAGCATATTTTTGCGCCAACCGCAATCCGGGAAGCGTTTTACGCGTATCCACAATGACAGCCTCAGTACCCGCAATGGCATCAACAAAACGTTTTGTTTGTGTCGCTACAGCGGATAACATTTGCAGAAAATTCAGCGCGGAACGTTCTGCAGTCAGTAAATCTCGGGATCTTCCCTGAATCTCACAAAGCTTTTGTTCAGATTGAACAAGATCTCCATCATTGGCAAACCATGTGATGACTGTTTCAGGCGATAATGCCAGGAAACAAGCATCAAACCACTGCACTCCACACAATACCGCATTTTCCCTACCGATTACTGCAGCACTCAATACACTTTCGCGAGGAATCAGTGATGCTGTCAAGTCACCGGTACCTATATCTTCTTTCAATGCGCATTGCACATTCGCGTAAATTTCATTATGTAAATCTTGCAATTTCTTTTCCCTAGTTGTTAATCAGGAATGAAAAATATCATATTGACCCCTCTATGACATGCATACCTTCAGCGCCGCCAATACTGCCATATGCAAAAAAATGATAAGTAAATGAATTTTTATTAGTTCCAAGAATAAAGTAAGGCTAGTAAATTCACGGCTCTCACAACAATGATTATTTCAGCAATGACACAGCTAACAACAACACATAAGAGTAATCAACTTAACACGGATGTTATCGAAGAGATTCTGAGTGCCGTAACCAGTATCGAATATGGATCAGTTGAGGTTGTGATACACGATGGCAGAGTTGTGCAAATAGAATGCCGTAAGAAAATTCGCTTAAATCAAAGCAAACCTAACCGGAAAACGTTAGAGCCATGACTAGGCAATTAGCAAGTTAAATTCGGACAAATAAAAATAACACCGACCACGCACATGGAGGTGAGAACGTAAAGAAGAATCAATGACCTAGCCGGAGTTCCGGAAGGTGCGCTCAGGAGAATACCTTGAAATTATTTTATTTTTTTCTACAGGCTGCGTTTTTTAGCACCTTGATTATCCATCCGGCATATGCGACCTCGGATAATAAACCTTCCATAAACTTTGAAACCATGCAGCAAACTATCGTTCAGTTGGCGCAACAAATTGCGGTGGACATGGGCAGGCCGTTGGGAAATAACACACCGGATCAATCCAAGCCAGCCGGAAAAGCATCCGAAGTTGAAAAAACTTTGCCAACGATCGAGCCACAAGCGAAATCTCCGCCAACAACACCGGCCGCTGCGCAATCAACCAGCTATCATCAGCGCTCTAATAGCTATGCCACCAATCCGGATTCCGATCCGCCGCGGTATGTGCGGCAATTAAGCGATATCGGCATTCCGGCTTTTAAAGATATTACCTGGCTGGACGTCGGTTTGGAACATCGCACACGCTATGAGTGGCGCAATAATGACATACGTCGAATTGAAGGGGGAGAAGATAATCCGTTCTTTTTACGTAACCGGGCATGGATTGGAATAAAGAATATTTTGGACCCTTTCCGGTTTGCAGTTGAGTTTCAAGATTCGAGAGTCTATAACAATAAGCATGCCATTACCGATCAGGAGAGAAACGAGTTCGATCTGCTCAATGCTTATGGCGAATTAAATTTCAAAAAAGCACTCGGTGCCGATGACCGGGGTAATGATCGTCCTATTCGATTCCGGGTTGGCCGCATGGCTTACGAGACTACCGATCGGCGTTTTATCGCGCGTAATGAATGGCGTAATACCACAAATACTTTTGAAGGTTTCCGCCTGAATCTGGGGCGTGAAGCCAATGACTGGGAACTTGATCTGTTTGGCATGCAACCGGTTAGACGCTTACAAACCAAATTTGATGAGGCTAATAATAATCTGTGGTTTTTTGGCGGGATCGGCACTTGGCGCAAGTGGTCAGACATCGCCACCATCCAGACGTACTACATGGGTCAGAAGCAAACGGCTGATCCGAATGGTTTTACAGCCACCAATCGGCTGGATCGGGAAATCCATATGCCAGGGTTCCGTGTTTATGGAAAGGCAGGCAATATTGTTGATTTCGATGTCAGCTACAACCACCAGCTGGGGTTTTCCGGCCCCAGTCGCGTGGATGCTAATGGATATACCATCGAAGTAGGACGAACATTTGAGCATATTTGGAGACCTCGTGTTGGTTTGTTTTACGGGTATGCCAGCGGTGACAAAGATCCTACTGATAATGTCGACAACCGTTTTGATCGCTTCTTTGGATTTGCACGGCCTTGGTCAGCAGATCACTATGTGATTTACGAGAATCTCAAGGCTCCGAAAATCAGGTTTGAATTAACTCCAACCCAGAAGCTCGGGTTTGAGCTTGGTTATGGTGCGTATTGGCTGGCCAGTAAAACCGATCGCATGTTCGATATTCTCGATGGCAATATCAGTAATACCGTCAAAGATCCTGGGTTCAATCGTGACCGCACCGGACAAAGTGGTGATTTCGGCGGCCATGCATTTGAAGGACGCATACGCTACCAACCTACCCCGAGAATCAACACCATACTTGGATATACCCATTTTACTGCGGGTGAATTCGTAAGGAACCGCATTGCAGCAAGCCCATCTTGCTCTGATGGCCACTCCCATCCTTGCGTGGATCATCGCTCAGGAAATACGGATTTCTTGTACTTTGAAGTACTCATCAGTCTCTTATAAACCCTTTTAAATTTCTACTGGAGGAAAAATCATGAAGATTACATCATGGCTAGCAACAAGTATTCTGGCAACAAGTCTCATCATCAGCGGCAGCGTGCTGGCGGAAAAAACACTCTTAAATGTTTCTTATGATCCGACGCGTGAGCTGTACCAGGAATTCAATGCAGCTTTTGCCAAGTATTGGCAAGCAAAAAACCACGAGAAAGTAGTCATCCGGCAATCTCACGGCGGCTCCGGCAAGCAGGCGCGTTCTGTCATTGATGGGCTAGAAGCCGATGTCGTGACATTGGCCCTGGCCAACGATATCAACGCCATCGCAGAAATTGCCAAATTATTGCCGGAAAATTGGCAACAGCGTTTATCCCTGAATAGCACCCCCTATACCTCAACAATCATTTTCCTGGTGCGTAAAGGCAATCCCAAAGGCATTAAAGATTGGGATGATCTTGCACGTTCCGGCGTTGCCGTCATTACTCCGAATCCGAAAACTTCCGGCGGCGCGCAGTGGAATTACCTGGCGGCATGGGAATACGGTAAACAACGCTACGGCGAAGATAAAGCCAAAGATTTTGTCGGCAATATTTATAAAAATGTACCGGTGCTGGACTCCGGTGCGCGGGGATCAACGACAACATTTGTAGAACGAGGTGTCGGTGATGTTCTGATTACATGGGAAAACGAAGCATTCCTGGCACTCAAGGAATATGGCTCAGAGAAATTTGAAACTGTTATTCCTTCTTTGAGTATTGTGGCGGAACCACCGGTTGCAGTCGTTGATAAAGTCGTCGACAAGCGAGGCACACGTCAGATTGCCGAAGCCTATCTGCAGTTTCTCTATTCGGAAGAAGGACAAGAAATTGCCGCCAAACATTTCTACCGGCCTACTAGCGCCAAGATAGCGGAAAGATATGCTCAGAAGTTTCCAAAAATTGAATTGTTCAATATCGATGATGCCTTTGGCGGCTGGAAGAATGCACACAAAATTCATTTCGCCGATGGCGCACATTTTGATCAGATTTACTTGAAGTAATAACAAATGTAGCGCGCCACGGTGCGCTACATAAATAACAAACTGCGCATCAAGCCGATGAAAACTGCTGCTGTGATGGCGAAGATCAATAGCAGAGATTTCATTAATGATTCAGTCGCTCGAGGAGTCACCGAGTTACTGTTCATTATTGGCAACATAAATTTGTAGAGAAAAAATTCCATGAATGCATCGGCAAAACACCCTCATTCCATCAAAGATGAGTTTGAGCTTATCCAGTCGGCCACCGATTATTATCTTCAACGGGATGAAAAAGGTTGGATCAGCGGACGTTTTTTTCAGCACGAGCTGATCAGTATTTTTCAACCCATTTTTAGCGTTTCCCGAGGCCAAACGATGGGCCATGCAGCTTATATCCGTGCGAAAGCGGATGGAGAAATTGCGCTCTGGCCCTGGCAGATATTTTCATTAGCCTCGAAAGATGAGCAATTGGTTGAAT
Source organism: Nitrosomonas ureae (assembly GCF_900108305.1). Lineage (GTDB taxonomy): Bacteria > Pseudomonadota > Gammaproteobacteria > Burkholderiales > Nitrosomonadaceae > Nitrosomonas > Nitrosomonas ureae_B. The sequence continues at coordinate 14,775 of NZ_FNUX01000021.1, forward strand.
TGGATCGTTTATGCCGCGCAATTCATGCATCGAATTATTATTTTAATCATCCTCACCAATCGGACAACTTGTTTGTCGAAGTTCATCCGCGTTTACTCGAGAGCGTCAAAGACGACCACGGACAGGCATTTGAAAGCTTTCTTGATCTGATCGGCGTAAGAACTTCCCGGGTAGTGATCGAGATTCCTGTCACGGTTAATCGCAACTGGAAATTACTCCAGCATGTTATCGCCAACTATCGCTCCCGCGGTTATCTAATTGCGGCCAATTACAGCATTGGCTGCAGTGACTGGATGATAAAGCTAGGGAGCCTGTATCCCAATATCGTGCGCATTACTGCAAATGATTTGATTCAGCACGAAGACATCACATCACTGATAGATGCAATTCATAGTGCAGGTGCCAGTTTATTGGTGCGAGGAATCGAAACATCGATTCAATTTTCAACTGCTTTCAAAGCCAATGCAGATTATTTGCAGGGAAATTTCCTCGGTCAACCGGAGCAAGCAATCAACATCCGCGATCTTTGACATGCGCCTAATGCAGCACACAGAAACATTTAACCCTTACAAATTGCATAACCTACAAAGGAGTCCGATTTGAACAATTTCAAACAACACAGCATTCTGCCGGGTTTCAATCTGGCACTCGGATTTACGCTGTTGTATTTGAGTTTAATCGTTTTGATACCGCTTTCAGCTGCGTTCATCCGTACAGCCGAACTAACCTTGCCCGAGTTCTGGACCATCGTCACAACGCCGCGCGTGGTGGCTTCCTATCGACTGACTTTCGGTGTGTCGTTTGCGGCTGCTCTCGTCAATGCATTTTTTGGTTTATTAGTGGCGTGGGTATTGGTACGTTATCATTTTCCCGGTAAAAAAATAGTCGATGCTTTAGTCGATCTTCCCTTCGCGCTGCCAACCGCCGTGGCCGGAATTGCTCTAACCGCGTTGTATTCCGGTAATGGCTGGATCGGTCAGTATCTTGAGCCATTGGGAATCAAAGTGGCTTTCACACCGTTAGGAATTTTTGTAGCACTGACGTTTATTGGATTGCCGTTTGTCGTGCGTACCGTACAACCGGTGCTCGAAGATCTTGAGGCCGAACTGGAAGAAGCAGCAGCTACGTTGGGCGCCAATCGCTGGCAAACCTTCGCACATGTGATTTTTCCTATCCTATTTCCCGCCTTGATGACCGGTTTTGCACTTGCCTTCGCGCGTGCAATCGGTGAATACGGATCGGTTATTTTTATTGCCGGAAACATGCCGATGGTTTCTGAAATTACGCCACTACTGATTGTCACCAAGCTGGAACAATACGATTATGCGGGCGCCACAGCATTGTCAGTCGTGATGTTGGTAATTTCTTTCATTCTGTTATTGATTATTAATCTGCTGCAGTGGTGGAGCCGGCGCCGCAGTGCACGGGCCTGAGAACAATTATGACGACTACCATTACATTTCCTTTATCCGGTAAAACTTTCCAGCAACGCGCTACGCAAGAGCCTTCCTGGGTACGCCGTTTCTTGATTGGATTGGCGCTGGCATTCTTAACATTATTCCTTTTCGTTCCATTGATTTCGGTTTTTTATGAGGCTTTCAAGAAAGGGGTAGATGTTTATCTGGCGGCAATCACCGATCCTGATGCGGTTTCCGCGATTAAACTGACCCTAACCGTGGCAGCGATAGCAGTACCACTGAATTTGGTGTTCGGTATCGCTGCTGCCTGGGCAATCGCCAAATTCGAGTTTCGCGGCAAAAACCTGTTGATCACATTGATCGATTTGCCTTTTTCTGTCTCTCCGGTGGTTTCCGGACTCATTTATGTGCTTGTGTTCGGACTGCAAGGCTGGTTGGGACCTTGGCTGGCAGAACATGACATCAAAATTATTTTTGCTGTTCCAGGCATCGTATTGGCGACGGTCTTTGTTACGGTACCGTTTATCGCGCGGGAATTGATTCCATTAATGCAGGCGCAAGGAACCGAAGAAGAAGAAGCTGCCGTGGTGTTGGGTGCAAGCGGCTGGCAAACCTTCTGCAAAATTACCCTACCCAATATCAAATGGGGATTATTGTATGGCGCCATTCTTTGTAATGCGCGGGCAATGGGTGAATTTGGCGCAGTATCGGTTGTTTCAGGACATATTCGCGGCAGTACCAATACCATGCCGTTGCATGTCGAGATTCTCTACAACGAATACAACTTTGCCGCTGCATTTGCAGTAGCTTCTTTGTTAGCTTTGCTGGCTTTGGTCACACTGGCGCTAAAAACGCTAATTGAATTTCGCAATAAACAACATCAGACACAACGAGGTGATGAATGAGTATTGAAGTTATTAGTCTTTCCAAACAGTTCGGTACGTTTACTGCGCTGCATAATGTCAGCCTGCAAGTACACTCCGGCGAATTATTGGCACTACTGGGACCGTCAGGCTCCGGAAAAACTACGCTACTGCGCGTAATTGCAGGGCTTGAAACGGCTGATAGCGGCCAAGTGCTATTTCATGGCGAAGACGCAACCGACCAGCACGTACGCGAACGTCAGGTGGGGTTTGTATTTCAGCACTATGCGCTATTTCGTAACATGACGATATTTGAGAATGTGGCTTTTGGTTTAAACGTACGTCCGAAGAAATTCCGCCCTGCCCAAGAAGAAATCCGTGATCGTGTAATGAAATTATTACATCTGGTGCAGCTGGATTGGTTGGCAGATCGCTACCCGCACCAACTCTCGGGCGGTCAGCGTCAGCGTATCGCCTTGGCACGCGCGCTTGCTGTAGAACCCAAAGTATTATTGCTTGATGAGCCTTTTGGCGCACTGGATGCCAAAGTACGCAAGGAGCTGCGCTCGTGGCTCAGGCGCTTGCATGACGATATGCACATTACCAGCGTATTCGTCACGCATGATCAGGAAGAAGCGCTTGAAGTTGCTGATCGGGTGGTTGTCATGAATGAAGGCAAAATCGAACAAATCGGTACTCCGGATGAAGTATATGAGCAGCCATCCAGTCCATTTGTCTATGAATTTCTTGGAAATGTGAATCTATTCCACAGCCGGCTGCATCATGGACGCGCCTGGATTGGCGATATTGCAGTCGATGCGCCAGAACATGCAGATGCTAACGAGCTTGCCGCAATTGCCTACGTACGTCCGCACGAGATCGAGGTGGAACGTGCTCATAAAGGTGAAGCGGCAATGGCGGCACGTGTGATTCACGTTCTTTCCGTGGGCCCGATTGTCCGGTTGGAGTTGGTACGAAACAATGATGAAGACAAAACCCCGATCCAGGTCGAAATCAGCAAGGAGCGCTTTCGGGAATTACAGCTGACAAAAGGCGATGAAGTATTTATCAAACCACGTCGCCTTGATTTGTTTCCAAGCCAGAAAAATGGCGCAAATAATACAGTGCAAGCAACCTGAGATACTGCAATCGCGGCAAGGAAACGAGGAATTAAACCCGTAAAAGATTAAAAGAGGGAAATAAGTATGTATTTACAACCACTGGTGGATTATTTTAACGATCGCTTTGAAGCCGAACACCATTCCAATATCCGGCCATTCATTATAGAAAACGGTCTTGTAAGCGGTATTTTTGGACCCATTCAGATCAGCAGCGTTTTCGAATCTGTTCGGCAGACACACGATAACGAAAAACTTGTCGGCCATATCGCGCAGATATCGGTCACACCGTATACTCACAATCAACCCAGCGAACAGCTTGTAGAAGCCGGAAACCTGCTCACCAAAGTTATTGCGCAACCCGTAGACTTTCAATCCATTATCAATCTGGATCGTCTGTGCCGTACGGTGCATATGTTGAACTATCTCAACTACTCTCAAAATGGTGGCATGCTTTTTCTGGATGTTGATCCAAGGCATATCCTGGGTGTTCAACAGGGTCATGGCGCATACTTTGAGGAAAGTATAATCAAATGCGGATTGGCAACTCAGAATGTGGTCATTTCAATGGCAATCAATAGTTTTTATGCTTTACATCATACTCAATTGCTGGATGGGTTAAACAATTATCGTCGGCGCAGCTATAAGATCGCGCTAAATATCGGCTCGCTATACGCTGCTGACGGGATTCGGGAAATAATCACAAAATTATCAGCCGATTATTTGCGCGTTAACGCGCCTAATACAGAAACAGACCAGAATTCAGGCGTGATTTGGTCAGAAACTCTTAACCCATTGACAGAACTACAAAACCCGCATGGAGGAAAAACCATTCTACAACAGGTTAAAAATGAGAAACAGGCTGATATTGCTGCTTCTGTGAAATTTGACCTGGTACAAGGTGACCATTACGACAAACTGATTACTGATCATCTAAGATGCTTATGATGAAGTCTATAGGGCGCCTCTAAAATTCAGATTGTTAAATAAGATGAGGCGAAAACAAAAAATGTTGACGCAGCATGTTATTGATTTGAAAGGAAATATTTTTTGAGAACAACAATGTATCGTGGCGAAATATGGATTTTTAGAAGTGTCCTATAATCAATGCGACAATGGATTCGAATAAGCAAATGCAGTATTAGATAACTGAGGAAAGGCAATGAATTTTCAGCAATTGCGCATTATCAATGAAACCGTAAAGCGGAATTATAATTTGACCGAGGTTGCCAATGCCTTATTCACATCGCAATCCGGCGTCAGCAAGCATATCAAGGATCTGGAGGACGAGCTGAATATTGAATTATTCATTCGTAAGGGTAAACGATTTATCGGCTTGACCGAACCCGGAAAAGAGTTAGTCAAAATTGTCGAGCGCATTTTATTTGACACAAAAAATATCAAACGCTTAGCCGAGCAGTTTAGTAATCATGATCAAGGACAGTTGACCCTGGCGACAACGCATACGCAAGCGCAGTACACGCTACCGCCTGTAGTGGCAGAGTTTAAAAAGATATTTCCAAAAGTTCAACTGGTACTGCATGAATCCCGACCGGATGAAATTTTATCCATGCTGATCGATGGCGAGGCTGATATCGGTATTGCGACTGAAGCGCTGGAAGGCGCGGTTGATCTGGTGTCTTTTCCCTATTATACCTGGCAACATGCGGTTATCGTTCCTGTGGGACACCCCCTGCAGTCTATCCATCCCCTTACACTCGAAGCCATTGCAGAGTTTCCGATCATTACTTATCACCATGGAATGACAGGCCGGTTTCGAATCGATCAAGTTTTCGCCAAAGCGGGGCTGATTCCGGATATTGCCATGTCTGCGCTGGATGCGGATGTAATCAAAACTTATGTAAGGTTGGGATTAGGTATTGGAATCATTGCTTCCGTCGCTTTTTCACCCGAACGGGATACAACACTCATCAAACTGGATAGCGAATACCTGTTCGAAAAAAATACAACCTTTATTTCAGTTCGGCGTAATCATTTTCTGCGGGGTTATGCTTACCGGTTTATTGAGTTATGCATGCCTACTTTAAATGAGTCGGTAATTCGCTCCGACGTCAATCCGCTTATTGATGTGGAATAAAATATTCACATGCTCTGCGGCACAGTAACTTGCAGAACATTACTGAAATACATCCTCCCGGGATAAGTTTTTACGATCTGCCTATCAGATAGTAAACAATTGTAATGAGCTGCTGTTTTAATTGATACAATCAATCAATTTTAAGTTCGGCAGATTTTCAGGCTCCTGCGATACAGGATAAGGGGATTTGTATGTCCGGTGTAATCGATCTATTTAGTTACAGTATTGCTGCGATGCTGGGTGTTGCCTTCATCGTTATTGTCGTCACCTGGTTTATTCAGGATATCACGCAGAAAAAACATTCTGTACTGCGCAATTATCCTGTTATCGGCCGATTGCGGTATATTTTCGAACGGCAAGGCAAATACTTTCGACAGTATTTTTTTACCAATGATCGTGATGAGATGCCGTTTAATCGCGCAACGCGTGGTTGGATTTACAAAAACGCCAAAAACAAGGGTAGCCTGGTGGGTTTCGGTTCCACTAATGATTTGCGTCAACCGGGCTCGGTTATTTTTGTCAATGCCGCCTTCCCAATTCAGGAAGAAGATCAATTACCAACCCCTTCGCTGCAGATTGGTAAAGGATACTGCGAACACCCGTTTGAAGCCAAATCAATTATCAATATTAGCGGGATGAGCTACGGCGCTATCTCCAAGCCTGCAGTACGCGCATTATCTCTTGGTGCCGCACAAGCTAATTGCTGGTTGAATACAGGCGAAGGTGGATTATCTCCCTATCACCTCGAAGGTGGTTGTGATTTGATCATGCAAATCGGCACCGCCAAGTATGGCATTCGGGATGAACATGGCAATTTCTCACCGCAACGCGCAAAAGAATTGAGTAAGGTGGTCAAAGCTTTTGAGATCAAGCTATCCCAGGGCGCCAAACCCGGTAAAGGCGGATTGCTACCGGCTAACAAAGTACATAGCGAGATTGCCGCAATCCGTGGCATTCCGGAAAATCAGAACTCGATCAGTCCGAATCGCCATAAAGATATTAACAATATTGATGAGCTGCTCGACAAAATCCATTTTATCCGCGAACTGACGGGGCGGCCCGTCGGCATTAAAACAGCCATTGGCGGATGGAATTTCATCAATGAAGTATGCGACCACATCAACCGGCGCGGATTGGAATACGCGCCGGATTTTCTTACCATTGACGGTGGCGAGGGCGGAAGCGGCGCATCTCCTCAAACACTGATGGATCACGTCAGCCTGCCAATCTCGGAAGCCTTGCCGCGCGTAGTGGATGCCTTGTTGCAATCCGGCTTGAAAAATCGAATTTATGTTGTGGCCGCGGGAAAATTGGTAACTTCTGCGGAGGGTGCGTGGGCACTCTGTGCTGGCGCAGATTTTGTCAATACTGCACGCGGTTTCATGTTTTCATTAGGTTGCATTCAGGCAATGCGCTGCCATCTCAATACATGCCCTACCGGCATCACAACGCATGATGAGCGTTTGCAGAATGGACTGGTGGTGGAAGAAAAATATCTGCGGGTTGCGAATTATGCCAGGAATGTCAATAAAGAAATCAGCATGATCGCCCATTCATGTGGCCTACACCACGCCCGGCAGTTTAAGCGCGAGCATGCACGTATTGTTGAGACCGCCGGGAAAAGCGTGGCTTTAAACATTCTTTACCCCTATCCAGAGGCGCCCAGAAAAATAAATTTGGATTAATCAATCCAAGGGTCACTTCGTGTTGGCAAGTATTTCCATCATTTTCTCGAATTCCAGCGACAAATGGGAAAATCCATAATGTTGCATCATCCTAAGAATTGAGGGAGAAAAACCTCTTAGATATATATTTCAACAAAGTATTCCATTGTCGATAATGCATGAACTAGAAATATCTTAATTGCATATAGCCAAAGACAAATAATGCTTCGTTCCGTGATCAATCAATATAACAGAAAGATAATATTAATCAGCAGCCTGACTCTGATTATGCTTATTCTGTTCACAAGTCTCTCGGTATATAGCGTGATGCAGAGACAGATCGAAGCAATCGCTACCTCAAGTCTCGAAGTTGCACTGGAAAACACGGTCAAACATATTCAAAAACAGATCACGCATTCCGTAACGAATACCCAAGCAATATCAACGCGCACCTTTCTCGCGCAAAGCCTGGAAAAGTTTTATTCGGATCGCTCGCAGAAGGAAGGTATTGAAGAAATTGCGCAATCAATAGAAAAAATACTGTCTACTTATTTTTCAGGTGTTGAGATTTATGGTACGGATGACAATCTGATTTTAAGTGCAGGTAACCTCTCCAAATACAGGCAACTTGCTATTGAGTTGAATACTGGGCCGAATATCAACACAATCTTATTTTGGAATAATGACTTCATCATCCGAAATTCAATCCGGCTTGTAAATGAATACGGTAAACCTATTGGCCGTGTCATCACAGAAGAACACATGCCCAATCTCACAAGGATTTTTACAGAGGCGGCTCTCATCGGCAATACCAGCGATTTCCAGCTTTGCGCACCCGTCAAAGGCGATAACCTTGAGATGGATTGCTTTCTGCGTAACTTTGACGATAATCAACTGAAGCGTATGCAGCGCACCATGAACAATCAACCACTTCCGGTGCATTTTGCATTAGAAGGCCAGACTGGAGTTAAATTTACCAAGGATTATCGGCAAATCCAGGTTGTTGCCGCACATTCCCCTGTAGCTTATGATCTTGGAGCGGTTCTTAAAATAAACAAGGATGAGTTAAATAATTATTCAACCGATCAGATCAAAGCAATCATATTCTATCTGGTCTTGATCCTTTTCTTTGGCATTGCAATTATAAGCTGGTTTACACTACCACTGATCCAGAAATTAATTAACCAGAAAGAATCTTATCTGAATGAGCGCTTAAAAGAGAATATCTGCTTACAGAAAATCAGAAGCTATCTGGCGCTGGATCAGAGCATCGAAGATACGTGCAAAAATATTTTAAAATCTTTGCTACCCGTTTTTGAATTTCAAGAAATGGCTGTCGCCGTGATTAAGCTTGAAGATAAACGATACTTCACTCCCAAGTATCAAGAAAACTTATCCAATTGTATAAGTTCAGCCATTATTTCCAATAGACAACAATGCGGTTTGCTACAAGTGGCTTATATTCGTAACTTCCCATCGACATTAATCTATCAGCAAAATCTTATTGATACCATTGCGCACGACCTGGGTCGATGGTATGAGGGAAAAGAAGCGGAGAAACGCATTATTGAAATGGCCACGCACGATGCATTAACAGGCTTACCCAATCGATACTTACTGCGTGATCGTATCGAGCAAGTATTGGTTCATGATACGCGCCTGCAACGACAAATGGCCGTACTGTTTATTGATCTGGATCATTTTAAAACCATCAATGATTCACTCGGCCATGAAATTGGTGATTCGCTGTTAAAAGCCGTGGCGGATAGACTAAAATCTTGTGTTCGCAACGAAGATACGGTTGCCCGTCAGGGAGGCGATGAGTTCATTGTGGTGCTCAATTCTATCGCCGAATCACTCGATGCCGCAAAAGTGGCGCAAAAAATTCTGGATTCACTCGCGCAACCTTTTCATATTCATAATAATGAGCTACATATAGACGGCAGCATCGGGATCGCGGTGTTTCCTGATGATGGTGTTAATGCGGAAGCACTGCTTAAAAACAGCGATGTTGCCATGTACCATGCCAAGAAAAACGGACGCAATAATTATCAATTCTTCACCGATGAACTGAATAAATCCGCATACGAAAGGCATATTCTCAGCCTTGATTTACGTTATGCATTGGATCGGAATGAATTGCTCTTGTATTATCAGCCTGTCATGGATATGCCCAGTCATAATTTATATGGCGTGGAAGCACTATTGCGCTGGCAGCACCCTGAGCAGAAACTGATTACTCCCGATAAGTTCATTAACCTGGCAGAAGAGACAGGGTTGATTATTCCCATCGGTGAATGGGTTATAAGAACGGTCTGCATGCAAATAAAAGCTTGGCAAGATCAAGGTTTCTATGTGCCCAGGGTCGCCATTAACCTATCTGCGCGGCAATTTCGCGACAAGGACTTGATCAAGAATATCTCACGCATATTGAGTGAAACTGGCGTTAAAGCCAAACATATCGCTTTGGAAATAACCGAAAGCATGCTGATCGACAATATCGAAAAAGTGGTGGAAACGCTTAATCGCCTCGATGCAATGGGTTTACACATCTCGATTGATGATTTCGGAACAGGCTACTCGAGCCTCAGTTATCTAAAGCAATTCCCCATTCACACCCTTAAGATAGATCGCTCCTTCGTGCGTGACCTCGTAACCGACAAAAATGACCGCACCATTGTAGCCGCAATAATTGCAATGGCGCACAGCCTGGAAATGGAAGTCATTGCGGAAGGCATAGAAATAGAAGAGCAATTAAATTTTCTGGTAACGCAAAAATGCAATCACTATCAAGGCTATTACTTCAGCAAACCGGTTACTGTTTCTGAAATTGAGCTGATGCTAATGAATTCGGTAACTCAATCGAACAAGATTCGCGCTATCGGCTCGGCAAAATAATCTACTCTTGAAAATTCCCACCTCTCCCCCACGTAGGCATTTAATAACCTATGATAGGAGAATTTCATGCGTTTTGACAAACTGACCACCAAATTCCAACAAGCATTTGCTGATGCGCAAAGCATTGCTGTCGGCCAGGACAACCCAACCATAGAACCACAACACTTGTTACTGGCATTATTGCAACAGGAGGATGGCAGCACGTTGTCTCTATTGCAACGCTCTGGCGTTAATACCGTTCCCTTGCTGGAAAGTATCAAGCAAAGTATTCACCGCTTGCCGAAGGTTGAGAATTCGGGTGGTGAGGTGACGATTTCCCGTGGCTTGAATAATCTGCTCAACGTAGCTGATAAAGAAGCGCAAAAACGCAATGATCAGTTTATTGCCTCTGAAATGTTTCTTTTGGCCATCTTGCAAGATAAAGGCGAAATGGGCGCATTGTTAAAACAGTATGGCGCCAACACCGCAGCTTTGGAAAAAGCGATTAATGCGATACGGGGGGGCGAGCAGGTTGGTAGCGCTGAAGCTGAAGGTAGCCGTGAAGCATTGAAAAAATACACCTTGGATCTTACTGAACGTGCGCGCCAGGGCAAACTGGATCCGGTTATAGGGCGTGATGATGAGATCCGCCGGGCAATCCAGGTGTTGCAGCGACGTACCAAAAATAACCCCGTTCTGATTGGCGAACCGGGCGTGGGTAAAACCGCGATTGTTGAAGGTTTGGCACAACGCATCATCAATGGAGAAGTGCCCGAAAGTTTGAAAGACAAACGTGTTCTGGCTCTGGATATGGCAGCGTTACTGGCAGGCGCAAAATACCGCGGTGAATTTGAAGAACGCCTCAAATCCGTACTGAAAGAATTGGCACAAGACGAAGGAAAAACCATTGTATTCATTGATGAACTGCATACCATGGTAGGTGCCGGCAAGGCGGAAGGCGCAATGGATGCGGGCAATATGTTGAAGCCAGCCTTAGCACGCGGAGAATTACATTGCGTTGGCGCAACAACACTCGATGAATATCGTAAGTACATTGAGAAAGATGCTGCGCTGGAACGGCGCTTTCAGAAAGTCCTCGTAGAAGAACCCACTGTGGAAGCCACCATTGCAATATTGCGCGGCTTACAGGAAAAATATGAAGTACATCATGGTGTAGACATTACCGATCCCGCCATTGTCGCTGCTGCGGAATTATCCAATCGGTACATTACCGACCGTTTCCTGCCTGACAAAGCCATTGATCTGATAGATGAAGCTGCGGCAAGAATTCGCATGGAAATTGATTCTAAACCGGAGATATTGGATAAACTGGATCGGCGCTTGATACAGCTTAAAATTGAACGTGAAGCGATTAAAAAGGAAAAAGATGAAGCATCACAAAAACGTCTTCAATTATTGGAAGAGGAAATCAAGCAGAAAGAACGCGAATATGACGATTTAGCCGAGATCTGGAAAGCTGAGAAATTTCAGGTACACGGTTCCCAGCAAATCAAGGAAGCAATGGAGAAACTCAAGCTGGAAATAGAAGCAGCAACTCGTAAAGGAGATTGGCAAAAAGTTTCAGAATTGCAATATGGTCGTCTACCGCAACTGGAAGCACAATTGCAGCAGACGGCAGGAAATGAATCAAATTCTGCGCCCGCACCTAAACTGCTACGGACTCAAGTAGGTACTGAAGAAATTGCAGAAGTTGTATCGCGCGCCACTGGTATTCCTGTATCGAAAATGATGCAAGGTGAACGGGAAAAACTGCTTCTGATGGAACAAAAACTCCATGATCGAGTTGTCGGTCAGGATGAAGCCGTACGCCTGGTTTCGGATGCAATCCGGCGTTCCCGCGCCGGGTTGGCAGATCCCAATCGCCCTTATGGATCGTTCTTGTTTCTGGGTCCAACCGGGGTAGGAAAAACTGAACTATGCAAAGCGCTAGCCGGTTTTCTGTTTGATTCCGAGGACCATCTAATCCGCGTCGACATGTCTGAATTCATGGAAAAACATTCTGTCGCACGACTGATTGGCGCTCCACCGGGCTATGTCGGTTATGAAGAAGGCGGTTACTTAACCGAGCTCGTGCGCAGAAAACCTTATTCGGTTATTCTGCTGGATGAAGTTGAGAAAGCGCATCCGGATGTATTTAATGTTTTGCTGCAAGTTCTGGACGATGGGCGAATGACGGATGGCCAGGGACGCACTGTCGATTTCAAAAATACAGTGATCGTCATGACATCCAATTTGGGGTCTCAGATGATTCAGGAAATGTCAGGAAATGATTACCAAGCCATCAAGCAGGCCGTCATGAATGAAGTGAAGATATACTTCCGTCCCGAGTTTATTAATCGCATCGATGAAGTCGTTGTGTTCCATGCTTTAGGTGAAAAACACATCCACTCGATTGCGCGGATACAGTTGCATTACCTTGAAGCAAGATTAGCCAAACTGGAAATGCATCTGGTAGTCAGTGAAGCAGCACTCACAGCCCTTTCTCAAGCAGGATTCGATCCGGTATTTGGTGCACGTCCTTTAAAACGAGCTATCCAAACACAAATTGAAAATCCTCTGGCCAAAGAAATTCTGGAAGGGAAATTTGTTGCAAAAGATATCATCCAAGTCGACTACAGCAATGGCATGATCAACTTTAGCAAAAAGCAGGAATAATCTTCCCGTATGTCAATGGATCCTATTCGTCATGCATGCGGCAAAGACAAAATATGCTGAAGCCCATAGCGAAACTCAATAATGAATATTAGTTTGAGGTAAAATAAGACTTTTTTTATTGGATAGATCGTCATGTTCAAAGGTAGCTTGGTTGCTATCGTCACTCCCATGGATGAAGAGGGCGGGTTAGATCTGGATCGCTTCCGCTCTCTTTTAGATTTTCATATAAATCAGGGTACTGATGGCGTTGTGGTAGTTGGCACCACAGGTGAATCTCCAACAGTGGATTTTGATGAGCATCATCTGTTAATGCGCATGGCGGTCGATCATGTCGCAGGACGCATACCGGTAATTGCAGGAACCGGTGCAAACTCGACGCGCGAAGCTATTGATCTATCCATTTTTGCCAGGAATTCAGGTGTGGATGCGTGTCTCTCAGTCGCTCCTTATTACAACAAACCCACCCAAGAAGGGTTATACCAGCACTTCAAAACAATTGCTGAAGCTGTTGATATTCCGCATATTCTATATAATGTCCCTGGAAGGACCGTTGCTGATATTCATAACGATACCGCACTTCGTTTGGCACAGGTTCCTAATATTGTCGGTATTAAAGATGCAACAGGCAATATTGGGCGAGGTTGTGATCTCTTGCTGCGTGCGCCTTCCGAATTTTGTATTTACAGTGGAGATGATATTAGCGCATTGGCATTATTACTGTTAGGGGGACATGGTGTTATTTCAGTTACCGCAAATGTGGCCCCCAAAATGATGCATAAAATGTGCATGGCTGCGCTTTCGGGTGAAATAAATACGGCAATATCTTTAAATAATAAACTTCTGCGCTTACATACGGATTTATTTATCGAAGCCAATCCTATTCCCGTGAAATGGGCCGTTACACAAATGGGTTTAATACATTCCGGGATCCGTTTGCCACTAACACCATTATCCGCTCAATACCATGAACTTATACGCGAAGCGATGCAATTAGCGGATATCCACGACTTAAAAAGGTAAAACATCAACCATGAAGTGGCGAAAAATAATCTTGTCGCGCCTGATACTACTGTTTTTGATGGCAAACACAGGTTGCGCTATGTTTCCTGAAACCAAGAATATCGATTATAAGTCCGCCGGCAAGGTACCCGCCCTGGATGTACCTCCTGACTTGGTTCAGCCTGACATTGATGAGCGCTACTCCATTCCGGAGCTGAGTGCACCTGGAAGTACAACGTTTTCCAGTTATAGCAGTGAGCGGGGAGGACAGCAAAATACCGGCTCATCGTCTTTATTGCCGTCATCATCCTTTCAGAATGTGCATATTGAGCGTTCAGGAACACAGCGCTGGTTAGTTATTCCTCAAAAACCTGAAACTGTATGGCCGATAATTAAAGAATTTTGGCAAGAACTTGGTTTTCTGATCAAAACAGAAGTTCCTGAAGCTGGAATTATGGAAACGGATTGGGCTGAGAATCGAGCCAAGATTCCACAAGATATTGTACGCACTTTACTCTCCACCGTTCTCGACAGCATTTATTCCACTGCTGAGCGCGATAAATTTCGTACCCGCCTGGAGCGAAACGAGACAGGGAATACGGAAGTGTATATCAGCCATCGCGGCATGATCGAAGTCATGGAAGGTGGCCCTCTGAATCGCACCATCTGGCAACCGCGCCCAGCAGACCCTGACTTGGAAGCTGAAATGCTCTCGCGTTTAATGATGCGCTTCGGCGTTGAGGAGCAAAAAGCCAAGCTGGAATTAGCCACCGGCAAAAATAATACTTCTGCTGAACGCGCTTATATCGATCAAGAAGGAACAACTCTTGTTATTAACGAAGCATTCGACCGATCCTGGCGACGTGTTGGTTTGGCACTTGATAGGATCGGCTTTACCGTTGAAGATCGCAATCGTGAAGAAGGCATTTATTTTGTACGTTATGTTAATCCCGATATCGATAGTAAGAAGAAAGGCGACGATAAAGGCATTTTGTCAAACATAATGTTCTGGCGCAGTGATGACAAGGAGGCAGCCAAAGCGGCAAAGTTCCGTATTAAGGTTCATAATACTGGAGCCAATACATGCAAAGTAACCTTCTTAAATGATGATGGATCAGCGGTAAGCTCTGCCACATCCAGTCGTATCCTGAAACTATTGCATGAGCAGTTAAAATAAGACACCTTGATCCCCTAAAGGAATATGCTCGCTGAATGCTTCTTTCTGCCAGGATCTGCGTTAATTGCTATACCGGGAATTGTCAAAGAAATACATCCATCGGGATGCTAAAAGCATTCACCCTTCCCGGCATTGAAACCGAAAATACGATTTTAGGTGTATTCTTTCAGGAACGTTTTAATTAGAACTGCCGTCTCCAGTTTTGCTTCATCCAATCCATCGCTGTATCTCGTCAATTAAGCCATTCAAAACCCTTATGTTCAGATTTCCTTCTCACTTAAAATACACACTCTTCAATTTCATTTTACATCTCCCTAACAAATTGATATAAATTGAAAAATTACAATCCACACTGAAATCTATAGAAAAAAGTAAAATTAACTGCTATCTTACGCAAACAAAGAAACTTCTCTATTATTTACAGCAAAACGGAAGGAGCATTTCATGACCCAAGTAATCTCAATTCCAAACATGAGAAACCAGAACCGTCGTCAAGTTATGCCCTTCTTTTGCATCTATCACATGGGAATTAAAACCGGCAGAAGATTAGGCGAACGTAGAATTCCTGAGAAAGGAAAACCGGAATATGTAGATCGCTATGCCGGGCATCTGATGCTTTGTACAGTGGCTATTTTGTTATTGGGTGTATTAGATGCTTTTTTTACACTCAATATTCTAGCCAGAGGTGGAGAAGAACTGAATTGGGTTATGGCACAACTGATTGAAGATAGCGCACAAAAATTTGTCAGTTTTAAGCTGGCACTAACATCGATGGCGCTGATATTGCTTATCATTCACCATAATGTACGGTTAACCGAAAAAATACGCGTGTGGCACATCAAATATTTGATTCTTTCCGGTTATACTGTATTGATTGGTTATGAGTTGTACTTATTGAATCTTGCGGGCTTTTACTGATTCATATCAATTAAATTAATTCCGGTACGATGTGAAGTAACTAGCGACTTTCCTCAAGTCATCAAATGCTAATGTACCGGCAGCTAGCTGCAATCGAAGATAAGCCAGCATGTAGTTATATCGTGCCTGAGCAAGATCACGCCGGGATGTGTGTAATTGCTGTTGAGCGTCCAAAAGATTTAAATTAATACGAACACCGCCACGAATACTTTTCTGCGTGGCTTCCACAAGCAACTCTGCTGATTTTACTGCCAGTTCCAAGGATTCAATCCTTTTGACGCTACTGATTAACAGATTATATTGCTTACGTAACTCAACCAAAACTTTATCAGTCGCTGCGTCTAGCTCAGCCTCAGCGCGCGCGTGGTTTGCAACTGCTTGTGTAGTTAGAGCATTTACGCGCCCTCCTGAATATATGGGCATATTAACTTCAATTCCAATTGTTCCGAATTCTGCATCCAGGCCTTGCGTAACAAAAGACCCCCTTTTATTCTTTTGTAAACTGGCAACCAAATCAACTCGAGGTAAATGACCGGCGTGATTTTTCTTGATTTCTTCCTTCCCGGAAACCACATTATGACGTTGCGTAACCAATTCAGCGTTCTGCTCAAGCGCCAAAGCCTGCCACGTGTCATAGCCATCCGGAAGCTGTATTGTATGAGAACTGAAAGTATCATCTAAACGGACCAGTTGTGTTATTTTCTGCCCTATCAATGCTTCCAGCTTAAGTTGTGCAATTTCCAACTCATCTTTTGCTTCAATTATTTTCGCTTGTGCTAATGCGTGCTTAGATTGTGTTTCCAAAACATCGGTAGTCGTTCCTTCTCCTTTTTGCAACATGCGTTCATTGACACGTTTCAGTTCTTCAAGGGCTGCAAGCTCTGTTTCGGCAATTCTTACACGATCTTGTGCTAGCAAAGTTTCGACATAAGCTTCTACAACTCGAACGAGAAGCTGCTGACCATGCCCAAGAAATTTTGCACGGCTAGAATCAGCTCTGGCTTTTCCTTGCTGATATCCAGCTATTGCTTCAAGATTGAATAAGGGTTGGCGCAAAGTTAACGTACTCACTTGCCCATCAAAATTCAGCGGTTGAGTACCATTACCGGTATCCAATGTACCTGAATTCTTGTTTTGGGCATGCGTTACAGTCAAGCTAGGCAAAAGACTGGCACGCCCTATGATTTCTGCCTGCTGTCCCGCTTCATTTTCGTGCAACGCGGAACGATAGATGGGGTCGTGCTGCAATGCTGCTTCATAAGCATCCAGGAGATTCATAGCACGAGCGAAATTAGTTACATCAATGAAAAGTAAAAAAACGATTATTACGGCCTTGGAATAAAAAGTAATCATCGCACAACTACTCTTCGCTTAGAGATGAATGCACACGATCAAGAATGGGTTTAAATAAATAATTCATAAGCGAACGCTCGCCTGTCTTAATGAATATTTCTACCGGCATGCCCGCTCGTATTTGTTCATCGGTCAATTGTCTCATACCTTCTGGCGTTACCTTAGCTTTAATACTGTAAAATGGAAATCCGCTTTGCTCATCAACAAGGCGGTCTGCTGATACCTGGGTAACGATACCAGGAATATTGGGGGTTTTCTTTTGATTCAGCGCAGAAAAAATCAGATCCACTGGAAGGTCAACATGAATTTTGTCAATTAAATGCACAGGTACCTGGCCTGTAATGATCAGCATATCATCGCTTGGAACGATATCCATCAATTTGAATCCTGGACTGATTACCCCTCCTTTTGTAAACACATTCATACCGACAACAATACCGTCTACGGGAGCTTTAACTTCTACGTTTGCCAGTTCAAAATCCTGTCCGATTAAGCGGCTGCTTAAAACCTCAGCTTCGCGCTGCACATCGGATAGCGCCTGCCGAACTTCTTTCTGATATTCCTGCAACCGGTGAATACGGCGTTGTTCAAATTCTGTAATCTGGCGTTGCGTACGTCCAATATTCCCAATATCGGAAGAAATTTCTCCTGTAAGTTGCGTATAGCTTCGCTCAAGTTCCAAAACGCGATTGTGGGGAACAAAGCCATCCATTGCTAGATCACGTAAACTGAAGAGTTGTTCTTCAAGGAACTTGAGTTGCTGGTTTTTACTGCCTCTTGATGCTTCCAATCCCCGCAACTGTAATTTCAACCCGGCAGTACTTTCATCAATTGCAGCAATCTCATGCTGTAAAGCAAGTTTACGCGATGAGAATAGCTGATTCTGAATGCTGATATTATTTGTAATACGCGAATCATTCTGCGCTGCAAGCAATTCTTTTGGAAAGGTGATTTCACTCGCTCCGTCACGTTCGGCCAATAACCTGGCTTCAATCGCACGCGCCGCATAAAGTTGACTGCGGGTTATTTCGGCTTGAGCTTTGATTTGAACGTCATTCATGTGTACCAGGATCTGTCCCTGCTTTACATGATCACCTTCCTTGATCAGAATATCATCAATGATACCCCCAGTCTGATGCTGCACTGCCTGAAGATGACTCGCTACAGTTACTGTCCCCATAACGGGCACTCCTTTATCCAAAGGAGCGATAGATGACCACAGAATGAATCCGCAAAACCCTGCCAAAACAATCCACCAGCCAAGTTTGGTATAAGTTGTTTCATCTGTTTTGACTTGGGTAGACAGATCAACCATTGGAACACTCTCAATAATTGATTCTTTTTCTTCAGCAACAAGCTTCATCATTATTCCTATTCGTTGATCGAAATATTGTTCTCAATATGTGATAGAACGGAGCGACACCTTTCATTTAGCTAGTTTTCGTATCAGCTACATCAGCAGTCTGAGAGCCTTGGTTGGCAGTCTGATTTTCAGCTCTCTTTTGCGCCAGTAATGCCTGTTGAGTTTGCTGTTGTTTTGTCAAGGCCTCGATCACTTCCTTGGTTGGACCAAACATTTTCACCATGCCATCTTGCAATAGTAATAGCTTGCTGGTCGCACCAAGAATACTGGTTCGGTGTGTAATCAAGACAATGGTTTTTCCACGTTTACGCAAATCAATAATGGCAGCCAGAAGCGCTTGTTCACCTACGTCATCCAGATTTGAATTTGGCTCATCCAGAACGATCAATGATGGATCATCATACATTGCACGCGCTAAACCAATGCGTTGTTTTTGTCCGCCGGAAAGTCCCGCGCCACCACCACCCAGCACTGTATCGTAACCTTCAGGCATATTCAGAATCATCTCATGAACGCCTGCTCGTTTAGAGGCGAGAATAACCTTCTCGGCGTGAATTTCTCCAAAACGCGCAATATTTTCTGAGACCGTGCCTGCAAATAG
The DNA here is from genome assembly GCF_900108305.1 of Nitrosomonas ureae. Lineage (GTDB taxonomy): Bacteria > Pseudomonadota > Gammaproteobacteria > Burkholderiales > Nitrosomonadaceae > Nitrosomonas > Nitrosomonas ureae_B. The sequence continues at coordinate 33,900 of NZ_FNUX01000021.1, forward strand.
CTCAATATCTTGAGGTAAATACCCGATGTGCGGGCCCAATTCATCTTTATTCCAAAGATAAACATCCGCGCCATCCAATCTTACTTTTCCCGCAGCAGCTGGCCATATGCCGACCAATAATCGGGCCAGCGTGGATTTCCCAGATCCACTGGGGCCGATAATTCCGAGAACCTCGCCGGCACTCAGAGAGAATGAAAGCCCTTTAATAACAGGAACCTTTCCACCAGGCGGAGCTGCAGTAACACTTTCTACGCTAATGATACCTACTGGCTTCGGCAATGCCATCCCCGCTTCACGCGCCGGATTATGTTCAAGTAATTGAGTAAGGCGCTCATAAGCGCTGCGCGTACTTCCTATTTGCTTCCACACGCTGATTAATAACTGAACCGGTGCGATGGCTCGACCCAATAGTATCGAACCTGCGATCATCATTCCGGGAGTAATACTATTCTCCAAAACCAATAACGCACCTAATCCCAACATGAGTGACTGCAATGCTACAGTGAAAGATTTAGACAATGCAGTCATAACACCTGCCTTTTCACTGGCTTCGGCCTGTAAATTAAGAAAACGACTGTGTAATTTATACCAACGGGATTGTATATTGGGCAGCATGCCCATAGCCTCGATTACTTCGGCATTACGTAAATTATTTGATGCCACATTGGTAGACGCTACAGCCATTGAATTGGCCTCGGCCAAAGGCTTGTGTGATATTTTTTCATTAATGTAGGCAAGTGCGATTAATATAGCCGTACCGCATAATGCAAAAATCCCCAAGCCGGGATGGAACATAAATATCACGAACAAATAAATTGGAAACCACGGCGCATCAAAAAAAGCGAATAAGGCATTACCCGTTAGAAATTGCCGTAAATTCGTTAAATCTTTCAAAGCTTGCCCAGCATTGCCATCACCCTGCTTCAAGCTTTCTTCAAAAGCGGCGGTATAGACACGTTTATTCAACTTCATATCGAGCTGCGCACCGACCCGGATTAATACAAAACTGCGTATATATTCTAATGCGCCCATAAAAATATAAGCACCTAGCATAATCAACGTTAGCATCAACAAAGTTGTTTCGTTGCGGCTGGTAAGAACACTGTCATAAAGCTGCAGCATGTAAATGGCCGGCATAAGCATGAGCATATTAATGACCGCACTGAAAACCCCAATGTTTCTAAAAGCTTTCTTAAAGCTCACCAGTACTTGTGCAACCTCATTTTGAGGAGCTCGAAATTTGAATTTCATCTATATAACGCCATGATTTAGTGTTACCCGATTACAAATATGCAATTTATTGAATTAATTATAATTGTTGATGATCATTCTTGACCAGGCAAATCTTTTGCAGTCAACTCAAATGCTCTAGGAAAAAAATTCAGATCCCGTTGTAAGTCCGAGCAATCAAAATTTAGATTCTGATTCATTCGTTCGGCCATCGCTAACGTCCAATGACGATAACGGGGTAGCCATCGAATCCCCCATGTAGCGCTCTGAAAAAGCCACAGCGGTATTGTCACTATACGCTGCGGTTGATGCAATGCCGCAAAAATACGATTGACCAGTGCACGGTACGTTAAGGCCTCTCCTCCCCCTAAATTATAAGAGCGATTCGCTAAGCTTAAAGTGGTAAGTACCTTAAAACATACGGTCGCAACATCTTCTGCATGAATTGGTTGCCGTAAGCCCTGAGCTGATCCTAATAGAGGAAAAAATCCAAACCGACGAATAAAATGCATTATTTCAGAAATATTTTTATCTTGCCCATACCCATAAATCATTGTTGGCCGTAGAAATATCCATTCTATATTATGCGCAGTCATCCATGCTTGCACCCTCTCTTCGCTTTTGATCAGCCGCATTGCGATTTCTCGCTCCCTGGAATCCGTAGATGAGTTTTTAGTGAAACGACTGGTGGAAGATAATACAACAATCCGACGAGCACCATAGGCTAATAAGAGATCAAAATGCTCTGGTAATATCCAGATGGGAGCAACGCATAGCCAAAGAGGAATGGTTTTGTTTTCTGTGAGATCACTGGAATAATCATTCCTATCAAGCTGCCGCCAAGTGATTTGTGGATGATTTTCTGTGAATAAACGACGTGAGAAAGCGGTAATACGATAATCGTTATGTAATAATTGGCGTAATAAACATTGGCCAACCAAGCTGGTTGCACCCAGCAGTCCGACACGCTGTTGATTCATATTTTTACTTTCAATAATCTGTAACAGTATTGCGCAGAAAGAAACATCACGGCAACTCCAAAGCGAAGCCATACTGCCAAAGAAACTAATCCCATCAGCATCTTCGGGTATTGCCGCTGAAAAAATTTCCGATAAAAACGTAACATTCCTTTATGCTTATGCCATGTAACAAAGAAAGGCCGGGAGTGGCTGCAGGCTCCTTGAAAATGGACAACCGGAGCATCCGGTACGAAAACAATTTTCCATTTCTTTTGCTTGAACCGCATACAAAGATCTAAATCCTCGCAGTGTAAAAAATAATTTTCATCCCACAGACCCACCTCATCGATAGCTGCACGCTTTACCAGCATCAATGCACCAGAAATTGCTTCGACTTCAATGGGCGCATGGGGCAATGGTTTGTTATTAAGGTGAAAATCAAAAAACAAATGGGGCCAGAATTTCTCCAGGCGATACAATCCAAAAGCACGTACAAAAGCACGCCAAGGAGTAGGTATGGCTCTCCGCCCCCCACCTTGTTCGGAGCCATCAGGATTAACCAGAAAACCACCGACCATACCAATATGAGTATCTGATTCTATTACCTGAACCATGCGCTGCATCGAATTTTCCAGCAAGATACAATCAGGATTCAGGAAAAGAATAAGTGATTGAGTAGACAATTTAAGGCCTGCATTGCAACCCGCCGCGAATCCTACATTATCATGCAGACGGACAATGTGCAGTTTTTCTGATGAAAGCTTATTTTCCAATTCTGTCAAGCTCGTATCAGAAGAGGCATTATCAACCACAACAACTTGCTGAACCTGTTGCAATACTGCATGAACACAACTTGCCAGAAGCGAACCGCTATTATAGTTGACGATGACTGCTGTTACCGGTTTGCTGCAGATGAAATTCAATTAACTTTAACTCCCGTTGCTCTAAGTCCTATAATTAAGAAACGCCCTAGGATTCTTGACCGGGCAATTGACTTGAAAGCATTTTTCACTATACGAATATGCGGAGACTTCATATCATTTTACCGCCTTCAGCTAGCCACCGACAGTATATTGTTCTTACTTCATGAGCAAGATAAATAAACCGCGACTCTGTATTCCCGGATCAATACGCCTGTACTCGTAACACCTCATGCACTCTAGCGCACATTTTGCCCTGGCATCCCTTTATATGGAAGCAATAATACCCGTGCCCCGGCTCGGTAATTCCGTTTTCTGGGATCCTAAATACGCTGCGGTAAATGAGCGCGTTTCTTGAAGAAATGAAGACTGCTTTATCGAATTCATTATAGGAGATTGTTGATGCAAATCTTTAGCAAAAGATCAATAAAATCTGACACCAGGCTAGGCAGGCTTAATAACCTGCGTTCCAAACATAATGAAAATTACCCCAGTCAAACAAATGCCTACCCCAATCCAATCAGTGATGGCTGGACGAACTGCATCTATCCCCCACAACCACATCAGCGCCACACAAATATAGACACCGCCATATGCAGCATAAACACGTCCTGCAGCTTGAGGATGAAGTGTGAGCAACCAAACAAACAATGCTAAGCTGATAACTGCGGGAAAAAGCAACCAAAGAGGCTTACCTTCCTTCAAGCAGAGATAGGGTAAATAACAACCGATTATCTCCGCCAAAGCGGTCACAATAAATAAGCTCATTGTTTTTATGATTTCCATTACTGCTGTCCCAATAAAAGCAATTATTTCTGAAGCATGACAAGCAGAAAAGATTGTAACTTGATCTCAAAAATCTTGCTATGGATCAAAAGATCGCTATAGTGCCAGACAATACTATATTTATCTGGTGAATAAATCAGGATTTAGAAGCTTGTTGTTAAAATAGCTCTGGAAGTACTTGTAATTAGATTGACATAGCATCCAAGCAAAGATTACTGAAATAATAATCTCTGAATAGGCTAACCAATCGCAATCCGGTCGATTATTCAGATCACGCGGGATAACTGTATGTCCTGAAAATGAACCGGCAGATTTTAACGTTCAATCACTGTAGGACTTTATTGATAGAGGATCCAGATCGCCGAAAATGCCGTCTGGCATACATGAAAAGGCCAAATCGGTTATTTATGCCTAATTTCTTGAAAATTGCGGACAAGTGATTCCGCAATGTATATTCACTCATTTGTAAGTGAGCTGCAATCTGTTTATTTTGCTCACTACCATTGGCTTGAGAGAACACTTTAAGAATTTCACATTCCTTACGTGTAAGCGCGCTGATCTTCCTGGTATTAATAGAAGGAGAAACTGTCTTTCTCATATGGAAGTTTTGTAGAAAGGTACGGCTGGCCGTTTCCCGATCAAACCACAATTCTCCGTCATGAACCTTCTTAATCACTTTAAGTATCGTTTGGATGGATTCCTTCTGATATACGATCCCTCTGGCACCGAAAAGTACTGCCTGGTCAATTACTTCCTGATCGCGTGTCCTGCAAAAAATTACGATTTTTGTATCCCCGTTATTGGCAAATTCAGAAATATGATTCACACAGTTAATATCACCCAAATAGATGTTGAGTATCAAAACATCTGGCCGTTTTTCCATAATCAGCCGCTTGGCAAGAAAAATATTTTCTGCTGATCCAACAACTTCCATTTTTGGTTTCTGGCTATTGATCAGCTTCTCCAATCCCAAGAGTACTATTTGCTGATCATCGACTAACAATACCCGGATTGGGTTTGGGGAAGATAGCTTTGCCAGTCTTAACGACTTGTCGATCCCATCATCATGTCGATTAAAGTCAGACTCAGCATTTTGGCAGCTCCTTTCATTACTACATTCCTGGACTCTATTGCCCAAGGCTGAAACTAATGTCATGGTGCGTTGCATGATTGATTGAGTGGTATAGCTTGTAAAATAAACACAAAGCTTGGAGTTTCCGATTAATAGGTTGAACTGATGAGTTACACACAAGCTGTCATCATCCAGCTCCATATCGGTCAAAATAAGATCCGGCTTATCAATTTTTACTCTGAATAAAGCCGCCTTATTTGAATTGTAAATGCCGATGATGTTGAATTCCCATCCTTTAACTATATATTCCAGGTCCCCACCCGAAATATAATCATGAATTAGGATTAATACCCGTGGAACTTCTGCTCTGCTATGAGAAATTCTCTCCAATGTTGATTTTATTTTTTTATTCATTGATCTTTGCCTTTAAAGAGTTTTATGACACTACAACTTTTTATTTGCAATAAAGACAAACTCGCGTGTATAAGCGGGCAAGCAAGCGAAAAATGCCTGTCACCCTAATAGTTAATACACACATGCTCCATAAGAGAGAAAAAAGTAACCAGTATCCGAAATGTTAATTCCACTTGTCGGCACAAAGGTTTTAATGATAAACAAATAAACTGATCTTCAACTTATCTTTCCTTAAAATTTTTATGCATATCAACAGCCCGGAAGGCATTGAGAGGGATAAAAATGCCTTAGGGCTGTTTTCTTACTTGATGTGTCAGAGAACATAAATCCTGGTTACACTGAGCAGATCTATGTGCAACCATTTCTCACACACAAACGAACTATACGTGGGAAAAATCCCATTTCAATGATTTTGTAATATTTTTCTGATAAATCTATATAAATTAGTGATAACCATATGTAACGCAATAACTTTATGTCCCCTTTCTGAAAGTACTATTTGGGATAAGAATTCAAGCCTTATTATTGTTACAATTAGTCGAGTATATTATGCATTTCTTAATACCACTAAAAGGATTAGTAATATGACTGAGAATGCAATCTCGTGTGAACAGCATGATTTTGTGGAAGTCGCTTGTATGTATCACTATCGACTCAGGCTCGTTTTAAAAAACAAGCTGATAATCGAAGGTACAGCAATTGATATTGTCAATTCTCCAGAAAAACAGGAATGTCTGGTTATCGATAATGATTCAAGAGTGCAAATCGAGTTAACACAGTTCGTCAGCATGGAAGTACTAACCCCTGATGCCAAATTTCGTGAAGTTATCTTCGAATAGAAGATTACAAAAGAACTTTTATTTCAGTACTCCCAATACTCCAATTTATCGGAGAAAGCTATCCGTGTCATTATGTCAATCCTAGCAGAACACTTAATTATCTGGCATGGTCAACATGGCCGTCATCATTTACCATGGCAAAAAGATCGTGACCCTTACGCAATCTGGCTATCAGAAATTATGTTACAGCAAACTCAGGTCACCACGGTCATTCCATATTATGCGCGATTCATGCGGAAATTCCCGACAATTGACAGTCTCGCGCAAGCTTCGCTTGACACTGTACTAAGTCTCTGGAGTGGCCTTGGTTATTATTCGCGCGCGCGTAACCTACACATAACAGCTCGCAAAATAATGCACCATTATCAAGGACAATTTCCCTGCACACGGGAAATTATTCAAAACTTACCGGGAATTGGACGCTCCACAGCAGCCGCAATAGCAGTTTTTTCCTTTGGCCAGCGAGAAGCAATTTTGGATGGCAATGTTAAACGAATCTTTACACGTTATTTTGGAATTTCCGGTTATCCGGGAGAAAACAAAACTCAGAATCTGCTATGGAAGAAAGCCGAAGAATCATTACCCGTTCATTATCATAACGGCAAGATCGAAACCTATACTCAAGCGTTGATGGATTTAGGCGCTACCGTTTGTACTCGGCGTGCTCCACTGTGTAAAATTTGCCCGCTGCAGTCGGAATGTGTAGCACTAAAAGAAAACTGCGTGGATCAGCTCCCTGCCGCAAAACCTCGCAGACCATTACCGCAGAAAGAAACCATTTTTCTGCTGCTGATGCAACGACAGAATATACTGCTGGAACAAAGGCCATCCTCAGGTATCTGGGGAGGATTATGGTGTCCGCCTGAAATTGACGTCGGAATAGATATCATCAATCATTGCCAACACAATTTAAATATTGAAATAAAAACATCGATTAGATTGCCAACGCTAGACCATCAATTCACACATTTCAAATTACGCATACACCCGCAGTTATTACAAGTAACCTCCTCAGAATCGCTGATCGCACTACCCAAGTTTATTTGGACCAAACCATCGAATGCACTTGCAAAAGGTATTCCAGCGCCTGTCAGAAAATTGCTTAAGCAAACTTTTTTGTCTTGTCACTCTTCGCCTGAGGAAGCACTGATTAATTCGGAGAACGAGATGAAGCACGAGGCGTCAGGAACGCAGCAACGGGGACATATCAACAAGATAGACGAAGGCGCGAGTACCGCGCAACGAAGTGATTCGCTCGTGCAGCCAATTAATCAGCGTTTCTCTAGGATTTAACTTGGAAGCTGTGCAAGACTTACTTGAATGGAAAAAACATCAGCGCGAGCTATTGATCGCAGCCCGTGAAAGTATTCCAGAAAAAACACATTGGGAATGGAGTCAGGCAATTTCAGGTAATCTTATGCAAAAACTGTCCAACCCGCAGAAAATGATTATCGGTATATATTGCCCATTCCGCGGTGAATACGATCCGCGATCCATAGCCCGATATCTTATCCAGAATAGCGCCACGCTTGCACTGCCGGAAATCATCGGCAAGGATACACCCCTATGCTTCCGCGAATGGTCAATGGATACACCGATGAAAAATGGCGCTTACGGTATTCCCATCCCAGTAGACACCAAAATTGTCCGGCCGGATGCCGTGATAATACCCATGGTGGGGTTTGATCGGCAAGGCTATCGGTTAGGTTACGGCGGCGGCTTTTTTGACCGTACACTGGCTAGTTATCAGCGACAACCACTCAGTATTGGTGTGGCTTTTGAAATACAACGATTAGAAAATACTTATCCACAAGCGCATGATATCGCGATGCATTATGTAATCACAGAGGCAAGGAGCCTTCAAACCAGGAATTATTGATTATTACGCGTTGCATTCTCTTCAGAATGCCAATGGATAATTCTGTAAAGTAATGGAAGCTTATCTTTCCACTCCCCAACGGGCAATCAAAGCATGATCGACTCCCAGATGATCGAGAATTCGGGCAACAACAAAATCCACCATATCCTGTATCGTTTCCGGGCGATGATAAAAACCCGGGTTAGCCGGCAGAATTACTGTGCCTGCCCGTGCCAATTTGAGCATATTCTCCAGATGAATTACTGAAAATGGCATCTCTCTGGGAACAATGATGAGTAATCGGTTTTCCTTTAACGCAACATCAGCAGCACGCTCAATCAAATTCTGACTCATGCCTGCAGCTATTGCAGCCAAAGTTCCCATGGTACAGGGACAAATAACCATTGCATCTGCCGGATTTGATCCCGAAGCAACTGGTGCAAACCATTCTTCACGTCCAAAAACGCGCAATTGTCCATCTTGAGCATGGAATTGACGGCTAAAAAAAGCTTCTGCTTCCTTGGCACTGGCAGGCAGCGTAAAATTCATCTCCTGTTGCGCAACAATCTGTGCCACTTTTGAGTACAGCAGATTAACCTGCTTACCCTTTTGCAACAACATCTCGAGTAAACGAATTCCGTACGGCATCCCAGATGCTCCGGTCAATGCCAAGGTAATCGTGTAAGGACTCTTCATCGAAGTTTACGTAGATTTGAAAAACCACACTCAAGACTAACTACAAAGAACCAAAGAAAAAACACCCTAATGCGGATCCTTACCTTCTGATTGGTGACTCATCTCCCGTTCATGTCGTTCGATAAACTCTTTCGTACCGTCTATTCCACGTAACTGCAAGACATAATTTCGCACCGCTGCTTCCACCAGAACAGCCAAATTACGGCCCGCTGCAACAGGAATAATTACCTTAGGAATATCAACATTCATAATTTTTTCAGTAAGATCACTAATCGGCAATCGCTCCAATAAACCAGAACCGGCTCCGCCGCTATTTTGCAAATGCACAATCAATTTCATATTTTTCCGGCGCCGCACTGCGGTTTCACCGAAAATCGTACGGATATTCAGCATGCCTAATCCACGCACTTCCAAATAATCCCTCAACATTGGAGGACAGAGGCCTTCCAATGTTTCCGGAGCAATGCGTCGCAATTCGACGACATCATCCGCTACCAGGCCATGGCCACGACTAATCAATTCCAGAGCCAATTCACTTTTGCCGACACCACTTTCACCCGTTATCAGCACCCCCACGCCCAGCACATCTAAAAACACACCGTGCAAACTACAGGATGGCGCCAACACGCTACTCAGATAAGTACGTATTAGCCAGATCACCTCCAAACCGGGAAAAGGAGAATGAAGCAGCGGAATATTAAATGTGCTGGCCATATTGAAAATAGGCGCGGGCACTTCAGCATTATCCGCGACAATAATACAAGCCACGTTACTCTGCTGAGTAAGTTGATTAATCTTTTTCTCCAGAGAAGCGGCTTCAAGTTTTTTTAAATAATGAATCTCATCGATACTAATTACCTGAATCCAATCCGGATGAATAAAATTCAAATGACCAATCATACCCTGACCCGATTGCGCAATCTTCTCATCACTCAATTCAATAGCGCCGCCATTTTGCCCTGCGATCCAGCTCAGCTTAAGCTTTTCTTTTTTATCATCAAAGAGTTGAGCAATACTAATTCGCGACATCCGGCTCCCAATCAACAATAAGTTTATGAATTGCTGCAGCGTCTTTGCACTGTAAGATGCTTTCACGAAATGACTTATCACTAAGCATTTGCGCCAGCTCGCTTAAAATCTGCAAATGCTTGTCAGTCGCTTTTTCCGGAACCAGTAAAATACATGCAATATTAACCGGTTGACCATCAGGTGCATCAAAAGGCACACCCTCTTTCATCGTCACCAAGGCCGCTACAGCTTCACGCAGTCCCTTTATACGCCCGTGCGGAATAGCTACACCTTGCCCCAGACCAGTTGAACCAAGTTTTTCGCGTGCAAACAAACTATCAAAAACCTGACTGCGAGCAATCTGATTCGTATTCTCAAACAATAATCCAGCTTGCTCAAAAACACGTTTTTTACTAGTCACATCTAGATCAACAATAACATTTGAAACGGATAACAATTGTGAAATTTGATTCATGAGAAATAGGGTCGTTTCATTCAAACGGTAGCACAAAATGCAATGTTTTGAACGCAATTAACAGTGTTCTGAAATACATAATTCTATCTGGAAAAACTGGATACCTGAATAAGGCTCGAATTATCCAAAATCTTGATCTTTCAATGAACCATGATTTCGACGCTCAAGATTCTTTTCTTTATGTTTGAGTATTTGCCGGTCCAATTTATCCACCAAACTGTCTATCGATGCATACATATCCTCACTGTCGGTTTCTACGAAAATATCTTTACCGCGCACATGTACATTTGCTTCAGCTTTCTGCTTAAGCTTTTCTACCGATAGAATGACACTGACATCAATCACATGATCAAAATGACGCGTAACCTTACTGATTTTTGAGGTCACATAATCTCGCATTGCATCAGTAATTTCTACATGGTTACCAGTAAGTTTAAGGTTCATATTTTTCCTTTATTCGAATTAAATTGATTTACGAAGATTGGCTGCAGGAATCTGTAACGATTCCCGATACTTCGCAATGGTACGACGCGCAACAACGATACCTTGTTGTTCAAGAATAGTTGAAATTTTATTATCGCTGAGTGGTTTCTTTGAATTCTCTTCCTGTATCAATTGCCTGATTAATGCACGAATGGCCGTAGCTGAACAAGCCCCTCCCGAATCTGTGGAAACATGACTTCCAAAAAAATATTTAAGCTCAAAAATACCCTGCGGAGTATACATAAATTTTTGTGTCGTTACCCGGGATACTGTTGATTCATGCAGATTTAATGTTTCTGCAACCTCTCTTAGTACAAGCGGGCGCATCGCAACTTCTCCATGTTCAAAAAACTGCTGCTGACGTCCTACAATTACACTAGCAACTTTAAGGATAGTGCTTGAACGTTGCTGAACATTTTTAATCAGCCATTTCGCTTCATTTAATTGACTTATTAGACCACGTGCAGAATGATGTTCTTGTTTCAATATATTAGCATATAGATGATTAATATTGAGACGTGGAATTGCGTTCATATTAAGATTTGCCAACCAGACTCCATTTCTTTTTACAACTGTGATATCAGGAATAATGTAGCGTTCACTCTGGGAATTAAACTGAATGCCAGGCTTAGGATTCAGATGGGTAATCAGTTTATGGATAGCTTTTAGGGTTTGATCATCACATCTTAATAACTTTTTGACTTGCGCAAAATCATGCGATGCCAGAATCTCTAAATATTCTTGTACAACTTTTATAGCCTGGGCACGGTAGATCACCTCATCTGGCAATGCTTGCAGCTGCAATACCAAGCACTCCTTTAGATCACGCGCACCCACACCAGGCGGATCATATTGCTGCAAGTGCATGAGCGCACTCTCCAAATCCTGCAAATCAATCCCCAGTTCTGCTGGTAGCAAATCCACCAGTTCACCCAAGTCCTGCAATAAATAACCATCGTCATTCAAACTGTCAATCAACAACCCAATAATTTTTCTTTCATACTCGGAGATTGGACTTAAGGACGCTTGAAAACTCAAATGTTCGCGCAAACTTAGTGGCTTATCAGGAACCTGCAATGCTTCCCGGTCATCATCCTCAAAGGTATTATGAGTAGAAATATTCTCTTGCAACCATTCGGAATCCGGTTCAAAATTTTCTTCCGATACAATGTCGGCTTCAGATTCGCTCCCTTCAATTGAAGCACTTTCAGAATCTACGGAATTGAGAGATTCTACAGATTCAGATGAATCATGCGCCTCAGATGAACTCCAGTCATCGCGCAGCTCCAACAAGGGATTCTCCTGCACAATACGCTCGATTTCTTGATTCAATTCAAGCGTTGATAACTGCAGCAGCCGGATGGATTGCTGCAACTGAGGAGTTAGCTTCAGTTGCTGAGTCAGCTTGAGTTGGAGTGTTGGCTTCATAATCCCGAAAAAACAACTATTACTAAATGATGCAACATCAATCCCTTCTTTTTCTTACAATCGGAAATGCTCTCCCAAATAAACTTCTCTGACCTTTTCATTATCTATGATTTCTTCCGACCGACCTTTTGCCAACACATGTCCTTCACTAATGATATAAGCTCGATCGCAAATCCCTAATGTTTCTCGGACATTATGATCGGTAATCAGCACACCGATTTTTCGTTCCTTAAGAAAAGCAATCACTTTCTGGATATCCAGAACCGCAATGGGATCAACCCCCGCAAAAGGCTCATCAAGCAAAATAAAACGAGGTTGCGATGCCAAAGCACGAGCTATTTCAACTCGACGGCGCTCCCCCCCCGATAAGCTAATAGCAGGATTATTACGCAAGTGACTGATATGCAAATCGTGTAATAAGTCATCTAAATGCCTCTGTTTTGCATCTTCATCCAGGTCCTGCAACTCTAATACTGCCAGAACATTCTCTTCAACCGTCAAACGCCGGAAAATGGATGCTTCTTGTGGCAAATAACTTAATCCAAGCTTTGCCCGTTGATGAATCTGCAACAGGCTTAAATCCTGATCATCCAGATAGATTCCACCGCCATCAAGAGGCAATAGACCAACAATCATATAAAAACAGGTTGTTTTTCCAGCACCATTGGGCCCAAGCAAACCAATCACCTCACCGCTACTGAGTGAAAAGGAAACATCCTCCACGACCGTACGCGACTTATACCGTTTTTTTAAATTATTTGCCTTTAACTCGCTCATACCATGCAATTACATCCGTATTTAACTGGGCAGCTTAAACTATTCGGGTTTATTTTTAGGTTGAATGGTTATCCGTACCCGTTTATCGGGCCCTGTCTCAACACCCCGTTCTTTACTGCCAATCACTTGAAAAAACTCACTATTCATATCATAGGAAATATAATCACCCAGCACTTCATCTTCACCGCGTATTAGTCGCGCTTGACGAAATAATTCGATTTTTTCTGTCTTACTATCGTATTCAGCTCGCTCACTCCAACCCTCTACATATTCATTCATTCGATCGCGTTTTTGACGGAAGCTAACAAGATCCCCCGTGGCTGTCGCATGCCGAAACCCTTGCGAATCTTCTTTCATAATTACTTTATCGGCATTAATACGCAAGGTTCCCTGTGTCAGAATTACATTTCCGGTAAAAATACTGATCCGTGTTCCCTCTTTGCGATTCACATCCTCTATAGTCGCGCGATCCGCTTCCAAATGAATGGGCCTTTCACGGTCAGCTCGCTCAGCCCAAGCAGCGGAAATAAAGAATACACCCCAAAAACACACGATTACCAGTAGCTTCATAATTTGATCAATCAGTTATTAACAGCACTTACTTTCGACAGCAGTTGTATCTTTCCAATGCGATTGTTGAACTCCAGACCAGTCGCATGAATTATAGTATTCAATTTTGTAATGGTTACCGCCCGATCTGTCCTTACCAAATTTTCATCCGGAATGAGGTATAAAAAATCAGTACTCAGCGTTATTTTATTTTTGTCATCATCAGCACCTCTCGTTGCTGATACATTTCCTGTCAAGTAAATATCTGCTCCTTTATTTTTTATTTCAGCTTGATCAGCATACAAACGCATGAGAGGGTTTCCCGGATCAATACTAATAAAATTCGCTTGCTCCAATTGAGTAACTCTCTCATCCAGATAATGAAGCAGTTTTTGCGCTGAAAATTCACGTTGAATGCCTTGCTCATGATCCACTTGAATACCGGACAAATCTTCTACAATATAGTCTGGGTTAAAGTAAGTATCATCATTCTTATTTTTCTCGGGCGGCATGGTTAATACATCCAACCATAATGTCAGCAGAATCAGGATAATGAAAAAAATTAGCGGTGAGCTAAAATAGGAATGCTTACTCATTCAAAATTACTCGCACTTAGTTCCAGAATTCTGGATTCAGATTATCTCGATTATTAATTTTAATAACATACTCTTGCAAAATTATATCAGAACACTGATTCTCATTTAATGTATTGACTCCAGCAACTTTTACGCTAGAAACCTTCTAATTTGATAGATGGATCCACATATTCAAATAGAATGCTGTACATTACTTAATAAATCTTTAGGAAAATACCTCATGACAATGCCCAAAAAAGTATTTGAATTTGAGCAATATGATCAATTACAGGATGAAACGTGCGCACAACGCATTATCGCAGCCAAAAGAAATCTGGGTAAGCGTGCCGTGATCCTGGCTCATCACTATCAGCGTGCGGATGTATACCGGCATGCGGATCTGACGGGCGATTCCTTGAAACTTTCTTTTCTGGCCGCTCAGACCGATGCCGATTATCTAGTATTTTGCGGGGTTCATTTTATGGCTGAGGTTGCGGATATACTCTCAAGCCCAGAACAAGTTGCAATTTTACCCGACTTGGCGGCCGGCTGCTCAATGGCAGATATGGCCAATCTCTCAAATGTCGAACGGGCATGGCGGGAAATCTCGGAAATCATGAATCCTGACGAAACAATTACCCCCGTCACCTATATCAATTCTGCTGCCGATCTAAAAGCCTTTTGCGGCGAACATAATGGTATTGTTTGCACATCCAGCAACGCCAGCAAAATATTGCAATGGTCTTTTAAACAACGGGAAAAAGTGCTGTTCTTTCCTGATCAGCATCTTGGTCGCTGGAGCGGACATCAGTTGGGTATTCCACTGGACGAAATGCCCGTGTGGAATTTTGATGAACCTATGGGCGGATTAACACCAGAACAAATTACTAAGGCAAAGATTTTTTTGTGGAAGGGCCATTGTTCCGTTCATCAGATGTTTCAACCACAGCATATTATCCGTTTCCGCAATCAATACCCTGACGGCATTGTCATTTCGCATCCGGAATGTAATTATGAAGTTTGCAAGGCATCGGATTATGTCGGTTCAACCGAATATATTATCAAAACTATCGCTGCAGCAAAAAATGGAACACGCTGGCTGGTTGGTACCGAATTGAATCTGGTCAGCCGGATTACGGAAGAATTTAAATCCCAAGGTAAAATCATTCAATTTATGTCACCCATGGTGTGTATGTGCTCAACCATGGCACGAATTGATCCGCAACACTTGGCCTGGACGTTGGAGAACCTGGTCAATGGCAATATCGTAAATCAGATCAAAGTTCCTCCGGAAGACGCAAAGCAAGCAAGATTAGCATTGGATAGAATGTTGAAGATCTCATAATCGTGCGCCCCAATATCGGCAGTATAAATCTGGAAACCTGATTGCCGCATCTACAACGAAATTTATTCGTCAATGAAAAATATTGATTTTGTTGAAGGCAACCTCATCACTCTTTTGCATAATGGTGAGGAATATTTTCCGGAACTTGAAGCAGCAATAGAAAAGGCACAATTTGAAATACATATCGAAACGTATATTTTGGAATATGATGCCGTTGGCAAAAGGATCATAGCTGCTTTAAAGCGCGCAGCACAACGTGATGTATCCGTACATCTGTTATTCGACGGATTTGGCTCACAAAACTTCCCCGTGGCAGAAATAAGCCTTATGCTGCAAGCTGGTATTAAGGTACTCATATTCCGTCCAGAATTTATATTCTCGATGCCACGCCGTCACCGTCTGCGCCGAATGCACCGCAAATTGACACTTATCGACGCTCAAATCGCCTATATCGGCGGGATAAACATCATTGACGATCAGGACAATCCCGAAAAACTGACACCACGCTTCGATTATGCTGTTGCTATTAAAGGCCCGCTGTTGATTCAGATCCATAAAGCCGTGAAGCGTTTATGGATGTTAGTCGCATGGGCGCACTTTAAAAAACGCTGGATCATTCCCAACACTATAAAACCAGTGAGCGATTCTTGCGGAAATCAGAAAGCCGCATTTGTTATCCGCGATAATTGGCGCCATCGCCACGATATTGAGCACGCTTACCTGAAGGGCATCAATCAAGCACAGTCCGAAATTATTATTGCCAACGCTTATTTCCTGCCTGGAAGAAAGTTCCGTAATGCATTGAAAAATGCTGCTCAACGAGGTGTGAATGTAGAACTCTTATTGCAAGGTAGAATTGAATATCGTCTGCAACACCATGCAACTCAGGCGTTATATGAGAATCTATTACAAGCCGGCATAAAAATTCATGAATATAATCGCAGTTATCTGCACGCCAAAGTAGCCGTTATTGATCGATATTGGGCAACGGTGGGCTCATCCAATATTGATCCTTTCAGTTTGCTTCTTGCGCGCGAGGCCAATGTTTTCATCGCAGACCATCAATTTGCCGACGAACTGAGAACAAGCCTAAAAACCGCAATTTCACAAGAATCCACCCTAGTCATATCAACAGACAAAAACTTTTTTTCCAAGTGGAATTATGCAGTAAATTGGCTATGTTTCTATATCGTGCGCTTGTTGCAAGGTATGCTGGGCTTATGATCGGCATGACAGCAAACTATAGTTTCTTATCAATCACATCAGGTCTCATTTGCATCTAACAATCAAATCAAGTAAATGGAACATACACAGCACGCATTCACACAATCCGATTTATCTCCAGCTCAACTGGATCAGATTATTGCTGCCGCTCAAATTTTGCGTACAGGGGGTACAGTAGCTTTTCCGACTGAGACTGTATACGGACTCGGTGCCGATGTGACAAATCCAGTCGCCATAGACAAGATTTACACAATAAAGCAACGTCCTACCAATCATCCGCTAATCGTTCATATTGGCAGTATTTCCCATCTGCACTATTGGGCACAAGCTATACCGGACTCAGCATGGAAATTAGTCAATCATTTTTGGCCCGGACCTTTAACATTAATTCTACCGCGCAGCGATCGCATTCCTGATAGTGTTACCGGCGGGCAAGACACCGTTGGGATCAGATTTCCAGCGCATCCCGTAGCATTGGCTTTATTACGCGCATTAGGACCGGAAAAAGCCTTGGCTGCCCCTTCGGCTAACCGTTTTGGGCGCATCAGCCCAACCTTGGCGGCACATGTTCATCAAGAATTAGGCAACGCTGTTGATATGATCCTTGATGGCGGAGCCTGTGATGTAGGTCTGGAAAGCACCATCGTCAGTTTTCACGATGAAATACCGCAAATACTGCGGCCAGGCAGCATTACGTTATCAGCACTTGAAGCGGCATTAAATAGCTCCGTCATTCTTGCGCATCATATCAATAATCGGTCAATCCGAACTTCTGGATCATTACCGGCACATTATGCGCCAACGACACCATTAAGAGTGTATTCGAATACACAAATATGGCAGCATGCTTTTATACTGGCTGAAAAAAATTTGCGCGTTCTGGTCATTACCTGGTCGAATACTGACAAACCAAAGTTCTCAAATCAATTTATCGAGCAATTCTCCATGCCTGAAGACCCGGTCGCTTATGGTCGACAACTTTATGCTAAATTACGCCAGTTTGATCAAGCAGAGTTTGATTATATGCTGATAGAATCACCCCCTGATCATCCCAGCTGGCTGGCCATAGCGGATCGTCTGCAACGTGCCGGTTACCATTCACCCGACAACAACTGAAATTACTCAAGAAAATGAAAAATCAGAAGAAATTGCAAGCTGTACTGTTTGATGTTGATGGCACGCTTGCGGATACCGAGCAAGATGGCCATCGCATTGCTTTCAATGCTGCATTTCAACAATTCAATCTCGATTGGAATTGGGATATTGATCTTTATGGCAAGCTATTAGAAGTTACTGGCGGAAAAGAACGAATTCGCTATTTTATGGAAAATTTTGCCCCTACCGAGCTCAATAAAAACGATCTGACGAATTGGATCGCCAGTCTGCACAAAGCTAAAACCAAATACTTTGAATCACTGATGGAAACTGGCAATATTCCATTGCGTCCCGGTGTTGCACGGTTAATTCAAGAATTACGGCAAAAAAAAATAAAATTTGCAATCGCAACTACAACAACTATGGAAAATGTCACTTCCTTGCTCAAATCCACATTAGGCGAAGAATCAATCGACTGGTTTGACGTCATTGGCGCCGGTGACATTGTTCCATCGAAAAAACCGGCACCCGATATATACCATTGGGTTCTCAATCAACTTGATTTACCCGCGCAACAGTGTATCGCAATAGAAGATTCAGAAAATGGCCTGAAATCAGCACGAGCCGCACTCCTCCCGACTCTGATCACGGTAAGCGGCTACACCAGCCAACAAAACTTTAATGATGCTGTTGCAGTTTTGTCTGATCTGGGCGAACCTTCGAAACCATTGACTCAAATACAAGGCACAACAATTACTCAGGGATGGGTAGATTATGAAATACTCAATAATTTAATTAGTCGATTCTGAAAAACCCTTAAGCATTTGATATTAGTTATAAATGCACTGTATGTTAGTGATCATAGCGACCGAAGATGTTAAAATGGCGCTG
>NZ_FNUX01000049.1 GCF_900108305.1 Nitrosomonas ureae
TCGGTAAATCCCGAGGTGGCTGGACCACCAGGATTCATCTGGTTGCCGCAGATGCCAGAACAGCCATAACCTTTGCCTTATCTCCGGGGCATGCGCATGATGCACCGGAAGGGCGACAACTCTTGTTAGCGCTCGGCCCCGTCTCTTCACCTACTCATCTGCTGATGGATCGTGCTTCTTATGAAGGTGATCAAACCAGACAGCTTGCATTGGAGCTCGGTTATATCCCGGTTGTCCCACCCAAAACTAATCGATTGGAGCCCTAGGAATATGACCGCGCCATGTACAAAAAACGCAATGAGATCGAAAGATTATTCCGCAGACTCAAGGGCTTTCGTCGAATATTCTCCAGATTCGACAAACTGGATATCATCTTTCTCTCATTCATCCATTTCGCTCTTATCGTCGAAGCACTTAGGTAGTGTTAACAGGCCATAATCGAAATGGTTACAGCTTTAAGGCAATTTTTAAGATTTGGATTTGGATTTGGAGCTATTTAAGTCAGCATAAAATTTGTTTGTAATTCCGGAGATTCATTTCTTTCTGGTTCAATGGGATACGTTGCAAAGTAGCGACTCTCTTATCCGCACCGGACTTGATCGCTGATCGAAGCGAAGATCTCTTTCATTGACCAGCACTGCAGTGAGGACGAGATCGAGCCGATCTGCCAGAAACTGTCGGCCATGTTTTAAGAATTTTGTATGTCTGTCAGTAATTCGGAAATGAGTGATATGTTCTATTCAACAAACAAAAACGGAAGCTCGAGCTCCCGTTTTGGATTAAATCTGAATTCAGAATTATGCTGCCAATCCTTTTCTGCGGCGTGTCATAAATCCGATCAAACCTAAACCTGCTAACAGCATGGCGTAGGTTTCCGGCTCTGGAACTGGTGAAGTTGCAACATACCAAGCGGAATCGTCATTGCTGCCTATACCTTGCACGTGTAATGCCAATTCTCCATTGAATCCAGGAAGTGCAGTAGATCCTAAGCCACCCACATGCCAAGTAACTGATTCGAATCCAGTCAATTTGTCATTTTGTGGATTGATCATATCGTATCTAAAATCATAAATACCGCCTGGGCCTCCACCATTCTGCAGGTTGACAGCGGTTACGCCTCCGCCAGCATCAGTTGAAATAGAGGTTGGTTTCACTCCGTCAACAGTCATGGATCCAATAAATGAACTGGAACCAAAGATAGTATTTAAATCTAAAGCGGTGAGTGTAAATGTCCAATTTCCACTACCATTATCGGTGATTTCCAGATCTGCAAAATATGGATTGGTTGGCCCATTTCCGGCTAACAACTGCCCAAATTGATAGGATGCCGCTTGAACGGCCCCCCCACAAAAAAGAAAGCCAGTGATTATTATCGATGTCGTAAATTTGCGTAAGGTCATTTTGATAGGTCCTTAAAAAGTTTATCTGATTTGTTTGTTCTCTTTTTGTTGCTGGATTTAGAAATTAAATAATCTAAGTTAGAGTAGCTTTCGGTTTTACCGAGTGACAATACTATCTATCGTCATTTGTCTTCACAATGGGAAATTAATACTTGTTTATTGGTGCATCTGTACTACCTATTGCTAGTAGGTGCACTATGCGCATAACAGACAATGGAAGCTGTGAAGAGTAAATGTCGAGAAGTACGATCGGTAAGGATGCATTGAATCAACTGACGAGACTACTTGGAACGATCGAAAGGAGTGTAAAGGAAAAACTCATTCTTCGGAATGTTTCATGGAACAATATGATTGGCATCGACTATTAAAAATGCATCAATCTTTTATTTTTTCAAGTTGTAGAAACAATCATCGACAAGGAATATCTCAAATCTTTTTGATTTTCAATAAAAATCCTTGTAATCAGGCTCCCACTTCATCAGCATAGCCAAAAATATGTGGTGGGAAGATTTCGCCAAAAGCAGATAGCTTTTATGTAATAGCTTATTCAGATAAATGCAAATCTTATTTTTCACATTTTAACCACCCGCCACTGTCATGCGATCGATTAGAATCGAGCCGCACTGTTTTGATCCGCGCACAATGACGTCATCACCGATTGCAAGAATTCCCTGAAACATGTTTCTCAAATTACCCGCGATGGTGATTTCCTCGACCGGATGACTGATTACACCGCTTTCAACCCAGAATCCGGATGCTCCGCGCGAGTAATCCCCGGTAACCGCGTTGATGCCATGCCCGAGCAATTCCGTGACCAGCAGGCCGGTCTCCATTTTCTGCAGCAAAGCATCAAAACTTAACCCAGTGTCGTCTCGCATGATCAGGTTATGCGAGCCGCCAGCATTGCCGGTAGTACGCAGGCCCAGTTTGCGAGCGGAATAGCTACTCAGGAAATATCCTTGTACAACACCATTTGCCACTATATTCCGCTCAACCGTTGCGACGCCATCATCGTCGAATGCACTGCTGGCCAGGCCCTTGTGCAAATGCGGTAATTCAAGAATCTGAATATGGGGCGTAAAAACCTGCTGACCGACGCTATTCAGCAGGAAAGAAGATTGGCGATACAAATTGCCACCGCTCACGGCGGAAGCAAAGTGTCCGATCAAACTGGAAGCAATCGGAGCTTCAAACAATACCGGCACTTCACAGGTATCGATCTTTTTTGCCCCCAAGCGTGCTGCACTGCGCTTACCCGCTTTTTGTCCGATGCTTTCCACCGCCTCCAGATCCATGGCATCGCGCGCGATGCTGTACCAGTAATCACGTTGCTTGCTATCGCCATGCTCGGCGATCATGGCGCAACTGATACTGTGACGTGAAAGCGGATATCCACCCAGGAAACCCAGACTGTTGGCATAAATGAACTGCGATTCACTGACTGAAATTGACGCGCCTTCGGAATTGGTGATGCGCTTATCTGCGGCATAACCTGCTTGCTCGCAGGTGCGCGCCAGCTCAATGGCTTCCTCAACCGAGATTTGCCAGGGAAAATATAAATTCAAATCCGGATAATCTTTGGCCAGCAATTCCGCTTCCGCCAGTCCGGCACAATCATCGTCCGCAGTGTAACGAGCGATCGACAACGCGGCTGCAACCGTATCGCTGATGGCTTGCGGGGAAAAATCGGAAGTACTGGCATGGCCGCGCTTTTGTCCCATATAGACGGTCACGGACAATCCCTTGTCGCGATTGTATTCAATCGTTTCCACTGCACTCTGACGCACGGTGACGGTTTGACCAAAACCATCGGAAACATTGGTTTCGCAGGCGGTCGCACCGCCTTTTTTCGCATGTGCCAGAATATCCTGGCTAATTTGCTGCAGAGTACTGATAGGATATGAGAATCGGGTTTCGGAAATGGTTAAATTATTCATGGCTTGCACTATAGGCGAAAATATTAGCGAATTTCGAGTGAGAGAAAGCGTTATGATAACAGCTTATTGATACCGCATTACACAGGTTGCCGTGCAAAAAGAACTGGAAGACGAGATCGGGCAAGACATCGCGCCAAGCAAAACGAAGCGCAAGAGAGATATGCATGCATTGCAGGAAATCGGTGAGCAACTGGTGGAGCTGGATCCCAAGAAACTGGCTGAATTTGATTTGCCGGAGATTCTGAGCGATGCGATTAGGCAAGCCCGGGCCATGCAGAAACACGGTGCACGCCGTCGCCAATTGCAATATATTGGCCGCTTGATGCGTGAAGTCGATGCGTTGCCGATCCAGCAGAAGCTTGATTCCTGGCGTCAGGTATCGATACATCAAACCGCCCGGTTGCACCAGCTGGAACGCTGGCGCGAAAGCCTCTTGAGCGATGAACACGCACTTACCGAATTTGCGCAGCAATATCCGGCTGCCGATTTGCAGCGCTTGAGATCGTTGATTCGTAATGCGCACAAGGAAAGAGCCGTTGGCAAACCACCTAAAAGCTTCCGATTGTTGTTTCAGGAATTGCAGGGGATTATTGCGTAGTCCACTAGAGAGTTATGCCACACAAAAATGATGGCGGGTAAGTTGTTCCCGTTATAACGAATGATAATAATCTCTAATTTTTAGGCACATAAGTTTGCGTCTTAAGATTAAAAAGTCTTGATAATCGCCCACGTTCATTGCCATTAATTCTGTCGGAACACAATTCATTTTTAAGTTGTCTAAAAGATCATGTTCTGTTGATAGACCAGTGACTTGTTTATGGTTTTCCTGCATTTGGGTTTTTATCAAATCCAAATAATCTTTGGGTGGTTTATTGCCAATCTTGATGTTTATTTCTGATTGCATATAGACATAGTTAGCGATTTGGTTATATTTGCTTCGGTCGAGCCCATTTTTTTTCAGATATTCTTTGGGGAATAAATGATGAATATCTCCACGCAGTGAGATCAAATCACTTACTAGAATATCTTTTGATAAAAATCCTTTGTCATGGGCTTTTACTTGTGAAGCAAGAAACACGTGAAAATATGGGCTGCTTGCAACCGATGAATCCAAACTTTGAGGGAGTGAAGCACTCCAATAAGCTTCTGAAAGCTCTGCTTCTTCTCTTTCTCTTAAGATTTCGTCAAATGGTTTGAGTGAAATCTGTTTAATATCAAAATCAAAGCTACTTTCAGGTGATCCGGAATAACGGCCTGTCAAGATAGAATAAACTAACCAGCGCCTTACATAGCTCTCAATTGCAGCAGAATTAACATTAAGCTCTTTGAGCTTTAAGTAAATAATGTATGCAAAATTTAGGGCATTCTGCGAGCGGATTAGTTTTGGGGAAATAAAGCCCGCAGATTTGATTATCATTAAGAATCGCTTGAAGTTCGTCTCGTTAATGAAGTTCGAAACCCCGTTTTTAAGTGTCGCAAATGATAGTTTCGCAATCTCAGCTTCAAATGTTCTTGTCTCAAAGTTTCTACCGGAAAGTAAACTGACCAGGTCCGACAATCTGCCTCTATTAAATTGCGATGTAAATGCAACACGGATAAGATCGTTGTAGTCAGGATCGTAAAGATCTTCGTTTTCAGCTTTAAGCCATTGCATTTTCTGAAAGAAGTCTGTTTCCGTGAACTCTTTATCGTTATCGACGATATGCTTGAAGAAATCAGGAGCAACGACAAGATGACAGAAGTAATCAATAGCCTTTCTCAACTCGTTTCCACTATGCTCTGTGTCGGCTGCGATTTTACTCATGGCAAAATCTGCTTGACTCAAAACGACTCCTTTTGAGTTTATGCGGATAAAAATTTCCGTTACTGTTTCAATTTCTAAGTCGGGCGACAATTCAATCAATCCGATTTGCTTTCTAGGTATGTTAATTAGATTTGAAAAGGCATTTCTCACCTGCTTTTTGTCTACATCAGGATTAATATCAAAGTAATTGTCCGCAATTTCAAAAAGATCCCCATTTATTGCTTCTGAAATATCGTGTAGCCACGTTTTATCTTTAAGAATTGCGGGGTTTTGAACTTCAAAACGTTCTTCAATTGGATTAAAAGCGATTTTGATTTTTACTCGTTCGTACTAGCCTTGATACAAGCTATCCATAAGGTCGCGAACTTTTGAGCTATCCCAAACAAAAGGTCTCTGGATTTCTGGAATTGCAATTTCCCTTGAATTAACCCAAGCTAGTATAGTTTCAATGAGGTGTTGATTTACAGAGTATTTCTGCATTTCATAATCTATGTGATGGTGTAATAAATAATGCCTGACGTGAAACTAGGGCCTGTTAACACTATTTGATATAATGCGGTGATGTAAATCACCGAAAGCCAATATCAACAGATCGAACACTGTATGCCGCGCCAACGTGGCAATG
>NZ_FNUX01000031.1 GCF_900108305.1 Nitrosomonas ureae
ACGAAGACGAAGACGAAGACGAAGAAGAGGACAGTGCCAGTGATGAGGCTGATAGCGAAGATGAAGATGAAGATGAAGATGATGAGGAATAATTCGCTTCGCGCTTAAGAGGTCATAGATTCTAGAGTTTTGGAGATGGCATATCTTCAGAGGGTAGCAGGGTATAAAAAATTATCTCAAAAAGAAATAATCATAATCTGATAATTATAATAATCAGAAAGCAATTGTTTTGTGTGGGATAATTCGATATTAATAAGATTGTTCTGAAGTAGATCAGCATTAATCATAGATTAGTGCTGATTAATAGTTGAATTTTGTTTATCAGTTAACAACTCTCTTACTATAATGCTTCAATTTATAGAAGGGCTTTTACTGTGGCAGAAGAGTCACAAAATAAATTGGTTTATGCTGGAAAACTTGGATATAGCTTTCGTCGGCATTTGCATGAAAGATTTATAGAAACTTTTTTATTCTTATCAGCGATTCTTTCGGTTGCAATTATGCTTGCAATCATTGTGATGCTTGTAAAGGAGTCGGTAGTTTTTTTTCGACAAGTATCTATCTGGGATTTTTTGACAGATACGCAGTGGACGCCGTTGTTTGATGATGCTCATTATGGAATATTGCCGCTAATCTCTGGAACGCTAGTAAGTTCTTTGATTGCGTTGTTGGTTGCACTTCCTATGGGTACCATTATTGCCATATATCTTTCCGAGTTTGCACCATTTTCTGTGCGTGAAATCGCAAAACCTTTCCTCGAATTATTGGGTGGTGTGCCGACAGTTGTCTACGGATATTTTGCACTACTATTTGTAACCCCATTATTACAAATTATTTTTCCGGAATTGCCAGGTTTCAATTTACTATCTGCTGGATTGGTAATGGGAATAATGATCATTCCATATGTAAGTTCAATGACTGAGGATGCTATGCGTGCGGTTCCAATGAATCTGCGGGAAGGTTCTTACGCCATGGGCGCTACACGTTTCCAGACATCTATTCGCGTAGTTATGCCGGCAGCGTTTTCTGGTATAGCGGCTGCATATATTTTAGGTATATCGCGTGCCGTTGGTGAAACAATGGTAGTGGCAATTGCCGCTGGAATGCAGCCGAATTTGACATGGAATCCAATGGAGCCAGCGGCAACAATTACAGCTTATATTGTTCAAGTTAGTTTAGGAGATTTGCCGCATGGAAGTATCGGTTATCAGACTATATTCGCTGCTGGTTTGACTTTACTGTTAATAACACTTGTATTTAATATCATTGGACATTTGCTGCGGAAACGATATCGCGAAATTTATTGATGAACTGGAGACAATGTTGATTATTAGCGTTTGTTGCAATAAATAATTTCTTAAGATGTTTGCTAGTGGAAGCATGCAATGAGAAGTGAGAAAAGCCTTGAAGAAATTAGAAGAATCATTAGTCTGCACAAAAGATTGGACTTGATTTTTATGATCACTGGCATTGTTGCGTTAATGATCGCGATAATGACCTTTATGGCTTTATTTGCACATATGTTGATTGATGGTTTGCCTCGCTTATCTTGGGAGTTTTTTACATCATTTCCATCGCGACGCCCAGAGTCTGCCGGAATCTTATCTGCTTGGGTTGGTACTACTTTGGTTATGCTTGTAACGGCAGCAGCTGCGGTGCCATTAGGGGTAGGGTCAGGCATATACCTGGAAGAATACGCTCCCCGGAATTTGTTGACCGAGATCATTGAGATTAATGTCACCAACTTAGCGGGTGTTCCTTCAATCATATATGGTTTGCTTGCATTAGGATTGTTTGTGTATCAATTAGGCTTCGGGCAGAGTATCTTGTCAGCTGGATTAGCTTTGGCGTTATTGATTCTGCCGATTGTTATTGTAGCTACACGTGAGGCGATACGGTCAATCCCCATTACGATACGAGAGGGAGCCTATGCATTGGGCGCAACTAAGTGGCAAACAGTTTCGGATCATTTGTTGCCATACTCAGCCGCAGGAATTTTAACAGGAATTATTATTGGTTTGGCCCGAGCGATTGGTGAAACTGCTCCAATTATTACAATTGGAGCATTGACGTTTATAGCTTTTTTGCCCCCATCTCCAGTAAAAAATGAATTTCCATTTGTATCATTTGAATGGCTCACAGCTCCCTTTACCGTGATGCCAATACAAATGTTTAACTGGGTGTCACGACCAGAGGAGGCTTTTCAATTGAATGCGGCTGCAGCAGGCTTGGTTTTGGTGATTATGACCCTTGCCATGAATGGGTTAGCAATTTATTTACGCTACAGAATGCGGAAAAATATTAAGTGGTAAGATGATACATACACAGAAAGAGATTGCAGAGTCTGCTCAATATAAATCTGAAGTAAAGAGTCTCAGCTTTTACTATGGGGGATTTAATGCGCTTAAGAATATTGATATGGTGCTGCACGATAAAAAAATTACAGCGCTGATTGGCCCATCTGGATGCGGTAAGTCGACATTCTTGAGATGCTTTAATCGCATGCATGATTTGTATCCAGGTAATCGTTATGATGGTGAAATAATTTTGTACCCTGATGATGTAAATATTTTAGCCTCGAATGTTGATCCGATCGAAGTGCGGATGAGAATAAGTATGGTGTTCCAAAAGCCAAATCCATTTCCTAAATCAATTTATGAGAATGTAGCTTACGGATTGCGTGTAAGAGGGATTAAACAGCGAGCAATTCTAGATGAAAAAGTAGAGATAGCTTTACGCAATTCGGCGTTATGGGATGAGGTCAAAGATCGTTTGCACGATCTTGCTTTTAATCTCTCAGGAGGGCAGCAACAGAGGCTTTGTATTGCTCGTGCGCTAGCAACGGATCCGGAGATTTTGTTATTTGACGAACCAACCTCTGCGCTTGATCCAATAGCGACGGCTAGTATTGAAGAGCTAATTACCGACTTAAAGACTAAAGTTACTATACTTATTGTTACTCACAATATGCAGCAAGCAGCGAGAGTATCAGATTATACTGCTTATATGTATTTAGGTGAATTAATTGAGTTTAATGTAACTGATACAATATTTATTAAACCTAAGAATAAGCAAACCGAAGATTATATTACTGGTCGCTTTGGTTAATGAATAGCAATTGTCTAAATAATCAATAGAGCCTTTTAATTTCTTGTAGATTTAATTCTTGATCTCAGAGGTAGTTTCCTTATCTAGATTGCACATGCAGCATTTTATTTTGCCACATATCAGATAAAATCTACATAATGCATGAAATATATCATGAGTGGCGCTGATGTTGTGTAATTGACTTGATAAAGAATCAAGGGTAGCATCGCCCATTTCGGAAAGTTGGAGTTATAAGCAAGATGCGTAAAAAGATGGTTGTTGGTAACTGGAAGATGCACGGTAATTTGTTAGAGAATAAACAATTACTTGATGAGCTGATTTCTAGCTTGAATGGATTGCACGAAGATCTTGTTGCAGTTTGTGTGCCTTATCTCTATCTACCATCTGTACAAAATCAGTTACAGAATTCGAGTATAGCTTGGGGCGCTCAGAACGTGAGTCAATATAAAAAGGGCGCATACACAGGAGAAGTTTCAGCATCAATGTTGAGTGATTTTCGGTGTCGATATGTTATTGTAGGGCATTCGGAGAGAAGAATACTATTTGGTGAAGATAATAATGTGGTCGCAGAAAAATTTGTGGCAGCTCAAAACGCCGGAATAATTCCAATTTTATGCGTTGGAGAAACACTGGAACAACGTGAAGCTAATAATACTGAGCAAGTCATTGAGCAGCAATTAATGTCGGTCATTAATTTGGCAGGAATCGAGTCGCTTAACGAGGCCGTTATTGCTTATGAGCCAGTCTGGGCTATTGGAACGGGTATGACTGCATCACCAGAACAAGCGCAAGATGTACATGCATTTATTAGAGAAGGTTTAGCTAAGCAGAATTTGAATGTGGCAAATCAGGTGATTATTCTCTACGGAGGGAGCGTTAAAGGCAATAATGCATCTGAGCTATTTGCTATGCCAGATATTGATGGTGGCTTAATAGGTGGCGCTTCGCTTATTGCAAATGATTTTATAGCAATTTGTCGCGCATTACGTCATTAAATTTTTCGGAGTATAACGTTGGAAATCTTGGTTTGGGCTGCGCATGTTTCGCTAGCGATTGTATTAATAGTTTTGGTATTATTGCAGCATGGTAAAGGCGCAGATATGGGAGCTGCATTTGGCAGTGGTTCAGCAGGCAGTTTGTTTGGAGCAAGTGGTTCAGCGACTTTCTTAAGTCGTGCTACAAGCTTTGTGGCGGCAATGTTTTTTGTCACGAGCTTGAGCTTAACCTATTTCTCGATGAATCAGACCTCGGGAGGAAGTGTAATGGGTAGTATCATGGATGGTGTGGACGAGACTGAGAGTGCTGCAGTGACAGAAGTAAATGGGTCATCGACTTCTGGGCTTGATCACGATGTGCCTGAAGCTGAAGACGGTTCAATAGTTAACAAGATACCTGAGTGACGCTTCGACGCTAGAATAAATTAGTGCAGAAGCTTAATGATAAGATAGAGCATGGTTTTGCCGCCGATGTGGTGGAATTGGTAGACACGCCGTCTTGAGGGGGCGGTGGCGAAAGCTGTGCGAGTTCGAGTCTCGCCGTCGGCACCATGTGTATGTAGTCGATTCTCTTTAAACTCTAACGTATAAATTTAAAATGCTTGAAAACTATTTTCCGATACTATTGTTTCTTATTGTTGGCTTTCTAGTAGGAGTTGTGCCCATGCTTTGTGGATGGCTACTTGCGCCCAACAATCCAGATAGTGAAAAGCTTTCACCTTATGAGTGCGGATTTGAGGCTTTTGAAGATGCGCGGATGAAGTTTGATGTGCGCTACTATTTGGTAGCAATACTGTTTATCTTATTTGATCTGGAAATTGCGTTTCTTTTTCCATGGGCGATTGTGCTGGATGAGATTGGATTGTTTGGATTTGTTGCAATGATGATTTTTCTGAGCATCTTGGTAGTGGGATTTATTTACGAATGGATGAAAGGTGCTTTAGAATGGGATTAATGTTATGGGTATAGAAGGAACACTTGAAAAAGGCTTTGTTACTACTAGTCTGGATTCGATTATTAATTGGGGGCGAACCGGCTCTATGTGGCCAATGACCTTCGGGTTGGCATGTTGTGCGGTTGAAATGATGGAAACAGGAGCTGCGCGCTATGATCTCGATCGATTTGGAATAGTATTTCGCCCAAGTCCACGTCAATCGGATGTTATGATTGTTGCCGGAACATTATGTAACAAAATGGCGCCTGCTTTACGTAAAGTGTATGATCAAATGGCTGAGCCCCGGTGGGTGATATCAATGGGGTCATGCGCGAATGGGGGCGGGTATTATCATTATTCTTACTCAGTAGTTCGTGGGTGTGATCGCATAGTGCCGGTTGATATTTATGTGCCTGGTTGCCCGCCAACAGCGGAAGCCTTGTTGTATGGCATCATTCAGCTACAGAATAAGATTAACCGTACTAACACAATCGCGCGCTAAATCTTAATTAGTATGTCTACTACTCAACAAGAAACTCTTGCTGCAGCATTGCGAAAATTGCTGCAGACTAAATTAATTAATCTGCAAATGCAACGGGATGAGTTAACCATCGTAGTAAATGCTGAGGATATTCTAGAAGTCAGTAAAGTATTGCGTGATGACTCGGCACTTATGTTTGATATATTGATCGATCTGTGCGGAATAGATTATTTAACATATGGCGATGATCTATCAGTTAAATACGACTTGAAAAATAGACGTTTTGCAGTAATTTATCATTTGCTATCGGTCGAGCGGAATCAAAGGCTACGTGTTCGAGTTTTGGCAGAGAATAATGAATTTCCTGTGGTTCATTCAGTTACCGAAGTATGGCCTGCTGCTAATTGGTTTGAGCGCGAGGCATTTGATCTCTATGGTATTGTTTTTGCCGATCACCCGGATTTGCGTCGTATATTGACTGATTATGGGTTTATCGGAAATCCTTTTCGTAAGGATTTTCCGATAACTGGGCATGTTGAGATGCGATATGATGAGCGACAGAGACGTGTTATTTATCAACCAGTTAGTATTGAGCCGCGAGAAATAACACCACTCGTGATACGTGAGGAGTACTATGGGGATAGTGAGTCCTCATGATCTCATCTTGAATTGTGTTTTTTTAAGAATTTTCAAGCAAGAAGTGACTTATGGCTGAAATACGTAATTACACTATGAATTTTGGACCGCAACACCCGGCAGCTCACGGCGTGCTTCGATTGGTTCTGGAATTAGATGGAGAAGTTGTTCGACGTGCAGATCCGCATATTGGGCTGTTGCATCGTGCGACGGAAAAGTTGGCGGAAAACAAAACATATATTCAATCAGTCCCTTATATGGATCGATTAGATTATGTCTCTATGATGGTCAACGAGCATGCTTATGTGATGGCCATAGAGAAGTTGCTGCAAGTTGAAGTGCCCCTTAGAGCGCAATATATACGCGTAATGTTTGATGAAATTACTCGTATTTTAAATCACTTGCTTTGGATTGGTGCGCATGCTCTTGATGTTGGAGCCATGACCATGTTTCTTTATGCTTTCCGCGAAAGGGAGGACTTGATGGATTGCTATGAGGCAGTATCAGGTGCTCGAATGCATGCCGCTTATTACCGCCCTGGCGGAGTATACCGAGACTTGCCGGATTCCATGCCTAAGTATCAGTCTTCGAAAGTTCATAGCGAAAAGCAGACTCGTATACGGAATGAAAATAGAGAAGGTTCTTTGTTAGACTTTATTGAGGATTTTACGAATCGTTTTCCAACCTATGTCGATGAATATGAAACTTTGTTGACGGATAATAGGATTTGGAAGCAGCGTTTGGTTGATATTGGTGTCGTCTCTCCTGAGCGTGCTAAAGCGTTAGGATTTACTGGCCCAATGTTGCGGGGATCAGGTGTGGAATGGGACTTGAGGAAGAAACAGCCCTATGAGGTTTATGATCGTCTTGAATTTGACATACCGATTGGAGTAAATGGTGATTGTTATGATCGATACTTAATACGTATGGAGGAGTTTCGTCAGTCAAATCGTATTATTAAACAGTGCGTCGACTGGTTGCGTAAAAATCCAGGGCCGGTCATTACTGATAATCATAAGGTTGCGCCACCATCTCGTGTTGAGATGAAACAAAATATGGAAGAAATGATTCATCATTTCAAGTTGTTTACAGAGGGCTTTCATGTGCCACCGGGCGAGGCTTATGTTGCTGTTGAGCATCCTAAAGGTGAGTTTGGTATTTACATGGTATCTAATGGTGCCAATAAACCATATCGACTGAAAATACGTGCACCTGGTTTTGCACATTTGGCAGCTTTAGATGAAATGTCCAGAGGGCATATGATTTCCGATGTGGTCGCAATTATTGGTACGCAAGATATAGTATTTGGTGAGATAGATAGATAACGATGTTAAGTGCTGAATCTCTTAAAAGAATAGATCGTGAGATCGCTAAGTATCCGGTTGACCGAAAACAATCAGCTGTAATGTCGGCACTCGCAATCGCGCAAGAGGAGAAAGGTTGGCTAGCCAATGAAACAATGAATTTTGTGGCTGAATATTTGGGTATGCCGCCAATCGCGGTTTACGAGGTAGCTACTTTTTATAATATGTACAATCTGGAACCGACAGGTAAGTACAAAATAACAATATGTACTAACTTACCTTGTGCTTTATCGGGTAGTAATGACAGTGCAAAATATATAAAACAAAAATTAGGCATTGAGTTCAATCAAACAACACCAGATGGAAAATTTACGCTAAAAGAAGGTGAATGTTTTGGAGCTTGTGGCGATGCGCCGGTCTTGCTGGTGAATAATAAACGTATGTGTAGTTTTATGTCTGAAGAAATGATTGATAAATTGCTGGAGGAGCTGGGCGAATGAATCAGTATCCACAGACCTTAATGAATGGAGTCGATCCATCTGATTCCGATAATTGGCGACTTGGGAGTTATGAGAAACGTGAAGGATATGCAGCTCTAAAAAAAATATTAATAAAAAAAATAACTCCTGAAGAAGTCATTGAGGAAGTTAAGAAGTCAGCACTGCGTGGTCGTGGTGGAGCAGGATTTCCTACAGGCTTGAAATGGAGCTTCATGCCTAAAGGCTATGAAGGTGATAAGTATATAGTCTGCAATTCAGATGAAGGAGAACCGGGAACTTTTAAAGATCGTGATATTTTACGATATAACCCACATATTCTGATCGAAGGCATGATAATAGCAGCGTACGCAATGGGCGTAAAAGCGGGTTATAACTATATCCATGGAGAGATATGGGAAACATACGAACGGATGGAAGAAGCCGTAGAAGAGGCACGAGCGGCTGGTTATCTCGGAAATAATATTCTAGGTTCGGCGTTTGGTTTTCAACTATACAATCATCATGGATATGGTGCTTATATCTGTGGAGAAGAGACGGCACTGTTAGAATCAATAGAAGGCAAGAAAGGTCAACCGCGTTTTAAGCCGCCTTTCCCTGCTAATTACGGTCTTTATGGAAAGCCGACTACTATTAATAATACTGAGACATTTGCTTCAGTTCCTTGGATAATTCGTAACAGCGGGGAGAAGTATCTTCAACTTGGCAAACCCAATAATGGCGGTACAAAAATATTTTCAGTATCAGGGCATGTCAATAAGCCTGGAAATTATGAAGTGCCACTTGGTACATCTTTTGCAAAATTATTGGAATTGGCTGGCGGCATGCGCGGGGGAAGAAAGCTGAAAGGATGTATACCCGGAGGATCATCAATGCCGGTATTGCCTGGTGATATCATGATGCAAACAGATATGGACTACGATTCTATCGCTAAAGCAGGATCGATGCTTGGTTCAGGTGCTGTTATCATCATGGATGAGACGACTTGTATGGTAAGAGCGTTGGAACGTTTGTCCTACTTTTATTATGAGGAATCCTGTGGACAATGCACCCCTTGCCGAGAGGGGACTGGATGGCTTTATCGCATTATCAATCGCATTGAGCATGGTAAGGGTCGATATGAAGATCTTGATCTTCTGGATAATATCGCTGACAACATACAGGGGCGAACTATTTGCGCCTTGGGGGATGCTGCAGCCATGCCTGTCCGGGCTATGCTTCAACATTTTCGTGACGAGTTTGTTTACCATATAGAACATAAAAAATGTATGGTTTAATTATTAGTAACTTAATAATTAAGAGCGCGTCAATTTAATTATTCGTGATTAACACAAGAATTTTAACCGATGGTCAATATAGAAATCGACGGTAAGCAAGTATCTGTACCCAAGGGGAGCACCATTATGGATGGTGCAAAGCAAGTTGGTATATACATTCCACATTTCTGCTATCACAAAAAATTATCTATTGCTGCTAATTGTCGCATGTGTTTGGTGCAAGTAGAAAAAGCGCCAAAGCCGTTGCCCGCTTGTGCAACGCCAGTGATGGATGGAATGAAGGTATATACGCATTCTCAGCAAGCCGTGACCGCGCAAAAAGGTGTAATGGAGTTTTTGCTAATCAATCACCCACTGGATTGCCCTATTTGTGACCAAGGCGGTGAGTGCCAACTACAAGATCTGGCTGTGGGGTATGGTTCGAGCGGATCGAGGTACTCCGAAGCGAAGCGGGTAGTTGTTAACAAGAATTTGGGACCGTTGATATCAACAGATATGACACGATGTATACACTGTACGCGCTGCGTTCGGTTTGGTCAGGAAATTGCCGGGATTATGGAACTTGGTATGGCTGGACGTGGTGAGCATTCGGAAATACTTGCGTTTGTCGATAAAACAGTTGATTCTGAATTGTCGGGTAACGTGATTGATCTTTGTCCCGTTGGAGCGTTAGTCAGTAAGCCATTTCGTTATTCGGCTCGTACATGGGAGCTATCTCGCAGAAAATCAATCAGTCCACATTGTGGACTAGGGTCGAATCTTGTCGTTCAAGTTAAACAAAATCGTGTGATGCGAGTGCTTCCTCGAGACAATGAGGAAATTAATGAGTGTTGGTTATCTGATAAAGATCGATTTTCTTATGAAGGACTGAATTCTGAAGACAGGTT
Source organism: Nitrosomonas ureae (assembly GCF_900108305.1). Lineage (GTDB taxonomy): Bacteria > Pseudomonadota > Gammaproteobacteria > Burkholderiales > Nitrosomonadaceae > Nitrosomonas > Nitrosomonas ureae_B. The sequence continues at coordinate 10,120 of NZ_FNUX01000031.1, forward strand.
GACACACCCCTTGATCAAACGTGATGGCGAATGGTTTGAGTGTGACTGGCAAGAAGCACTGGAATTCACAGCCAGTGCTCTTCAGGCAATAAAACATCAGTATGGTGCAAATAAAATTGCTGCATTAGGGTCTGCGCATAGTACCATGGAAGAGCTTTATTTGTTGCAAAAATTGTTGCGAAGCTTGGGTAGTAGTAATATTGATCATCGCCTGCGCCAATCCGACTTTAGTGCGGATAAGAAAATGCGGGGCGTTCCATGGTTGGGTACTAGCATTGCAGATATTTCGCAACTAAAGTCAGTTCTAATTATCGGCAGTACACTACGTAAAGATCATCCACTCATAGCACAACGCTTGCGGCAGGCTGTTAAGAATGGTATGGAAATGAATATTGTAAACCCGGTAGATGATGATCTATTAGTTAATGTTGCAAACAAAACAATCATTGCTCCGAGCTTATTGGCCAGGACTTTGGCTGAAATTCTAAAAGCTGTGGTTGAGATAAAAGGAATAGAGCAAACGGATGAGTTGAAGCCAATCCTTAATTCGGTAGGTGCTCCGAGTACAACTAATACCGCTATTGCATCTAGTTTGATTGAAAGCACACCGGCTGCAATTTATTTGGGTAATATTGCGCAACACCATCCTGATTATGCGAAGTTAAATTGGCTTGCCGGATTGATTGCTAAGATAAGTGGTGCAAGTTATGGCGTGTTAGGTGAGGCTGCCAATAGTGTAGGCGCTTATCTGGCCGGTGCGATACCTGAAATTAACTCCACAATTACAGCATTTTCAGTTTCTGAAAGACCGAATAATATAGAATGCGGATTGAATGTTGCTCAAATATTTGGATTCGACAATGAGCGAACAGATGAAAGATGCAGCGCTTTTATATTAATGAATACAGAGCCGGAATATGATTCTTATAATTCACAACAAGCAACAGAAACAATTAGAACGAGTAAGTTTGTGGTGTCATTAAGTGCTTACCAAGGAAATGCTAAAGATTATGCAGATATATTACTGCCAATCGCGCCATTTACTGAAACATCAGGAACCTATGTTAATACAGAAGGCAGGGTGCAGAGTTTTAATGGAGTGGTTTCGCCACTAGGTGAAGCTAGACCTGCATGGAAGGTATTGCGTGTACTAGCTAATTTGCTAGAGCTGGATAAATTCGAATATGAAACAACAGAGCAAATACGTGCAGAGTTTTTTCCTGGTGGGTTTGAGATTAGCCAGTATTTGAACAATAGTTTAGAAAATTTTGAAGCTGCCATTTCGATAGTTGAAAAAGATGGTGTCGAGCGTATTGGAGAAGTGCCGATTTATCAAGCCGACCCAATTGTTCGTAGAGCCGAATCTCTACAGGCTACACATGATGCTGAACTGCCCAAGGTCTGGATGACGGGCGGAATGTTGGAAAATTTAGGTATTGCCGTAGGTGATAAAGTAAAAGTTAAGCAAGGTGAAGGGCTTGTACAGCTTGAAGCCGGACTAGATGAAAAATTACCGTCTAATTGTGTTCGTATCGCATGTGCACATCCTAAAACAGTAGCGTTAGGTGCTCTGTTTGGTGAAGTAAAGATAGAGAAATTGTGATGGTAATGGTTGGAGTTTATTAATGGAGAATATTCAACAACAGTTTGTGGAAATATTGGGTGCTGAATGGGGGGGCATGATGTTCTCACTAGCTTCAAACATGACATTTATTTTTGCCATTGTTGTTCCATTGTTATTGGGCGTAGCGTACCTTACTTTTGCAGAACGTAAGATAATTGCTTATATGCAAATTCGGGTAGGCCCGAATAGAGTAACTTTCTTTGGTATACCCTGGTTACGCGGTTGGGGGCAGCCGATTGCTGATGCGGTCAAGGCAATCATGAAGGAAATCATAATTCCGACAAACGCGAATAAATTTCTTTTTATTCTGGCCCCGGTGCTAACTATCATGCCGGCGTTGGCTGCTTGGGCTGTGATCCCTTTTTCACCTGAACTCGTACTTGCGGATATCAACGCCGGATTGCTTTATATTCTGGCAATGACATCTATGGGTATATACGGCATCATTATCGCGGGCTGGGCATCCAACTCTAAATATGCTTTCATAGGTGCTATGCGTTCAGCTGCGCAAGTAGTTTCGTATGAGCTGGCAATGGGGTTTGCTTTAGTATGTGTTTTGATGATGTCACAAAGTTTAAATTTGGGTGATATTGTGAATGGCCAGAAAGGTAACAGTCTGTTAAATTGGTATTTTATCCCATTGTTCCCGATGTTTCTGATTTATTTAATTTCAGGCGTGGCTGAAACAAATCGTGCACCATTTGACGTCGCTGAAGGTGAATCAGAAATTGTTGCAGGTTTTCATGTTGATTATTCAGGTATGGCTTTTACCGTATTTTTTCTGGCCGAATATTCCAATATGATATTGGTAGCAGCGTTAACATCTATTATGTTTTTGGGAGGGTGGTTGCCGCCGATTGATATTGCACCATTTACATTGATACCTGGTTTTATTTGGCTGCTATTAAAGATTGCATTTATTTTGTTCTTTTTTCTTTGGTTTCGTGCCACCTTTCCGCGGTATCGTTATGATCAGATCATGAGATTAGGCTGGAAAATATTTATTCCTATAACACTCGTATGGATTGTTTTATTAGGTGCAATAATGCAATTGCCCGAATCGATTCGAAATGCGTTCCCGTTAAACATCTGGTTCTAAAATTGAGAGAATACAATGGATCGTATCAAAAAATTTTTTAGTACTTTTTTATTATTTGAGTTGTTAAAAGGCATGGCAGTAACTGGAAAATACTTTTTTAAACCAAAGGTAACTGTACATTATCCAGAAGAAAAAACTCCTCAATCACCACGCTTCCGTGGCTTGCATGCATTACGCCGTTATCCAAACGGAGAAGAGCGCTGTATTGCTTGCAAATTATGTGAGGCTGTCTGTCCTGCTATGGCGATAACCATAGAATCAGAACAACGTGCGGATGGTACGCGACGGACTACACGTTACGATATTGATTTAAGCAAATGCATTTTTTGTGGTTTCTGTGAGGAATCCTGTCCGGTTGATTCAATTGTTGAAACGCGCATATTGGAGTATCACTGTGAAAAAAGAGAGGATTTTATATATACCAAAGAAATGCTACTGGCAGTGGGAGATCGATATGAAGAGCAGATTGCCAGAGACCGAGAAGTCGATGCACCCTATCGTTGAATCTTGCCGGTAAATACTAATGATTTTTCAAGATATTTTATTTTATTTCTTTTCAACAATACTAATTGCATCGGCACTCGGTGTAATTACGGTGCGTAATCCGGTAAATTCGGCTTTATTGCTAGTATTGTCATTTGTTACGTGTGCAGGTTTGTGGTTGTTGTTAGAAGCAGAATTTCTTGCGATTACTCTGGTATTGGTTTATGTCGGTGCTGTCATGGTTTTATTCTTATTTGTAGTAATGATGCTGGATATTAATCTGGATCGGCTACGAGAAGGATTCTGGAAATGGTTTCCGTTTGGCGCGATGATTGCATTGGTTATAGTGGTAGAAATATCGATGGTGCTGATGGGTAAATATTTTGGGTATGAAGAAATGCCTTTACCGGAACCAAAAGGTGCTGATTACAGTAATACGAAGGAACTGGGGCGATTAATTTATACTGAGTATGTGTATGCGTTTGAATTAGCGGCTGTGCTTTTGCTGGTTGCGATGATTGCGGCGATAGCGTTAACACTGCGTCATCGTGAGGATAAGAAATCTACGAATCCGTTTAAACAAGTCAAAGTAAGAAAAGAAGACAGAATTCGTATAGTGACCACCATGTCGGCAGAAAAAAAGGAATGACAAGTGTGCAAACTTATTTCTGTTTGATGACTATTAAAATATAAAAGAGGTAACCTTTGATTTCATTGTCTCATTACCTTGTGCTCGGTGCGATATTATTTGCGATTGGATTGGTTGGTATTTTTCTGAATCGAAAAAATGTCATTATTATACTGATGTCAATCGAATTGATGCTGCTGGCTGTGAATATGAACTTTGTCGCTTTTTCGCACTACTTGCAAGATATATCAGGACAAATTTTTGTATTCTTCATTTTGACAGTGGCAGCTGCTGAATCTGCTATTGGTTTAGCAATACTCGTGGTGTTATTTCGTAATATGCATACAATTAATGTCGATGATTTAGACAAACTTAAAGGTTAGTTAAGGAATATTGTAAGTATTTATAACTATAAGAATTATTAATCAAGATGCAGAAACTTTATTTATTGGTTCCGTTGGCTCCGTTAGTTGGATCGCTTATCGCGGGATTATTGGGGCGTTTTATTGGGCCTGTTTGGAGTCATCGTTTCACGATTACATTAGTATTCGCTTCTCTGGTGGCATCTATTGTTATTCTTTTGGATGTATTAGAAGGTAATAGCTATAACGGCAGCGTTTATACTTGGTTAATAACGGGCGATACGCGATTCGAAATTGGTTTTCTAATTGATCAGTTATCGGCGACCATGATGGTTGTTGTTAGCTTAGTGTCCCTGATGGTGCATATTTATACTATTGGTTATATGCATGGCGATTCAGGTTATCAGCGTTTTTTTAGCTATATCTCATTGTTCACCTTCTCAATGATGATGTTGGTGATGTCAAATAACTTTTTGCAATTATTTTTTGGTTGGGAGGCTGTTGGACTGGTCTCGTACTTGTTAATCGGTTTTTGGTATACGCGTCCTACTGCGATTTATGCCAATATGAAGGCATTTTTAGTAAATCGTGTCGGAGATTTTGGTTTTCTCCTGGGTATTGGCATGATATTAGCTTATTTTGGTACGCTTGATTATGCATCTGTCTTTGCACAAGCACCGGGTATCGTCGATGAAAATATCGAATTGATATCTGGTGTATCTTGGCTTGTGATCACGGTTATTTGTATATTGTTGTTTATAGGTGCAATGGGAAAATCAGCGCAATTTCCTTTACATGTATGGTTACCTGATTCCATGGAAGGGCCAACACCTATATCAGCATTGATTCATGCTGCGACAATGGTAACTGCGGGTATATTCATGGTGGCACGGATGTCGCCGCTTTTTGAGTTATCTGATACAGCGTTGTCAGTTATTTTAGTAATTGGTGGAATTACTACATTGTTTATGGCACTTGTTGCTGTGATTCAGAATGATATTAAGCGAGTCGTTGCCTATTCCACACTATCTCAATTAGGTTATATGACTGTAGCGTTGGGCGCATCCGCTTATTCTGCAGCAATTTTCCATTTAATGACGCATGCATTCTTTAAAGCCGTTTTATTCTTAGGGGCTGGTTCTGTCATTATCGCCATGCATCATGAGCAAAATATGCAGAAAATGGGCGGACTTAAAAGTTATATGCCGATTACCTACTGGACAATGTTTATTGCTGCATTAGCCAGTGCGGGCGTTCCCGGGTTTTCTGGTTTTTTCTCTAAAGATGCAATTATCGAAGCGGTTCATTTCGTTAATATTCCAGGCGGCAGTTTTGCCTATTTCTGTGTTTTGACAACGGTATTTGTGACAGCTCTTTATACTTTCCGGTTAATCTTCATGACGTTTCATGGGAAACCCCGAATGGATCAGCATACTAGAGAACATTTGCATGAGTCGCCGTGGGTTGTGACTGTGCCGCTGATGATATTAGCTATACCGACTATAGCGGCCGGATGGTTTATTGGCCCGATGGTTTTTGGTGACTATTTCAGCAGTGCGATTCATGTATTACCACACCATGATGCGATCGAAAAATTAGGTGCAGAATTTTCTGGGATAGGTGGAATGATAATGCATGCTTTGTATACTGCGCCATTTTGGCTTTCGATGGTAGGTATTTTGGTCGCTTGGTATTTGTATTGCGTAAGAATCGATATTCCAGGAAAAATAAAAGCGAGCTTTGGTTCAGTGTATAACTTGCTTGATCGCAAATACTATATTGATGAACTATATTCATGGCTTTTTTCCGGCGGAACGCGTGCCTTAGGTACGGTGCTTTGGAGGTATGGTGATATCAAAATTATTGATGGATTCTTTGTCAATGGTGCAGCACGAGTGGTTGCACTGACTTCAGCAATCGTTCGTCGCTATCAAACAGGTTATATTTATCATTATGCATTTACAATGATTGTTGGCATATTTTTTCTATTGACGCTATGGCTGTATTAGATTGCGCAAATAAGCAATGAAACATGCTGCTGTTTATAGATATCAATAAATAAAATACCTAAAAGTATATAAGTACCACTAACAAATGAAACGGAATAAGTATGTCGTTTGAATTCCCACTATTAAGTTTAATTATTTGGCTACCCATTGCGTTTGGTGTAGCCGTTTTTGCAACTGGAGGTGATCACAATGCACAACTTGCTCGTTGGATCGCTTTAATTGGTTCGATTTTGGGATTTCTAGTAGCGATTCCGCTGTATACCAATTTTGATTCTACAGCGGGAGCTATGCAGTTTCTGGAAGATCATATATGGTTTGAACGTTTTAATGTCAATTATCATATCGGCGTAGATGGTATTTCTATGCCATTAATCTTGTTGAATTGCTTTATTACTCCCTTGGTGGTGGTAGCTGGATGGGAAGTCATTAAAGAACGCGTATCCCAATATATGGGAGCATTCTTGGTTATGTCCGGAATTGTCAATGGCGTTTTTTCTTCATTGGACGCGATTCTATTTTATGTGTTTTGGGAAGCATCGTTAATACCGATGTTCTTAATCATTGGTATCTGGGGTGGTCCCAATCGTGTTTATGCAGCAATCAAATTTTTTCTTTATACGCTGCTTGGCTCCTTGTTGATGTTAATTGCATTTATTTATTTGTATCATGCATCAGAAGGAAGTTTCTCAATAGAGGATTATCACAAGCTAGCAATACCGATGGCGCCACAGATTTTAATATTTATTGCATTTCTTCTGGCATTTGCGGTTAAAGTCCCTATGTGGCCAGTGCATACTTGGTTGCCAGATGCGCACGTTGAAGCACCCACGGGTGGCTCAGTTGTTCTGGCAGCAATCTTGCTTAAATTGGGGGGATATGGTTTTTTACGTTTTTCATTGCCAATCGCACCGGATGCAAGTCACTACCTGGCAGAAATGATGATTGTATTATCGTTGGTTGCGGTAGTTTATATTGGGTTGATTGCACTCATGCAAGCCGATATGAAGAAATTGATAGCCTATTCATCAGTAGCACATATGGGATTTGTAACATTAGGCTTTTTCTTATTGAATGCTTATGGTATTGAAGGTGCAATAGTACAAATGATTTCGCATGGTTTCATTTCCGGTGCGATGTTTCTTTGTGTCGGCGTGCTTTACGATCGATTACATTCCCGTCAGATTGCTGATTATGGCGGTGTCATAAATAAAATGCCTGTTTTTTCAGCCTTTTTCATGCTATTTGCGATGGCGAATGCTGGCTTACCAGGGACGAGCGGTTTCGTGGGCGAATTCATGGTGATCATGGGTGCCATTAAAGTAAATTTTTGGTACGCATTTCTTTCTGCAACCACATTGATATTAGGAGCCGCTTATACTTTGTGGATGTATAAGCGCGTCATTTTTGGTGCGGTGGCAAATCCTGCGGTGGAAAGCTTGCAGGATATATCCAAGCGAGAGTTCGGTTTGTTGGCAATTCTGGCAATTTCAGTTTTGTGGATTGGTATTTATCCATTTCCATTAACTGAAGTGATGCATGCAACAGTTGATCAACTTCTAACTCATGTTAGTAATAGTAAATTGTAATACAGAAATTTCAGAACGGTGATCGTTCCTGTTATAAGGATAATGAGTTAATGAATTTTATACCACCTGATTTTGCGCCAGCTTCGTCCGAGATTTTTATGCTTATCATGGTGTGCGTGGTAATGCTTGCAGATCTTGCCGCTGGCGAGGGTAGGCGCTATATTGCATATTTGTTGACACAAACTACGCTGCTGGGTTGTACGATACTTACCTTCATATCATTTTCCACTGAATCAACGCTAACTTTTCACGGTATGTTCGTCGATGATTCCATGGCTGATATTCTTAAGTTGATGGTTTATGGTACGGTATCAGCTGTACTCGTATATTCGCATTCCTATATAAGTGATCGTGGAATGCTAAAAGGAGAATTTTTCAGTTTAATACTATCTGCAACCCTGGGCATGATGGTTATGATCTCAGCCAGTCATTTCCTGACTCTATATATCGGCCTGGAATTGCTTTCATTATCACTTTATGCATTAGTCGCACTAAGACGCGACTCCTTAGTGGCAACGGAGGCAGCCATGAAGTTTTTTGTGTTGGGCGCATTGGCATCAGGCTTTTTGCTGTATGGCATGTCAATGGTTTATGGAGCGACAGGAACGCTCCATGTATCTCAGCTTGCACAAGTTATTCAAAGCGGGGCAAGTAGTAAAGAAGTACTCGTTGTCGGATTAGTTTTTATTGTAGCAGGTATTGCTTTTAAGCTTAGTGCAGTGCCCTTTCATATGTGGGCGCCGGATGTTTATCAAGGTTCGCCGACTGCGGTAACACTATTTATCGGTTCTGCACCAAAATTAGCGGCATTTGGTTTTGTAATGCGGTTACTAGTTGAAGGAATGAGTGAAATGGTTACTGACTGGCAAGGCATGCTGGTAATTTTGGCCGTTTTATCTATGGCGGTGGGTAATATTGCTGCGATAGCACAAACGAATATCAAACGCATGCTAGCTTATTCGACTATTTCACATATGGGTTTCTTACTGCTTGGATTTATCAGTGCTGATGCAAATGGTTATAGCTCGGCTTTGTTTTATATCATTGCTTATGTACTGATGACTCTTGGTACTTTTGCCATGATTATGCTGTTGTGTCGAAGCGGATTTGAAGCTGAAAATATTGATGACTTTAAGGGGCTCAACAAGAGGAATCCCTGGTATGCATTCATTGCACTGTTATTGATGTTATCGCTAGCAGGTATTCCACCAATGATTGGGTTTTATGCAAAATTTGCTGTGTTGCAGGCAGTTGTCAATGCTGGCTATATTTGGCTGGCTGTGGTGGCAGTATTATTTTCGTTGATCGGTGCTTTTTATTATTTGCGTATTATCAAATTAATGTATTTTGATGACCCGGAAACTATGGAGCCTCTTGTCTCCAGTAGCGATGTTAGGATTTTATTAAGCGCTAATGGTTTTGCAGTTTTAGCATTAGGAATATTCCCGCAGGCACTTATGGGATTAAGTCTTTATGCAATCGAAAATTCTATGTAGTCAACGCGATAGGCAGGGTGTTTTTTCGAGAAATCCCTGTTGTGGCGCATCTGCATTTCACAGAAGATCGAAGTAAATTTCTTATCTTGCCGAACTGGAGTATCTTAACGATATTCCTTCAATTATCGATTATGAAATAGAGTTTGTTTAAATTACATCGTTAATATAAATTTCATAATTGATCATAGATCAATTAGCTTGAATTCTTCAGTTTAAATCCCATATCTAGAAAAAACAAATTTAAGGAGGTAAACATGCAGGATGCAACAACTAAAGAACAATTAAGTTTTCAAGCGGAAGCAAAGCAATTACTAAAATTGATGATTCATTCCTTATACAGCAATAAGGAAATATTTTTGCGTGAACTGATTTCAAATGCCTCTGATGCAGCAGACAAATTACGTTTTGAAGCTCTCACAGATGCGGCACTTTACGAATCGGATTCGGATCTCAGAATTCGCGTTAGTTATAATACTAACGAGCGAACTATTTCCATATCCGATAATGGTATCGGTATGTCCCGCCAAGAAGTTATTGATCATATAGGAACTATTGCAAAATCAGGTACACGTGAATTTTTTAATTCATTAACCGGTGATCAAATCAAAGATGCACATTTGATTGGTCAATTCGGTGTAGGATTTTATTCAGCTTTCATTGTCGCTGACAAAGTGACATTGATTACCAGACGTGCCGGATTGACTGCTGAACATGGCGTGAGATGGGAGTCCAGTGGTGAAGGTGATTACACGCTGGAAACTGTTGAGAAATCCACGCGTGGAACCGAAATAATTCTGCATTTACGCAAAGAAGAGGATGAGTTTCTGAATGGGATGAGGATTCGTAATATTATCCGGAAATATTCAGATCATATTACCTTGCCAATTGTGATGAAAAAGGAGGAATGGTCACAAGAAGAAAGTAAAAATAAAATTCTTGATGAAGATGAAACTATCAATCAGGCGAATGCATTATGGGCACGCTCAAAGAATGAAATTACTGCGGAACAGTATAATGAATTCTATAAACATGTAGCGCATGATTTTGAGCCTCCGCTTGCTTATGTACATGCACGGGTAGAAGGTAAGCAAGATTATACGCAGTTGCTATATATTCCTGCTCGAGCACCGTTTGACTTATTTGATCGCGAGCGCCGCCATGGGATTAAGTTGTACGTGCAACGGATTTTCATCATGGATGATGTGGAAAAACTATTGCCTAATTATTTGCGCTTTGTACGAGGTGTGATTGATTCGAATAATTTACCTCTAAATGTGTCACGAGAAATTTTGCAGGAATCCAAAGATATTGATTCAATTAGGGCGGGTGTGGTCAAGAAAGTTCTGGGATTAATTGAAGATTTATCAAAACACGAAGATGATGAAGGTAAAGAAAAATACAAAACCTTCTATCGGGAATTTGGCCAGGTTATAAAAGAAGGTGTAGGGGAAGATTTTTCTAATCGTGAACGCATTGCTAAGCTATTACGTTTTGTTACAACGAACAGTGATTCCGATGAACCGGCAGTTTCTTTGGAAACCTATCTGCAGCGTATGAAAGAAGGTCAGGAAAAAATTTATTATGTGACCGCAGATAGTCTCAAGGCGGCTAAAAACAGTCCGCATCTTGAGGTTTTTCGCAAGAAAGGTATCGAAGTATTCTTATTATCAGATCGTGTTGATGAATGGCTTGTAAGTAATCTAACTGAATTCGAAGGAAAACCCCTGCAATCAGTAGCTAAGGGTGGACTGGATCTAGGAAGCTTGGAAGATGCGGCTGAGAAAGAAGAACGCGAGAAAGAAACCAGTGCTTTCCAAGAATTGACCGAAAAAATGAAAGAGGCACTCAGTGAGCAAGTAAAAGATGTGCGTGTCACGTTTCGCTTGACCGAATCTCCCGCCTGCCTGGTGGCAGACACTTACGATATGGGGGGTAACTTGGAAAGATTATTAAAGTCGACGGGGCAAAAAATACAACACACTAAGCCAATACTGGAAATTAACCCACATCACCCAATGGTGCAGCGATTAAATACTGAAGTGGAAAATTTTGAGGACTGGAGCCAGATATTGTTTGATCAGGCTTTATTGGCTGAAGGTGGTCAGCTCGAAGATCCAGCTGCGTTTGTCAAAAGACTCAACGAATTTTTACTGTTAAAGTCTTAAGTATTGTGAAATTGTATGAGCGTGGGTTCCGTAAGTCATATGGATTCCGGAAGATTGAAACTGCAATGTGAAACTTCTAGCTATATCGAATGTCCATTTTTCGAATAGGTAAAACGTGCTGTTATAAATTCTGCGAGTAAAATCAAGCGAACCAATGGTGAGGTCTAAGAATAATCAGGCAATTGATTCAGTCAAAACCTACCAGGCAAAGTTTCTGGCGCCGTTCGCTGTTTTAGGTATTAAAACAGAAGAGGATTGGCTTACAAATATTGATTATTTGCCGGTTGATACACCAACTCTGGCGCCACAAACTGTGTTGGCAAAAGAAGTGTGCAGGCAATTACTCGCTTACTTGAATGAGCCAAATTTTACGTTTGACCTGTGCCTGCATATCCATGGTACGACGCATCAGCAGCGTGTTTGGCATGCTATTCAAGCTATTCCATGTGGAAAAACAAGTAGCTATGCAGAAATAGCAACGCGACTGTATTCAGCACCCAGAGCGGTAGGTCGAGCGTGCGGTGCCAATCGTATTCCGATTGTCATACCGTGTCACCGGGTTATTTCCAAGAGTGGTGAAATAGGAGGTTTTATGAATGCGAGTGAAGGAAACCCTTTAGAGATTAAACGTTGGTTGTTGCAACATGAGAGTTCCTGAGCTAAATACCGGACTGCTGGACGAGTTTTCTGATGCTCTGTGGCTCGAGGATGGCTTGTCGCGTAATACACTGGACAGCTATCGCAATGATCTGCAACTTTTTAGCGAATGGCTGAAGAAACGTAATCCGAGTAATAGCATGTTAACCGAGGCGACAAATTCTGATTTGCTGGAATTTCTTGCATCTAGAGTTGCAGCTAAGATGAAAGCCAGTACCACAAGCCGCGAGTTATCCAGCTTAAAGCGTTTTTATAGATTCCTGCTGCGTCAGGGAAAAATTGTAACTGACCCAAGTCTTAATATTGAAACACCAAAACTGCAACGCCACTTGCCGGAAAGCCTCTCAGAGAAAGAGGTTGAGCTGTTGTTAAGTGCACCTGATCTAGCGCAGCCGCTTGGTTTGCGTGATCGTGCCATGCTTGAAGCTTTGTATGCCAGCGGATTACGGGTATCGGAACTGATTAATCTTAAGTATTCGCAAGTCAGCATGGATATGGGCGTGTTGCGGGTTATGGGTAAAGGCAGAAAAGAGCGCCTTGCGCCGGTGGGAGAAGAATCACTCGAATGGTTGAACCGTTATACTAAAGAGGCGAGGCCTCTGCTGTTGAATGGTATCGTTACGGATACAATATTTGTGACAACTCGTGGTGCCGCTATGACACGCCAAGCTTTTTGGTACCTCATCAAAAGATATGCACAATTGGTGGGTATTGCCAAACAGTTATCGCCACACACGTTGCGCCACGCATTTGCTACTCATTTGTTAAATCACGGCGCTGATCTGCGCGTTGTGCAGCTACTATTGGGGCATGCGGATATATCAACTACACAAATTTACACACATATTGCGCGAGAACGTCTGAAACAGCTTCACGCTCAGCATCATCCACGCGGATAATCCGAAATTTGGCTATTTTCTGGTCAATAGAGGATAAAGCGCCAAAATTCCAAGAGCAACAAACGCAGACAATGACCAATCAGGAATTGTTAACGATAAAAATGTCCAATCAATATTAGCGCAATCGCCATTAGCTTCAAACATTCCAGGCCACCAATCGGCAATGGGCAATGAGTTCAGCAAGGCTTCTTCAGGACTGATACCGCATTCAAACGATTCCGGATATCGAACCAACCAGGCATGCCGTGCTGCAATGATTGCTCCCATGAGGGCAAATATAACCATCAATAAACTATAAAGGTGACGCCCAAAAGATTTAGGGTTATGAAGAAGCGCAATGAATGCTGTCAATGCCAATGACCAATACGCCAGACGTTGTGCAACACAAAGCGGGCAGGGTAATAAGCCTTTTACATGCTGTAGATATTGAGCGTAGCTCAGAAGTCCGATACAAATTAGTAAGATGAATAGAAAAAATAATCTCATTGGCGTTTTATTACCTGAATCTAACGGATGGCATAGTTTATCCATAAATTGTTTGTGGAAATCATACAATTTGTTATGATGGGAACAAGAAAAATGTCAGTTTGAAGCAAGGTTTCGGAACAATAATCGGTTAAAGTATAGACATATTCATCTGGTAGGATGTCTGCAGTAGTTGTGGAATTTTTTTCAATCATCAATTCAAGGAGGTTCACCATGCGAGCAAGGTTATATTTCTTGGTTCTAATTATTCTTACTTTTCTGGTTTCAAGTGTATCCTTGGCTGGGGAATCAGCAAATGCCGGTGAAGCTAAAGCGAGTGTAGGAACCAGCCTTTATCATATCAAATTAGCCGAGCATTACGAAAAGGAATCCAAGGAAATGTATGCAAAAGCAGAAGAGGAAAAAAAGATGTTGAAAGAGTATGAAGAGCACAGTGAATATTACGGCCGGGCAGGGCAAGAATTCCATTCACACCATGAGGCTCTATTAAGAGAATTTACTAAAGCAGCAGAAAAAAATGAGAATATGGCTGCTGTCCATAGGAAAATGGCAGAATAGATCAGGTATTATAGTAAGTTAACGAATAGTTTGGGTTGTCACATTCCGGGATTCCAATACCAGAACCTTCATAATCCTGCATGAATTATGAAGGTTTTTTGGAGAAATCCAGCTTATTTTTATAACGCATAAATAATGCTGATGTGATCATGTCCGCTATTTTTCCCTCCAGATTGCATAAGCAAGTAAAGCCCAGGCTGTGAGGAATGAGACACCGCCAAAAGGTGTGATCATGCCCAGTGCGCGCAAATCAGTTATGCTAAGCGCATAAAGGCTGAAACTGAACAAAACAATGCCAATCATCATTAACCAACCGGATATTGGCATTAAACGAGACTTGGGAAAATGTAGCCCAGTGCGCGCAAATCAGTTATGCTAAGCGCATAAAGGCTGAAACTGAACAAAACAATGCCAATCATCATTAACCAACCGGATATTGGCATTAAACGAGACTTGGGAAAATGTAGCCCAGTGCGCGCAAATCAGTTATGCTAAGCGCATAAAGGCTGAAACTGAACAAAACAATGCCAATCATCATTAACCAACCGGATATTGGCATTAAACGAGACTTGGGAAAATGTAGCAGAAGCAGACCGATGATGATGATTCCGAGAGCGTGATAAAAGTGATATTGCACGCCAGTGTGATACACCGAAAGCATATCGGCTGATAACATTCTTTTCAATCCATGCGCACCGAAGGCGCCTAATGCGATGCATAATAATGCATTCAATATGCCTATAATTAGAAAAGTTCTTGACATTGGGATCTCTTTGTTCTCGTTAAATATGGAGGAGTAAGCTATCGGCTATTGGTCGGAATCGCTGATCAGGCTGACATCCGCTTTGCACATTCCTTGCGCGAATTTTACCTTAATTTGATCACCGGAATGAATTTGTTTGCTGCTACGAATGATGGTGCCGTCTTTGGAATGAACGATGCTATAACCTCGCTCCAGTATTGATTGCGGGTTTAGATGTGATAACTGTATCTGTAAATGTTTTAGCTTGGAAAACAATATTTCGAAATAACGGGAATAGGCACAGCATAACCGTGAAACCAATTCATCTTGTTGTTCTTGTAATCGGGCAACCCGTGGGCGTGCTGTCATTAAGCGTTGATTGAAATCGAGCAATTTCCATTGTCTTTTCTCCAGCTGATATGCCCATGTTTTGATGAGACGGTCTTGCAAGTGCTGTTGATGAATGACTTGTTGTCTGATTTTGTCACTAGGATAAATTAACTGATGTGACAGAATGTCCACTTGCTGCATAGCGCGTTCGATACGATGCAAAGTGGTACGGCACATACGCTGATGAAATACATTCAATCGATGGCTCAATTCTGTCCGGTCCTTGCTAGTCAGTTCTGCAGCTGCAGTGGGTGTAGGGGCACGCATATCTGCAACAAAGTCCGCAATGGTAAAATCTGTTTCGTGTCCGATACCGCTGATAAGGGGGATTGAGCAGGTGTTAATAGCAAGCGCCACAGTTTCTTCATTAAATGCCCATAAGTCTTCAATGCTGCCGCCGCCGCGACAAAGTATCAGTACATCACATTCCGCCCGTTGGCACGCTGTTTTAATGGTTTCTGCAATGCTATTAGCAGCTGTTTTTCCTTGTACCAAGGTGGGGTAAATAATGACTGGCAAGGAGGGCATGCGGCGTTGTAATGTCGATAAGACGTCTTGTAGTGCTGCAGTATCCGGGGAAGTAATAATACCGACTTGTTGGGGAAAGATCGGCAATGGTTTTTTCTTCTCGGGATTGAATAATCCGGCTTGTTGCAGCTTGGATTTAAGCGTCTCGAACGCTGCAAATAACTCCCCTAGCCCCGTGCGCCGCATAGTTTCGACATTAAGCTGAAAATCACCGCGCGGCTCATATAGAGTAACCAATGCAAGCACTTCCACTTGCATTCCATCTATGGGATGCCAATCAATAAATTGATTCTTGTGACTGAATAACACGCAACGTACTTGCGCTTGATTATCTTTGAGAGAAAAATACCAATGACCTGATTGATAGCGCTTTAGATTGGATATTTCACCTTTAATCCATAATAATGGAATATTTTGCTCCAGTAACTGCTTGGTATTGTTGTTTAAATCGCTGACTGTCAATACCTTATGCACAAGGTTGTTTAGGGAGAACAGATTCATGTTTGACTGGTTGGATTTGTATGGATGAGAATCTTCTAATACTCTGAAATAAGTATCAAAGCTATTTGAGGAATTTGAGTATTTAAGCCTCATTCTGCCTGGCTTGGCTTGGTTAAAAATTTTTAATGTATATTCTATCACTGCATTACTACAAACCAATTGCTTGAATGTATCAGCGATAGCTTGAATCAAACATGTTGCCATATAAGTTTTCATAGTTTGAGATGCAAGACTGCATGCGATGATTATTGCAACTACACGTAAATTGTCACCGTTGTTGGCATCAAATTGCGCTTTGATAGGAACTGGATACCTGTTCTGGCAAGCTCACTCGACTGTGTCAAATTAAGACTATTAACCTATTTCCTTATCTGTTAATCTTACTCCTCAAAAGAACAAGATTGATTTATCTTTGAAAAGGATATTGACATTTAACCCCATAACAAGTTGTAATACGCGGTTCTATTGATAAAATAAATATTCACAGGAGCGTCAAATGAAACGTACTTACCAGCCTTCAGTAACTAAAAGAAAACGTACTCATGGATTTCTAGTGCGTATGAAAACGCGTAGCGGCGCTGCGATAATCCGCGCTCGTCGTGCAAAAGGCCGTGCCCGGTTGAGTGTTTAAATAATTTTGGGTTATATTTTTTATTTCTAGATTTTCTGAAATTCAATCTTTACCAAAGAATTGTAGATTACACAAAGCCTCTGAATTTGCTGCGATAATTAATTTTAAGCGTCTGATCAGCGGGGATTTGCTTCAAATTTATACAAAGCCGAATGGACTGGGTTACGCGCGTCTAGGGTTGATTGTTTCAAAAAAATTTGAACCCCATGCAACCAGGCGTAATCGGATTAAACGTATATTGCGAGAAACATTTCGGAGAAAACGGGGCAACGATAAAATAAAAGAAATGGATTGGTTGATACGATTAAGACGCCCTATGATCAAAAGTGAATCCAAAGGATTGACCACCGAAATGCAATTAATAATGCTCGAATTAAGCAATGTTACGATTAATAATTAGCATAAAAAATTTTATCGACATTGCAAGAATCCTATTCTGGCGACTATATACCGATTTAGCTCAACTTATTCGCAATATGCATGCGAAGCATACGAGAATATCTGGCCGATACTTGGAGCGCGGGTGATTATATGTCGTGTCCAAGTGCATTTCCTGGAGCAAGTAGTACGTGGATAGCCTTATCGAGAAAACCAACTTGATTTAAAAATAATGGAAACAAAAAAACTTCTACTCATCATCATTTTTTCCACCTCATTACTTTTTTTGTGGGATGCCTGGCAAAAAGAATTGTACCCTCCCAGCTCACAAGTGATGCCTGGTGCAACCTCAGCAGAGTCTTCCAATCAACGTCATGATCCTTTGCCGGTTCCTGGAGATGAATTGTCTGCTTCAGCAGCTGAATCCAGCGTTGCCTCAGGGATCGAGGGAGTCAGTTCATCTATAACACCTAATCTTTTCACCATAGGCGAAAAGATTCAGGTGAAAACGGACATGGTTATTGCCGAGATTGATACAGCGGGTGGCGATATCCGGCAATTGGGTTTGATCGAACACCCATCCCGGGAAGATATCAATAGGCCCTACGAGCTTTTATTGGATAAAACTGCGCGGTTTCAAGTCGCCCAATCCGGACTCATTGGCGACGGATTACCCAATCACAAAACAAAATATACCGTAGAGGATAATAAATATTCCTATCAGCTGGAACCCGGTCAGGAAAAGATTGTGATAAGGCTCGTGGCTCCCGAGGCAGACGGTATACAAGTCACAAAAATATATACCTTTCATCGCGGCAGCTATGTCATTGATGTTGAATTTGAGATCGCCAATCATAGCGAAGCAGCGATCATTCCGTTTTCCTACTTTCAGATGTTGCGGGATCCTAATGAGCCTGCCGGAGCTGGCGCCTTGGTTCATTCTTATACCGGGGCCGCAATGTATACGGATGAGGAAAAATTTCTGAAAATTAAATTTTCAGATTTGGACAAGAACAAAGCGGAATATCCAACCAATGCGGATAATGGATGGATAGCCATGCTGGAACATTATTTCCTGACTGCGTGGTTGCCTGAGCCCGGTTCGCCCCGCGAATATTTTGCCAAACGATTGGCTCCCAATCAGTATACTACCGGCGTTATTGCTCCTGTTGGCGCTGTGGAACCGAACCAGGTTAAAAACATTTCCATGTCTTTTTACGCCGGTCCGCAAGAACAGAATAAACTGGCCGAATTGGCCCCAGGACTTGAGTTGACAGTGGATTACGGATGGCTGACCGTTCTGGCTAAACCGCTATTCTGGCTACTTTCTTTTTATCATTCCTGGACGGATAACTGGGGTATCGCAATCATTCTCCTTACCCTGACGGTCAAGCTGATTTTCTTCCCGTTATCCGCCGCGGGCTATCGCTCGATGGCCAAATTGCGGGTAGTGACGCCTAAACTGCAACGTATTCGCGAGCAATACGCGAGTGATCGGCAGCGTATGCATCAGGCCATGATGGAGTTTTACAAGGAAGAAAAAATCAATCCCATGGGCGGGTGTTTGCCCATATTGGTTCAGATTCCCGTGTTTATTGCATTGTTCTGGACGTTATTGGCCGCTGTCGAGTTGCGTTACGCGCCATTAGCTTTGTGGATCACGGACATGTCGGTGCCCGATCCCTATTATGTGCTTCCAGTAATTATGGGAGTCTCGATGTGGGTTC
Organism: Nitrosomonas ureae; assembly: GCF_900108305.1. Classification (GTDB taxonomy): domain Bacteria; phylum Pseudomonadota; class Gammaproteobacteria; order Burkholderiales; family Nitrosomonadaceae; genus Nitrosomonas; species Nitrosomonas ureae_B. The sequence continues at coordinate 29,069 of NZ_FNUX01000031.1, forward strand.
AATCAAAGCTCAGTCCCACGCCCGCTGATCCAATACAAGCAAAAGTAATGCAGATTATGCCGATTGCGTTCAGCATTTTCTTCTTCTTTTTCCCGTCGGGACTTGTGCTTTATTCGCTTTGCAACAATATTCTTTCGATCGCGCAACAATGGCAGATCACGCGCATGTATGAGAACAAAGCTGAAGAGGAAGCCAATAAAGATAGAAATAAGAAGAAAACTAAAAATGGCTCGGAACCCGCTAAGGAAAATCTTCAATTGACGGTTTCTGTTGAAGATGCGGAAGCGAATACTGCTCCGGTCGAAGCGGCATCTGCAGTGAGTACAGACAAAAATGAAAAACCGCAGATAAAGCAAGCAGTTGCTTCGGGTAGAAATAAAGCACCCGTAAAACCAAAGAGCAATTCGATTGCTAAGAAAACAAAGAGAAAATAATCATGATCACCGGTTATCAGCCGCATGGATAACCGGTAATTTAGCCACTCATGCAGCCATTAGCAGGCCGTTCAAAAACGTTATCGAGGCAGTTGATGCAAGGCAAAAACAGATTCAAAATGCTCATTTATTAAGCATAAACTGCGCTTTTTCGCCTGTTCTTAACACTGCAGCGGCAACACAGATAGTTCTTCAACGAACTGTTAGGGAGTTGATACATAGTTAGCCCTAATATCATTGCAGCCATTGCGACACCGCCTGGGCGCGGTGGAATCGGTGTAATTCGCATTTCCGGCAATAACTTAGCAAAACTCGCCGAAGTAATTTTCGGCAAGCTCCCCAAACCACGCCATGCTAGCCTCGGTAAGTTTCTGGATACTGAGAGGCGGATCATCGATCAAGGTATTGTGCTTTACTTTCCAGGGCCTCACTCGTACACGGGTGAAGATGTGCTCGAACTGCATGGGCATGGCGGCCCGGCGGTCATGAATTTATTGCTCAAAAGCTGTCTTAACGCTGGCGCCCGTTTAGCGCAACCCGGCGAATTTACACTGCGTGCTTATCTCAATAATAAAATCGATTTAGTTCAGGCCGAGAGCGTCGCTGCTATTATCGAAGCCAGTACGCACGAGGCAGCGCGCTGTGCGATCAATTCTTTGCAAGGTCATTTTTCCGCCAGGATCGAAACACTGGTCGGTTTGCTGATCACGCTGCGGATGCTTATTGAAGCAACCCTGGACTTCCCGGAAGATGAAATCGACAATTTGAAGACTTTGCAAATTCGCGAAAAACTGGATCATATTGTTGCGCAGTTGGAACAAACACTTTCCGGTGCACGCCAGGGCAATTTGCTGCAAGAAGGTATCCGGATCGTTCTGGTGGGAGCGCCCAATGTCGGCAAATCCAGTTTGCTGAATCAATTGGTCGAAGAGGATGCCGCCATTGTCACGGAAATACCCGGAACCACTCGGGATACCATTCAACGCACCATTATCATGGCCGGAATGCCGATTCATATTGTGGACACTGCCGGACTGAGAGAAACCGGTGATATTGTCGAACAAAAAGGCATTGAACGAACACTGGCTGCAATTAAACGCGCCAATCTGGTGCTCCGGTTGCTGGATAGCAGCCAGCACCAGCCAGCTGCTCCTGATCCGATAAAACAATACATCCCCGATGACAAACCCCAAATCACCGTGTTCAACAAAATTGACTTGCGCAATGAGAACCCCAGGATGGAAGGGGATGACCACAACAGCAGTATTCATCTTTCGGCCAAAACCGGCGCGGGTATCGAATTACTGCGCCAAAAGATTTTGCACCTGGCAGGCTGGCAATTCAATCATGCCGGTGAAGGAATATTCATGGCCAGACAGCGCCATTTGGAGGCGTTGACACAAGCAAGCGCACATTTGCAAAATGCGCAGGAATATACGGAAGCCGAATACCAGCTGGAGCTTCTGGCCGAAGAATTGAGGCTAGCGCAATCCGCATTATCAACCATCACGGGTCAATTTACTGCGGATGACCTGCTGGGGGAAATTTTTTCGCATTTTTGCATTGGCAAATAGTGCAAGTATCCCGTACGCGATGTAAATTTTATTTTCAAAAACTACCTTAACTATAATTCATAGAAGCTGACTGCTGACTATTTGTGCTGCAAGTTTTCCTCACAATTGAGCATGATAGGGGTGTTGTCATATTCCTGTAATATATTATGGTTATTTTTCAAATAGATAACTATTAAATGAAGTTAAAGGATCGAAAATCTAGTCCGATTATAACCACCTCAAAAGCAATACTATTTTAATCTCTTCCGGGTCTAATTCCTCGCCCCTTGGAGTGAAGGCTGGTTGCAAGCCAGCAGCTTGAAGAGCGTTACTCAATACCCCGCCGCTTGCGACGGGGTGCGTTATTTACCTTGTTTGTGATCAATATGAATCAACTTGCACGCTATTCTTCAAAAATCGTTTTAGTCACAATGATTTTGGTAACCATACTGTTAGGTTATTTCTATTACTTAGTCATCCCTGAAAAAAGTACCCAACAATTGTTGTTGAGAAATTGAATCTGATATTTCCATTCAATGTGGAGAATAACTTTGGTTGGTTGGAT
>NZ_FNUX01000032.1 GCF_900108305.1 Nitrosomonas ureae
TACGAATTGCTCGTTCACGGATTTCAGGTGAGTATCTTATCGATTTATTCATAGCTCCATTCTCTCAAGAAATGGAGTCTCCGATAAACCCGGGGCGGTTCAAGATCAATCGCATCTTCTGCCTCAAAGGTATCCACATACCTTGGAATATTCAGGTTGTAGTCATTCGTTTTGATTGCTTCCAGGCTTGCCACAGCGCTGTATTTGTCTTCATGAGTGCGTGCCAGATAAGCATCGACAATCTTTTGAATATGTGCCGGGCGCAGGATATTTTGCGTTTTAACTTTATCAAAATGCTGGCTGGCGTCGATGAATAAAATATCGTTGGGATTGCGGCGGCATTTTTTGAGCACCAGCACGCAGGTGGGAATGCTGGTGCCATAGAAAATATTGGCGGGCAGGCCGATCACCGCATCCAGGCAATTCATCTGCTCGATCAGATACTGGCGGATATGGCCTTCCGCTGCGCCCCGGAACAGCACGCCATGCGGCAATACCACCGCCATCGCGCCATCATCGGCCAATTGATAGATCATGTGCTGCACAAACGCCATATCGGCCTTGCTCGCAGGCGCCAGCTTGCCATACACGCTGAACCGGTCATCGCTCATAAACAAGGGGCTTGAGCTCCAATGCGCGGAGAAGGGGGGATTGGCGACAATGGCGTCAAAGCGCAAGTCCCGATGCTGCGGGTGTTCCAGCGTGTCTTCCTGGCGGATATCAAAATCGGCGTAATGCACGTCATGCAGGATCATGTTCATGCGTGCGAGGTTGTAGGTGGTACGGTTCAGTTCCTGGCCGTAAATCTTATCCACGTGATTCGCTTCACGTTTGACGCGCAACAACAGCGAACCGCTGCCACACGTCGGATCGTATAGCGTTTTGAGGTTCTTGTTCTGGCTGGTAACCAGCTTGGCCAGCAAGGTGGAAACCGGCTGCGGGGTGTAGAATTCACCGGCTTTTTTACCCGCGCCGCTGGCAAATTCACCAATCAGATATTCATATGCATCGCCCAGCACATCAGCGGTGCCATCAGCCAGATTAAAGTCGATCTTATCCAGATGTACCAGCACCTTGGCCACCAGCGCATTCTTGGCTTTTTCAGTGGCACCCAGTTTGGAGGAAGTGAGGTCTAAATCTTCAAACAGATTGCTGAAATCATCCGCGCTATCGGTGCCCAGCGTGCTTTGCTCAATGTTTTTGAGGATGCGGGCAAGATCAGCCAGAATAAAGTTGTGACCATCCCCCAGGTTTTCGGCATCAAGCTGGTTATTGCCCTTCATCGCTACGGCATGAAACAGCTCTGAAGGCTTCAGGAAATAACCTAATTGTTTCACCGCGGCATCCTGCACCGCCTGCACAATCTCGGCACCATCTTCGGTATGTTCATCCAGCTCGGCAAATTTGAGGTGATCTTCCGCCAGCAAAGCATCGGCATAGCGCTCAACTTTTTCCGACAGGTATTTGTAAAAGATAAACCCCAGAATGTAATCACGGAACTCATCCGCATTCATCTTTCCGCGCAGGGTGTTGGCGATATTCCAGAGCTGTTGTTGAAGCTGACGGCGTTGTTCTTCAGTCATTGCGTTGTTGTTTTGATGGTTTATCCGGTTGTGCAGCGTGTCATTATACGTTTATCCCCGCATCGCGGAACTGCTGCATTTTAGTTTGATTGACAGGCTAAAGCAGCAATGGATAAGTTAGAAAATCGCTATAAAAAAAACGGATAGCTCTCTGACGGAATTACGCAGGAATTGCACTAAGAAAAATAAATCAAGTTTTTATTTATAACCACTTGATTTATTTGGTGGCCAAGGGCGGAATCGAACCACCGACACAAGGATTTTCAGTCCTCAATAAATGGCATTTCTCAGTGTTGATATACATTCGTCATAAGTATAAAAACTATATAAAACAAAGATAAAATAACGAACATCTTAATTGTTGCGTTGATTAATATTCGTCTGTATACTTATTTCATGGTGACATACTGGTGACATGGGAAAAATGGCGAAAATACTCAAGGCTGAAAAGGTCGAATTGACCGCAGGGCGAATCGCAAAGTTAAAATGCGAGAAAGGAAAGACGCGCACATATCTATGGTGCAAAGAGTTTAAAGGCTTTGGAGTTATTGCCACAATCGCCGGATCAAAATCATTTATATTTCAGGCCAAAATTTACGGCAAATCTGCACGCATGACGATTTGTGATGTAAATGCGAAGAAAATTGATGAAGCACGGAAAGAAGCGCGCCGCCTTCAGGCTCTTATAGATCAAGGCTTCGATCCCCGCCAAGTAAAAGCCAACAATAAAGCAGCAGAGCAAGCAGCCGCCGCTGCCAAGAAAACACAGGAAGCCCGCGAAATTATAACAGTAGGTAAAGCCTGGAAAGAATATGTGATTTCCCGCAAACCGCTATGGTCAGAACTGCATATACGTGATCATGATAAAGTTATGCAAGCAGGTGGCGACACACGCAAACGAAGTAAAAAACTTACAGAACCAGGATCACTCGCATCATTAGCCGCAATTCGACTTGTGGATTTAACACCGGAGATGGTGACGGAGTGGGCGAAGGTAGAGGCAGAAACCCGCCCGACACGCGCCCGGCTTGCTCTACGATTATTAAGAGCATTTCTGAATTGGTGCGGTAGACATTCAATGTATAAGGTTATTGTGACAAGCAATCCAGCGCAGAATAATGACGCCAGAGAGAGTCTAGGTAAGGCCAAAGTTAAACATGACGTGTTGCAGCGTGAGCAATTGTCCGCATGGTTTAAGGCAATCAAACAAATTCAAAATCCTGTCATATCTGCATATTTGCAAATTCTTTTGCTGACCGGTGGACGACGTGAAGAAATTGCCACTTTACGCTGGCAGGATATAGATTTTCAATGGAATAGCTTAACGATTAATGACAAAGTAGAAGATTTTAGAATTGTTCCGTTAACGCCTTATGTAGCTAGTTTGCTTTCCACCCTTACCCGTCGCAATGAATGGGTATTTTCAAGCCCTTCCGCCGCAAGTGGCCGCTTAACTGATCCATCTATAGCCCACAGAAAAGCGTGTTCAATTGCCGGATTAGATTTAACTTTGCATGGACTACGACGATCTTTTGCCAGTTTGTGTGAATGGATCGAGATGCCCGCAGGTATCGCCGCACAAATTCAGGGGCATAAGCCGCAAGGAGTTAGAGAACAAAACTATATACGCCGTCCACTTGATTTGCTGCGCATGTGGCACGTCAAAATTGAGACATGGATATTGAAGGAAGCAGGGATTAATTTTGTACCTGTTAAAGCAGGTTTACGAGCAATAACCGCCACCTGACGGAATCAGGTAAATGCGGGATTGAAAGTGTATAAGCACTAACAATCCCTAACCACAATGCAACACTAATATGGAGTGTCATATCATGGCTAATGAAGATTTTACAGCAGAAACAAAAACAAGAAGAATTGATATATGCAATTCACACAACATCATGGTTGAGTTATGGGAACGCACTAGCCATACTTTAACCGATAAAGAGCTAAAATGGTTTTCCCAAGCCACCGAACACGCCGAGCAAGGGCTTCTATCATTAAAGCAAACCCTGGAAAGTATTGGCTGTTTGGTTCTAAATGAAGAATCCCTTGAAGCGGGAAAGCGATCTGGAAATTTTCAATCAAGTAATGATGTGCCTGATCTGCTTTTTGCGATTGCAAATTATATAGAAAATATTCAAGGTCTTATTCATGTTGGAAGTTCAGCAGATGCTAGATTAAAACACCCGGAGCGTTATCGTAGTTCAGATGATATCAAATCAGTTAAATAATTTTTAACGGTTCAACCACCTCTAGCCCGACGGGGCGAATAGCGGAGACCTTCACCGCGTGGGGTGGTTTTCATGTGAAGGAGAACTTGAAGGGGTGAACATGGCCAAAATGAATGATGGATTAGAGAGTTCAATTGATGAATCTTTGATCTTCTTTGATCATGAAAAATTGCGAGATACAAGTCAATTAATAAAATATGAATGTTTGACGATAGCTCAATGCATTTGCTTGCTGCTTTTGTACATCCGCCCCGAAAAAGATCAAGATGTCACCGAAGAGCTTTCTACTTATACGATGCTTGCTTTTAATGATATCAAGCTCGGTAAGCTTCAAGCATTACATCCTAAAACGCTCCTTTCATGGGCGCAATATTTAGAGATGATAAAATCCGGGTTGTATGGAAATGCGGAGGATTTAAGCTTTCCTATGGTTACTGCGGGATGGCTAGTAAAGTTAGAAGATTGTGAAAAGTGGTACCGTTCCAAGAATTTGAGTATTGACTTGTCAGAAGTGAAAGCAGATATTGAGAAATTAAATAAAGCACAAGAAATATCGATTGATCAGGAAACAATAACGAGTGATTATGATATCGAAGAACAATTAGCAATTTTGTTTGATCCTGTGCCAGTAGAAGCTTTAGAAAAAATGTTTCCTGCTAATGACAAATGGAAATATTGGGCAGATAAGGCCAAAATAACAGGATTGATATGCGCCCGAAAAACTAGAGCAAAGTTTAATCCTTACCAAGCGGGGATGTGGTTCATTCGCAAGGGAATGGAAGGATGGGATGAAGCTCGTCTATATCGAACGTTGGCAAATAACCTGCCCGCACGTTCTCGTGCCTCAAAGCACTTGCTGACCGGAGACATAGACTAACCGCCAAAATACCGCCACTCTATTAAGAGAACTCTGCAAACTTCCATTGAATTTCCGCATTTCTCCCGACGATATTCCGCCAGAATTTCACCACTGAATCATACCTGAAATGATGAATTATCTTCAACAGCGCCGAAAGGTAAAGGTAATTCAAAAATGGAAACAGCAACTAATCATATATTCCCCCCACTCGAATCCGTAACACGACCAACAGTACCAACCGAACAAGCAGCATATTACCTTGATAGAAAGCCGCAGACTATGCGCGCTTGGGCTTGCTTAGAGAATGGCGCAATCCGTCCGATACGTATCAATGGCCGTCTTGCCTGGCCGGTGCGTGAGATTAAGAAAGTTCTAGGCGTGGAGGTATAAACCATGCTAACTCTTGAAAACACCGCCAAAGCGCAGCGTATGCGCATTCTTGCTTATCTCCATACCAAACCCCTTGATACATTAGCAGCACGCAAAGAGCTGGACGTGATGCACCCTGCTGCGCGTGTCATGGAATTACGCAAGCGGGGAATAGGAATTAATACGATATGGATAGACCGGGAAAGCGATTGCGGAAAAATACACCGTATTGCTTGTTATGTTTTGGTTGGAGCGGCGGCAACCGCACCAACCGATACAGGCAGAATCGGAAAGGAAACCGATAAGCAACAGTGTATCACGGAGGTTGAAATATGAGAATCTGCAAAAATACACAGCCATTCGTAAGCAAAGTACGGAAAGAACTGATAACGGTTATCAGTGAAGAAAATAAGCCACTGAATACAAAGGAACAAAAAAATGGGGTTATAACCGTTATAACCACCAAGAAAAACAATGTTATTGATGAAGTGGAAACGGTTTCCACCTATCGGGTTGTAACGATTACAAGCCTGAACTGTAAATTCAGCAAGGAAGTGGTAACCGTTACCACCCAAAGCGATTGCAGAAAGGTTGGAAACGTTTCCAAAAATACCCGCAAACCCGCATTAAACCTAGAAACCAAACAAAAGTTATCCACAGGTAAAGGCAAAATATCATCGGCAATATTACCAGTGATCAAATTCGGTAACGTTACCGGATTACTAATCGTTCAAAGTCGTTTGAACGATTTTGATAATACAATTAAATCTGTAAAAGAAGGGTGCAACGTTGCACCATTATTAACTGGCTATCTTCAATTACGCAACGTTGCGCATTTACGGGGTGTGCAATGAGTAAGAAATCCAAAAAACCACCTGAAGACTTTACAGGAACCTTTTCACGCATTCCGCACGCTGTAATGGATAGTCAAGCATTCATAGGGCTATCAGACCGCGGCAAATCGCTTCTATTCGCGTTAATAAGGCAAATCAATGGTAGTAACAATGGAAGGCTGCAATTAACCAATACATGGCTATCTGGGCATGGCTGGCAATCTCACTCATCAAACAGTAAAGCCATAACAGAGCTTATCGAACGAGAATTGATAGTTGTTTCAAGATTGGGCGGATTAAATGCTAGCTGCAATCGGTATGCAGTAACTTGGTTGCAAATCAGCAATTTTGTGGGATTAGATATTACCCCTCAAAGTTACAAGCAAGGATCATGGGCTGATTGCAAGTTACCTAAAACCGTTGGACGAAAGCCCCCTCAAAAACAAAAAAACCATCCCGATAAGCGGGACAGCACTATCCCCACTACCGGGACAGAGAGCCAATCCACTATCCCGGTGTACGGGACGAGCAAGGCTAATTTTGACCAATCCACTATCCCGGTGTACGGGAACAATGTATCTATACCATATACACCACCTAAACCAGGTAGTAAGAGAATAGTTGGCAGATCACGGAAGGAGACTATCCAGTGATGGCAGATTATGGAAAGTGCAAACGGTGCAAAGTCAGTTTTCTAATGGTTGGATTTTTGGATTATCGGAAAGCCGGATATTGCACGCTGGAATGCTCAATTGGTGAACCGCCTGGGATGCCGTCGACTGAGAGTATCGGATGGAAAGATAAAATTTCAGTGCATTCATTAAGGGAGCGATTGCCAGAACCACCAAAGAACAATTTGCCTATTAGAAAGTGGAAATTTGACATGGTGCATTACCCACCACCCAAAGGCTGGCAGATTGAGAACTGGAGGTTGGCTGATGAGTGAAAAATGTGATTAAAAAACAGCAACAAATTACATATAAGATGTATTAAATCAATATGTTATGTGTTATAATGGACAGAATTCTCGGGTTACGTGATGTAGGTCGAGTTACGAGAGCATAAGCCAATGGGAAGTTGGTAATGTTATCGAAAAAGAATGAAATATTTTGAATATGAATATGGTCAATGTGACGTTGACGTTCAGGAACTAAATATTCATTTTGGAGCAAAAAAACTTTATTTCAATTTAAAAGGATGCACAAAATGAACCAGCAAATGGATAAACCAAAACCAAACGGTGGAGCGACAGACATATTAATGAACGCTTTCAGCGAATTCAAAAGTAAACACGACGAAAACCTGAATAAACGAGATCAACAGTTAAAAAATGACATTGCGGAGGTTCAATCAAGTTTTGACCGTGTTGAAGAGATACTAAACCGGCCATTGAACGGCATACCCAAAGCGGAGGTATCACAACCTAACCGTTTTGAGGTTACGGTGTCAGGAAAGAAAATACCTGTATTAGGACGTGAAGATCGTCTATCAAATCATTTCCGCCCACAACCTTCATATGGTGAACCAGAGTGGAACCTTGAGGACTTTGTCCGGAACAGCATGGGAATTAACAGCCGCAATAATTCGGTGTTAGAACGTGGATCAGCCACAGTGCCGGAATTCTTGACCAGTCGAATCATCGATGATATCCGCGCGAAAAATACCCTGATTAAATCTGGTGCTCTCACATTGCCCCTAGATGGTAAAACGGTTATCGGGAGAATTGATACAGACCCGGTCGCTTATCTTCATGCAGAAGGTGTTGACGATATCGACCTGAGCTTGCCTGTGTTCAGTCCTGTAGAGCTTGATCCTGGGATGATAGCGGTTCAAATCCCATTATCGGTGGAAATTGTGGCCGACTCAGCTAACCTGGATCTTCTGTTAAGGACAAGTATCGCGGCAGCAGTGGCGAAGAAATTAGACGCCCTGGGCATAGCTGCATTGCTTGCGGATGTGAACATACCAGAGTCAGCGACCGGTGAAGATACCGAGACTTGGAGCGGTTTGATAGCAGCGGCAGGATCAAGCGTTGCATTAAATTGTGATTGGGCAAAGGCTGTAATTTCTAATGCTGGCGACTATACAAAACGTATTTCCCAAGTAGATGGTACTGGACGTTGGATAGGTCGACCTTCCGAACTATTGCCTATGTCTGATTTATTCACTACTTCAATGACAGCAGGTAAATCAATCATGGGTGACTTTGAGAAAGGTTTGCTGTTGGGAATGAGGCAAGAGTTACGGCTTGAGGTTGTACGCTGGCATCAGCCCGGATCAGCTAGTCACCTTTTGGTGGCTTATTTACGTGGGCAGTTTTACGTTGTGCAGCCAGCTGCAATGTATCGCCAATTGAAGACGGTAGTTTAATAACAATGCAGCAACCCTTGCCGCTGGGGCAATTTAAGAGCGGATGTGCGTAAGACGGTGAGTGGCGCATTTGTCAAATAACCCCGTCAACCTGCGGCAGGATTAGGTTTAATTTCCGTAAACTTAATCTTGCGTGGCAGGTATTAAGAGGCCGGGAGGCATTCAGTCTCTGGAAAAAATAAATTTCATAAATCGCCCCTAGCCAGAATTTTTGCACAGTCATTTGATAAAAAGGGTTCATCCATGCCAAAACCACGAAAACCAGAATCTTTAAAATTAGTTTCAGGAACTGCGAGGAATGATCGCACAGTTACTGAGTCCGTTAAATTCCCGATTATTGTTGACATGCCGGTTATGCCTGATTGGTTGCCTAACGCTTATGCTGTTAATGAATGGAATCGGTTAGTGCCGCTGTTAATGGCGAATAAATTGCTAACTGAGGGTGGCTTGTCTGCTTTGGCTGTACTTTGTTCATTACATGGCAAGATAGTCCAGATGTATGCCGCGGGAGAATGCCCAACCGGCCATTTGAGTGCGCAGTATAGAAATCTGATTAATGACTTTGGATTAACACCAGTTTCACAAAGCAAGGTTAAAGCTTTTGCCGGTACTGAAAAAGAAAACCCGTTTGCAAAACACAAAAGATAAAACTGTAATTGGGAATGACCGGCACTTAATCTCTACATTTTTTAAGTTCCCGAAACCGCAATTAGCCTTTGAGTTAACGTTAACACAAGAAATTGTGCACGCGCATATACACGCACGCAGGAAGAAAAAACCATGAAAACTAAATTGCCACGTGAAATATCAAGTTTAGTAAACCGGAAAGTTCATGCTTGGGGTACTGCCTATGCTGAGCAATCAAAGCAACAATTGCTGGGTGAATTGGAAAGGATGAGGGCTGATGGTGCCACTTTGGACGATATTGAAAAGTATCTTGGTAACAGGCCGCCTCCAATCTTCACGAATTCTATTTAGAGAAACCGGGCTTAGCCTTTATTGTCATAAAAATCCACAAAAAAGTTTTACTCTGCTTTATAAACCCCTCAAAACTCACCAGAATCAACCACAAGCGTTTATTTTTAAATTATATAGCCAAGGGCAAATGTGGGGGTGTTTAAGTGATGAGGGGAAGGGATTGCAAGAGCTTGGTAAATATTAAGATAATAGAAGTATTAATTAGTGATATATTTCTGAAGCAACATTCTAAAGAATGTTGACATTGCAAGCACAATAACAACAAAAAATTAGGGAGTCAAAATGAACAAATTAACATTAGGGATAGTTGCGGCATTGTTTTCCGCTTCGGCAAACGCAAGTTGGTCTATTATGGATTTGGGGGAGTCGGTATTTGCAACGTCAATAAATGATTCTGGACAGATCACTGGTTCAGTAAACGTAAATACCGAATTTGAGCGTGCATTTATAACTGATTCCAATGGATTAAACATTAGGGAAATTAACTCAATAGGATCAGTAAGTCTTGGTAACGAGATAAATAATTCCGGGCAAATCTTAGGTGTTTATTTCAACGGCAATAGTTGGAGTAATTTTATTACTCAACAAAATGGCAATGGCATGGTTGATCTGCCAATCGAAAACGCGAATACATTTGAAGGAATAAATGATAAAGGTCAGTTAATAGTTGGCTTTATTGGAAATAATGATTCACAGTACAATAATAATATTATTGATATTGTGCCGTTGCCTGGGTTAGATACTTTTGCAAGATCACTCAATAATTCTGGGCAAGTTGTTGGTTATTATGTTAACGAAGAAGGAAGAAGGCATGCTTTTATAACAGGTAGTGACGGAAAAGGTATTAAGGATATTGGCACATTTGAAGATAAATTTTATAAAAACAGCATTGCTATAGACGTTAACGAATCTGGACAAACTGCTGGGGTTTTAATAAGAGAGTTTGGTTTTGGGTCTCAAGCATTTATAACTGGCGATGATGGTGTAGGAATAATTCGTTTAGGAACATTAGGAGGGAATTACAGTGAAGCCATTGCAATCAATGATCATGGACAAGCAGTTGGAGTTTCTGGAAATTTTAATGGGTCTGGTGTGAGTTCATTTATATATGCCAATGGTGGTTTAACTGATTTATTAGGCTTGGATGTATTTATTGGATCAGGATGGTCTGATATTATCGTAACTGACATTAATAATAATGGTCAGATAGTTGGACATGGGAATTTAAACAACGAGCAACATTCATTTTTACTGTCGTTTACATCAGATACAGTATTCACCCCACAGGATTTCTACATCCCACCAGTACCCGAGCCATCAACTTACCTAATGCTGCTGGCTGGCCTGGGAATGCTGGGGTTTATGGCGCGAAAGAAACAATCGTAGATAAATAATCAGAGCATCATCAAACTAACCCGCCGCTGAGCGGGTTTTTTATTGATCAATATTGATATTTCGCGGTGACAAATTGGTGACATGAATCGAAGAAACCAAAAAGTACTTAGGATTATTAGTAACTAAGTACTTGTTTTATTTGGTGGCCAAGGGCGGAATCGAACCACCGACACAAGGATTTTCAGTCCTCTGCTCTACCGACTGAGCTACTTGGCCATTTGAGTAATGACTAGGAAACAGATAAATCTGTCTATTGAATTGTATTAAAATTATTCAACCAGTTGGCGCGCCCGGCAGGATTCGAACCCACGACCCCTTGGTTCGTAGCCAAGTACTCTATCCAACTGAGCTACGGGCGCTTAAGTACAATCTAATTACTTCCAGTCTGTTAAGCAACCGGAGGATTATATCAGATTGAAGCAATCACGGGATTCGAAGTTGCATTTCGCTATTGTTTCGATGCCTTCAAACTGTAATCGACCAGGCCGATTGTTTTTCTACAAATCATTACAATTTCATTTTGCGGGGGCGATGATGGTGTATTTGGCAGGTCTTGTCAAGATTAAACTTTATCCGCGTTGATTTTTAGCAGGCTATCAGGCCATTGAGGAGCTATCTTTATCGTTATTCAGGATTGGCTTTAAAATGCGGATAGCCAGCGATTGTGAATCCTTGCTACAATTTTCTTATATTGTTATTCTGCATTGTTAAGGTCATGTAAAAACGCTTTAATACGCGCAGCGTTGGCACCCATGTCGCTGATTCCGACACGGGAAACGGAGCGCATATCGACGATCGTTTTATCTGCTTGAGCGGATACGCGAATCACAATATCATCCTTAAAGCCCATGAACCGGGTTGTATCGACCGCTTCGATGATGCCATCCTCTGCAGAGACCGCTATGATTTCCCAGCCGCGCGCCGAGGCCAGCGCGACGGCTTCTGTGAAGACTTGGCCCGGTTCTTTATTAATCAGCAAAGAACCGAGGTCGGGATATCCCGCTTGCTGAAGCTCATTAAGATTAGCGGGTGTTTTCCGGTCTAGCGGGTTGTGTTCCGCTGTGCGCAAAGTAAGGATGGCTGAGAAACCTGGCGGGTTCTGCAGATCGGTGGTGATGTCATGAATGCGCGGTACTTTGTATCCCGTCTGAATGGTGAGAAAAACTGGCGCTGCAACAGCAAGCCCAAGCGCCAGTCCAGTGAGCGCCGAGAGTATGCCCGTTACTTTAGTGTCAACCGATGTGATAATGGCGAGAATGCTGACAATGGCGGAAAGTATGGCCATCACGCCCAGCGCTGCTCCACCGATAAGAATTATCAATGCTACCTGGTAATTCATTATGCCAAAACGATATCCCAAAACAGCCGCAGCTGCGATAGATGCAGACAGGCATGCGTGCTTGAGACTCCAACGCGCAAACTCCGAACGCTCCTTTATTTTTTCTTTCATTCTTTATGGTTGCCTTGAATTGATCCAGATACAAAATTATAGCAGCCATGCCCCAGCGATCAATTGCATTTCGGATATTGATAAAGTACTTGCTCTGCTGAATATTTCCATATAGTGAATAATAATTACATATCTGCGGCTTAATTGGATTAAGCTAACGTTTTTGTATAGGAGAACAGAAATATGACGACAAAATATTTATTGCTTGCCGGACTATTTTCGGTTTCGGTGCTGACTGCTTGTAATGAACCCAAAAGAACGCCTGACGGGCATCTGATGGATAGGCCGAAAATGTCGGCTTATGGACCGGATGATGTTACAAAACATGATACGGATGCTTCTGATGCGGATGGTAAATCAGCTAAAGACAAATAACGATTCTTATAATGATTAACAACCGGATTGAATTAAGTCAGATCCAATTTCGTTGACGGGTAAGCCGGGTTGCGGGCGAGGGTGATAGCAAGCCTGAGACGATGGTTCGCCAGCGAACAAAAATAAAATGGAACGTGTTCATTAAGGTTATTTCTTCCCCAACGCATTTACTGCATCCAATTTAGCTGCCTTACTGGCTGGTAGTATGCTGGCTAGAACTCCGGTTGTTAATGCGACCATAATTCCTGTGATAGTAGCCCATGCCGGCGGCCAGGCGGGCAGCTGCGGGAATGCCAGGCGTAGCATCAAACTGCCGCATTGCCCTAACAGAAACCCTAAAATAGCGCCCGC
Organism: Nitrosomonas ureae; assembly: GCF_900108305.1. Taxonomy (GTDB): domain Bacteria; phylum Pseudomonadota; class Gammaproteobacteria; order Burkholderiales; family Nitrosomonadaceae; genus Nitrosomonas; species Nitrosomonas ureae_B. The sequence goes on from NZ_FNUX01000032.1 coordinate 12,798, forward strand.
CATCGACAACAAAACCGCTTCGGCAAAGAACAGGCGGCGGATATCGGCGGATGTTGCCCCGATGGCTTTCAACAGGCCGATCTCTGCGGTGCGCTGACTGACCGCAACCAGCATGACATTCATCACTAAAATACCGGCAACAATCAGACTGATCGCGGCGATCCCCGCGACCGCCATAGTCAATGCCTGCAAAATGCGGTCAAAGGTCGAGAGAATGGCATCTTGCGTAATCACGGTAATATCTTCTTCTCCGTCATGGCTTTGTTTCATGGCCGCTAGTACCGCTTGTTTTGCGGGCTCGATTTCACTATGGCTCTTGGCTTCGATCAGGATACGGAAGAGCGAGGTCGTATTAAACATGGTTTGTGCATAATCAATCGGAATGATGACAATTTCATCGGTATTGAATCCCATGGTTTCACCTTGCGACATCAAAACACCGGAGACCAGAAATCGGCTGTCACCTAATCGAATGCGCTGTCCGACAGCTTGAGTGCGGGGAAAGAATTCTTTGGCTATTTTTGCACCCAGAACAATCTGGGCATTGCTCCCGGCGCCCTGTGCCATGAAGCTTCCTTGCGCTAGTTTCATATGCCGGATGGGTATCAGATTGGCATTACTGCCGAGCACTGTCACTGCGCGCAGGCGATTGGCGGCGGATAGCTCTGCTTCACCAACATTGAGCGGTGCATAACGCCGTACTTGCGGCAAACGGCCGATCAATTGCGCATCCTTTAATGTGAGGTCGCGCGGTGTTTGGCCTAGCACTGCGCCCAGGAATGAACCTGACGTTTCCGCCCGTCCGGGTAACACCACCAACAGATTGGTGCCGATGGAAGAAAACTGATTGATGACATAGTTTCTTGCACCATCACCTAATGCTGTCAGCATCACTACCGCAGCTACACCCAGAGCCATCGCGAGTATGATCAACAATGAGCGGAGGCGATAGCTCAACACTGCTTTAAATGAGGTTTGTAATGTGTCAACCAGCGTCATCAGTGTGATCCGTTAAAATTTTTCCATCACGCATGCCGATCTGACGATGCGCACGTGCGCCTAATTCCCGGTCGTGCGTGACGACAATCAATGTGGTTCCGCGATGATGTAGATTTTCCAATAGTGTCATTACTTCCGCACCGATCTGATGGTCCAGGTTCCCGGTAGGCTCATCCGCCAGGATAACGCTGGGCTGCATAATGGTTGCGCGCGCAATCGCCACGCGCTGGCGCTGGCCGCCGGAAAGCTCAGCGGGCCGGTGCTGCGCGCGCTGTTTCAATTCGAAAGCTTGCAACGCCTCATTGACGCGAATTTGCCGTTGCTCGGAAGGTATGCCGCTGAGCGTTAATGGCAGTTCGATATTTTCTGCGGCGGTCAAGCGTGGAACAAGATGGAACGATTGAAAAACAAAGCCGATTTTTTCACGGCGGATTTGCGCTTGCTCAGTTTCTGATAAATCGGTGACCCGCTTTTCATCCAGTTCATAACATCCGCTATCGGGCTTGTCGAGCAAGCCGAGAATATTCAGCAACGTGGATTTTCCCGAGCCGGAAGGCCCCATGATCGAAACGTATTCTCCTGAGGCGATCTGCAGATTGATGTCATTCAATGCATAAACCGCTTGCTCACCCATATGGAATGTGCGCGTTATGGCTGTCAGGCGAATCATGATTATTGCGGCTTAGATTGCACGGCAACACCCGCTTTGATGTTGTCCTGATCAAAAGACATCAGAACCTGATCGCCTGCTTTCAGACCACCGCGGACTTCGGTAAAGCTCCAATTGCTCAAACCGGTTTCCAGTGACAGCTCGGCTAATCGATTATTGTCATCCACCTTCCAGATTTTATTATTTTGCCGGATGGCCTGCGTGGGTATACGCACCACATTTTCTTTGCGTTCAAGAATCACTTCAACATCGGCACTGTAACCCACCAGCAAAGCATCTGTAGGGGTGTGCAGAAAATCCACTTCGATATCCACGGTGCGCGCTTGTTTTTCGATTTCAGTGACATAGGGCGCAATGCGCCGTATTTTTCCGGGAAATACCTTCTCAGGCATGGCATCGAGCGTAATACGCGCTTCCTGTCCCGCCCTGATTTTGGGCGCATCGACTTCATCCATTGGCGCGGTGACATACAGGCAATTGTCGTCGATCAGATCAATCGTCGGCGGGGTAGGGATGCCGGGCGGTGAGGGCGTAGTGAACTCGCCCAGTTCACCGGAAATTTTCCCAATCACACCGGAGAACGGAGCGGTGATGATGGTGCGCTCAATCCCGGCCTGAGATACGTGGATCTGTGCTTCGGCGCGCTTGATGTCGGAAGTGGCCGCTTCGCAACTGGCCTGACGGGAACGTGCATTGGCATGAGCATCGTCGAAACGCTGCGAACTGACAAAACCCTGTTCGACCAGTTTTTGCGTACGAACTGATTCACGCTGTGCATTTTCCGCCAGGATGCAGGTTTCGCGGCGCCGTTCCTGTGCCATGGTGAGTTGACGTTGCGCCAGTTCGCGCTGTGCCTTTAAATCCTGATTCCATAGCTCCAGCAGAACCTGTCCCTGTTGCACATGATCGCCTTCTTTTATCCAGATTTTTACAATCTTCCCGCCGGTTATGGGTGCAAGATTGGATCGCTGGCAGGATTTGACCGTCCCCGCGCGCGTGTTGACAATCGTGGCTTCCACATCGCCTGTGGTGATAAGGGCCAAATCCACTTCTAATGGTTTTGGCCGGGTGTAATGCCAGCTTGCAAGCGCAATCGCGCTTGCCGCGGCGATAAAAACAACCAGGCGCAGCGCTTTGTTAACGGATCGCATCGTAAGAAATACTGTGCGCGTGAGCAGGAAATGTCATCGTGTTGTGTTTCATTGCAAATATGCGTATTTTACACATTCAGGCAGCATTGCTTGCGGGCAACCCATAAAAACCGAAAAAACCTTAAACAGACTTTCCATATGATTGATATTTGGCGCAAAAAATTTATCTTATCCGATTCCGAACAACCCACGACGACGGAAGCTATCCGTCCCACCGAAAGTAATTACGAAGCGCTGGATGCGAAAACCTTTGAAGCGATTGAAGCAGAGAGCCTGTTTCATACGATCAATCAAACCCAAACTGAAGCCGGCCGGCTGACGCTGTATCGCTCCATCGCCCGCCCGAATCAGGATGCGGGAATATTGCAGCAAAAACAGATGGCGTTGCGTGAGATGGAGTCGGATCCGCAATTGTATGAGGCAATCACGAAATTTGTGAGCCAAGCGGCTTCCGGAGAAAAATCATTGAAATATCTGTTATATGGCGAATTTGTCGGCGGCTTGACGACTGAGGACCCGAGCAGCCGCACCGATAAGCTGGAATTCGGCGGCTATGGTTATCGGCAATACGTGGACGGAACCGAATTTGCCGTGGATCTGGTTGAAGGCGCCGCACAAGTTCCGCAACCCCAATCTTCCTATTTGCGCGCATTGCTGGATGCCTTCCGTGATTTCGGCCAATCGCGCATCTATGCATTGATGAAGGGTCCGGTTTATGTTTCCGGCAGCAAGTTTAAAAGCAAAAAAGAAAAATCGGCCTTTGATCTATTTTTACGTTTCAGGCCTTCATTGTTTAAGCTTATCCCAATAGTGACTTTCTTTGCCGCGTCGTACGGCATTCTGTTTTTCTTTGAAAACTTCATGCCGCAGTTCAATGTATCTTACATCGGTTACGGCATTCTTGCGCTCACCGTGCCTGTGTTTCCGATCCTGCTGCTGGCGATGGGTGTATCCGATCGCGATTCGATCATTTACCCCTTGCGCAAACAATTCCGTGAAAGTCCCGGTCTGGCCAAAGCTATTGAAGCACTTGGCATGCTGGATGAATTATTGTCTTTTCGCCGCTATGGTCAAGCGCTTACCGGTGATAAAGTATTGCCGCAGATTCTTGATGAGAAGCAGCACCGCCTAACCGTGAGCCAAGCCCGGAATCCGTTGCTGGTACAAACCATTCCTGATTATGTACCGAATGATATCCATCTCGATCAAGCAGGGCGCGTGCTGATCATCACCGGCCCGAATAGCGGTGGAAAAACGGCGTATTGCAAAACCGTGGTGCAAATTCAATTACTCGGGCAAATCGGCTGCTACATTCCCGCTACGCAAGGACAACTGGTTCCGGCCGAACGTCTCTATTACCAGGTTCCCGACCCCGGCCAGCTCAGCGCCGCAATGGGGCGTTTCGGCCATGAACTGCAGCGCACCAAGGAGATTTTCTTTAATGCCACTCCGCTGAGCCTGGTGGTATTGGATGAATTATCCGAAGGCACGACGTTTGAAGAAAAAATGACGATCTCGGAATATATCCTGAAAGGATTCCATAAACTTGGCGCCAGTACTTTGCTGGTCACGCACAATCACGAACTGTGCGAACTGCTGCAAAAAGACAACATTGGCCGCTACCTGCAAGTCGAATTTATGCCGCAAGGCCCGACGCATCGCATGATCGCAGGCATCTCGAAAGTAAGCCACGCGGATCGCGTCGCGAATGCGATTGGGTTTAGCCAGAGGGATGTGGAAGCGCATTTGGAACGGCAGAGTGGGAATCATGAAAACAGAATGTGATCTGTTAATAATGGAAGTGCGTAAAAATTCTGTACGAGGGTAAATTTTATAATATTAGCTACTATATAAGAAGGTTGATTTAAGAATGATTGTGCAACAATTCATATTTTTTGTACGACACCAGTTGTCTTTTATATTCGATTCGTCATCATGAAGTAGATATGGATTTCACCGTCTTTTTCACTGTACTTTCCGGCGTAATCACTTTCGTCATTGGACAACTAATCGTCAAGCTGGTACTTGATCCGGTCCACGACCTGAGAAAAATCATTGGTCAGATCTCCCACACACTTATCGAACGAGCCAATATAATCGCCAACCCTGGCGTACCCACCAGAGAAGTAATGGATGAGACCTCGAACTTGCTTCGTAAGCTGTCGTCACAATTACATGCTCACCTGTACCTTATCCCTACGTATGACGTGACATGTCGTATTTTTCGTCTCCCGTCAAAGGAAATGCTACTTACTGCATCTACCAACCTCATCGGACTATCCAATAGTGTTTACAGTGCTGATCACAACGTCTATAAGACAAACGCGACAAGAGTAGAAGCCATCTGTGATTCGCTAGGTATCTATGTTGCGGAAGAATCGAGGTGGCCAAAGGAGATCAAATGATGCCAATCGAAAATAGAGTTAGCATGAGAGGGCCTATCATATTCCATTAAATGAAAAATATTCGATGGCGAGATGCTAGACAAATTTGAACTGAAAACTATCGCTTCGAATTTACATACTGCTGCAAGCGGACGTACTGGCAGAATGTTTCCGTTACTAGGTAGCAATGTCAAATCCCAATTCCTAAAAAGGCAGCAAAAAGTCGAGTGAAAACAGGATCTGGTCTTTGTTGCCGTCAAACGGCCGATATGCGCTGGTTTTATACGCATCGACCCTGTCATAGCGAATGTTCGGACGGATAGTGAGTTTTTTCAGCGCATTCCAGGTCAGCTTAAGCGTTCTGGCGGCTCTCCAATTTAAACCGAGCGTTACGGAATAATAATCGGCTGGGGTAATGGTGACCGTGCTGAGGTTTCCGGCATAACTGACGGGGATGCCATTCACCGCATTGGTGGCGGCGGCAATCCGGAACGGGGAGGGGTTACGAAAACCGTCTTCGTCACGATACCATTCGCCCCGGGCGCCAATGGATACATTATCGGTCAGATCATAGTATAGATGCATGAGCGCGCTAAACCATTCGGCATCTTTGATTACGTTGGTGTATTTCAGGTTGTTCAGCAATACGCCGCCGGCATGGCCATAAACTTGGTGTAAAACCAGCAAGGTTTTGGGGGTGATTCTGTGCTTGAACACGATATTGTAGAATCCCCAGATTTCACTGCTGCGCGCGGAGGTTTCGCCATAGGTTCCGGAAAGATGGAATGAGGTGGCTTGATTATCGCTGGTCCAGGTGAATCCCCCCAATCCGCTCCAATTGCTGAGATGCCTATCCCAACCCGCGTCCCATCCACCCGTTGCGCTGCCTGTCAGTGGCCCCCCCATCACTTGCCAGTTTGAATTAACATAATAAGTGGCCAGCATTCCCGTATGCGTGAAAGGTTCGCCGACATTTAAGGTATATGCTCGCGTATAGAAAAAATTGTCCGGTGCTGGAACCGTTTCGAAGCCGGTAGGTGTATAGAAGTGGCCTAATTTTATGTTGAGCCCATTACCGGCGGGTACATAGGCTTCCAGATATGCTTGCGGTAGAGCGATACCGTAGGTGCGCGTAGAAGCGCAGCATAGATTGAGATCCCACTCATTCCTTTTGAGCGGCGTTCCGTCATTGACATCAAAGGCGGGCACCCCAAATGCCTGAGTGAAAATGGCATCGGTTCCGAACATAAAATCGAAGCGCCCCCCCAAACCCCATGTTTTTCCTTCGGAAACAACCGAACGCCGCATAAACAGGTTAAATTGATTTAACTGGAACCGATTGGCCTGGTCGGCAAAAATGACTGGACCGTTAAATCCACCTGATTGGCTGGGATTGAGCGTTGCGCCTCCATGAATCCACCCGCCGAATTCCAGTTTGTGATGAGTAAGAAACTTTTTAAAGCTGTTGGCGCAAAGGTTATCAGAATATATCGAGCAAAAAAGAATGCCACTTGTCAGGGCACATATCAGCCATCCTGAATATTTCAAGCTACGTTTCATTTTGAAGGTATCTTTTCTTAATTAGCCTATTAGAGGGGATATTGAATTTGCAGTAACTTCCAGAAAGATATTGTTTTCATTAAGGTTAATGGTTTCCATTAATGAAAAACAATGGTTTTCCCAATATACACAGCGTGTTGATGACATTAAGATGATGCCATAAGTTAGAGGAGGTATTCATTATGAAAACATTAAAATTATCAGTAGGAGTCTTAACGCTGATTATTCTGAGCGCTTGTGCACAAATGAATGCGTCATTGATTGCGCCTACCGGGATAGCGGATAATGATCATAAGGCTTTGGTCAATTATTATGAAACCGTAGCCGAAGAGGCAAGATCAAAACTTCAGAAGAATAAAAGAATTCTTGAAGCATACGAAGCACGTTCCTATTATTATGGAAGAAGGGGGTTGGATTTGCAGTCACATGCGTCCGCGAATATCCGCGCTCATGAAAAGACTTTGCAAGAAAGCCTGAAATTTGCTGAAATTCATAGAAGAATGGCGGCAAAACAACACAATGATCCGATCAATAAAGTTAAAACCGGGCCGGATTCAAAACTTGCCATGGACGATTTGGAATAATGAATGTTTGAGATGATGCCTGCATTTTATCCTTGGTATGATTTATTTGTGTTTCTAAAATGGAATTACGAAATCAAGCGAAAATAGGATTTGATCTTTATTACCGGCAAAGGGTCGATAAGCGGCTGTATGATAAGCATCGACCCTGTCATAGCGAATATTCGAGCGAATATTGAGCTTCTTTATCGCATTCCACTGAAGCCTTAGTGTTTTTGCAGCTTTCCAATTTAAACCGATAGTCGCGGCATAGTAATCAGCGGGGGTAATGGTGACGCTGCTGAGATTGCCGGCATAGCTAGTGGCTACGCCGTCTACGATTTTGGTCGCAGCAGCAACCCGAAAGGGAGAAGGATTGCGAAATCCGTCCCGATCCCGGAACCATTCACCGCGCGCACCTACCGATAAATTTTCGGTGAGATCATAGTATAAGTGCGTTACAAATCCAATCCATTCGGCATCCTTCTCTACGTTGGCGTATTTCAGATTATTTAATAAAACGCCATTGGCATAACCATGAACATGATGTAGTACCAATAAAGTCTTTGGATTTATTTTATGTTGAAATACAATGTTGTACATTCCCCATGCTTCATTACTGCGAGTTGAAGTTTCACCATAAGTGCCGGTAACATTGAGAGATGTGGCTTGGTTATCGCTAGTCCAGGTAATGCCCGCAACGCCACCCCAATTACCTAATTGTCTATCCCATCCGCCATCCCAGCCACCAGTCGCGCTACCGGTAACTGCACTTCCTGAAATGGACCAATTATTGTTGACAATATAATTTGCTTGCAGGCCGGTATGTGTGAAGGGTTCACCGGCATTAAAGGAATAGGTGCGAGTATAGAAAAAATTATCCGGTGCCGGGATGGTTTCAAAGCCGGTAGGTGAGTAAAAGTGCCCCGCTTTTAGATTGATTCCATTTTTTCCTATTGGTACATGCACTTCCAAGTAAGCTTGCGGAAGTGCAATACCATAAGTGCGCGTTGAAGAGCAGCAGAGATTGAGATCCCAATTATTGCGATTGAGAGGCTCGCCGGAATTCACATCGAAAGCAGGTACACCAAAGGCTTGCGTAAAGATAGCATCGGTTCCGAATAAAAAGTCAAAACGTCCGCCAAAATCCCATCTTCTGGTTTCGGATATTACCGGGCGTTGCAGAAACAGATTGAATTGATTTAATTGGAATCGATTAGCCTGGTCAGCAAAAACAACAGGGCCATTATAACCGCCCCCTTGACTGGGGTTTAAAGTTGCACCGCCATGAATCCAACCACCGAGCTCTATTCGACTATCTTTAAAATGTTTTTTTAAATTATTCGCGTAAGGGGTAGTTGCATATGAGAAAAAAAGAAGCGCAATTCCCAGTGTAAAGACAATTAATAACCTTTTTAGGAAGTTCTTTTTAGAGTGATGGTACGGTTCATTCATACATACAAATATAAATTGCCAAAGGCGCGGAGAATGTATTGTACATTCTCCGCGCCTTTGGCACTCGTAGGAGCGATACTAGTTCATAAATCTAATTATAAATGAACAGCTCCACCCGATGGAAAAAATTCATCAGTTCCTTTTTGTACCTTCAGGCTCACTGAGTCTGGCCTTGATTTTATGGCTTTCCACCTGTTCCGGTTCACCAACAGATCTTGCATATTCATCTTTTCGAAGCTCTGCAACGATCTTGCGATGATAACCTGCATGATTAATGGCTTCTGATGCTTCTTGCTCATAGTAACGGATATTTGCCAGTGTGTGTGATCTATAATCTTGTCCACGCCTGCCATAGTGTTGACTATGATCTTCGTATTCTTCCAGTAATTTTCTTTTTTCTTCAGCTTTTACGGTCATTTCATTGGCCAGCTTATCGTAGTAAGTAACCAGATTTTCGTGATCATTGACTGTTTTGGCTTCCGACACAACTTTTCTGCTGTCCGCATTTTGTGCTTCCATTGGGCTCAGCTGCGCGCAGGCGACTAATATAGAAAGCATCGGTAAAACTGCAAGATATTTTCCAAATTTAATTTTCATGATAGTAAGACTCCCAAATGGATTAACACATGTGCGTATCCTACGAGAATAAATACTGAAATGATATTGGGGAATCCATTGTTTTGAGGTAAGGGAAACCCCGATATTGAATTAAGTGGTATGCGTATATTTTGATCGGATCAAATAAAACCGGACAACCCAGTTAAGCGATTTTTTCAATATGCCAGTGGATCCGTTCCTGCTAAGGCTGTCGGAAAAGCTTTCAGCTACCGCATTATTGAAACAATACCAGTGCGGCTCATGCTACCCATAAGGCCATGTATATTCAGAAGCCTTCGATATTACCTGCTGGCATATTGTAATTCGCGGATACCTTCTAAATGTCGAGCGGCAATTTATCTGCTATCAACGTTTGCATTTGGTGCGCTTGCCGTGCGACGTGTCATGAATGAAGTGATGTTCATCCGGAAGGATAGCTGGTTGAATGTATCCGCATGCCTTACAAACTCCGGATCGTGTGTTTGTTATGGACAATCAACGCAGTGGCCCATTATTCCAAAAGAAATGTGTGAGTTAGCCGTATTAAATGGCTGAACAAGAACAAAGGAGTAAGTTAGGGAAAAAACCATGATTAAGAAAAGATTTACAGCTGAAACCGAAGCGCAACTGAAACAGGCTTATGCCGAAGGCTATCGCTATTTGGTTACAGCTTATAAAAAATGTCCATTAGGTGATAAAGGTACTTTTGTTTCCTATCACTATAAAATTTCTGAAGCAAGCCAAACCATTGATAACTCTCTTTTTCGAGATTGCCTTGTTTTTCAGGATCTTTCAATATTAATAAAAAAACCTGAATATTTTTTCATTACCTGAATTCAAAGAGTTAAAACTCTCTAGATAGTGTCGCTATCATAACCGTGATCCACAAGTAAATACTCTGCTGTAACTTCTTCGATCAGGCGAAAAATTATGCACAATCCGTTGTGGTACCTCGCGTAAACAACTCTGATCGGCATGCCAACGCCATCCACGGCCAGATGTAATTTTGTGTTGAGCTCCATTTTGTGCGACTCATGTCTTGACTATCGCCTTTTACGTCAGCAGATTGCGGAAAATAAAGAAAGTCAAAATTCAGCCGAAGTAAGTGAAATACCAGATGATGCAGTCGTGCCGGTATTTGCAACCATTACCAATCAGCCCATCAGGGAATCTCTGTCAATGTTATTTGAAAGTGTTGATTGGCCCACAAAGTTGCGACATGTGTTTCGAGTCAATCAAACTATGTTTGCTGCGGCCACAAGGCACAGCGCTTGAATATTGTTCCAGATACTGTGCAGCCATTAATTATGGTTGAATTGTTACTAACAAACTTTGAGGAAAACAAATGAAAACAGTAAATTATGAATATGGTATTTACAGCTTAAACCTAAGCCAATCCGAAATTATTCTGTTTGCATCAGGCTATATTCCATACGTTGTTTTTGAAAATGATCCGGAAATTCCAGATAGCGAAACAATTTGGATTTACTATGAACCGAAAGAAAATGACATCATTCCACATATTTATCCTTTCCCGTGCCGGATTGTTTCTTATGTGACCTTATCGCATCAGACAATTCTCACGCTTGTACCCAATGAATTTAATGCTGAACTTATGGAAATGATAGAGGAATTCAAAACAAAAATGGAAAGGGCGGGTGAATGCGTGCATTCTACTGCATTACTACCGCAGTACGCTTTATCATAAGCTGCTTTATCTTACCGTATGAAAATTATCGATTTAATTTTTTATAAACCGCTTTTGCCAATTTATGTTTTATTTATTGTATTTCTGAGAAGTAATAATCTTATTTTTCCTAAATATTTTCAGTGTGTTTACTATTTGATATACCCGAAAGAATGTCAAAACGGTTTTAAACTCTGATTGATGGCAAATCTTGAAAGTAGCCTTCGAGGCTTTGCCAAAGGCAAAATGCAGGAGTTCTCAAGCTTGCGTAAACGGATCAAATATAATGGGCGGTGTCGTGCCGCCAAACCATTCAATCCTTCACTATATTGCTAAGTTTTATATAAAAATTGTTTTTACACTAAGCCCTATAACAGCGCAAATAAAGATTACTTCAAGTACGTTTCGTTTAAACCGGAATAAAGCAACCGCTGCTATTAAAGCGATCAATGCTGATATCCAATCAAATGTGCCGCTAAACCCTTGCGGCCATAAAACATGATATCCAAAAAATAGTGCTAAATTCAGGATAACTCCGACAATTGCTGCCGTGATTGCGGTTAATGGTGCTGTGAACCTTAAATCATTATGTGTTGACTCTACAATAGGGCCGCCCGCAAGAATAAAAATAAACGATGGCAAAAATGTAAACCAGGTGACAATAATGGCTGAAAAAGAACCTGCTAAAAACAGCATATCAGATCCTAAAAGTTCTCTTGCATAACCCCCAATGAAAGCTACAAATGCTACTACCATTATTAATGGCCCCGGCGTTGCTTCTCCTAGTGCCAAGCCGTCAATCATTTGAGTTGGTGTGAGCCATTCATAGAATTCAATCGCCCCTTGATAAATGTAGGGTAAAACTGTATAAGCACCGCCGAAAGTCAGTAATGCAGCTTTCGTGAAAAACCAGCCCATTTGAGTAAACGTGTGATCCCAACCGTAACTCATTGTCAATAAACTCATTGGTAGCAGCCAAAGCATTAATCCTACTAATACAATTATAATTAATCTTGACCAGATAAAACGTGCATGCTCAGGTGGTGGCGTATGGTCATCGATTAATGCAGCACCATAAGAAACATTTGTTTTCGTATGTGCATTACCGATATAAAATTGTTTTGGCATGAATTTTCCACCGGCAAAACCTATGATTGCTGCTGTAGCAACAATTATCGGAAAAGGAATTTTAAAGGCGAAAATTGCAACGAATGAAGCTATTGCAACTGATAATAAAAGACTGTTTTTAATTGTTCGTGATCCCACCCGATAAGCTGCTTGAATTACGATGGCTGTCACTGCTGGTTTTATCCCATAGAATATACCAGCTACAAGAGAAACATCCCCAAAAGCTACATAAACCCAAGAAAGTATAATAAGAATGACTAGGGAAGGTAATACAAATAATACTCCGGCAATAATTCCACCCCAAGTGCGATGCAATAACCATCCTATATAAATTGCAAGCTGCTGAGCTTCAGGGCCAGGCAATAACATGCAATAATTTAAGGCATGCAGAAAGCGCCGTTCTGAAATCCAACGCATACGCTCAACAAGATCCTGATGCATGATAGCGATTTGTCCTGCTGGACCTCCAAAGCTTATAAATCCAAGCTTTAACCAATACCAAAAAGCCTTGGTTAAGGTCACTTGTTGAGGTGAGGCTGCATCGGTAGAACTAGAAAGATGGTTTTGTGATTCGTCCATTACTTCTCCTTGGAATTATCCAATATAGAAGCAGACCTTGGACGAAAATCGTCTTAGATTGGGGAGGCTGCTGAATCCCCGGGGGGCGATTATAGCATCAAGCTGTAATAATATTTATAAAAATGTATAGCCACTTACCACATGATTTCAATCTTGTCTGTTTTTGCAGCAGAAAACCGAGAACGACCCGCGAACCGATGTGACGGATGTCATCACCACCGACTATTACGCACCGGATGCTGGCTGTCATCTGGGTTGCCGCGCGCAAGCGGCGAGTATTACCAACGCATTAGGCCATGCCACCCAGATCACATACTATAACGCTCACGGCCAGCCGGAAGAAATCATCGATTCCAATGGTCGGATCAAAACCCACCGCATAGGCAGCGATACCCGCAGGTTGACCTATGATGCCGCCAGTCACATCATCAATACAGCCGAGACACCAACCCCGGTATATAACCGCACCTATGATTATGACGCCAACAGCAACCGTGCTAAGGCATTGCCCAAGAACATCCAGCCCCGCCAAGCATATCGCTAGGAAGCTCGTAGCCCGTTATGATGCGCAGAAGCTTAAAAGCAGAATAGGGAACTTGAACTCGCCCGGATTCCCAATTGCGAACTGTGCGGCATGTAATATGAAGCATTTGAGCGACTTCTTCCGCACTAAACCCAGAAAGAATAAGGGTTTCGCGTAACTTGGCATAGCTCACAGGTTTGAAAGGTTTGCGTCGATATCTGCATTTTTTCACCTGACAAGAACCGGCTTGATGTTTTCCTTTCGCTGATTCATTTCAACACCAGGTGAAAAGAATGCCGATTTACAAAATAACAAAACATTTTTAACCTCCAAATAAAGCAAAACTATTCCAGCTTTAAATGAAAAACTATTCCGCAAAAAGTATAAATCAATTGCGTATAATTTGTACGGAGTAAAATCCGAAAAAGCGGAAAATTCTGCAAAAATTAATAAAATTTCACTACCAAAAACCAGATAAAGAGAAGAGCGGAAAGAATTTCACCTCAAAATCATTCATAAAATTCCCGCTGTTCCAAAAAACTTCCTCTATCTGTCCCAACTCTCCCCGCCACATTGCCCCAGATCGGGTAGTTTCCCAACTAAGCCAAAACCGGGCTTGCAAAGGGCGGGGGTTGGAACCGGTGCAGCTTCGCAAAACTGCGACACCGGGAACACACCCGTTAACGGAAAATCACCCCCCTCAAACCGTAAACTATTGCCCTTACGGGCAATTTTGAGCCTCTGTAATATTTCCTACTGGAGACCAGTAGAAAAGCGAATCCCCCCCGCACAGCGCGGCTACGCCCGCGCCAGTGCGAGCGGGGAGGGGCGAGAGCGAGAAAGGCAACACAAAAGCAAACACCCACACCCCCACACACTTCCACACACACCCACAAAATTCCGTGAAAGCGTTTCCGTACCTTTCGCCGCGGTACAATCCGCAGTTAGAAACAGATTCCATCCGAATGCAGTTCCTCCTCCTCCGTCGTCGTCACGCATTCGGATGTCTACTTCTGAATAACCGCAATTTGTCGCGGTTTCAGCTTTCTGGATGCATATCCGTGAAGATCGGGGCCGCGGGTACCTGGCCTGATATCCAAAGGGCGAGTAATGCGCCAGGTGTTGGAATCATCCTTGAAGCCAGCTATACGGCCTTGAAACAGCAGAGTCCGAACCCTACGCTCAGAGACTTCAAGAAAATCAGCCACGTCAGAAATGCTTAAAAATTGCGACACGATCAACAGCCTTTATCAACTGAGTGCAAAAGCATATCTGCATACAAAGCCCGTTTCCTTTGCTTTTCAGGGAAAGGGACAGCTGAATATTGTGAGAAACTGGTTCTAATGCGCGCTATAAGTTCAATATCATCAAGGGTTTCCGAATAAAACTGCCAATAAACAACAGCAAAACGAAAATCCTTTTTAACCTGAACATACAGAGAAGCCAATCCAAAACCCTTTTTACTTAAATGAAGACAAAAATCACGGAAATGAGCGCAATAGCGAAACCATCGAGCGGCTGAAAAAAGAGAAGAAAAGTCAGACTTATAATTGCTGTCACAAATAACAAAAAAGTACTTAGTCCGAGCATTCGCAGATTTTTTTGAAAGATAGAATCTATTCAAGCGATACCAAGCCCTATATAGGTTTGCGTAATTTTTAGACTCATAAACATCAAGCGATAAAGTAATCAATTTAACGTTTCCTTTAAATCTCGTTAATAAAATAAATAAAATCAGTTAGATATAACCAATTAAATAATTAAAAAACACCCAAAAACACCCAAAAACACCCAAAAACCGAAAATAATCGGCAGAACTGAAAAAACATATAAGCCATTAAATACACTACAAATTAGAACTATAAATTCATCACAAATTATCAAAAAGTCGCAAATTGCGACTGAACGGCATTGTGTTACTAGCCGATAAATTTCCCCTCGCCATTTTTACCTCCATTTTTTGGCCGGACAAAGAGCAACAAATTTGTTCTCTTTTGAAGCAATCCGGATTTACGTTTTTCTTCCCGATCGATGCGCCATTGTCTGGCCATTGCGAAAGTCAACGATAAATAGTCTAAATCGCGCGCTGTGAAGTTTTTCCCCTCTGGTGACAATAAAGACCTCACCCAAGAACATCCAACCCCGCCAAGCGTCACTAGGAAGCTCGTAGCCCGTTAGAATGCGTAAAAGCTTAAAAGCGGCGTAGGGAACCTGAACACGCCCGGATTCCCAATTGCGCACTGTGCGGCATGTCACACGAAGCATTTGAGCCACTTCATCCACACTAAGCCGAGAAAGAATGCGGGTTTCGCGTAACTTGGCATAGCTCACAGGTTTGAAAGGTTTGCGCCGATATCTGCATTTTTTCACCTGATTAACAGCTTGACAGGCGGGCATAAAACCCATTGCCACAATTCACGATCAAAGCGCGCGCCGGAAATTTTTCCAGTTCGGCAGTAGTGAATGACCTGGCCAACCCGCAAACCATGAGAAATGGCATAACTACGAGCAAGAACCGGCTTGATGTTTTCCTTTCGCTGATTCATTTCAACACCAGGTGAAAAGAATGCCGATTTACAAAATAACAAAACATTTTTAACCTCCAAATAAAGCAAAACTATTCCAGCTTTAAATGAAAAACTATTCCGCAAAAAGTATAAATCAATTGCGTATAATTTGTATTATGTTAAATCGGAGAAAAAAATTACGCCGGAAGTCCGATTTTCTTTCAGAGTTTTTCTATAAGCTTCTAAACGGAGTTCGGCTTGTTCATTTCTAAGATTTGATAGATGACGACATAAAAGTCGCAACTCTTCCGCATCGACGCCTGAATCAATCAGGCGTTTTTTTTCCTTGACTATATACCTATAATATTTGCGCCTCACAGCTTTGATACGTGTGTATCGAATTTGCCAGTAAAGATTATTAAGCTTTGAAAAACCTGTCATGATTTAAATCCAGAAAGATATTATATGGTCTAGCGGCAAACCCTATAAAATATAAACCAGCTTAATAATAAGGTATAAAGAAAAATAAACAAGGTTGAAATGAAATACTGAACCGCCCCGATTTTTCCGGAGACTCGTTAGTTTGAGTCAAGCTGTGATGCCTGACACTTTCAGTTGCGAATAATACGCTCTTTCCAACTCTG
>NZ_FNUX01000016.1 GCF_900108305.1 Nitrosomonas ureae
CAACCAACCAAAGTTATTCTCCACATTGAATGGAAATATCAGATTCAATTTCTCAACAACAATTGTTGGGTACTTTTTTCAGGGATGACTAATTAGAATAATGCTATATAACACGTTGGTTTTGATGTTCATTCTGAAACTCCAGTTAAATAAATATTAAAAATTATTTTATTGTGGCCATGTGGCAGCCCGGAAATATTCTGACTAGACTGCTATCAAGATTGAGGTAGTGATAGCATCTGTGTTTTGCTAGCAAGTCTTTTTTGCTTCTTTAATATCTTCTTTAGCATCACCCACGCCCACTTGAGCCTTGCCGATATTTTTTTGGACATTGCCTTTGATTTCCATTTCCTTATTGTCCAGTATCTTGCCTGCAACTTCCTTGACTTTGCCTTTAGTTTCTTCGAAACGGCCTTGTACTTGATCTTTGTTCATGCTTGTCTCCTGACATTTAACTTCAAGTGATGACCAGAACATGAAGTCATGTCTCTCTTCACTCTTTATCAGAATATATGTACTGCTAAACTTAATCTGTGCGCTAGCGAACTAATGTCAAAATGAATACTTTGTTGCGGATAAAATATATCCTGTGGAGGTGGCGCCAACAATTGTTGAGGTAGGGTCGATTTTATAAGCAGATAAGTTAATCATATTTTATTAACTGATTAGGAGAATACTATGCCTATGTCAGAATTTATTACAACAATTCGGCATGATTGCATTCATAAGTCGGAAAGGTAGCTGCTAAGATAATATCTTGATGAGAAGTTTCTGAAGGATACTTGGAGCCGAACTGCTGCGTTATAAAGCAGGAAACTAAAGCAAGCACAAGCCATGTAGGAGATTACCGAAATATCGAATTTTCTATAACCGACAGCCAAAATAGAAAAGATTGTATTATTTGTCGCCAGCACAATTTGTGCAGTGATTCTAAGTAAATCTGCTTGCCACTTAATCACATAGATTCCATATCTGACGATATCCCTACACAGAAAAACTCTAAAATACAATTATGCAGAGATCTCCTGAATATCACTTCAGCTCAAAGTAGGCATGCTAAAATTCAAACTTCAAAAGAATTGAAAACACTATGAATTTTCCTGTTATTACAGCGCTATCTCCACTGGATGGGCGCTACCACACAAAAGTTGACGCTTTACGATCTTATTTCAGCGAATTTGCTTTGATTCGTTTTCGCGTACAGGTTGAGATTGCATGGCTTAGGGGGCTGAGCGAACAACCCGGAATCATCGAAGTACCTAATTTTTCAGATCAAACTCACGCGCAGCTGGACAATCTGGTGGAAAATTTCTCGCTTGAGGATGGCGAAGCGATTAAGGCCATTGAGGCGACGACTAATCATGATGTAAAAGCTGTTGAGTATTGGTTAAAGCAGAAGCTGGCAAACAATGCCGAAGTGAGAAAAGTGAGTGAATTCATTCATTTTTCTTGTACTTCCGAGGACATTAATAACCTATCGCATGGTCTGATGCTTAAAACCAGTTTGCAGCAGGTAATGCTGCCCGCTCTCGATAAGGTTATTAACCGATTGATCGAGCTTGCGCATCAGTTTGCTGATATCCCAATGCTGGCTCGTACTCACGGACAACCCGCTACGCCGACAACATTGGGTAAAGAAGTCGCAAATACGGCTTATCGCCTGCAGCGCGGGAAAAAACAACTGGAATCGGTCGCGATTCTGGGAAAGATTAACGGCGCGGTAGGTAATTATAATGCGCACTTGTCTGCTTATCCGGATTTGGATTGGGAGAAATTTGCGCAGTTGTTTGTTGAAAGGTTAGGGCTGGAATTTAATCCCTATACGACTCAAATCGAACCTCATGACGCAATGGCGGAATTGTTTGATGTGTATGCAAGAATTAATACGGTCTTGCTGGATTTGAATCGCGATATCTGGGGATATATTTCGCTGGGTTATTTCAAACAAAAAACCCAGGCGGATGAAATCGGATCTTCGACGATGCCGCATAAAGTCAATCCGATTGATTTTGAAAACTCGGAGGGTAATTTGGGCATTGCTAATGCGTTATTGCGTCATTTGAGCGAAAAATTACCGATATCGCGCTGGCAAAGAGATTTAACTGATTCCACGGTACTTCGCAATATGGGCGTGGCGTTAGGGCACACCCTGTTAGCTTATGATTCATGTATCAAAGGATTAAGCAAACTGGAAGTTAATACTCCTGCAATAATGGTTGATCTGAGCAATGCCTGGGAGGTTTTGGCGGAGCCGATTCAAACCGTGATGCGGCGTTATGGCGTAGTTAATCCCTATGAACAGTTGAAAGCTTTAACACGAGGCAAGAATGGAATCACACCAGAAACACTGCATCAATTTATCGGCGCTTTGAATATTCCGGAACCCGAGAAGGTTCGTCTGCTGGCATTGACTCCACGGGATTATATCGGTATGGCCAATAGGCTGGCCTTAAGAATAAAGAATTAATCCCAGTTCCGGATGGAAATATGAAGCAAATTGACAGATTGATTCGAGTAAATTTGCTTGCAGCGTAAAAAAGTTCCGTTCAAGGCTTGAAATTTTATCCAGCAATCCCAATATTGCCTGCACATTCATAGGAGGTATGATGCAAAGCTCAGAAAATACAAACAACCCGGAAAACAGTCGACCTGATATGACTGATATTAAAGAAGAAGTTAATGTTACTGGTATAACCGGCGATGCAACCATTCAAACAGGCGAAATCAAAAGTTCGCAACCCAGCCTCGAGGATTTGTTGAAAGAAGCCGAGACCAAGGCGGCCGACCATCATGATGCCTGGATGCGCGCAAAAGCTGAAACTGAAAATATTCGCAAGCGCTCCCAAAATGATATTGCCAATGCACATAAATATGCCATCGAGAATTTTTCTACTGAATTGCTAACCGTAATGGATAGTTTGGAGGCCGCATTGGCAGTTGAAAATGCCAATGTAGAGAATTTTAAGAATGGAATTGAGTTGACCCAGAAACAGCTGATGAGTGTGTTTGATAAATTCAACATAAAGGTGATCGACCCAGCCGGAGAAAAATTTGATCCTCATCAACATCAGGCAATGTGTATCGTCGAGTCGGAGTTGGCTCCCAATACGATTGTTCAGGTCATGCAGAAAGGCTATAAGTTGCATGAACGCATTATCCGTCCCGCACTTGTGTCGGTTTCGAAAGCTCAGGGTTCTTGAATTTTTATCAGGCATCTCCATTTCCAAACTAATTGATAAACAGAATAACCTCTTTAAAAGGATCTAAATATGGCAAAAATTATTGGTATCGATTTGGGTACTACCAACTCTTGTGTCGCTGTGATGGAGAATGGCAAGCCAAAAGTTATTGAGAACTCGGAAGGTACGCGGACAACGCCTTCTATTGTTGCTTACACTGAAGACAATGAAGTGCTAGTGGGCGCTTCAGCCAAACGTCAGGCGATTACTAATCCCAAAAATACTTTGTTTGCTGTGAAACGGCTTATTGGCCGCCGTTTTGATGAAGAAATGGTTCAACGGGATATCAAGATGGTGCCGTATGGCATTGTCAAAGCTGATAACAATGATGCATGGGTGGAAGTGCGCGGTAAGAAAATTGCACCGCCCGAGGTATCTGCGCAAGTGCTGATGAAAATGAAAAAAACCGCCGAGGATTATCTGGGTGAGGCGGTGACCGAAGCGGTGATCACGGTGCCCGCTTATTTTAATGATTCGCAGCGCCAGGCAACAAAAGATGCGGGAAGAATTGCCGGTTTGGAGGTGAAGAGAATTATTAATGAGCCAACCGCTGCCGCGTTGGCATTCGGGTTGGACAAGAAAGAAGGCGACCGGAAGATCGCAGTGTATGACCTGGGTGGTGGTACTTTTGACATTTCCATTATTGAGATTGCCGAAGTCGAGGGCGAACATCAGTTTGAAGTGCTGGCAACCAATGGCGATACATTTCTTGGGGGCGAAGATTTTGATTCACGCGTGATTGAATATCTGGTAGATGAGTTTAAGAAAGAAAGCGGTATTGATTTGAAAAAGGACATGCTGGCATTGCAGCGTTTAAAAGATGCCGCGGAAAAAACCAAAATCGAATTGTCATCCAGCCAGCAAACTGAAGTCAATTTGCCTTACATCACTGCTGATGCGTCCGGACCGAAGCATCTGGCTGTCAAGATAACGCGCGCCAAACTGGAAAGCCTGGTGGAAAACCTGATAGAGCGCACTATCGGACCTTGCCGCACGGCAATTAAAGACGCCGGCCTGACTGCTTCGGATATTGATGATGTGATTTTGGTCGGTGGGCAGACTCGCATGCCGAAAGTTCAAGATAAGGTCAAGGAGATATTCGGTAAAGAGCCACGTAAAGATGTGAACCCTGATGAAGCAGTGGCAGTTGGCGCGGCTATTCAAGGCGGGGTATTGAAAGGCGACGTGAAGGATGTACTGTTGCTCGATGTGACGCCTCTGTCGCTTGGTATCGAAACACTGGGTGGTGTAATGACCAAGTTGATTCATAAGAACACGACAATCCCGACCAAAGCGCAACAGGTATTTTCTACTGCGGAAGACAATCAGACTGCGGTAACGATTCATGTACTACAGGGTGAACGTGAGATGGCTTCCGGCAATAAAAGCCTGGGGCAATTTAATTTGAGTGATATTCCACCATCACCACGGGGTATGCCGCAGATCGAAGTGACGTTTGACATTGATGCCAATGGCATTTTGCATGTATCGGCTAAGGACAAGGCAACCGGTAAAGAGAATAAAATCAAGATTCAGGCTAGCTCAGGTTTGTCGGATGATGAGATTGAACGGATGGTGAAAGATGCGGAGGCGCATGCGGAAGAAGATCACAAAGCTTTAGAGTTGATTTCCAGCCGTAATCAGTGTGATGCGATGATCCACTCCGTTAAGAAATCCTTGAAGGAACATGGTGATCAGTTAAGTAGTGAGGAGAAAGCTCAAATTGAGGCTGCATTGAAAGATGCTGAAGATGTGCTCAAAGCTGATAATAAAGACGAGATTGATGCAAAAACACAGGCTTTGACCGAGGCGGCGCATAAGCTGGCTGAGAAGATGTATCAACAAAAAGAGCCGCAGGAACCGCAAGCGCAATCTGGATCTGACTCTACGTCTGGTCACAGTGAGAAACCAGTCGAAGGCGAAGTGGTTGATGCAGAATTTGAGGAAGTTAAGAACAAAAAATAGTTTTCTTCAAAGCATATGGAGCGCAGAAGCGCATGAAGAGGATGTTGAATCTCTTTTGCGCATTCTGCGCTTTAATATTTGATGCGGAATAAGAAACATCGTATAAACCTAAACTCCATAAATTAATCACGGTAGCGGAAAATCAATATGAGTAAGCGCGATTACTATCATGTTCTCGGTGTCAGTCGTGACGCTGACGAGAATACAATAAAGAAAGCTTATCGTAAGCTGGCAATGAAATACCATCCGGATCGGAACGCTGGCGATGTTAAGTCGGAAGAGATGTTTAAAGAAGCTAAAGAAGCTTATGAAGTATTGACTGATTCCAATAAGCGCGCGGCTTATGATCAATTCGGCCATGCTGGCGTCGATGCAAATGCAGCAGGTGGAGGTGGTGCGCAAGGTTTCAGTGATGCATTCAGCGATATTTTTGGGGATATTTTTGGTGGCCGTAGCTCTCGATCAAATATGCATCGTGGTTCCGATTTGCGCTATAACCTGGAGATTACTCTGGAGCAAGCTGCTCATGGAACCGAAACAAAAATTCGTATCCCTACCATGGAAAATTGTGAGACTTGTCATGGCAGCGGCTCCAAGCCGGGTAGCTCGCCCAAAACTTGTCCTACTTGCAACGGTCATGGACAGGTAAGAATGCAACAGGGTTTCTTTTCCATTCAACAAACTTGTCCTAAATGTCACGGAAGTGGAAAGGTAATAGTGAATCCTTGCACATCGTGTCATGGGAATGGGCGCATCAAACAACAGAAAACACTCAATGTAAAAATTCCGGAAGGTGTCGACGATGGTGATCGAATTCGCATTTCTGGAGAGGGTGAGGTCGGCGTCAATGGCGGTCCACCGGGCGATCTCTATGTCGTGGTTCATTTGTCGGCGCATTCGGTTTTTCGGCGTGATGGTGATAATCTGCATTGCGAAATACCTATCAGTTTTACCGTGGCTGCATTAGGAGGAGAAATAGAAGTGCCCACACTTGATGGACACGCCAAGATTAAGGTACCGGAAGAAACTCAAACGGGTAAGATTTTTCGTTTGCGCGGTAAAGGAATCAAAGGTGTGCGTAGCCATGATAAAGGTGATTTACTTTGCCATGTCGTTGTGGAAACCCCGGTTAAGTTGACCGCGCGTCAAAAAGAATTGTTGGAGGAGTTGGAGTCAATCAGTCTCAAAGACGGTCCTCGTCACAGTCCTCGTGCTAAATCATGGATGGATAAAGCGCGAGAATTTTTCTCAGAATAACACGAAGCTATCTAGTTATTGAGGTGCGCTACAGGTAGTTATTTAGCTAAACTGATCATAGCACCATAATAGTTGCAGATGATTTTGTATGATTGCCATGTAAATTAGAATCCGTCCAGAACTCTTCTTTGATTCTCGTTACCGTGTAAATGGGAATGATTGTAATCGTCTGGAATCGCCATCTTTGCCTGTTTTAGTATCGATGATATTCCTTGCATATTCCAGACCAAAGCTGCCACTGATTCCACGGCAAAGCTGCCACCCATTCCAAACGAAAGCTGCCACCCAATCCATTGATTCCTGCCACCCTGATTTTAGGGAGGCATAGCGAAACCGACGTAGGATAACTAAACACGGCATCCTGATTCTTTTCATCATCGTGAAGAGGATTGAGATGCCAGCAAAGAGGTTATCCATGCGTAAGATAAAAGAAATATTGCGTCTGAAATGGGCTAACGGCCTAAGTTGTTGCTGCTAACTGAAAACTACACACATAGTAAAAAAAGGCCCCGTCCAAGAGTATTTCGTATTATCAAATTCTTTAAACCACGAAATTAAATTCTCGCTAAAATAAATTATGAATATTCCTTCAACTAAACCTACCCCTATAATGAGCATTACCCGCATTCGCTAAATCCTATAAATTAAAAGTATGAATATTCGCCAATTAGATTAATTGGTGTAAATTTACTTACTAATTTTTAAGAATACAACATACTCTCCGTCAATTTCTTAGGCTAGCTGGGCTTTTTGATTATTCGCACTAACGACGAGGCTTGGATATCCTGCAGGCAGGTTTTTAATTGTTCGAAGTGACAACGAATTAAATACGCAATCACTTAAAAAAACAGATTATTTGTTGTGGTATTTTATGAGGGACAAGTCAGAAAATAGTTTGTAACTTGTTGATTTTATTGATGTGCTGGCGGAGAGAGAGGGATTCGAACCCTCGATAAGCTTTTTGTGCCTATACTCCCTTAGCAGGGGAGCGCCTTCGACCACTCGGCCATCTCTCCGTTAATATGTTGAATGCAGCCGTACAATAATTTGTTGATCAATTCTTGTGATTTGATTTAAGGTGCTTGCTCAAGATCAAACGCTTTATGCAGAACCCGGACGGCCAGCTCCATATATTTTTCATCGACGACAACCGAAATTTTTATTTCAGAAGTGGCGATCATTTGTATATTGATTCCTTCTTCCGCTAACACGCGGAACATTTTGCTTGCAATGCCAGCGTGCGAACGCATCCCAACACCTACAATCGATACTTTTGCAATTCTATCACCTCCGAGTACATCACGTGCGCCAATATGAGGTTGAATTTTTTCTTTCAAAATATTTATCGTATTGTTAAATTCATTACGATGAACGGTGAATGAGAAGTCTGTTAAGCCATCATGACCAACGTTTTGTATGATCATATCCACATCGATATTGGCATCTGCTACGGGACCAAGAATTTGATAAGCAATTCCAGGATGATCTGGAACACCCAATACAGTAATTTTTGCTTCGTCGCGATTAAATGCGATCCCTGAAATAACCGCTTGTTCCATATCTTCATCTTCCTCAAAAGTAATCAAAGTGCCCTGGCCTTCATCTTCAAAACTTGATAAAACTCTCAGTCTCACTTTATATTTTCCTGCAAACTCGACAGATCTTAACTGCAAGACCTTGGAACCAAGGCTTGCCATTTCGAGCATTTCTTCAAAGGTTATGGTGTTTAACCTTCTCGCTTCTGCTACAACACGCGGATCCGTAGTGTAAATTCCATCTACATCAGTATAAATCTGACATTCATCCGCTTTTAGAGCCGCGGCCAGTGCGACTCCGGTTGTATCAGATCCGCCGCGGCCAAGCGTTGTGATGTTGCCTTGCTCGTCTACACCTTGAAATCCCGCTACGACTACTACATAGCCCGCAGCAAGGTCAGCTCGAATCCTGTCTTCATCGATGTTTAATATTCGAGCTTTCGTATGTGTGCTGTCAGTTAAGATCTTGACTTGTGATCCTGTGTAGCTTTTAGCTTGGATATCAAGTTCCATTAATGCCATTGCCAATAATGAAATGGATACCTGCTCGCCAGTGGAGATCATGACATCTAGTTCGCGCGGGTCCGGATTCGCTTGCACTTCATGGGCCAATGCGATCAAGCGATTCGTTTCACCGCTCATGGCTGAAACAACAACTACAATCTGGTGTCCTTGTGCGTGAAATTTTGCCACTCTACGGGCAACATTCTTTATCCGTTCGGTACTTCCGACTGATGTGCCGCCATATTTTTGTACGTAGAATGCCACAGATTAATAATCTCGCTTAATTTCTGAATCGGAAAACCGCAAGATTTTACACACTTCCTTCAAAGAAAACCAGATTTTGCTTTTCTGGGTAGTGCCCCGGTTTGAATTTTTCCAAACTTCAAACGTATCAGAATTCCTCATCCGCAATTTCTTGCAGCTTAATTCTTATTGTGACTTAATGAAATTAAATTGTTTTATCTTGTTGGTGCTTATTTTCAAGTTTTTTTATTAAAACCTCTAGCAACTCGCTATCAATCCAGGCTTTCCTTGGTAAAGCCCAGAGCTTGTCATTGGCGAATTTTCTGCATTGCAGTGCATTTTCTTCCGGCATAAGGATAGCGTCGGCTTCTGCGAGATTAATCTCGTGCTGACTAAACCGATGATTTTCAGCATAAGAATGCAATTGTGCATTGAGGGATTTGTTTTGTATGAGATCAAAGCACCAACGGGAGTTATCAGTATCGGTCACAATATGTAGCTGCCCATTTTTAAAATGGGAAACGGATTGCTGGATCTCCGGTTTAAGCACGTTATACGCTGTTTCGTTTGCCAGCTGCATAGTGTGGGTTTTACCCCACTTGCTAATATCTCGATGATGATCGGGTTTCTCATTGGTTACGAGAATATCGGATTTTTCTAACTGATTAAGATTGATACGTAGCGGCCCTGCGGGTACCAGGAGTCCATTGCCAAAACTATGTTCACTAAAATCGGCCATTATGATTTCTACATCGCGTTCAAGCCGATAATATTGCATGCCGCCATTACAGATGATGATATTACATTCCGAGTGGGCGTTCAGTAGTGCATGGGCGGTGGCTATTCTATCGTTTCCAACCCACACCGGGCAGGATGCCCGGCAGTGATGGGCCAGCAAAAATGTTTTTCCATCGACACTATATGGATCACTCTCGGAAGTTATTTCACGTGGCAAGCCGGAACTATCGGAGCTGTCGCGCGTTATAATTCCTGGTTGATAGCCTTGAGTTGTCAAGCAATCCACTAACCAAAGCAATAAGGGCGTTTTGTTGCCATCTTCGATACTGATACTATCGATCGTAATAACAGTGACGGGTAGTTTGACCGAAGGCAAAATATCCAACCAATAACACAGTTTTTTCAGTGTCAAGAAGAAACCATAGAGAATACTTATCGGCCACAAAAGAAAATGCAGAGGAGTAATGCGATACCAATAGAGGTCAGATAATTTCATATTTTACTTCTACTCAAGATTTGTTTAAGGTGGTTTGGTAATTTAGGAAAATGATCCAATGCTGCGTGAAAATTTTTACATGGTTGATATTCCGCGTGCAACAAAAATTGTGAACAGGTCATGAGCAAATCGTTAAAAAACCAGCTTCTACAGCCTGTTAAACAGATGTTATTGGTCCTGATGACCGGGATAATTGTATGAAATCTTGCATATTGTATTGCTATTGCAGTTAATGCAGTATTTTTTAAATAAAGAAATAATACATATTAAGCTTATGAAAATACCTGTAAATCGATTACTTGTACCTACCTTGTCAGCTGATGACAAACCAAGAAAGCCGCACCATATTGCATATACTGACTGGGGAGACCGCGAGAATCCACATGTTGTGATCTGTGTTCATGGGTTGACGCGTAATTGCCGTGATTTCGATCATCTCGCGCACGCGCTGCAAGCGGATTGCAGGGTGATTTGTGTTGATGTTGTGGGTCGTGGTCAGAGTGATTGGCTGCAGGAAGCACAGGATTATGAATATTATCCTTTATATCTTTCGGATGCGATATTCCTGCTGAATCATCTTAAATCTCAATACACAACGGCAATAGTGTTGGATTGGGTGGGTGTCTCCATGGGCGGATTGATTGGTATCGTGCTGGCTTTGCAGCAAAATTTACCCGTACCGATGAACAAGCTGGTAATAAGTGATCTGGGCCCGCTGATTTCTGCGGTAGCGTTAAAAAGAATAGCCGAATATGTGGGTAAAGATCCCCGCTTTGCTAGTTTTGAGGAATTTAAGAATTACATGAAACTGATTTCAGTTTCGTTTGGTCCTTTAACCGACGAGCAATGGACTCATATGGCGATTCATAGTGCTCGTGCATATCCTGATGGCTCATATGGTTTTCGCTACGATCCAAAAATTGCAGTGAGTTTTCAAACGCATGAGATCACCGATATTGATTTGTGGGCACAATGGGATCAGCTCAATGTTCCTACATTGGTATTGCGCGGAATGGAATCCGATATCCTATCGGCAGAAACGGCTGCGCAGATGCAAGTTCGTGGCGCAAAGGCCAAGGTAGTTGAATTGCCGGGTATCGGTCATGCTCCCATGCTGATGGATGATAACCAGATTAAGATCGTGCGGGATTTTATTTTGAATGAGCGTGGTGACGCAGTTTGAATTTCCAGTTCTGGCGCATTAGGATTTCTGATGGTTTGAATTTCTACATCAAGCAGATCGTAATAAGAAATATTTTAACGATAACGGCAGCTAAATCCCACTGACGTTATCGTTAGGGTTCGATAAAAAACTAGAAACGAATATTATATTGAACGTAAAAAAGATCAGGGGAAATTCCCGGTCTTTGTTTATCCAGGAATTCACCGCGCCACATTTTTGAATAACCCACCAATACATCCTGGTGACGATTTACGTGGAGATTCAGGCGGAAATCAAGTTCATCCCCGATATGACTGCCCGACTGGCCTGTAACATCCTGCAATGTTGCCTGACCGGCAGCGTTGTATAAGTAGTCGCGATTATTAGCCAAATAGAAACGATGGTATTGCGTGATGAATGTTATCCATGGCATCGGTTGCATAGTAAATTGGGCGTTGATGTCATGTATATTCTGGCGTCCGATGCGATCCAGGAAACCCAGGTAGTAATGGCCGAATGGAAACAGCTGATTGAAGGTGTTGCTTCTGCCATCTTTGGAATTGCTATCGCCGGAGGCAAAATCATAACGTATCCAGCCCTGCGGGTTCATCGGCAACGGTAAACGATAGCCGAGACCGGTTGCTACGGCAAAAGCGGAAATATCCAGATTGGAGCGCTGACCGAACTGATACATTCCTTCCAGTTCGTACAGGAGATTGTCAAAATTCCCAGCAATGCGGCCGCCTATTGTATGCGTATCCGCATTGCCTTGCAGAATATTTCCTGCAAGTACATTAGTGGCTGCAAGATTGCGATCATTGATTAAGCTCAGAAAGTAAAGATCGATTAAGTGTCCGGGTTTTGGCTTATTCGTAGCCCACAAGCCAAAAAAGTTTTGCTGCGTATCCCAATTATCGACATTACCTTTCTCAGTAATCATCGGGCGCGTCCAGAATGCATCCAGATCCCATTCCGCCGTGCGCCAAAAAGCTTTCACACCCTGGAATGTTCTACGCGTATTAACCCAATCCAGCGTAGAGATCAGTCTTTGCGAGCCATACATAAGCTCTTGCCGGCCGACACGAATGTATGCCGGGCCATTATTAACGGTGGCCAGCTTGATGTCGGCAAACATATTTAAAATATCGGCATGATTCCTGTCCGTTACCAGCGGAGGCAGTTCAGAGCCAAAAGCGCGTGCGTCAATCAGTTCCGCAAATAAGCGCACACGATCGCGGTACCATAAATCCGCATGAAAACGTGTACGCAGCAGATGGAAATCGTTATTGGTACCTTCCGCATTCAAGCGGCTGTCGGTTTCATGAGTATAGCGATACCAGAAGCTTCCACCGAAGGATAGCAGCCAATCACTGGCTAAATGAATTCTCTTGACCGGATCAAACAGGTCTTTTTCATGCTCCGGATTGTCCAGATAACGAAAGTCGATGTCATAGGCCGGCGTGGTTAAGAGCGCAAACGGTGCATAGGGTGCAACGGGTGGTTTCTCGCGCTTATTGCCGGTAATTAAATCCCATAATGAAAAATAGCCAGGGCCTGCGGGAGGAAGCATAAATAAGCCGGGGCGTGATGCCGGATAAACCGGAGGTACCTTCGACATATCGAATTGACTCGTAGCAGTTTGCGGTGCTGCAACGGGAGTCGAACTGGTGCTTGCGGGTGCCGGATTTGTGGCATAGGCCTGAGAAACCAAGCACACAGCCGCCACGATACTAAAGCCGGTATTGAATAATCTGTGTTGCATTTTTTTTATCCAATGTATTCTTAGCTCAGCGGAAGGCTCTGCTGAAAAAGAAGACATGCGCGATGAACTCATTACAAAACTCCTGTTATTGGGGTGAATACAGTGTTACAGAGGCAAACATCGTTGCTGGCAGAGTACTTTTTGAACAACTTGGGTTGCCATTATAAGCGATAAGCTCTTTTCTTAAAGCCTGGATATAATCTCTTTATGGATTTTGATCGGATACTTACTCGTGTTTTATATTAATATCAGTTATATAGAATATAAGTATTGATTAATATCAAGGGATTTCATTCTGTTGTAAATTGGCTACATTCAGATAAATGCCGTCACGGCAAAAAATTTGAATGATGATGCTATGGATTAATTTTTACTGCCATGCCCAGCGCTTCAATTCTTTTTGCGTAAGCTTTTAACCAGGATTCATCCACCGTTGATAGTTGCGCTGCTTCAGGTTGCAGGGATGGTCGCGCTATGCCGTACAATAAAACGCCTTTGAGTGGAATTTTATTATTAATCAATTGTTGCAAGAAGTTCAAATAAGCGGCTATTTCTTCTTCGGAAGGAGGCGTGGCATTTATTTGGAAAACGCAGGTTTGCAACCAGGTGGGGCACAATGAAGTGGCTATCCGCAGATGATCATTGATTTTCCTCAGACTGATCGATGTATTGTTGATGTATTGTCTTGCCGCTGCCAATGCACGATCGAATTTGAACCAGACTTCACCATTCAATTCAGCCATCTGTTTCAGACCCGCTTGTACAGTAGGCCGGTAAATCAGGCTGCCGTTGGTTATTAATACGGTTTTCAGATCTGCCGGTAATGCAAAGTCTTTTCTGACGCGGCCAATCAACTCGATGACTTGATCAAATTCTTTCGCGCTGGTGGGTTCGCCGTTGCCGGATAAAGCGATATCATGGATTTTTCTGGCTTCGGGGGGGACCTGCTTGTGCATGAAATCGCCATGAATCAAATCGCGCAGGAATGATCGCAATTCGGTTTCCAGTCTGCCCAGATCAATGCGAGGCGCTGAGCCGCGTGTAAGTTCCGGCACCTGGCAATACACACACCGCCAGTTGCAGGCATTATTAGGATTCAGGTTAATTCCGATTGAGACGCCACCGGCACGACGCGATATTACCGGATAAACATAGGTGAACCCGGCGCTGTCGCGGCTGTGATTAATGGTATTCAATAAGTTGGGTTTTGGTTGCAATGTTACAATCTCATTTATTTAGCACTAGTAAAATTGTACCTATGTTAATCACACGCAAGTTGGAATTTGACGCGGGCCACCGCATTTCAACGCATAACAGCCAGTGCCGGCATTTGCACGGACATCGCTATTGTATTGAAATTACCTTGTCGGGTAACATTATCGCTGATGAAGGTGCAGCGCAGCAAGGTATGGTCATGGATTTTGCCGCAGTAAAGCAAATTGCAAAATCCACTTTGGTAGACCATTGGGATCATGCATTTCTGGTTTATTCCGGGGATAAGAAAGTGCTGCAATTCTTGCAATCCATTGAAGACCATAAAACGGTTGTGCTGGATGTTCAGCCTACCGCGGAGAATCTGGCGCTGATCGCTTTTAACATTTTAGATGGCGCTTACCAGGATAGCTATGGCAATCATCTGCAATTAGAGCAGGTGCGCTTGTTTGAAACGCCCAATTGCTGGGCCGATGCAGTGCGCGGAGCACGGTAACTTTTAAATTCTTTTACTGCCATGTTTATAGATTCACATTGTCATCTGGATTTCCCCGATCTTGCCAAAGATCTTGATCAACTATTAGTTAACATGCAGAAGAACCAGGTTACGCATGCGTTATGCGTCGGTGTCAATTTGCCTGATTTTCCACGGGTACGCGCGTTGGCGGAAACGCATCACAATCTGTTTGCCTCAGTGGGTGTGCATCCTGATTACGAAGATGAGATTGAGCCACAAGCGCATGAATTGGCAAAGTTGGCTCATCATCCCAAAGTCATTGCTATCGGTGAAACCGGTTTGGATTATTTTCGCCTGCAAGGAGATATGGAATGGCAGCGGGAGCGCTTTCGCCAGCATATTCGCGCCGCACTGGAAGTAAATAAGCCTTTGATCATTCATACGCGTTCCGCTGCTGCAGATACTTTGCGCATTATGCGGGAGGAGGGGGCTAGCCAGGTCGGGGGTGTAATGCATTGCTTTACCGAAACCCGGGAAGTTGCCGAACAGGCGATTGCAATGAATTTTTACATTTCATTTTCAGGTATCGTGACATTTAAAAACGCGGTTGCATTAAAAGAAGTTGCCAAGAGCATTCAGTTAGATAGAATGTTGATCGAAACCGATTCGCCTTATCTCGCTCCAGTACCATTTCGCGGCAAACAGAATCAGCCTGCGTTTGTGCGGCATGTCGCGGAAGAAATCGCACGTTTACGCGCAGCAGAGTTAAATGACATTGCTATCGCTACCACAAATAATTTTTTCAACTTATTTAAAATTCCTAGAAATGGCTTATCCACTTAGATTACATATTCTGACTTTATTCATAATCGCATTTCTCAGTTGGCCGCTGACTGTTTCCGCCGGTATTCAGGAAGACTTGATCTGGGCCATAGAAAAGGGCAACACATTCGAAGTTTCTAAATTGCTCAACAAAGGCGCTAATCCTGATATTTCCGATAATGAAGGCAACACGCCATTGATGATTGCTGCAAAAAACAAGGATTTGAAACTTGCGCAAATCTTGATTGAAGCGGGCGCCAAACTGGACATTCGGAACGATTATGGCGAAACCGCCATCATGCTGGCCAGCTATCACGGCCAAACCGAATTAGTAAAGCAACTCTATACTCAGGGTGCGAAAATCAATCATGACGGATGGAATCCTATCATCTATGCCGCATCCGGCGGACACTTACAGGTCATTCGGTTGCTGTTGAGTGGCGGTGCCGATATTAATTCGACAACAGATAATGGAACGACGGCTTTGATGATGGCGGTCAGAGAAAATCACTTGGATGTGGTTGCCTTGTTACTGGAGAATGGAGCAGATTTGACGGCTGAAAATGAGCATGGCGATAGTGCGTTGGATTGGGCTGAGAAACAAAATCATCAGAAAATCGTGAAACTCCTTAAAAGCTATGGCGAATCCAAGTAAATCTGTTGTGCGTACTCGTACTATATCCTGGTAAAAATTTGCGATGCAATCCTTACATGGAAAAGTTGCTATTGTCACAGGTTCCGCCCGAGGAATCGGGGCGGAAATTGCGCTTACACTGGCTGGGGCGGGTGCAAAAGTTGTCGTCAATTATGTAAAAAACAAAATGGCGGCGGATAAAGTTTGCGCGGCTATTGCCAAGGCAGGCGGCGAATGCAGTGCAGTGCAGGCCGATGTCAGCGATCCGGTGGCGGTACAAAAGCTTTTCACTACAGCCGCTGAACAGTTTAATCAAGTCGATATTCTCATCAATAACGCCGGAATCCTGTTGTTTAAGGAAATTTCTGAAATCCGCGACGAAGAATTCGAGCGCATCGTCGATATCAATTTCAAGAGCGTTTTTTATACCTTGCGTGAGGCCGCCGCTAAGCTGGCGGATCATGGCCGCGTTGTCACCATCTCCAGTACCGTGACGCGCTTGATGTTGCCTAAATACGGTGCGTATGCCGCGACCAAAGCTGCTGTAGAACAGTTAACGCGTATTTTCGCTCGTGAAACGGGAAAGCGCGGCATTACCGCCAATATCGTTTCGCCCGGCCCTGTCGATACGGAGTTGTTTCGCGCGGGAAAAACTGCAGCAGACATAGAGCGTATGTCCGGAATGGCTGCGCTGGGGCGAATCGGCGCAACGGATGATATTGCCCAAGTGGTGTTGTTTCTGGCGAGTGATGAAGCACGCTGGATTACAGGGCAGAATATTGCTGTCAATGGTGGAATCATTTAGTGAATGGGATCGGTAAATCAAATGCGTATCGGCGTACCTAAGGAAATTAAAATTCATGAATCCCGTGTAGGGCTGACACCAACCGCGGTGCGCGAGCTGGTTTCGCATGGCCATCAGGTCATGGTGCAAAAGAATGCCGGAATACAGATTGATTTGGACGATGGCAAGTACCAAAGCGCAGGCGCGGAGATCGTGGAGACGCCGCAGGAGATTTACGCCAAAGCGGATCTGATTGTTAAGGTCAAGGAACCGCAGTCCACTGAGATTCCGCTGCTGCGTCAAGGTCAAGTACTATTCACCTATCTGCATCTTGCACCTGATCCAGTACAAACCCAGGGATTGATGGATTCCGGCTGTATTGCCATTGCTTACGAAACCGTTACCGATAGCTTCGGCGGCTTGCCGCTGTTGGCACCGATGAGTGAAGTAGCCGGACGTATGGCGATTCAGGCGGGCGCCCATGCATTGGAGCTGGATCAGGGGGGCCGCGGTATGTTGCTCGGGGGCGTGTCCG
This sequence comes from Nitrosomonas ureae, assembly GCF_900108305.1. GTDB lineage: Bacteria > Pseudomonadota > Gammaproteobacteria > Burkholderiales > Nitrosomonadaceae > Nitrosomonas > Nitrosomonas ureae_B. Next base: position 17,346 of record NZ_FNUX01000016.1, read on the forward strand.
GTGTTCCTGCTGCGCGTGTCGTAGTCATTGGTGGAGGTGTGGTTGGCACCAATGCCGCACGCATTGCCATGGGTGTGGAGGCGCATGTCACAGTGCTGGATAAATCGATCCATCGCTTGCAGCAACTGGATTTCCAGTATGGTTCCAGAATCAATACCGTGTTTTCAACCGTGGATGCGCTGGAAGAACATGTTTCAAGTGCCGATCTGGTTATCGGTGCCGTGTTACTGCCGGGAGGCGCGGCGCCCAAGCTGGTGACGCATGAAATGGTTAAACGCATGAATCGTGGTACTGTTCTGGTCGATGTTGCGATTGATCAAGGAGGGTGTTTTGAGACTTCCAAACCGACTACGTTAGCCAATCCCATCTTTACCATCCATGGCGTGGTGCATTATTGTGTTTCCAACATGCCGGGAGCGGTTGCCAGGACTTCAACTTTTGCATTGAATAATGCAACCTTGCCATTTGTAGTGGCACTTGCCAATAAAGGTTACCGTAAGGCACTCATGGAAGATGTGCATTTGCGCAATGGCTTGAATGTTTATCAGGGCCGATTGACGCATGAAGCAGTGGCGCGCGATCTGAAATTGGAATACACGCCTGCGACGGCTGTATTGGATTAAGTTTTACGGCTTGAGCGCCATTGCTGACTATTCAACTCATAACGTTATTAAGCTTATGAAGTTGTGTCAGATATGACCTTCTGGAATCGTCAGAAGCGTGATTAACGATTCCTTTAAATAAACGATAAATCAGGGTTTCTTCGATTAACTCACCATATGGGGTTTATTCATGCGGGTGTTTCGTCCATGCATGTATTTTGTAAGTTTGTTTTTTTTATTGTCTGCATGTCAAGTTAATAACACTCTACTTCCCAGCATTGCGCCTGCGCCCGCGCCAATTCCGATTGCTTTGCCAGCGCCCGTCGACAATCCGGTTTCCTATGCTGAAGAAATCCGGCCGATTCTTGAGAAAAAATGCGTGACATGTCACAGTTGCTACGACGCGCCGTGCCAGCTTAACCTGGAAGGCACAGAAGGGTTGTTGCGCGGCGCTTTCCGTGAATCAATCTACGGCGGACCACGAACCGAGGCGATGCAACCCACCCGATTGGGTGTTGATGAACAGACCATTTCCGGTTGGCGTGAGCGCGGTTTTTATTCTGTGCTGCAAGCTGGGAATGAACGGTCGGAAGCGTTAATATCCGGCATGATTTCTCTGGCGAAGCAGTTTCCTTTTCCACCGAACAGTAAATTGCCGGATTCCATTGAATTGGGCATTAACCGGAAGAATCAGTGTGTCTCTAGTGAAAAATTTGCGGATTATGCGCATGAACGCCCACTCAGTGGCATGCCATTTGCAGTAACCGGCCTTAGCGATCAGGAGTATTCCCTCCTGGCTGGATGGGTCAAGCAAGGTGCGGTGATTCCGGATGAGCCTATCATGCTTACAAGTGATGAAAAAAAGGTCATTAAGGAGTGGGAGGCGTTTTTCAACCAGGATGGAAATCGCCACAAGCTTGTGGCGCGCTGGTTGTTCGAACACCTGTTTGTGGCATCTCTGTACTTTCCTGAACTGGAGGGGGAGCTGCGTTTCTTTGAGATATTACGCTCATCGACACCATCTGATGCGGATATCGAACCGATTGCCACCGTCAGTCCGAATGACGATCCCGTGGTACCGTTCTTTTACCGCCTGCGTCCAATCACCGGCAGCATCGCGCACAAGCGGCGTATTCCTTATCCCTTGCACCAGAAAAAACAACAGAGAATCAATGCGCTTTTTTTTAATAAGCCCTGGCCGATGGGAAATTTACCAGGTTACAGTTATACAGAGCGCGCCAATCCATTTGTGACGTTCGCCGATATTCCAGCTCACGCCCGCTATCAGTTTATGCTGGATGATGCGGAATATTTCGTGCGTACTTTCATTCATGGTCCGGTTTGCCGCGGACAGATTGCTACCGATGTGATACGAGACCATTTCTGGGCATTGTTTCAGGATCCGGAGTCCGATCTTTTTGTAACCGATGCTTCTTATCAACGCGAAGCTATTCCTTTGCTGGCAATGCCAGGACAAAATGATGACCTGCTCGCAATGGGCGAAAACTGGTTGCGTTATCTTAAACGGCATAATGACTATCAGGCGTTGCGGCAGAATCAGTATGTATCGCAACAACCACAAGGCGCTTCACTCGCGCATATATGGGATGGCTCGGGTAAGAATAAGAATGCTCTGTTGACCATTTTTCGTCACCACAATAGCGCTTCGGTGGTTGGAGGACTTGTTGGAGATATTCCACAGACGCTATGGTTAATGGATTATCCATTGCTTGAGCGAACTTACTATGAGCTCGTGGTCAATTTCGATGTATTCGGTAACGTTGCGCATCAGCTATTGACCCGGCTGTATTTTGATCTGATACGTAACGGTTCGGAACATAACTTCATGCGCTTGATGCCTGCCGGTCAACGTGAAACCATTTTGCATGACTGGTATCAGGATTTGGGTAAACTGAAATTCGGAATTGTTTATGAAAAGATTGATGATGAATCGCCATCGGCCGAAATTTTCACCACCGAAAATCCGAAACAAGAATTGGCGCATAGGATTCTTTCCCGTTTTCAATCTGTTAATGCCGTGCCGTCCGATCCATTGAATCGTTGCCAGAACGCAAATTGCAACCGGCCGGATGAGCCGCGGTGGGTACAAAGCGCAGACGCAGCTTTATCTACCCTTGTAGCACGGCCTGCAGCCAGGTTGAGTGGCATCAAGCAATTGCCGGAGGTGACATTTATACGTGTCACCAATGAGAAAGATGAGCGCACTGTATATACATTGTTGCGAGATCGCGCACATAGCAATGTTGCTTTTATTCTGGGGGAGGAATCAAGGTATCAGCCAGATAAGGATCAGCTTACGATATATCCGGGCATCACTGGAAGCTATCCTAATTTTATCTTTGATGTGCCTGTCGCCCAAGTTGGGGAATTTGTCACATTGCTTGGCAATGCCGGGAAAATGGAGCATTTCGAGCATATTGTAGAAACCTGGGGGGTGCGGCGTACACATCCGCAATTTTGGGAAATTCTACATGACTTTACTGCCTGGCAGAGCGAGAGACAACCCTTGATGGCGGGTATATTCGATATCAACCGTTATGAAAATTTTTAACATTGTTGATAATTCGATTCGATGAATCTGATTCGTAGCTATTGATTACTTCAAAGCTTTTTATTGCTATGCAACCTACTGTTATTATCAATCAGCATCGGAATACAGCATTAATTGTTGCTTCAAGCGGGAAGAAACTGCTCGTCATTAAATTGGGTAAAGGAAAATTGGCGGTAACTTCACTTTCTTCAGCAGAGATTAAAGATCAAGGTTATATCGTCAGTAATTATTCACCTAAATTGGCCGCGCGTTCTTATTTGCAACATGGTGCGGGTGTGGGTGAAAGGGCCAGAAAATACCTGGAAAAGATTGCTCATAGCGAATTTTCGGATAAACTGATTTTTACATAAATGTTGACTTGGTTCAGGGATGTCTGGATCTGAAAGATTCCCGGGGTGGTTTGCAGCAAGCTGATCAATACTTCGAAATACAGGAATCGTTATTGCTCACGCTCGATGCCGAAGAAACATCGGATTATCCTCGCCATCTTCAATGCGCCGAGTGTGATTATTGCGCCATTCAGTAGCGCGTGCGGTGTTCCAGGCCGGTATTCAGCCAGGTTAAATCACTAATGCCGATATCGCTTAAGCGGCGTACATAACGCGGCGGATCCGATTCCGGATTGGCTGCATAACCATCGGGTCGCCGATAATAACTGGTTAATTGCTCATTTGCATCCGGCTTTGTTTCCGGCACGATGGCGGGCAATGATTTTGAGTGATCGACCGATTTGTCGGCAACTGTTTTTAAATCTGCGGCGCCTGTTTGAGCAATCCGCACAGCTCCTGATTTATCGATTCCGCCCTCAATCAATGGTGGATTGCTTGAGGCAACCTGAATGGGTTCGATAAATGTACTCAATGCCACGATGTGTAAAAAAAACCAAATAAATTTCACTTTGTTCTCCTGTATGAATTACCTTGTAATGCGATCACTAAAATTTTTATTTTCTTGGTAAATTAAACGATATTCAGTTGACTATTCGGCTGCATAACTCAATCTACATCGAATAGTCATAAAATTGACAAGGTGAAAGATAGCAATTTTTTAATATAAACAGAAATATTATTTATTCATTTCTTTATAATAAAAAAATATATAACACAATTTATATTGTGATCATTGGTTTTTTGATGCGGATAGCGGCGTTTCATTGTAACAATTGACCAGTGATGCAATATAAACACGCTGATTTCATTAGCGATAAATAATAATCGCAGTATTTCCAATTGGAAAATTAGTAAAATAGACCTCCGGTATAGACCGGAGGTGAAGGGAGGAATGCTTCAAGTAAACCAGATGAGATACTTCTGATCGAATAGCGAACAATTCGACACGTACATTCCAGCTCAGTATGCTTCGTAAATATGACTAGTCGAACACGATCTGTCGTCAATATTAGTTTTCCATGCCTGCAAAATCAGTGCGACAAAATGTCGCATCGCTCCAAAATTTAAACAAAAGCCCGATAAAAGCTGATCTTCGAGAACCTTGATTGCAAGGTGCGACAATTTGCCGCATTGAAATTCATGGCCGAGGGCCTGATAATCGAATCAGCAGATAGAGTAAGAGAGAATACGTTGAATGCGTAAGTACAGCGTGAAATTGTGGTTCCAAGATTCTAGAAGCTTAAGACAAGATTGCGCTGGGTTGCAAAAATCAGAAAAAACAGAGTATCAGATTTATCTGAACTAACTAAAAAAGGAACTGAAATGACAAATCATAACAAAATTAAATTTGTAGCAGGCTCAGTGATTGCTGCGGCAATAGCGGTCATCGGGCAAAATGCATTCGCGCATACTGTGCTTGAAGTGCCATCCATCGTTGAAGGTGTTCGAACATCGAATAATGTCGTCGTTGGTCATGGCTGCGGGGAAATTAATGTCATCGGTACCAGCGTGGTGTTTCCTGATGGCGTGGATTCAACGATTACGGTTGATGGTCAGCCGCATGCAGGTGCGTTGACCGATTTTATCCAAAACTGGGGAAATCTGAATACAAAAATATATAGCAAAGCTGTCTTTACCTTTCAAGGCGAGAAAACGGATGCCAATGGAAATGCTTCCGGTTTCTGGGCTGGTGGTGGCGATTCCTTGCCGCATGATATGGCGGGTTTTATTCCTTTCAGAACCAGTGCCGCGATCATTGAGCCAACTTCTTGCGCGACCAGTGTGAAATTCCATGTTCCGATCGTCGATATTTGTGAAATTACATCGATTGACGGATTTAGTGATGAAACAGTTAACCGGTGGACGCTTGCTGGCTTGGGTACGCCTTATGATCGCCCGGAAGATGGCGCGGCTTCACTGACCATTACGCGTAGCGAAGCCAATCCTCTGCCGGAGTCCTGCGGAGGAACGGGGCAGGTTGTTGAAGTTAAGCCATCGGCGGCGCAAGTCAATCGGGATATGCCGATTATTTTTAACGGTAGTCAAATTTGGCCGCAATAATTCAAGCGCCATACTGTACGCAGGCGTGTAAAAGCGCCTGCGATTGGGACATGAAGGGCATTAGTTTAAGTATAAAAACTATCGATGAGGTGCGATCATGACACAACTATTCTTTCAAAAAGCAGTGACCATTATGTTTACTTTAACTGCGCTTGGGTTTGCAGGTGCCGGTCATGCGCATGATGCCGGAGCCACTATGGATCCTGATGGTAATATCGCCAGTTTTACCGGATATGCGCAAGTTACCTGTTCCCTTGATACGCACCGTTTGATTGCCAGCGTTCAGGATACTTCGTTGCCACAAGCTAATTTATTGGTGAATTTGCAGATGATTAAAGGGATCAACGCAATCAGCACGACCGATCCGGTTTCCGGCGATGGTGTTCCTAGTCCCGAAGTGAGTATAGCGGGCGGTGGTGGCGTATATCTTTTGCTGGTGAATAAAACCGGCCCGGGTCCGCGCTCTTTTATTGTGTCATATCATTGTATGTCCATTAATAATGAGCATACGAACACGGATATCAAGGTTAATCAATTCCAATAATGGTTTTTATTACTTCGTATCATAGTGTTATGGGATTATTGAGGTATTAGCTATGAAAAAAATTAAATTCTTTTGCTTTGCTGTTGCATTGCTATTCCTGTTTGCAAATCCGTCTTTCGCGGAGCATCTGGAGCGGGCATCGTCTTCCTGTCACTTGACTACACTCGATGGTGAACCCACTTATGATTTACAGGAATTGAAAGGTAAAGTGGTATACATGGATTTCTGGGCGTCGTGGTGTCCACCGTGCATAAAATCTTTCCCGTTTCTGAATCAATTGGAGCAGGATTTGAAGGATGAAGGTTTACATGTGGTCGGTATCAACCTGGATGAGAAAGTTACCGATGCGCAAGCATTTCTTGCCAAAAACCCGGTTGATTTTTCGATTGTGGCAGATCCCAGTAAACAATGCGCCCAGGTATTTGAGCTGATGGCGATGCCGACATCGTATTTGATCGATCGCAATGGAAACATTCGACATGTTCATCAGGGATTTCGTTCGGGTGAGTCAGAAGAGTTACGTGCGCTGATTACACAATTACTGAAAGAGTAGGTCCTTGGCCTCAAGATTTGCGTATTTCCAACTCCAATGATCAGGCGAAATAATCGCGTTATAATTGCGAACTGTTTAATTCTTGCAGTGTGTGCTGTTTTGTCAGGCTGCAAGAGTGTGGCGCCCTGGGAGCGCGGCAATCTGGCAAAAATGCAGATGGAAATAGACCCCCATCCTTTGCAAAGCGAACTCCAATCCCACAACTATAGCAGCCGGGAAGCGGCGCCCAGTCATAAATCCTCTTCCGGTGGCGGGGGGTGTGGCTGCTATTAAAGCTAAGTTCTTTCTGGAATGGCCAGTGAGGTAACACAATTTGCATCGAAACAGTAAGAAGCCTCAGCGTCAACGCGGATATCGGCCATCCATCAGCACCACGGAGTTAGTTCCATCAGCAAAATCAAGAAATGCACTCCAGGCATTGACTTCCGCGGCATTGGTTTTGCCCGGCCTGTTGTTATCGCCGGGGCATGCAGCAGGAAAAGATCGGGTCAATTTTCAATACAGCCGTTATCAGGAAGGCGAGCGCAATCTATTTGGCGCACCCAATAATTTAAAACCCATTTCCGCTGATGTTTTGCATGGCAGCGGGATTTTTTCGCTCAGCGACCGCACCAAATTCACGTTTGGATATACCCAGGACACATGGTCCGGTGCAACGCCGGTCACTATTACGCCATTGGCCACCGATGGAGGTAATCGTCCCTATACAGTTAATGGGACAGTGGTTGGTGCTTCCCCCATTCTGAACAGTAACATACTGTTAGACCGGGATTTGAATCCTATCGGACGCGATCCCATCACCAAGCAATTAACGGGCGATGTGGATACCCGATCAGTATTGGTCATGTCGTCAGCTTCTCCGGAAACGCGCCGTCAGGCCAACTTTGGTTTGAGCCATGAATGGAATGAAGCGGCAATCAATGTGGGTGGAGGATTTTCCCGGGAAAGAGATTACCAGTCGAGCTTTGGTTCTATTGGTGGCCGTCTGGATTTTAATCAGAAACTGACCAGTGTCAAATTTGGCGGGGGCTATACATCCAGCAAGATCGGTGCCATTCTCGATCATGATTCATCGCCCTATATCACCAAAACCGCATATGAACAGCAGATTGTCAGACGAAGCGGTTCGGAAATTTTACGAGGGGAGCGGCAGGACTGGGTAACGAATCTTGGTTTAACCCAGGTATTGAACAAAAACGCATTGATCGACGCCAATATCGGTTATACGCATAGTTCAGGTTTCCTGGAAAATCCCTATAAGGCTACTTCGATCATTTTTATTGATCCGGCTAATCTGAACAATAGCTTGATTACGGGTGATGTACGCGCGTTGATCGAGCAGCGTCCCGGTAACCGCAATCAGGTCGCATTAAATGCCAAATACATTCAATATATCAATCCGTTTAATGCCGCGATGCATTTGGGTTACCGGTTATCGGTTGACGATTGGGGGGTCAATACGCATGCGTTTGACGCCAGCTGGGTGCAACCGATTGGCAGCAGTGGATGGACGTTGACGCCCCGGATTCGTTATTACTCACAAGATGCTGCAAGTTTTTATCGGCCCTATCTGTTTTCTCGACAAACCTTCAGCAAACCGGAAGTCGATAGCCTTGGGCGACAAGTCTGGATTGATAACAATAATCCCACCATTCAGTATTTTGGTCCCGATCTATTTAGTTTGGTTGACCAGAATGGTAATCCAGTGGATGGATTTGCGGTAAGCGCCAGTGAAAAAAGAATATCATATGATCCCGGAAAATTACCCGATCATTTTTCCAGCGATCATCGTCTGGCCGGTTTTGGCGCATTAAGCGGTGGCGTGGTATTGAGTAAAATGCTCGGCAAAGGCGTCGCACTGGAAGCCGGTTTTGAATACTATACCCGCGCCAGCTCGATGCAGATCGGCGGTGGCGGGAATAACAGTTTTGCCGATTTTGATTACTATGTAGCGAATGCAGCGATAAAGTTTGATATTGAGCCGGTTGCTTCCTTGCCAATGGCTGGCTCCGGAGGATCTTCCTCATCGCATACGCATGCTGCGCCGCATCATCACGCCTTGCCTCCCGCAGGAGTTATGTTTGGTCATATGCTCGATAAATCCGGAGATTTCATGGCGGGTTATCGGTTTATGTACAATTGGACCGGCGGAAATATGATGCATGGCACGCACAAAGTGAATGATCAGGCTATTGTTGATCAAGGTTGCGGCAGCGAACTTTGCCGGTTTGTGCCGACATTCATGGATATGCGCATGCATATGGTCGATCTCATGTATGCGCCGACACAGTGGTTAAATATCATGTTGATGCCGACATTTATGGATATGGATATGAATTTGCGCAGACTGGACGGGGCTCCGTCTCCTAGACCGGGCGTGCATGAACATACCGGCGCGGCCGGACATGAAACCGGTGCGGTGGGGGATACTTACTTTTCATCATTGATAAAATTGCTGGATATTCCCAGTCATCGTGCGCATGTGAATCTTGGATTCAGCGCACCGACCGGAAAAGTGGATATCGATCTGCGCCGCATGGCCAAGATTGATGGCGGATTGATCCACTTTGGCATGCAACTGGGCAGCGGTACTTGGGATTTTACCCCGAGCCTGACTTATACGGGTGACCATAACCGCTGGTCGTGGGGTGCGCAATTCAGCGGTATCAAGCGTCTGGAAGCACAAAATAAATCCGGCTATCGCCTGGGTGACCAGTTTCAGGCGACAACCTGGGGCGGCTACGACTTGACGCATTGGCTGACTGCCACGGTACGGGGCGCTTACACATGGCAAGATGCGATACATCGGGATTTTAATCAATTCAATGCGCGTATCGGCCCGATGGATTTTCCATCCAATTACGGCGGGCAGTTTTTTGATATGGGGTTTGGTGTCAATACCCGAATTCCTGGTGGACGTTTTGCCGGAAACCAGTTCGGGGTTGAGTGGCTACAACCCATCAGGAATGATTTCAATGGATTTCAGCTTGACCGGCAGGGAATGCTGTCGGCAACCTGGAGTTATCAGTTTTAAACGGGTTGAATTACTTAATAATAATTTACTGAATGGTTATGTGTGATGGCGCAATTAAAGTACTATCACTACGATTTTAGCGCCATGGGCTCGCCTTGCTCGATCCAGCTTTATGCCCGTGATGAGAAAAAGGCCAGGCGCGCCGCCAAATCGATCATGGATGATGTGTACCGGCTGGAAGCAAAGTACTCCCGTTACCGCACCGACAGTTTTTTATCCACTATAAACCGTATTGCAAAGCAAGGCGGTCATATTCGTGTTGATGATGAAACTGCCGGATTGCTTGATTATGCCGACACTTGTTATCAGCAAAGCGATGGCTTGTTTGACATTACTTCCGGGATTCTGCGGCGCGCCTGGGATTTCAAGTCTGGAAATATACCTGATCCGGAAGTAATTCAATTGCTTCTGAATAAAATAGGTTGGCATAAAATCAGCTGGCAGCGCCCGGTTCTGAGGTTTATGGCTGCGGACATGGAAATTGATTTCGGCGGCGTGGTCAAGGAATACGCTGTCGATCGTGCCGCTTCACTATGTTGGGATGCCGGCATACATCATGGATTGGTTAATCTTGGAGGAGATATCAGAGTCATCGGCCCGCATCCGGACGGCAGCCCTTGGCGCATTGCCATCCGCCATCCGCGTAATCCGGAGGAGGTATTGCAAACACTTTTACTGCATTCCGGCGCATTGGCGAGTAGCGGGGATTATGAACGGTGCATCACACTGAACGGTATTCGATATGGCCATGTGCTCAATCCAAAAACCGGCTGGCCGGTGCAGTATATGGCAGCGGTCAGTGTGCTGGGTGAGTTTTGCGTGGTTACCGGCAGTGCGTCGACTATTGGCATGCTGAAAGGAGAAGATGGGGCTGCATGGCTCGATACTTTGGGTTTGCCACACTTGTGGGTAAATGTGAATGGGGAATCCGGAGGGTCGTTGATGGCGTGAGCAGAAATATATGATTTGGATCTACCTATTTTCTGAAAAATGATTAAACTGCTAGATCAATTAAATTCATCAATGAGTCTTTTATGAAAATAGGGTATTTTAATTTAACCATACTGACCAGCGTTGCAACGCTGATTTTTTCTGTGTCTACTGTCAAAGCACAACCGGAAGAGTGCGCTAATTTGACAGCACCGGTTACATTGATTGAATCCAATGGGTTAGTGTGTTTGCAAAAAATCATCGTGGCCGATTCATTCGGCGAGCAATTATATAAAGCCTCGTTACAGTGGCTGGGAGCGGATAATCCGAACCGATTTTTATTGCTGAATGCAGAGTTTGACGATGCTCCCGAGGCGCATAGCCCAACGTTTTCTTTTCTCACAGGTGTGCTGACTTTGCCTAAGGTTGATTTTCCCAAGCGTTATGGGACGGAGCGCTATACGGTGAGCTTGACCTGGGTGACCGATGCCGATGATGCGACAGTGGATGCCGTTTCGGTGTTTGAACTGAATTCGGTCGCGCTATACAACAATCCCGATTATGTTCCCAATGTTACCTGGAAACCCTATGGCATGTTGTTTGCTGAAGAACGGCGTGCGGTTGATTTGCTGGCACAGTCCGTTCCTTATGCGCAGCTCGCTGATGCCATATACGATTTTGATAATGTTGCAGTCGGTTCCTGGGAACTGATTGAATCTACTGGAACGAATTCGGGGATGGATGCGGGTGTTTTTATAGATCGAGGTACAGGCGAATTGGCGCTGGTATTCCGTGGTACGGAAACGTGCGATTTTCCATGTTCATTTAAGGAGCTGGAAGATACCGCACGTGACGCCATAGCTGATATAGCCATAGGCACGGGGACGGTGAGTGATCAATTTAAAGATGCCTTTAGGTTTGCTCAGGATGTGGTCAAGCGGAATCCCGGTGTAAAAATCACGGTAGCGGGGCATTCTTTAGGTGGTGGATTAGCGCAAGCGATTGGGGCTGTTCTGGGATTGAAAACATTTGCATTCAATTCCTCTCCCGTTCCGGATCATTTTTTTGATACTTATCCTATTTCCGTAACAAATGAACAGTTGCAAGAATTAATTCATGTGATTGCCGATATCCATGACCCGGTTTCCAATACCGATGAAACCGGAAAAATATATTTGGATTCTCATCATGTCACACCCTTGATTCAATTTAATTTTGATTTGAAAGAGGTTTTGCCTAATCGCGGTGTAGATCTGGAAAATTTGAGATTTGGCCGCCATAGTATTGCCAGGCTTGCCGATAATGCGGCCAAGCTCATGGCTATTTATCAGGAAGGATGGTAACCAGCGATTACTTCAAGCATTGAAATCCCGCCCTTTAGCAACGCGTTACTTTGTTGGAAATGTGTAATTGATTTCACGCAATGATAGGGTGCTCAATAGCATAACTGGCTATAAATTAGCCGGATAGTTGCAATTTATTGCTTGATTCTTTGTCTGATAACGATGTCATGAATCAACAGGGAACAGGGGAATACGCTTGACAATTATTCGTTCTCCCGCAGTCGCCGGGCTTTTTTATCCTGCTGATGAACAGCAGCTGAGGCAGGATGTGCAATTCCTGCTTGAAAAAGCAGGCTGGCATGATTTAAAACCAAAAGCATTAATCGTTCCACATGCCGGATATCAATATTCAGGCGCCATCGCGGCAACGGCTTATGCCAGTTTGCGCGCGGCCGCTGCAAATATACAGCGCGTAGTACTGTTGGGGCCAGCGCATCGGGTAGCCATACATGGTATGGCTTTGCCGGGCGCGGATGTTTTTACTACACCACTGGGCGGTGTAAACGTGGATACCGATTTGGTCAATGCAATCGCTCACTTGCCGCAAATCAGTATTAGCAAAGCAGCCCATGCATTGGAGCATTCTTTGGAAGTGCAGCTTCCATTCCTGCAAAGTGTATTAAATGGATTCACCTTACTGCCATTGGCGATTAGTATGGCTTCAGCCGAAGAGGTTGCTGAAGTGTTGGATTATCTCTGGGGTGGTGAAGAAACGTTGATTGTGATCAGTTCCGACTTGTCGCATTTTTTACCCTATGCAACTGCACAGCATATCGATCATCAAACGGTGCAATCCATATTGCAATTGCAGCAGCCGATTGCACCCGATCATGCCTGTGGTAGCGTAGCTATCAACGGTTTGATAATTGCGGCGCAGAAACACGGCTTGATACCGCATTTGCTGGATTTGAGGAATTCCGGAGATACCGCGGGAACCCGTGATCAGGTAGTCGGCTACGCAGCTATTGCATTTGCTCAAGGAAGGTAATCATGTTGTGTGATAACGATCAACAAGGAAGGATTTTGCTGCAAATTGCACGTACATCTATTGCACGCGCTTTGCATGTTCCTTGTGCGGCGGTAGCCGTGGAGGAGAATATGCCTTGGCTTTGCAAGCCAGGAGCAACTTTTGTCACTTTAACCCAATATGGTGAATTGAGAGGCTGTGCCGGTTCTCTGAAGGCGGATGACTCATTGCTTGAAGATGTCAGCAATAATGCGGTACTGGCTGCATTGCATGACTCTCGTTTCTTGCCGCTGATGAAGGATGAGCTCGATACAATAAAGATTGAAGTTTCGTTGTTATCGCAATTACAATCACTGAATTTTAGCAGTGAAGCCGATGCTCTGGCACAGTTGCGTCCGAATGTTGATGGCATTGTGCTCGAATACGAGCTTTATCGCAGTACATTTCTGCCTCAGGTGTGGGAAGACCTGCCTGAACCTCAGCAATTTCTTGCCAAGCTAAAACTGAAAGCCCATTTATCTGAAGATTTCTGGTCTGAACAGATTCGGTTATCTCGATATACCGTCAGGAAATGGCGGGAAATAGATAATTCCAAGGAGTGCGCACATGGATGAGCCGATTGGTGAGATTCAGCAACATCCGGCCAAGTATTGGCATTTGCTTGACGATGGCCGGATTCAGTGTGATTTATGTCCGCGTGATTGTAAGCTGCACGATGGGCAGCGTGGAGCGTGTTTTGTTCGCGGGCGCGTCGGTGCTGCTATGGTGCTGACGACTTATGGACGTTCATCCGGCTTTTGCGTTGATCCCATTGAAAAAAAGCCATTGAATCAATTTTACCCCGGTAGCAGTATTTTATCTTTTGGCACGGCAGGTTGTAATCTTGCATGCAAATTTTGCCAGAACTGGGATATTTCCAAATCGCGGAGCTTTGATAAATTGCAGGATCAGGCCAGCCCGGAAGCGATTGCAAGTTATGCCAAGCAGCATGACTGCAAAAGTGTTGCATTCACCTACAACGATCCAGTGATTTTTGCCGAATATGCGATGGATGTTGCCGATGCTTGCCATGCTGTGGGTCTTAAAACAGTTGCCGTGACCGCAGGCTATGTTCATGCTCAACCGCGCCGGGATTTCTTTGCCAAAATGGATGCAGCCAATGTTGATCTCAAGGCATTTACCGAGGAATTCTATGTCAAGCAGACGGGATCGCATCTGCAGCCTGTATTAGATACCTTAAAATACTTGAGGCATGAAACCGATGTATGGCTTGAGTTGACGACGTTATTGATTCCCGGTTTAAATGATTCAGATCAGGAAATCAGCGCGATGAGCGAGTGGATCATTAAAGAATTGGGTACTGATGTGCCGCTGCACTTTAGCGCTTTTCATCCGGATTACAAACTGAGGGATATACCGCGGACACCGGCCGAAACCGTAATCAGAGCGCGCAACATTGCATTGGATACCGGGCTGAACTATGTGTATACCGGGAATGTGCATTTTATCGAGGGCGATACCACTTTTTGTCCGTTCTGCAAAGGTGAATTAATCGTGCGCGATTGGTATGAAATTAAGCAATATCATTTAACATCTGGTGGACGTTGCGCCAATTGCAATGCCGCAATTGCAGGTCATTATGATCAATTTTCCGGTCAATTCGGCAGACAGCGTATTCCGGTCAGAATCGGAACGACGGTATGACAATGCTAAGATTCGGCTGCTTCGGATGAATTTCCAAGCAAGCAAAATCGCCGATGTACCGCAAGATTAATATTGCAGTACAGCTAACCACCGTACTGGATATTAGCGTTAAAGATACTACCGATATTTATCTTATCTGTGTTATTCGGTTTTATCGATCATGAATTGAAACCCTGCATCATTCAGGTCATCCAACTCTAACGCATTGTCTACCTCGGCTTCAGCTTCTAACCAATCCTGTACCATATCGGTATCATTATTGCTGAACCCTCGTTTCTCAGCACGGTAATAGGCTGAGGTTGCAATGGCTTCTTCGCGATCCATTAATTGATCTTTATGGGTTATCTGATTGGCCGGTATATTTTGTTCATTTTTAGATAATTTTGTACGGGATTTCTTGCTTACTGTTTCGTTCAGTTTGCTCTGCATTTGAAGATTCTCCTTTATTTTGTTGAGCAACGGACATATTCTCTGATAGCATTTCATGTTACTCATCCAATTCAGCAAGGGGCTGGGAAATTATCTTTGTTGCTGCTATGGCATTAAAATCGCTGTCAAGATACTGATGAGCGAAATACGAATTGTACTTTTCGCCTTTCCTCGAACCTGCATCAAAATGCTTCCCAGCAATTTTTAGATACATAACAAAAATAAAATCTGTGTGTTATTCGTCGATGTATATTTTAATAAAAGCCATTAGTAATCGATTTGATATGAATCAATGTTTGCTGAGAAAGTAAATAAAATACTTCGCCTGTGCTTGCGCACACGGTATTTGTTTTAAGCAGATTCCCTAACCATGGATGAAGACTGCTTCTGGTAATCTTTTCAGAATTTCGTATACGTTCCTAATGTAGTACAGATTTTCTGAAATTCGCTACGGATACTGGCAGGAGATCTTTTTAAGTATGCAGCAAGAATCCGAGTATCTGTTGTTTCCAGAGTGAAACTCGCTTCCAGTAATTCACGCAGGAATGGTGCCAGCAATTTTTTGCCATCCAATGTTTCAATGAGGCGCGCCGCATGCATTTTTGCACGTCTTAGCTGGCCAGCTTCATAAAACTGAGAGTTATTTCTGCGCCGATTTAACTGATAATTAATATTGCGTTGGGTTGCAGTTGAGAGTTGTTTCATCTGGGATGTTCCTTGTGTAAGGTGATAGCATCCAGAATAGCAAGGATATATGACAAGGATATAACAGAATATAATCCAGTTTTTTGGTATTTACGATATCTTCAATACGGTAAAACTATAATGTGCGAAATTATCGCCTTTCATTTCCACACATGATTAAGAACCTGCGAAGTATTTTTTAGAATCATGCCAATCAACCGGGTAACGCCTATTATTCCCGGTTGATTGAAATCACTCATTCACTATGGACGATGCCGAACTTCTTTTTTCTGCTCGTACTTGACCAGTTTGGCGAGATCAAGCAATGACTCGGATAGCCATTGCAGGGCATCATCTAACGTTAAAATGCCGATTAATTCGCCGACATCATCCACTACCGGCAAGCGCCGGATGGTTTTGCGACGCATTAATTCTATCGCCTCATGTATCTCGATGTTTTCTTTTACAGTAAATATATCGGGTAACATAATATCGCCGACCGTGATTACTGTTTCGTCCAATTCTGTTGCCATGACTTCGACAATCAAATCACGATCCGTGACCACTCCCACAGGCACTGCGCGACCATTGGGTTTGTCGATTACTATGACAGCGCCCACATGAAACTGACGCATTAGTTTGGCGGCTTCTTGAACGGTTTCATCTCGTTGAATCACAATTACTTCACGATTACAAATTTCACCGATGGTCATTTTATGCTCTCCTTTCTTGTTATCTGAATAAAACAGCTGCATGGATCGATTAATGCAACCAATGAGCGTGTAAAAAATTTTCTGCCTGATAAATATGGATATTCGGGTTTTCTATTTTTTTTAAAATGAAGCTTCATATGCGGAAGTATGTTTTTCGTGCTTATGATCAACTTTCCTTGAAGCAACAAATTTAATTTGGATATGACGCCGCCTTTTATTTTCATTGGATAAAAAACCTATTAATATGATTAATACTGCCAGTACATCTTGATCGCTTTGATGATTTTGTCAAGCATTTCAGAAGTGCTTGTTATCAATTCCAGGTTATCGTTGCATTTTGATTCTGTAACTTATTGGAAGAATAGAAAATTATTATTGCAGGCAAGCCATAGCAGTTTGATTGACACTGATTCATGCTTTTATTACGCTAGAAGTACTTCATGATTTTTTCTGATCGCCAAGTGATGGCGTGGAGTGAAGTGTATTGCCATCTCCGTCGAATTTCTATATGGTTAGTCGGTATTATTTGAATTTCCGGCAAGTAATCGCTTTGCCTTGTCAATTCAAGTTCAACTAAATCAGCCATGAATTAGCTGTAATTGCCGATGATTACATTGATGTGAATTTGCCGGAGTGAACCATAACCGTAATTATTAATCGAATCGCTCATTAACTTTGGCTTTACTTACTTACATAATAACGATTGATTTATGTATTTCGATAAAATCTATAGGCTACAGACAGGCGTAAGTCTCAAAATTTCAACCTTTGCTTTACAAGAATTGATTACCAACGCCATTAATAGACAAAAATTTCCTGAGCTGGAAAGCATACGCAGCACTACAGATCTGCATGATTATTTGTCGGTTATTGTTTGTGATGGGGTTGAGGGTTTAATTGATAGGCGGCAGCGTTGGCTAGATCATA
The DNA here is from genome assembly GCF_900108305.1 of Nitrosomonas ureae. Taxonomy (GTDB): domain Bacteria; phylum Pseudomonadota; class Gammaproteobacteria; order Burkholderiales; family Nitrosomonadaceae; genus Nitrosomonas; species Nitrosomonas ureae_B. The sequence goes on from NZ_FNUX01000016.1 coordinate 34,798, forward strand.
AGGTCAAATCCGCCTTAACTGCGGGACACCCGGTTTCATTTCATAGCTTCTGCAATCTTTTTTGGCGTAATCTTGATGAAGATGATCCGGATGGCGATGAATGGCACCAACTAATGGCCAGTGATCAATTCTATTTACAATTGACCATTCTATTCAATAAATTGCGTATAGTGAAACGGAGTTTGCTGCAACACAGAGAAATGGCACCAGATTTGTTCTTGGGCTCAACATAAGAGCAGATTGGGGGATTAATGGAACACCGCATTGCAAATGAATTAATTTCCAACTGATCCTATTTAAAGTGTTTTTTTATCGATATTCTCAAGATGGGTAGTTCTTGGGTTCATGATATTATGAATTTTATCGATCATTCAGCATGCGGAAATCCACAGCAAATAGGGCACAGTACCTGTGTTTGCTTTGTGCTCACTTGATCGCTATCATTACCCGATATAGCCATAGTGCACGAGACTTGCTTCCGGTTGCCAGAGCACAAGTAGCTGATGCATCGCAATATCTCCTTGAGTAATAAAAATATCAAATACTCAATTAATTACGAATCTTTCGGTGTAGGCCGAATTCCTACATTGCGATAAGAAGATTACCTAGCTTCGTTTAAGTCTAACTTCCATTTACTTCCACTGCATCATAATTGAAAATCTCAGCTACACGAATACGTGTTTTCGATTAAAAATTTATTTATTTTAGGGGTGATTAAATGCAAATAGATCAAATGTTGGATGAAATCCGGGATATTAATTTAAGCTATCTATTGCTTGCAAAGCAAATGTTGCATGATGATAGAGTATCCGCTATGTACCGGTTGGGCATTAATCAGGATCTGGCTGATATTCTGGATAAGTTAACTTCTGCACAATTAATTAAAATGGCTGCGTCAAATATGCTGCTTTGTCGTTTCCGCTTTGATGATCGCTTGATTGCCGAAATGTTATCCAACGATAGTCGTGAGCAATCCGTTTCTAAGTCGCATGTGGCGATTCTGATGGCCGGAAAGCCTGCAGAAGCTGTAGCGTAAGAACAAGTATATAAAGAAAAGAGGGCTGATCCCATGCGCAATCGAAGCATTATCACCGAGGCCAAGCAAATTCAACTGGCAACTGAATTGATTCAATTAGGGGCTCGATTACAGGTATTGGAAATGAATACGGATCTGAGTCGGGAACGATTAGTGAAGTTATATAAAGAAATTAGAGGGGTATCGCCTCCTAAGGGCATGTTACCTTATTCAGAAGATTGGTTTATAAGTTGGCAACCTAATATGCATTCTTCGCTGTTTATCAACATATACAATTATGTAACTGAGAATACAGGGATTAAAGGCATTGATGCATTAATTAAAAGTTATAGGCTCTATGATGAGCATGTTAAAGTCAATCAATTAGAAAAGGTCTTAAGCTTAACGCGTGCGTGGACCTTAGCGCGTTTTGTTGAAAGTGGTGTGTTGTGCATTGCGCCTTGTGTAAATTGCCATGGCAAATATGTGGTGCATTCACTGGAAATTCACTCGAATCACGTATGCGGTTTGTGTAATATACCTTCACGGGCAGGAAAAACTAAAAAAGCAGCAATGGCCGCGCTTCATTAAGATAAAAAATATAAATCTGCTGAATCAGGTGAGTTTATTTCAGCAGATTCTTCATCCGGCTTAATGCTTGTTTAAGATTTTCCATCGAAGTGGCAAAAGATAGCCGCATATACCCCTCGCATCCAAACGCAGAGCCTGGAACCACGGCAACACCGGCTTTCTCCAGTAGATATTCGCTAAACGCGATGTCATTTTGTGTACTTATCAGATTTTTCTCATATAACGTATTGATTGATTGACGGGCATCCGCAAATGCATAGAATGCACCTTGCGAAGATAAACACTGCACGCCGTTTACTTGATTTAATTGTTCGGTTATAAAAATATTACGTTCTTTGAACGCTGTTACCATTGGGTGGATACACGATTGATCCCCATTTAATGCCGCCTCAGCAGCTGCTTGTGAAATGGAACTGGGGCTCGATGTACTTTGTGACTGAATGTTTTCCATCGCTGAAATGATGTATGCAGGTCCGCCGCAATAGCCGATTCTCCATCCTGTCATTGAATAAGCCTTGGAAACGCCATTGAGAACAATGGTTTGGGGAAATAAGTCCGGACAGGCATTGGCAATATTCCCAAATCGTTGCCCCGTAAGCATAATATGCTCGTACATGTCGTCGGTGGCAATGAGAATTTTGGGGTATTTGCGTAAAACCTCACCCAATGCCTTGAGTTCATCCAAAGTATAGACTGCTCCGGAGGGATTGCTGGGGCTGTTGATAACAAACATTTTTGTTTTGGACGTAATGGCCGCTTCCAGTTGCTGTGCGGAAATCTTGAAATTCTGTTCGATACCGGTACTGATAAACACGGGTTTACCTTCAGCGATTAACACAATGTCAGGATAGGAAACCCAGTAAGGCGCCGGAATAATCACCTCATCCTCCGGATTGATTACAGACAATACCAGGTTAAAAAAGCTTTGTTTGCCTCCGCAGGAAACCAAGATTTGCTTAGTGTCAAAATCAAAATTATTCTCGCGTTTAAACTTGGCGACAATCGCATTTTTTAGTCCGGGTGTGCCACCGACGGCGGTGTATTTCGTCTGGCCTTTATTAATTGCAGTAATCGCAGCATCTTTGATATGCTGGGGCGTATCAAAATCAGGCTCGCCCGCACCCAATCCGATAATATCCTTACCTTCGGATTTAAGCCTGGCGGCACGGGCAGTAACAGCAAGAGTGGGAGATGGCTTGATAGCTTGAACGCGACTAGAGAGTTCCACAAAAAATCCTCGCACTAAAATAAATAGACCGGCATGCTAGAATGGTACAAAAACATAATGTTCAGCCGGAATTATACCTGTGATCGTAACCTTCCCCAATAGTCCATTCAAATTACATCAAGCATTTGCACCCGCAGGCGACCAGCCTGCAGCTATTGCGCAGCTGATTGAGGGGATAAACGATGGTCTTGCGTTTCAAACATTGCTGGGTGTTACCGGTTCGGGGAAAACCTACACGATCGCCAATATGATCGCCCACTCAGGGCGTCCGGCAATTCTTATTGCGCCAAACAAAACTCTGGCCGCACAACTTTATGCCGAGATGCGCGAATTCTTCCCGGAGAATGCCATTGAGTACTTTGTGTCTTATTACGACTACTATCAACCGGAAGCCTATGTGCCTGCACGGGATCTGTTTATCGAAAAAGATTCAAGCATCAATGAGCATATCGAACAGATGCGCCTGTCTGCGACAAAATCCTTGCTGGAGCGCGATGATGCAATTATCGTGGCTACGGTGTCCTGTATCTACGGTATCGGTGATCCGGTAGATTATCATGGCATGATTCTGCATCTGCGTGGCGGTGAGAAGATTTCTCAGCGTGATGTCATAAAGCGTTTGACCGAGATGCAATACGAACGCAATGAATTGGAATTCAAGCGCGGGGTATTTCGCGTCCGGGGTGATGTGGTGGATATTTTCCCGGCGGAAAATTCCGAGGCTGCAGTAAGGGTGTCATTATTCGATGATGAAGTGGATAGCCTGTCTCTATTTGATCCGCTGACCGGCCGCATGCTGCAAAAGTTATCGCGATTTACCGTTTATCCTTCCAGTCACTATGTTACGCCGCGCAGCACCACATTGCGCGCAATGGAAACCATCAAGGATGAACTGCGTGAACGGCTGGAATATTACTATCAGGAGCATCGTCTGGTTGAAGCTCAGCGTCTTGAGCAGCGAACCCGGTTTGATCTGGAAATGCTTAATGAATTGGGATTTTGCAAAGGAATTGAAAATTATTCACGTCATCTTTCCGGCAAGAAGCCAGGTGAGCCGCCACCGACCCTGTTGGACTACTTGCCATCCAATGCATTGATGATCATTGACGAGAGCCATGTCACTGTGCCGCAGATCGGGGGAATGTATAAAGGTGATCGTTCACGCAAGGAAAATCTGGTGAATTATGGTTTTCGCCTGCCGTCTGCTCTGGATAATCGTCCATTGCGCTTTGAAGAATTTGAAAAGAGAATGCCGCAGACTGTGTTCGTATCGGCAACACCAGCGAATTATGAGCATCAGCACAGCGGACAGGTCGTCGAGCAAGTGGTACGGCCTACAGGATTGGTTGATCCGATAATTGAGGTACGTCCGGTAACGACTCAGGTCGATGATTTAATGTCTGAAGTTCACTTGCGCACTGCCAAGAATGAGCGTGTACTGGTTACTACACTCACTAAGCGCATGGCGGAAGATTTAACCGATTATTTTTCGGATCACAAAATCAAGGTACGGTATTTGCATTCTGATATCGATACGGTAGAACGCGTTGAAATTATTCGCGATTTGCGTTTGGGGCAATTTGATGTGCTGGTTGGGATTAATTTGTTACGTGAAGGCTTGGATATTCCTGAAGTTTCACTGGTCGCGATACTGGATGCTGATAAGGAAGGCTTTCTACGCTCGGAAAGGTCACTGATTCAAACTATTGGCCGTGCTGCCCGTCATATCAACGGCACGGCCATTCTGTATGCTGATACCATGACCAGATCCATTCGTGTTGCGATTGATGAGACTGATCGCCGGCGTCAGAAGCAGATAGACCATAACGTGCAACATCAAATTATTCCCCGATCGGTGCATAAAAGAATTAAAGATCTCATTGATGGCGTTTATAGCTATGAGTCATCGCAGCAAAACCTCAAGGCAGCACAGGCGCAGGCGCGCTATGATGCCATGAGTGAATCGCAACTGGCCAAGGAGATTCAGCGGGTTGAAAAGAAAATGCTCAACGCTGCAAAGAACTTGGAATTTGAACAAGCAACACTTTATCGGGATGAACTGAAAAGTCTGAAGAATAAACTGCTGATCGGTTATTCCGGTATGACATAACCTCGTTATTTTTTAATCTGCGTAGAGGTCACAAACACAATCGTGCTGAATGTGCGGTTCAAAGTCTTGCTGGTAAAGTTGCTCATGACCATGCTTCCAGAGTAGCGGATGTGATCTCCTTTACTCACCTTGGTCGTGGGCGCGGCAATCCAGAACTTATGTCCGCTATTCTCCAGTTCCATATAGGTATAACCGGCGGCATCCATCGTATCGACAACAATTCCTTCATCGTCAGGCATCTTTTCTTTGGATTCTTGTGCGTTCTGCGGCTCGTGGTGTAAAGCCATGACATTGGCAGAATTGAATAACGAACATCCGAGAAGGATGATGAGGGATAAAAATGAAATTTTCATGACGCTCCATAGTGAAGATGTTGTTCGGTGGCAGTATGATACACCTCGGTATTATTTAGTGCCAATAGTGGAAGATAATGATGAGTACTTATCTTGACGTACTTTTTCAAAAAAGCAAATAGCGGCAGCCGCCGCGACATTCAGAGATTCAGTTTTGCCGGGCATGGTGATGGCAATATTCACGTGTGCGGCCTGTATCATTTCTGCGGATAATCCTGCACCTTCATTGCCAAATAGAAAAGCTGTCGGTCCAGCCAAGGAAATCTCAAACAGATTCTTCGTGGCTTGTATCGATGTGGCAATGACAGTTCCCGGAAACTGTTGTGCAATCTGTTTTAAATCGCTATTTTCATAAATATGCAAAAAAAATGCGCTCCCATGGCAGCCCGTAATGTTTTGGGTGACCAGGCATCCGCGCAATGTTTTGACAGATAGATATGACTGGCATTGGCGGCGGCTGCCGAGCGCAATATCGAGCCAAGATTTCCAGGATCCTGGATCGTTTCCAGCAGAACGCTAAGGACTTCTTTCCTGGCGTGAGTTTTTTCTTGCAATGCAGGTTTTGAGATAAGTGCGAGAATGCCCGTAGGTGTCTTAACTGGAGATATTGCGCGAAATAACGAGTCATCGACAATAGTTATTTTTGGAGGTTTATATCCAAAAATTATGTCCATAAAATGTTTATTATCGGTATCTGAAAAATAAGATTCGCTAACGATCAGATTCTCGGGTTTGCCTAATATCGAACAATGAATCTGAATGAGATGAATGCCGTCAAGGAGTGTCAGACCGGTTCTCTTGCGATACTGCGATGATTCTTCCAGCTTGATCAGTCGTTTGATAAGCGGATGATCACGTGAAGTGATAACTGGCATAAATAAATCCCGCAAGTATCGAAGCTATTGCAGCAAGACTTCGCAATTATTGATTTTTGTAGCGGTATTCCGCCGATAAAGCATGTGCTTGTAGCCCTTCTCCCATCGCGAGCACCGATGCAATTTCCCCTAATTTTGCCGCTCCTTGCTGCGAAACCTGGATCAAGCTGCTGCGTTTTTGAAAATCATACACGCCCAGCGGAGAAGAGAAGCGTGCGGTTCTTGATGTCGGCAACACATGATTAGGGCCGGCGCAATAATCCCCTAATGCTTCGCAAGCATTGCGGCCCATGAAAATAGCGCCGGCATGGCGGATTTTATCAACCCAGTTTTCTGGTTGCTCGATGGATAACTCAAGATGTTCAGGTGCAATGCGGTTGGCGATTGCACAGGCTTCATCCAGATCGTGCACTTGAATCAAAGCGCCGCGATTTTCCAGCGAAGCACGAATGACATCTCTGCGGGGCATTTCTGTCAGCAAACAATTCAAGCTGTGCATTACCTGGTCGAGAAAAGCAGCATCAGGCGATAATAATATCGATTGGGCTAGTTCATCGTGCTCGGCTTGGGAAAACAAATCCATGGCAATCCAATCCGGATTGGTGCGGCCATCGCAAATGATTAAAATTTCAGATGGTCCGGCGACCATGTCGATGCCGACGATACCGAACACCCTGCGTTTGGCGGCTGCAACATAAGCATTGCCCGGGCCGACAATTTTATCCACGGATGGTACGGTTTCAGTACCATACGTCAATGCACCGACAGCCTGGGCACCACCGATAGTGAATACACGGTCCACCCGGCTGATGGCCGCCGCCGCCAGAACCATATGATTCCTTTCGCCATTCGGTGTCGGAACGACCATGATCAATTCTTTTACGCCCGCAACTTTAGCCGGAATGGCGTTCATTAGAACCGAAGAGGGGTAAGAGGCTTTCCCACCGGGAACATAGAGCCCGGCACGATCCAGCGGCGTTATTTTCTGACCTAACAACGTACCTTCCGAGTCGGTATATTGCCATGAATGCATCAACTGTCTTTCATGGTAGCTGCGAACCCGCTCGGCTGCCTGTTCCAGGGCAGTTCGCTGGTTTGATGGCAAAGCGGTCAACGATTGCTGTAAATGATCCTGCGTAAGCTCAAGATCTCTACCGGAAACTGCTGACAATCTATCAAACCGATTGGTATACTCGATCAAGGCAGCATCTTTGCGCTGCTTGATATCTGCAAGAATCCTGGCTACGGTTAATTCGACTGCATCGTCCTGAGCATTCTCGAATGCTAGGAGTTTCTCCAGATTGGAGTCAAAATCAGAGTCTTTTGAATTAAATCGTTTTATTTCTATCATGGTTAAGAAGAATGAATGCCGGAAAATTATGGTTTGACAGCTGCAGAAAATGCATCCAATACCGGTTGAATGGCATCTCTCTTCAGTTTTAAGGCTGCCTGATTAATAATCAATCTTGACGAAATGGCCATGATTTCTTCCACCGCTTTCAGATGATTAGCTTTCAAGGTACTGCCGCTTGAGACGAGATCGACGATGGCATCCGCCAGGCCCACTAAAGGGGCTAATTCCATCGAACCATACAATTTGATCAGATCGACATGCACACCTTTGGCAGCAAAATGTTCGCGCGCAGTTTGTACATATTTGGTGGCAATGCGTAACCGCGCGCCTTGCCGAACCGCAGAGTCGTAATCGAAATCTTCAGGTGCGGCTACCATCATGCGGCACCGCGCAATATTCAGATCCAGCGGCTGATAAAGCCCTGCGCCTCCATGCTCCAGCAGTACATCCTTACCGGCGATGCCAAGATCGGCAGCGCCATATTGCACATATGTCGGCACATCCGATGCGCGCACTATGATCAAGCGTACATTTGCCCGATTGGTGGAGAGAATTAGTTTGCGCGATGTTTCCGGATTATCCAGCGCCTTAATCCCTGCGGCATTAAGTATAGGTGCGGTGTCATCAAAGATTCGCCCTTTTGACAGGGCGATGGTGATATCAGTCATAAAAAGTGGAATTATCCGAGATTGGCTGCAGCAAAATCCCAATTGATCAGTTTCTCCAGAATTGCGTTCGCATAATCGGCACGGCGATTCTGATAATCCAGATAGTAAGCATGCTCCCAAACGTCGATCGTTAACAATGGCCGGACATTTTTTGTCAGCGGGGTTTCGGCGTTGCCGGTTTTGACTAAGGCGATTTTATCGCCATCCTGAACCAGCCATGCCCAACCACTTCCAAACTGAGTCAATGCAGCTTGAGCAAACTCTTTTTTGCAAGCTTCCAGACTGCCGAATGAAGCCTCAATCTTTTGTTTCAGTGTCGATGATGGTTCCCCGCCGCCATTGGGTTTCAAACTATGCCAATAGAACATATGGTTCCAGACTTGTGCAGCATTATTAAAAATCGCGGCTTTTTCCGCTTGCCCGGCGGTTGCTTTGATGATTTGCTCCAAGGATTGCCCTGCCAGATCGCTGTTTGCCAACAGATTATTCAAGTTGTCGACATAGGTTTTGTGGTGTTTGCCATAGTGAAAACTCAGTGTATTTGAAGATATCACGGGTTGCAGCGCGGTATCCGAATAAGGTAATGGGGCCAGAACATACTGCGACCCGGATTGTGCCGCTTGGGAAAAGTTGTCAAGATTGACATTCGTCATAGTGCTCTCCTTATTAAATGGGATATCAGGGTTTATGGTAATAATTGTTACCGAATTCAATCACGATCCGGAATGATGATCAGTTTGCATTATTCGTTTCCGTGGTGAAAGTGATTTTATTGTAACCTGCCAAGCGGGCGGCTTCCATTACAGTAATCACCGATTGATGCGTAGCCTTGGCGTCCGCACTGATGATGATAAATGGATCGGGACGGTCCTTGGCTGCGAACTGCAAAGCATCACGCAAGCTCTCAATACTGGAAAACTTGATGGGAATCAGATTGATGGTGTAATCTCCCAGTGCGTTGACGGTTATGTCTATACTATTTGGCTTATTGATATTTTTGTCGACTTCTTCAGCACTGGCTTGCGGGAGGCTGATTTCAAGTTCGGCGAATTTCGAATAGGTTGTCGTTACCACCAGAAAGATCAAAATTACCAGCAGCACGTCGATCATGGGTACCAGATTGATTTCCGGTTCGTCGCTATGTTTTCTGCGTTGAAAATTCATTCAGGGTCAAGCCGTCATTAAGAAAAAGTAATGTTCCAAGCTTAATACATTGAATAGTGACATCAATGTAAAAGTGCAACTGTAAATATGCTTAGTATAATACCAGTTATAATTTTTATTGAAGCGATCAAAATAGATTACACGATTATTGTATAGGCTTATAAAATAGCCAGCCGTGTTTCAAAACATCATTGTGTAACGTGCTATTAGGAAACCTTAGACTAGATTGAAGTTATATGATTAAACCATTAGTGAGCATTGTCATGGGCAGTAAAAGCGATTGGGACGTGATGCGGCATGCGGTAGTCATCCTGGATGAATTCCATATCGCACATGAAGCCAAAGTGGTTTCAGCGCACCGCACGCCGGATTTGATGTTTCAATTTGCTGCAGAAGCCAAAGCGCGCGGCATCCGGTGCATCATCGCAGGAGCAGGGGGCGCGGCGCATCTGCCCGGCATGATTGCGGCAAAAACCACCTTGCCGGTTCTGGGTGTTCCGGTCAATTCCAAGCACTTACAAGGACTGGATTCATTGCTTTCGATTGTGCAGATGCCCAAAGGAGTTCCTGTCGCTACGTTTGCCATCGGTGAAGCGGGTGCGGCCAATGCCGGGTTATTTGCGGTTGAAATACTGGCGGTTTATGACAGTGAATTGAGTGATCAGCTAAACCAATACCGGCAGAAGCAGACTGAATCTGTACTGACTTCCGAGTTGCCAGGATAATGCGCATCATGCCTGGAGCCATGCTCGGTGTCCTCGGGGGCGGACAGCTCGGGCGCATGTTCGTCCAAGTGGCACAACAGATGGGGTATCGGGTAACCGTGCTGGATCCGGCAATGGACAGCCCTGCCGGACAAGTGGCGGATGATTTTGTTTGTGCGGATTATGCCGATCATGCTGCATTGGAGAAACTCGGCAATCAATGCGCGGCGATTACCACCGAATTCGAAAATATCCCTGTAGAATCGCTGCAAAAGCTCGCTGAATCCTGTATCGTCAGACCGGATACATACAGTGTAGCCATTGCACAGAATCGCGTGCTGGAAAAGCAATTTTTGACGGACAATGGTTTTTCCGTCGCACCGTTTGCCAGCATCGCTCATCAACAGGATTTGGTTACTCCGGATATTGCGCAATTACTTCCCGGTATTCTGAAAATCAGTCAGTTTGGTTACGATGGCAAAGGGCAGATGCCGGTTGCCAGCTTTGACGAATTGGCGATTGCTTATGATCAACTCGATCATGCGGTGTGCGTGCTGGAAAAATTCGTGCCGCTCAAAAGAGAATTATCGGTCGTAGTGGCGCGGAGCAGCGGTGGGGAAGTGCAGATCTTTCCGGTGTCCGAGAATCAGCATGTCAACGGTATTCTCGATATCAGCATTGTGCCGGCCAGGATCGCGCCGCAACTTGCAACGCAGGCACAAGACCTGGCTTGCCGGTTGGTTGAGAAGCTGAACTACCAGGGAGTATTGTGTGTCGAGTTTTTTGTGCTGCAGGATGATACATTATTAATCAATGAAATCGCACCGCGTCCGCATAATAGCGGGCATTATTCCATCAATGCCTGCATCACGTCGCAATTTGAGCAACAAGTGCGAACTTTGTGCGGACTTCCGTTGGGAGCCACCACGCAACACAGTGCTGCGGTGATGGTTAATTTGCTCGGCGATTTATGGCGCAATGGAAAACCCGACTGGCAACGGGTTCTGCAACATTCATCGGTTAAATTACACTTATACGGCAAAACTGCAGCACGGCCGGGTCGTAAAATGGGGCACTACACTGTGTTGAGTAATGATATTGACAACGCATTACGAGAAGCGAGGCACATCAAAAAACAACTTGAGCATCACTGAATTCGCTACTTATACTTATTATGACGCAATCATCCGCTTTATTTGAAACGACGATCAAAAGCTTGCCTTTTTTACATCGCGGCAAAGTCAGGGATATTTACGTCGTCGGTAACGATAAACTGCTGATCGTGCAAACTGACCGCTTATCCGCTTTCGACGTGATTCTGCCAACCGCTGTGCCCGGCAAGGGGAAAATCCTCACCGCGTTATCTCGTTTCTGGTTTCAGAAACTCGCGCATATCTTACCCAATCACCTGACTGGTATCGCACCGGAGTCGGTGGTGGCTGAGAGTGAACGTGAACAAGTACGCGACCACGCATTTGTTATTCAACGTTTAAAGCCATTGCCAATCGAAGCCATTGTGCGCGGCTATGTGGCTGGCTCCGGCTGGAAGGATTATCAGCAAACCGGGGCGATTTGTGGTATCCCCCTTCCTCGCGGACTGAAGCTCGCCGAAAAATTGCCTGGTGGCGCAATTTTTACGCCCTCCACCAAGGCTCCAGCCGGTGCGCATGATGAAAATATTGCCTTAACGGAAGTGGAGCAGCAATTGGGCAAAGCACTCACCGAGAAGGTCAGCGCAAAGGCCATTCAACTTTACAGCGAAGCCGCAGATTATGCGCTGCAGCGTGGCATCATCATCGCCGATACCAAATTTGAATTCGGCCTGGACGATGCCGGTGAATTGTATCTGATCGATGAAGTATTGACGCCCGACTCGTCCCGCTTCTGGCCTGCGGATCAATACCGGGCAGGACAGGATCCACCCAGTTTTGACAAGCAATTCGTGCGCGACTGGCTGGAAAAACAGGATTGGAATAAAAAAGCACCTGCGCCGGAACTGCCGGATGATATTTTACGGCAGACGATGGAGAAATATCAGAAGGCCTTGCGGTTGTTGACGATATGAGTTCCCTTGGATTATGTTATTCTGGGCGCGTAATTCAGTATTAGATACTGCTTTGAATCGATTAAGATATTATTCTTGCTGATATTTTTATGCATTCCATAGCTCCACTTTAACGCGATCTCAGAACCTGACCGTTTACCCTGATTTTGAGAAAAACTTTATTTGCACTATGAATCCACTGTCAGTACAAGTTTTCCAGTGGGATGGTTCTGTTCAAGAAAATTTTGCGCTGCAGCGGCATCTCTTAGCGTAAAAGTACGCGCAATTTCCACCTGTAGTTTATGAGTATCGAACAATGCCGCGCATTGTTGCAGTATTTCACCTTGATGATGCTTGGCGTTTTCCAGTTCGAGTAAAACCGGCGTCAGCATTAATTCAAGGCTGAAACGGACATTGCGTTTGCGAGCCTCGCTCCAGTCAGTATCTGGCGCGGATTGCAGAATGGTTACGACATCCCCGTAGGGTTTGACGCAGCGAAAACAGCTTTGCAATATTTCCGGCCCCACAGTATCAAACACAATATCGACGCCGTTATCGTTTGTCCAGCGTAATACCTCTGCGACGACATCCTGCGAGCGGTAATTGATGATTAGATCCGTGCCCAGGCGCTTTACAAAATTTGCTTTAGCTTCTGTGCTCACTGTAGTGATGACGCGGGATCCGGCCAGTTTGGCCAGTTGAATAGCGGCATGGCCAACGCCACCGGCACCGGCGTGGATCAATACAATGTGGTCTTGAGCGATGCGCGCGCGATCATGCAATGCTTCCCATGCGGTAATAAAAACCAGTGGGACAGCGGCCGCCTGTTCGAAGGATAATGAGCGGGGTTTTAAAGCGAGTAAGCTGGCGTCGACCTTTACATATTCGGCATAAGTGCCTTGGCGATTGTTAAAAGCGGGTTGCGAAAAATAAACTTCATCGCCCGGCTTGAAATTATCGACTTGCGCGCCTACGGCTTCTATAATGCCGGCTCCGTCACATCCCGGAATCACCGGGAAAGTGACAGGAAATCGTTCCGGATTGGTGCGAATTTTGCAGTCAATCGGGTTGATGCCGATTGCCTTGATGCGCACTAGAACTTGACCTTCATTACAATGATCGGATAGTGCGATATCTCCAAAACACAGAATATCTGCTGCACCGCCTGCGTTAAAATAAACTGCTTTCATTTTTGCTCCGATAGCATGTTGACTACAAAAAGGTTGTTAATTATTGGTAATCATACTGTAGAGCTTATCTTTATGTAACAAGCGCTTCTTTTTCAATTCTTCCAGATATTCGTCAGTGGTGTTTTCGATACCTTCTTCAATCCTGAGTATTTCGCGGTTGAGGTCATGGTATTCCTCAAACAGGCGAGCAAAGTGACTATCGTGAGTTTTTAATTCATGAATGCGATCGTAATATTCAGGAAATTCGTGGTGTAAATCGTGTTTTTCTATCATGGCTGACTCCTAATATTAGTTGTGTGAATTCACGTTATAAGTTTTTGGTTATAGGGATTATTAATATTCAGTAAGTTATTATCGTTTATTAGAATATTTTTTGTAAGTGACACAGATTCTTTATGCGTGATTGAAAGTTTACTGATATGCAATTAGACTTTGCAAGTTACCTTTAAATAAAGTTTTAAGCAGGATTTTCAGGAAATTTGTTCACATACTGCATAATTAAGCTACTACTTTGCAAAGCCAGGCATATTTGAAGTTATATCGATTCTTTTGATTAAGCGGACTCAGCCTCGATACGCTATAATTTCATGTTTATGCGGCTGAAAGGTTCAAATAATGTTGCAGGGTGTTAATCTTGCTTGTGTTCGTGGTGATCGCGAGCTTTTCAAGGATATCAATTTTTCTCTCGAGACTGGTAGCTTGCTGCAAGTGCGCGGCCCAAATGGCAGTGGCAAGACCAGCTTATTACGCATGTTATGCGGCTTATCAAATCCCGCTGCAGGTGAGATTTTCTGGAACGGTACTGCGATCCGATCGCTAGATGGAGATTATTTTGCGGATGTCACTTATATTGGCCATTTGAGTGGCACCAAAGATGATTTGACGGTTATCGAGAATTTGCGGATCTCAAGTGCGCTGGCCGGTTTTGAAATTAGCGCTAACCAGGCGGGTGAAGCGCTGAAACATATGGGACTGAAAGGCAGAGAAGCATTGCCCGTCAAGGTTCTATCGCAAGGACAGCGCCGTCGTGTTGCTTTGGCGAGATTGCTGGTCTGCAGTACTACTTTATGGATACTCGATGAGCCATTAGTTGCACTGGACGTCATGGCCGTTAAATTGATTCAAGGATTGCTGGAGCAACATTTGCAGCGAGGTGGTGTGATTGTGATGACAACGCATCAGGAAATTGAGGTGGCCGCAGCATCAATTATGCAATTGTATCTGGCTTAATATGTTTATGTGGATAATTAAACGCGATTTATTATTGGCAATGAGGCGCCAATCCGATGTATTGACTACGTTATTTTTTTTTATCATCGTGGTGAGCTTGTTTCCTCTAAGTGTTGGGCCTGAAATGAATATGCTACGAACGATGGCACCCGGTGTTGTTTGGGTCGCAGCTTTGTTGGCTTCGATGTTATCTTTAGGAAGAATGTTTGCAAATGATTATGTTGATGGCACGTTGGAGCAGATGTTGTTATCGCCTCAATCGCTATCACTGTTAGTGCTTGGTAAGGCTTTTGCGCATTGGCTGGTGACCGGGGTGCCGCTTGTTTTAATGGCGCCGGTATTGGGGATTCAGTACGATTTGCCAGCTGATGCGCTATTTGTTTTAACGGCTGCTTTATTATTGGGGACGCCGGTTTTAAGTTTGATCGGAGCAATTGGCGCAGCATTGACTCTGGGCTTGCGAGGAGGTGGGGTATTGGTTTCGTTATTAGTACTGCCTCTTTATATTCCTGTACTGATTTTTGGAGCTGGTGCGGTTGAAGCCAATATGGCAGGGATGGATTTTGACGCGCATTTATCATTGATTGGTGCATTTTTACTGGCTTCGATTGTATTAGCGCCTTGGGCTGCGGCTGCATCCTTGCGAGTTTCTTTAGAATAATCGAAGCGTTGTTTTTAAATTTGTTTCAATCTCACGAGATCAATTAAGGGCAATTTATTATGCCTTTTATATAATTTCTGATTTTTTGGTATAAAATTGCACGCTATGCAAGTTAGGATAGTCGAGAGATAAAAATTAACATGAAGAATTTTATTGATATTAAATATGGCAATTAATTGGTTTAAGTACTCTTCTCCTGCCAGCTTTTACTCATTGGCGGGAAAAATGATTCCGGTATTTGTTTTTGTTTCTGTGGTATTGCTGGTGGCAGGGCTTTATGTCGGTTTTTTTGTTGCGCCCACCGATTTTCAACAAGGTGAGGCTTATCGGATTATTTTCATACACGTACCCGCAGCCTGGATGTCAATGTTTCTATATGTCGTGATGGCATTCTGGGCGGGTATCGGATTGGCTTTTAATACACGATTGTCCTCTATGCTTGCAACTGCAATTGCACCAACCGGTGCCATGTTCACTTTTATCGCGTTATGGACGGGTGCGTTATGGGGGAAACCCATGTGGGGAACATGGTGGGTATGGGATGCGCGATTAACTTCTGAATTAATCTTGTTTTTTCTCTATATTGGTTTTATGTCTTTACAGGCAGCGATTGATGATCCACGACGCGCTGATAAAGCTGGTGCAATCATTGCGTTGGTTGGCGTTATCAATATACCGATTATTTATTTTTCAGTACAGTGGTGGAATACTCTGCATCAAGGTGCATCGGTAAGCATTAATCAAGCACCTGCGATGGCGACGACCATGTTGACCGGTATGCTGATTATGGTACTCGCTAGCTGGATGTACTCCATTGCAGTAATATTAAAGCGTACACGCGTTATTATTCTTGAGCGAGAAAGTCATACGGCCTGGGTGGCAGAGCTACAAAAGAAAGGAGCTATATTGTGATTTGGTCAAGTTGGTCAGAGTTTTTCTCAATGGGAGGATACGGACTCTATGTCTGGGGATCATACATTGTAACTTTTATGTGTATAGCTGGTGAAATTCTGTTAATTTCAAATCGTCGACGAACTTTAGAAAAGCAATATAGTCACATCGAAGACTTAGATAATAATGAGACAAAAAATGAAACCACGTCATAAGAAGCTTGTAATGATAGCCTCTGGAGTTACTGCATTGGGAGTCGCCGCTATTTTGGTATTAAACGCTTTTCAAAGTAATCTGGTGTTTTTCTTTAGTCCGTCTCAAGTTATCGCGAACGAAGCGCCAATCGGTAAAAGTTTTCGCATTGGCGGATTAGTTGCAGATGGCAGCGTTAAGCGTGATGATGGGTCGACTACGGTACATTTTTCGGTGACAGATACAGCGGAAACAATACCTGTTGTGTATACGGGCATTCTGCCTGACTTGTTTCGGGAAGGTAAGGGCGTTGTTGCACAAGGAAAAATATCTGCTGAAGGTGTTTTTTTGGCTGATGAAGTTCTTGCCAAGCACGATGAAAACTATATGCCTCCTGAAGCTGCCGAAGCTCTAGAGAAAGCTGCTAAAGCACAGAAAGCATCTCTGGTGCAATAAGATTTTCCCTGAAAAGCTAATACTTCTCAGGGAAGTTCAGTTTTTTAATCCTGAATAATTTTAATTCTTAAATAAAATCATGATTCCAGAAATTGGTAATTTTTCTTTAATACTTGCTCTCCTATTGGCTACTTTACAAGGAACATTGCCTATTATTGGCGCAGCGCGTGGTATTCCTTCTTGGATAGCATTGGCGAGACCTATAGTTCAGGGGCAATTTGTATTTGTACTGATTGCATTCTTTTGTTTGGCATATTCCTTTGTCAGTAGCGACTTTTCTGTTCTAAATGTGGCTAACAATTCGAATACAGAATTACCCTTCCATTTTCGATTGGCAGCAACGTGGGGATCTCATGAGGGTTCTTTATTGTTATGGGTTTTGATGCTTGCCAGTTGGTCCGTTGCGGTCAGTGTCTTTAGTAAGCAGTTGCCAGATGATGTTGTTGCAAGAGTAATTGGGGTTTTAGGCCTTGTTAGTATCGGTTTTTTGGTATTTATGTTGTTTACTTCAAATCCATTTGATCGTTTATTACCTGCTGCAATGGAAGGGAGTGATTTGAATCCTCTGTTGCAAGATTTTGGTATGGTAGTGCATCCGCCTATGCTCTATATGGGATATGTAGGGTTTTCTGTTGCTTTTGCTTTTGCTATCGCCGCGTTATTGAGCGGGAAGCTGGATGCGACGTGGGCGCGCTGGTCACGTCCGTGGACGATTATTGCCTGGGTATTTCTGACAATTGGAATTATGCTCGGTAGTTGGTGGGCATATTATGAATTAGGCTGGGGTGGCTGGTGGTTCTGGGATCCGGTAGAGAACGCATCGTTCCTGCCGTGGCTCGTTGGTACGGCTTTAGTTCATTCGCTGGCGGTTACTGAGAAACGTGGTAGTTTCAAAAGCTGGACAGTTTTATTGGCAATTAGCACATTTGCGTTGAGTTTGCTGGGAACATTTTTAGTGCGTTCAGGCGTTTTAACTTCTGTTCATGCATTTGCGACCGATCCTGCCCGGGGTGTATTTATTCTTGCTTTTCTTGTGATCGTGATTAGTTGTGCATTATTATTGTTTGCATGGCGTGCGCCAAAGGTTGGTTTAGGAGGAAAATTTGATTTGCTCTCGCGCGAATCGATGTTGTTAGCTAATAATATATTGTTGCTGGTCGCTGCAGCAAGTGTATTACTGGGAACACTTTATCCATTGATCATCGATGCTCTTGGTTTGGGTAAATTATCGGTAGGCCCTCCATTCTTTGAAGCAGTTTTTGTGCCTATCATGACACCGGCAATTTTCTTGATCGGTGTTGGACCTATTTCACGTTGGAAACAAATGAGTTTGCCAGCACTAGCAGTTCGTTTACGCTGGGCGTTTGGAGTAAGTGTGGTTTCTGCCCTGATAACACCATTTTTTATGGGCGAATGGAAACCGATGGTGAGTTTCGGTTTGCTGCTTGCATTCTGGATTATTGTGTGTGCATTTGTTAATTTAAAGCATCGACTGAATAACTCCGGAAAAGGTAGTTTGCTTACTAAACTATCTAAGCAGTCAAGAAGCTATTACGGAATGCATTGCGCGCATATCGGAGTGGCGGTATTTATTATCGGTGTAACGTTAGTAAACAGTTATGAAACTGAAAAAGATGTACGTATGGAAATTGGCAGTAAAGTAACGGTTGGTGGCTATGTTTTTCAGTTTAATGGCACCAGTGATGTCGTTGGCCCAAACTATAAAGCAGTGAAAGGCGATATCTCTGTTTTCAAAGATGATCGATTTATTCGTACTTTATATCCGGAAAAGCGTACTTATAATGCCTCAGGTATGGCAATGACTGAAGCGGCGATCGATACGGGTTTTTTTCGTGATCTTTATGTTGCTTTAGGAGAACCGTTATCGAATGGTGCCTGGGTGGTTCGTGCTTACCATAAACCGTTCGTGGATTGGATATGGTTTGGGTGTATATTGATGGCAATGGGAGGTATCACCTCAATTACCGATCGGCGTTATCGTCTGAAGATTACTAAAAAGAAATCTGCTACTACGAGCGATATTGAATCGGAGAAGCAAACAGAAGGTACGCCCGCAACGGTTGCATCTGCAACAGCTAAAGCTGAATTGGCTACGGAGATCACAAAGTTATGATGCGGTATTTGATGCCTCTAGCTATTTTCATGGTGTTGGCAGTCTTTTTGCTGGTTGGATTGACATTAAATCCCCGGCAAGTGCCTTCACCACTGATTGATAAACCGGCACCAAAGTTTCAGCTCAATCAATTGCATGAACCAGAAAAAATAATGTCTTCAGATGATAATCTCGGCAAAGTCTGGATGCTCAACGTGTGGGCGTCTTGGTGTGTTGCATGTCGAGATGAGCATCCTTTGTTGGTGCAATTGGCAAATTCGGGGATTATTCCAATTTATGGTCTCAATTACAAAGATGAACGCAATACAGCATTGCAATGGTTAAAACGCTATGGCGATCCTTATGCCATAAGTATTGTAGATGTCGATGGAAAGGTTGGGATTGATTATGGCGTTTATGGTGTTCCGGAAACTTATGTAATCGATAAAAAAGGAATCATCAGACACAAGCAAATTGGGCCGGTAACAGTAGATTCACTTGAAAAGACAATTCTTCCTTTAATTAAAGAATTACAGAATCAAGCATAAAAATTTTTAAGTTAAATGTAAGAAGGGTCTATTTTCATGATATGTCAGTTCTGTAATGTAGTAAGAGCTATCATCTTTACTTTGGTACTATTCTTAGTTTCTCCATTTAACACATGGGCAAAAGAAGCTATACCCGTCGCTGAGGATCCAGAGATTGAAAAAAGAATGCTGGCATTGACGGTGGATTTGCGTTGTCTGGTTTGTCAGAATGAATCCATTGCAGATTCCAGAGCGGAGTTTTCCAATGATATTCGCCGTGAAATTCGCGAGCAGATAAAAGCCAACAAAACGGATAAAGAGATTGTGCAGTTTCTGGTTGATCGATACGGGGATTTTGTTCTTTATAATCCCCCTATGAAACCCACGACAATCCTTTTATGGTTTGGCCCGGTTATTTTGTTTATGATCGGATTAGGTTCGTTGGTTGTTTATTTAAGGCGTCGACGGTTACAAATAGAGGATGTAGCGCTTTCACCAGAGCAGATTAATGAAGCGGAAGCACTACTGAATGAGGATAAAAAAGGTAAGAACGTATGACGGCTTTTTGGGTTATTTCCGGAATTTTTATTGTTACAGCACTATTATTTATTATTCCAACCTTATTACGAAATAAGGACATCCAGCTTAAAAACCTGGAACATGATGCGATTAACATCACAGTGTATCGTGATCAGCTTGCTGAGCTCGATAAAGACTTGGAAAATGACATCCTAAGTCAAGAACAATATAGTAAGAGCAAGCAGGAACTCCAGCAACGTATGTTGCAGGACGTTACTGAACATGACGAAGTCGTTCTTCAAAAAAATAAAAAAAATCACAATATTGTACTTTCAGTAATGATTGCACTGATGTTCCCGCTAGGTGCAGTTTTTTTGTATTTGAACATTGGTGATACGCGCGGATTATTACCGCAAGAACAACTTGCCAGTGCAACACAAATGAATCGAGGTAGCAGTGGCGATGATCTCGCAGGGCATGATTTCTCAGCTGCATTGGAAGCCTTGATTGCTAGATTGAGTAATAATCCAGAAGATATTGAGGGCTGGATAATGCTAGGTCGCACCTACACAGCAATGGAGCGCTATACGGAAGCGAGTAATACCTACGCAAAACTGGTGGAATTGATACCTAATAACCCTCAAATTTTGAGCGATTATGCACGTGTATTGGGACTGAAAAATCAAGGAACCCTGGCTGGAAAACCAACCGAACTGCTTTATGAAGCACTTAGGATTGATCCGGAATATCCACCGGCACTAGCGCTTGCGGGCCATGCAGAATTTGAGCAAGAAAAATATAATGAAGCCTCGGTACATTGGGAGAAATTACTGACGACGATACCTTCCGATTCTCCGTTGGCGAAATCTGTCAAGGATAGTATTGCCGAAGCCAAGTTATTGGCGTCAAGCGATAAAGGGAATGTTTCGGATCAGCATGTTGTGGCGGATGAATCAACAGTGGAAACTGATATTCAGCCTGTTAATAATACTTCAGCAACTGATACCACAGAAACAATCGCACTTTCAGTATCAGGACAGGTGAACATTCAACCTGAATTGGCTTCGAAAGTAACACCTAGTGATACTTTGTTTATTTATGCCCGTGCGAGCACCGGGCCTAAGATGCCGTTAGCAATTCTGCGCTTGAAAGCCAGCGATCTTCCGGCAACTTTTACACTGACAGACGATATGGCGATGATGCCTACAATGAAAATGTCCAGCTTCCCAGAAATTGTTATTGAAGCAAGAATTTCTAAATCTGGGCAGGCAGTTCCTTCGAGTGGCGATTTGCAAGGATTTAGCAAACCAGTTAAGCTTGGCAGCGAAAATATTGCAATAGTGATCGATAAGCAAATACCATAGAAAATGCTGGAAATTAATCATGCGGTAGAAAATTTCAAGCTACCTTCAACCGGTAACAAGGAATTCTTATTGTCTGATTGCATTGACAGAAATGTGATTATCTATTTTTATCCCAAAGATGATACGCCCGGATGCACAACAGAGGGTCAAGATTTTCGTGATAATTGGCATTTGTTTACCGAGATGAATTGTATTATTGCTGGCGTGTCTCGCGATAGCATCAAATCACATGAAAATTTTAAAGCGAAAATGCAGTTTCCGTTTGAATTGCTGAGTGATGAAGATGAGAAAGTGTGTAATTTGTTTAGTGTAATGAAAATGAAGAATATGTATGGAAAACAAGTTCGCGGTATTGAGCGTAGTACTTTTGTAATTGATACACAAGGTATTCTGAGGAAAGAATGGCGCGGAGTTAAAGTACCTGGGCACGTGCAAGAGGTTCTAAATTTTATTAATACATTCAGCAGTAATTGACATCACATTAGAATCTATACTTAGCTTTGTATACTGAAAGCAAGTGGTGCGGGATAACATGTCTTCCCCGCATGTTTTTATAGTTCTCTATCTTTAGTCCTTGTGTGTTCGTAGTACTTACTATAGATCAATGCCCTTTTGTGCCTGGATACCGTTACGAAAAGCATGCTTAACGTCGGTCATTTCAGTAACTGTATCGGCTATTTCGCATAGGGCAGCAGGCGCACCGCGTCCGGTAACAACAACATGCTGCATAGTCGGGCGATTTTTTAAATCGTTTAGCACAGCAGTTAAATTCAACCAGCCAAATTTTAGTGGATAAGTCAATTCATCCAGCACAATCAAATTTATCGACGGATCACGCAGCATTTTCTGTACGATAATCCAGCCACGTTGCGCTGTCTCGGTATCTCTCTGAAGATTTTGCGTATCCCAGGTGAAGCCTTCTCCCAATACATGCCAGACGACATTGTTCTGTTTCCGGAAGAATGCTTCCTCGCCTGTGTCTGAGCGACCTTTAATAAATTGCGCCACCCCTACACGCATATCATGTCCGAGTGCTCGCGCAAGCATGCCAAAAGCCGAACTCGATTTACCTTTACCGTTACCTGTAAGAATCAGAAGTAAACCTTGTTCACGATCCGCGCGTGCTATTGCTTCATCAATGACTTCCTTTTTACGCTGCATGCGTGCACGGTAGCGCTCCGCACGACCGGATTCAATCATACTGCTATCCTGCGGCATTGTTTGAATTGAATTGCTGAGAAATGAATATTAGGAACATGTGAATTACAATGGTTATACCCAGATAAAACACAAATGTCTCAGCATAGAGGGGGAAGTATTTGATGAGTTGCTCACCAAATTCATTGAAATTTGCTTCAGCGATGCGACCGGAAAAGAAATAGAAACCACCACTCGAAAATAATTGGCATAAGGTTAAGCCGGCCATGGCACTGATAGAGAGTGGCAGTAGAGTACTCCATGTGAATTGATGGCGTTCTTCGTACCAGCGGCCAGCGAACCATAAAGAAACGTAAGCTGGTAACAGAAATATATAAGCCGGGGTCAGGCAATAATCACTTACACCGCCCCAGTAAGTCGCGGCAAAATCCAGCCACCAGCTCAATGCAAAGAAGCCTAATAACGGCCAAGTGGAACGCAGATACACACCGGCAAAAAAGAAAATGGCCCAGGATGCGTCTGCCATATTATGTGTCGAGACAAAATGATGACTGCGGGTGAGTATCATCAATAATACGAGCAATATTCCTATTTGTATTTGACTGCGAATAGATAAGGTCAACATATTGGATTCCTCAGTTAGGGTTGGTAACGTACCATGGCAAAGAAGCTTCGCCCCGGTTGATTATAGAATGCTGCTGTTTCATAGCGCTCATTAAGTAAATTTTCAATGCGACCCTGCAGGCGCCAATGTCTATTAAAGTTATATTCAGCGCGAAGATCAAATTTTACATAACTATCCAATTTGAGGGTATTGGCGAGATTATCGTAGCGCTGACCTTCGACCAGCAGCATTGCACCCAATGCATACCGGCCGAACTGACGATCGGTATCCAGCCGGAATGATTGTTCAGCGCGTCGTGGCAGTATATTACCGCGATTTAACCCGGATGAACGATCTTCTGGATTCAAAAGTGTCAGGTTAGTATTGATTTGCCAGCCTTTAATCTGCGTGCCGAGTATGCCTTCAAATCCTCGGATACGCGCTCTGTCAACATTTATGGGTTGAAAGGTTTCAGCGTCAAATGCGATCAGATGTTTAATCTGAGTTTCAAACACATTCAACGACCAATTGCCCCAATCGGCTTTGCCACGAGTGCCAAATTCATAGCTGTGAGAATCCTCTGGACGTAGATTGGGATTGCTTGAGAAGGGAAAATATAACTCATTAAATGTCGGTGCTTTAAAGGCGTTGCCGAAATTGAAAAGTAAACGGATATTTTCAGTAATCGGATAACTCCAGCCGGCACCGCCTGTTACTCGGCTGCCAAATTGCTGGTTATCGTCATGACGCAGAGATAGTTGGATATCATGCTTGGCAAACGTTGCCTGATGTTGCGCAAAAACCCCCCAATTGTTCCGTGAATGAACAGTAAAAGCCTCGGTGCTTCTAACATGGTCTTTCTGATAATCCATACCAATGGTCAATAGGTTATTGGGGTTCACGGTAAAATCATTCAATACGGAAATCGTATCACGTATGGTATTAAACCGGCTTTGGAAAGCAGTGCCAAGAAAATTATCCGAATCTTCCCGGCTGCGTCCGCCAATCAGACTAATGCGCCAGAAATCCAGTGGGGAATATCGTGCTGTGCCCCCCAGGACTTGTTGCATTAAAACAGCTTTGTTGGCAAAGTTGCCATCAAACTGGGTTTTTCCGGCAGATTGCATAAAACTACCATCAATTTCCAATCCATTCTGAAAGCGATATCCGGCGCGCGTGGATCCGGCGACATTACGGTAACCATCACGATCGGGTTCAAGCTCATTAATAAAGCAGCCGGCGTTGCTAGAACCGGTACAAGCATTAAATCCTTGGGTACCAATGCCGCTGGCAGTCATATTAAACCAACCTTGCTTACCGCCATACGACAACCCCGTGGAACCTTCCAAGGTACCGAAGCTGCCGCCACCAAAGCCAAAGGCTGGCTTAAGTCCAGCGCCGTCACCTTTGCGTGTAAAAATATGAATGACACCACCAATAGCTTCAGAGCCATATAAGCTGGAGCGTGGGCCACGCACGATCTCAATACGATCAATCTGATCAATAGGAATGTTTTCAAATGCCGTCGTGCCGGATGTGGCCGAACCAACTTTGATGTTGTCGATCATCACCAGAACATGATCCGACTCGGTACCACGCATTTGAACAAACGTGGCTTTACCGGCTCCGCCCTGATTGACTACGTTAACACCTGGAACACCGCGAAATAAATCCTGAATCGAACGTGCCTGTTGACGCTCAATGTCCTTGCGGGTAATAACCGTTACCGAAGCCAGCGCAGAATCAACGGTCTGTGCCGTGCGGGTTGCAGTGACAATGACAGGTTTTTCCTGATGATCCGCATTCGCTGCGAATAGAGATGTGGTGATACCCAGAGATAACAAGGCCAGCGCCGGAAAGCGGCTTCTTTGCATGATCTGATTCCTTCGCGCACACCCGCGTGTTTTTAAATTTAGAAATTACGGAGTGCAGAAGGAAGATCGGGAACAGGACAAACGGACTAGCCCGTAAAAAGGCTATTCGAAATGCCATTGATTGCCCTCCGCAATACCGCAGTATGTTTACTTCAGGCCGGTCTCCGGACTCATGAGCGGAATAAATTCCAGATCTGCGCCTTCCCGTGAAATCGTTCACAGTGGCATGATGCAGATAATTTACTCATTTACCGTTGCGGGGGCAGTGCTGGCATTGTTTAATTATTAATTAATTTGAAACGCACCAGCTTCCCGTTTAACTTTCAAGGAAGACGCTTGAAGGCACCTGAAATGTGAGGGCGAAACTTACCTGACCCGTGGCAAGTATGTCAAGAAAATTAGTGGATTGATTTCAATGAGCGTAACATTAAGTCGCGACTGTGAAGCACGCAGGTGTTCGCATGGTGCGTAGTGGATCCTAAGCTGGCATATCGTTGAGAGGTACATTATCAGCAATCTGTAACTTGAAAGCAGCTAATTTTATTGATAATGACGTGTTATCTGAAGCAATATCTTTATTTCCATGGCTCTATTCCAATACCAATATCGCGATCAAACAATTTTTTATCTAGTTTCTCGATCCGTTTTTCCATTACACGCTTAAGTCTTGCACGATTAAGATGAAAATGACTTAATTTGAGCTCAAAGAAAGCGCTTGAATCATTTGCCGCTTCGATATCCTGTTCTATCCATATCCAAGCACGAGGATCTGCCGATTTGAGGAAAAGTATCCAAGCAGCATAGGCCTCTTCAGGCTTGTTTGCCTTTAAATAGGCTTCCCACCAATGATGCGCGCAAGCTTCAATCCAACGGAAACGAGCAGATTTCATTTCTAGAGATTGATGGCTGGTCTTAATCTCACCTTCCGACCAAGCATCTGGAATAGGAAGAATGTTGTTTGCTGTGAATCCTGAGAGAACGACACCGCGTTTTCGTCTCCAAGCAAGCGAAGATTTTCGATCTGATTCAATCATCTCATTTAACCAGACGGCTCTGCCATTATACGAAGCGGCAATCGCTATATTTAGTAAATCTTGATCGGTATTGCTGTAATCAAGATCAAACAACTCTGTACGCAATGCGATGACCTCGGGAGAGTCGGATACACGGAAGATCATGTGCAAAGAATCTTCGATATCCGCTTTGCCAAGATAACGTGTGGATATCGTTGCGCGGAGAGATCGCCATAAATCCACACCTCGCACGGGATCGTAAGAAAGAAGTGCTTCACACAATGCAAGATATGTGCCTTCAGCCAAGTGAACGCGGCGCTTGAAATCCAGCGTAAGTTCCTGATAGCCTTCAAGCCAACGCTCAACCATATTCGATGCATGTTGCAAAACTGGGATGAAGTCAGTTGCATCTGGAATTGTGAGATATAAATCTGCACCAGATGTTCTTGCTTCATTGATACGTGAGACGGCTGTTTCGGCGGCGAGTCGGTGTGCTTTTATCCATGCATCATCATCCATGGTTACTCCGAATGCAACAGATGGATCACTGGTATCAGTTTGGCTTTGATGTGGTGTAACAGAAAATGAAAAGGGAGAAATCTTCGCGGCATTCCGGTCGAACGATAAAGTTGATCCAGGATCAGGTTCACCGAGTTTCTCCGCTAAAAGTATATGCCCTATGATTTCAGCCGCAAGCCGTGTTTCTTTGGCATCAGCACCACGTAAGCGTACGGCTTCCAATAATCGCCATGGCGCCAATCGTGGCGCTATTTGATCAAAAGGAAGCGCTCGCGTCGCTTCAATAAGAGCACCGGTGCCGTAGTGATTAATCCAGAAATGTTTGTTTGCGCTCCACTGCCAATTTTCTGCCATCAGCATTTACCCAAAGCGAGCTGCATTGGAAAGGGTAAGGGTTTTAAAAGCAACATCACAAAATTCATGATCGGTTTGGTGCGCAAAATCAATTAGCCATGACCAAGCACCATCACTGAACTCGATTGGATGGATGGATAAAAGAAGAAGAAGGTCGTTTTTTTGTTTAGATGACCCATTAGCATAGCGGACAATCAGCGTATCGACATCTTCCGGGCTGGGCGGCTGTAAGACCTGACTGTATTCTAAGTTTGCACTGATTAATGCATCAAATTGAGCTTGTGCATCAAGTTTCAGTATTTCTACCATTAGAAGCTGGTTAGCAACAAAATATTCCTGTTTCCTATCAGAGTCAGAGTTACTCAATCGTAAAGTTTTTGCTGCTTCGGCTTCTTTTTTACCTGCCAATAATAGATGATCAGTTACATGGATTGCGCACCAATAGAGAGATTCTGCAGGACATGAAGCGATGCTTTGAATTTTATGGCGTATTATATCAGCCAGTTGATCAGGTACGCATCGAGCAAAAGAATGCTCTAATTGCTCAAAATTGTGATCCTCAGTGGTATATGAGCTGTGTCTATTGAGTTTGTCGACTTCAATGCAAGCAATATGCTTGCAAATCTCGGTGATAAAAGAGATTGGCGGTTGGAAAGCTGGGTCAAACCAAAATTCATTGGTCCTTTGTACACGCCAAGATAAAGAAGATTCATCATCGTTTAGCGCAAGATTGGCATGCCGTCTTTCAAGTGCGAAAAAGCTATGACCTGGGTTTGGTAAGTAATCTTTTTCATAGGTATACCAGCGATCAATACGAGGATCGATCATTGCGGCATCCGTTTCATCTGATTCCTGGCCAGTTAGCAGAAGTAAAAGTGCGGCGATACGATCAGGGATGCCTGGATTTATACCCAGCTCTGGCTGCCGCTGTCGGATTTTTTCTGCGAGTTCGCGTAAAGCCAAGGATGTTTCATCTGGATCGATTTCGTTCAATAAACAGAGCCATTTTAGAGCATCCCAGCCTTCACAACGATTTCGAATTGCTAGTGTGATTGCTGCTGCTTCAAAAATTGGCAATGCACGAGCGAGCGGAAATCCTTCCATGATCGAAGGTGCTGTTATCTGTAATGTGCCATCGTATTGATCAGCGAGCTCCAATGCGATCCCGGCAATCGTGGTTTTTCCTGATGAGTCGATGCCAATCCGGCGTATAAAGCCTTCAGATCGATTTTTTTCATAATCTGCGCCTTGATGTGGATAGATATCTCTGGAAACGATACTGAACCATTGTTTTATTCGTGTGAATATCACGGTCGCAGCTGCATTGTTATCACGTGGAATCGCTCGCAGCGCATTAACGGCCCAAAGTCGCGCAGAGGTATGAGTATCGCTGTCTGATTGTTCTATTGCGACAAGTAGCGCATCAATTAGATTCGGGGCAAGTGCGGTTAATTCTCTGCGGTGGCTATCGGTTACATTCTGAGTTTGCAACCATGCTGTGACAAGCACTTCTGCTTGAATATGAGGTTTCGAATTCTGTTCTACCAAAATAGAAACAGATGCCCGCAAGATTTCCGCACGTTCGTCAAGTCCCGTAATGGGTTCGAGCCATTGCGTGAGCGCGGTATGAAGTAACGTAAAATCAGCTTCCGCCACAGTGTCAAGGTGGGTTAATAGCGCAACACCAAGAGCATGTTCAATTACTGTCGGAGTAAAGTGTAAATTGCCTGATAAGTTAGGCTTCGCAAATCGACCATCGATGATGTCACTCAGGCGTGCATAATTTTCTGATTCGTTAAGATCGGGACGACTTACTGATTCGCCAAGAGATTTAATTGTGTGCTCTTTGATGCCGTCGCGGTATTTCTGTGCAATTGCTTTTAACCAGGTTTGCCATTCATTTTCGCTAAATGACTTTCCGGCACGGACTCCCAAGGTGTCACGACCATATTCCCAAAGTAGTCTGTGAACAGTAACTTGGCCCGCTTCGATCAATCTATCGCGAAATCGAACTACGAGTGCGAATAAGCGAGGTGTGCGGGCTAGCTCAATTAGGTCTGAGTGTAAATCAGTCCGAGTTAAATCCTCGAACTCTAGCATCTGGTCGAGTTCACCTCCTGGCGTTGTATCGTAATTATCGACTTCAATAGGTTTCGCTGCAGAAATCAGGCCGCGAAGACTTGAGAGTTTGTTTTCAAAGTGATGTCTACGTGTACTGATGATCACCCGTACTTTTGTTGAAAATAATTCACTTTGCAGAATCTTAAGAAGCGGTAGCCACTGAACAGATGGTTCTTGATTCAACCCATCGATGAAAATAGTGAAAACAGGGCCTTCATCCGTTGGCCGCTTCAATAAATAATCAAGCCGTCGCAAGAGCTATGATCATTTCTGGTGTATGTAAGGAGAAGAGAGCGGTGTAATCTGTTGATAAAGATCTGCCCAGATCGATTATCAAAATAAGGAGAACA